>JAYFMV010000001.1:0-193978 GCA_042408245.1 Potamolinea sp.
TACTTCGATGTCCCGTGAAAAGCCTCTTTACCAAAGGTGACGGATGGTTAAAGGTTGAATTAATATCGTTGCGGTTTGATAGAAATTATTCAAAAATATCTGCGTTTATTCGGCGTTTTCTGGGTTAAAAAAACATATTATTTGATGTCCTATGGCATCTTTAGTGTAAAATTTAACCGCAGATGCAGGCAGATAACTTTAAGGTGACTTAGTGGTAAAAGGTTTGAGTGTGGGTAGTTTCTCAACGGTAAGTTCAAGTTGATAAGTAAGTGGATCGGGGTCATCGGAAACTACGACGAATTCGTAGAAACCAGATTCTGGGAGTTTTCCTGACCAAGTGCGCTCGCGTGAATCTTCTAGTAAAGTTACTTTACCTGTGGGACTGTAAATAGAGAACAAAGTTTTTTTGTTAGTAGTGAGATTCACTTTCATTTCTTGACCTTCCGTAAGACGTGCAATCAAGACTTTTCCTCTTCCTGGCTTCAGATTACCGCTAACTTTTTTATTAGTTGCTTCCAGAGTCAAAGACAATTTCCTCAAGCATCATCTTTATTTGGCACCGCCCTGACAGTATCGATGACAATTGCTTGCCATACTTGACCTAATGGTTTTTTGAGAAATTCCGTACCACGCTGTTCGGGGAACTGCTTAAAAAACCTCGCATCTGCTAGGTCAAAAAGAGTGCGGCTACCAACATGGGAGTTCATTGGCTTCTGCTTTGGCGCGAGTGAGGTCAGCTTCCTCATATTTTCCCAAATTTTGCCGCGCCGCTGCACTCAAATTTAACTGATCCAGTTGTGTCAAAATATCACCAGCGACTGTATCCCACTGCTGTCTAACTTTAGTATCTTCTGGGCCAGTGCCGAGAGTGCGTCCTCGTTCTTCCGGGTACTTAGTCCAAAACTCCTCATTTACCAAATTAGTGTAGAAGTTATAGTCAATGCCTAAATTTCTGCGACGCTGACGCAGAACGTCTTTGCGCTGTCGTTCGACCGCGGAAAACTCCGGTGCTGGCTGTGGTTCGGGGTCGTTGGTTGTGGAGAGAGGAGGAGTTGTAGGTGTAGGTTGTGGCTGATTTTCCCTCTGTTTGATTTGGGAATGTATCCACAAATTGCCACCCAACCAGCCAATAGTACCTGCAACAGCGATCGCTCCTAATACCAGCAGACTTTTCCCCAACAAGCTGAATGACCGTTTACTTGTGGGATTGGGAGATGGTGTTTTGGGGGCTACGGGAGGGGATGGTTTGACAGAGCCCTTGACTGGGGGAGGGACAATTGCTTGTGTGGCTTCGGTTTTAGGTGGTGGTGGTGGCTGAGTTTGGGGATAGGCAATTGGGGAAGACTGTTGAGCCGAGTGCTTGTAGTACTTCCCGGACGGAGGGAAAGCGATCGCCTGGTCTTGCTTGTAGCATTTTATCGAGAACGTTCCCTAGGTTAGGGCTGAGATTGACCTCCCTTTCGCCAGTCCCACTCCAGGGTTTGCGGGTTCAGCAACTGCTGGGGTTCCTTAGCTGTAAGTAACACCATGATTGTTGCTGCGAGAGCGTATAAATCGCTGTGGGGATGGACGATTCCCCCTTGCATCTGTTCATGAGGAGCATAACCCATTTTGCCCAAACGAGTAGGTGTAGCAGGAATTGCACCCGCAGCGGCTGAGGAACTAAACTGAGAGGCCACGGTTGCAGCTATTTGCTTGACACCGCCAAAGTCAATGAGCACGGGAAGTCCGTCAGTACTGCGTAAGATGAGATTATCCGGCGAGATGTCCCGATGAATCACGCCTAGGGAGTGGATGTACTCCAAAACTGGCAGAATTTGCAGTAACAGTTGAGTGACTTCGGCTTCGTTAAAGCGCAATCCTTGACTGCGACGCGCATTTAGTAAGGCGTGGTAGGTATGTCCCTCAATAAAGTCCTGTACTAAAAATAAGGTTCCTTGGCCCCCTTGTGTGACCCGGAAGAGCTCTCGAAAGTGGGGAATTTGAGGGTGTTGTAGCTTGTAGAGAACTCCAGCTTCTCTCTCAAATAGTTCTTCGGCTTTTTGTAAAGCGTAGGTTCCTTGTACTTGTGGCGCAAATTCTTTTAAAACACAGGCTTCATTGAACCTATTAAGGTCTTCCGCTAAGTAAGTGCGTCCAAAACCTCCTTGTCCTAACTGACGGACAATCCGGTAACGACCGCCCAATATTTGCCCCGAATGGACGCCCTGAACCGGATTTACTGGTTCCGCAAACTTCTCTCCACACTGGAGACAAAAGCGACTACCAGAGGGATTTTCATGTCCTTTGCTGCAATATTGGGGAGTCATGCTGAAGTTGGGAGTTAAAGGGGATTAGGGGGATTGGGAGTTGAGGATTGGAAAATTTTTCCAGTTCCTAGGAATCAAAAGACTGATTTTATCAATTGTTGATCATTCACCGCTTATCTTTCCAATTCAGGGTGAATCAGCATTTTTTTTGGTTGGAAAGCTTCCCAGAGCACGCAAGCGGGACGTTTACGCTACTTGGCTATTTCATCTAGCAGAGCACGTCAGCGAGACGCTTACGCTACTTTCCTATCTCATCTAGGGACGACGATTTTCAGCTAACAATTCCTCAGCAATTTTGTACCACTCTTCCCGTAAAGCTGCATCTTCTGATCCAGCGCTGAGTTGACGGCCTTTTAACTCTGGATGTTGGTCGTAAAATCGCTTATTCACCTGATTGTTAAAATCCGTTTCATCAATTTTTAGAGCTTGGCGACGATTGAATATTTCTTCGGTGCGGCGGTTTTCTACTGCGCTAGGAGAATTATTAGGCACTTGCTTTACTAACGGTGGTAATTGTGTTGAATTAAGCACTGAATTCATCACAGTCCAACCAGTAAATCCTGCCAATACTATAACGCTCGTGCCGCCAGCAATTCTGAGCGTCCATGAGCCAATTTTATTCAACAATTGAGGTGGTTTATGAATAACTTGATTGTTCGTTACTGGATTTTTTATAGGTTGTGTGGTGTTAATTGGGGCTGGTTTAGCTTTGGGTGCAACCACCACTGTATTTATTTGGGAAAAATTGGCGTTTGCTGCGCTATTTGTCCCCATCGAAACAGTCTGACGAGAAACCACCAAGTTGGTATTGATCGGCGTTAGCTGGGATTGAAGTATTGGGAGAACTGCATCAGCAGATATAAAGCGATCGCCTGGTTTATGTGCCAACATTTTCTGTAACACAGCTTCCAGTGGAGGTGTCAGCTTGATTTCCTTTCCCCAACGCCAAGCACCCTGATAAACGTCATACAGATGTTGAGGTTCCTTTCCCATTAACAACACTAATGCTGTAGCAGCTAAGGAGTATAAATCGCTACTGAAATATACTTGTCCGTGTCGCAACTGTTCCTCTGGAGCGTATCCTTTTTTACCCAACCTGGTTTGTAAGGCACCCATACTGGTAAATTGCTCAACAGCATTGGCTGCTATTTGTTTAACGCCGCCAAAATCGATCAACACTGGTAAATTATCTGAATTTCTCAAGATTATATTATCTGGAGAGATATCTCGATGAATCACGCCCTTTGAGTGAATATACGAAAGTAATGGTAGCATTTGGCACAAAAACTGTATAATTTCTGCCTCATTAAACCGCTTTCCAGACTTGAACAAATCAAAATAAGTTTGTCCCTCAATATAATCTTGCACCAAGAACAAACAACCAACTCCGCTTCCCAGATCCGCTTGAAACAATTCCCAAAATCCTGGTAACTGAGGATGACGAAGCTGATGGAGTGCTCCTGCTTCTCGTTCAAATAATTCAGACGCTTTCTGCAACTCAGCAACACCTTGAACTTGGGGAGCAAACTCCTTTAAAACACAGCGTTCATTGAAGCGATGCAAAGCTTCTGCTAGATAAGTACGCCCAAATCCACCGTGACCTAAATAACTGATAATACGATAGCGTTTATCTAAAATATTCCCGACAGCAAGAGGAAGTTGTTGGCCGCACTCTCGACAGAAGCGGTTAAGTTCAGGATTGTCGTGACCTTGACTGCAATAAAGGGGCATGATACTGAAAGATAAATTAATGCTGTTTTGAAGCAATTGCCAAGCCGAGCCAACTTCCAGTATGGTAATCGTAATTTTCCACTCAAAAAATTAAGAAAATGCAGGAAGAACAACGTCAGCAAGCAGTTACGGCGTTTCAGGAATTCCTCTCCACACCTTTAGAGACGCAACTACAACGACATCAGCATACTTCTGCCGAATCAAGTGTACTAGCTTTGTTTCGCGATGTAGTTGCTCATGTACCTGCTTACAGAGCTTTTTTGGCAGAACAAGGAATATCATATAACTCCATCCAAACCTTTGAAGATTTCGCAAAACTCCCCCTAATTACTAAAGAAAATTATCATACACGTCACCCACTAGCTGATTTATGTCGCAATGGGCGATTGGAAATGTGCGATATGATTGCTGTTTCTTCAGGTTCCACAGGTAAGCCAACATTTTGGCCTCGCTTCCTGACAGATGAACTGCAAATTGCTACCCGTTTCGAGCAAATATTCCACGATAGTTTTTACGCCGATACTCGTAGTACTTTAGCTGTAATTTGCTTTACTTTAGGAACTTGGGTAGGAGGAATGTACACAACAAGTTGTTGTCGTCATCTTGCAAGTAAAGGTTATCCCATTACCCTTGTCACTCCTGGTAATAACAAAGAAGAAATATTCCGAGTTGTCGGTGAACTTGGCCCAGCTTTTGAACAAGTAGTATTGTTAGGTTATCCTCCCTTTCTCAAAGATGTAATTGATACGGGTATTGCTCGTGGTATGGAGTGGGAAAGGTATCAAATTAAGTTAGTAATGGCGGGAGAGGTTTTTAGTGAAGAATGGCGTAGTTTAGTTGGGGAAAGAGTTGGCTCAAAAAATGTTTGCTATGATTCGGCTTCGCTATACGGTACGGCTGATGCTGGTGTGTTGGGAAATGAGACGCCGTTGAGTATTTGCATCCGCAAATTTCTCGCCGAAAATCCCGATGCTTCCCGTGCTTTATTTGGGGAATCTCGCTTACCTACATTAGTACAATATGACCCTTTGAGTCGCTTTTTTGAAGTGCATGAAGGGACACTGTTATTTACAGGAAATAACGGCATTCCGCTGATACGCTATCACATCTCAGATCAGGGTGGAATTATTAGTTATGATGCCATGCTTAAGTTTCTGGCAGAATGGGGATTTAATCCGGTAGAAGTTATAATGAATCGCCCGCAGGCGGTCAGCCTGGGGCTAGAGGAACAAAGCCCGCCTGCGCGGGCTATAATCGGCGACAATCGCCCGCAGGCGGTCAGCCTGGGGCTAGAGGAACAAAGCCCACCTGCACGGGCTATTAAAACAAGGGGAATTCATCAGTTACCTTTTGTTTATGTATTTGGACGTTCTAATTTTACGGTTTCCTATTTTGGTGCGAATATCTACCCAGAAAATGTAACAGTGGGATTAGAACAACCCGTAATTAGAGAATGGGTTACAGGTAAATTTGTCTTGCAAGTTAAAGAAGATGCAGATCAGAATCGATTCTTATCTGTAGTTGTGGAATTAGCGCCTAATGTTGAAGGAAATGAAGAAAAAAAAGCAACGATTTCCTCTTCAATTCTCTCCCAACTTTTACGGCTGAATAGCGAATTTGCCAACTACGTTCCAGCAGAATTCCAGAAGCCACAAATAGAACTAAAGACAACTGGAGATACAGAATATTTTCCCATTGGAGTAAAGCATCGTTACACCCGAAAGTGAAAGACTTCAACGTAGAAACCGCAAAATTCTTTGCGTACCTCGGCGCTTCTCTCTGCGCCCTCTGCGTTTTAAAAAAACTATATCAATTACCAGTTACCAATTCGTTGTGTCGGCGAAAACTGATTCTGAGCTTATACTAATTGTACTGTACTGCATCGCCTGAGTTTTTTGAACAAGCAGCTTTTCGGTGATATCCCTACCGATGTAGATAAAATCTTGTACACCTTCTATTTCTGTGTTAATTATTGAACAGGAAAAGGAAACAACAACCATATCGCCATTTTTTGATTGACAAATGATTTCTACGCTCTTTAATAATTCATCAAAGAATGGGGGGCGGTTGCTTACTCTAAGCATGTAATTATTGCGAGCAATAATCATTAATATCGATTGACCAATTAATTCTTCCTCGCTATAACCCAATAAACCTTGACAGGAGCGATTTATTCTTTTTATTTTTCCAGATATTGTTGTCACTAACAATACTTCTGACATTGAGTCTATAATTTTTTTCATATAATCATTGGTTGCCTCTAAAGCTCTTGTTAAAAGATTTGCTTCATGGACTCTTTGTAATAAAGCCTGCTCACAAACCATTCTTTCTGTCGTTTCTTCAACAAGCAGCATCAATCGGCTTTCTAAAGGATCTTCATATTCATCATTGACCGCATAAATATCGATATATAGAGGATAGTCTTGATCTGAAGACCGAGCAATACCTTTTAATTCAAAAATTTCTTGCTCTCCCCTAATGATTTTCGAGAGTTCATCTTCATATCCAATCAGTTCAGGAAAGCTGACGCGAATATCATTTCCCAGCTTAACATTCTCGGAACAATCTGCAAACCTTGCCACTCCCTCAGATACCTCTAAAATGTTGAAAAGACCATTTATTGCCAAATATTCTATTTGGCGTGAGGCTAAGGGTTTTCTTAAAATCTGATCTAATACCCAGAATTTCATGAGTAGTTCGCTATCGTATCTGGTTGTTTAATCTAATGTATTAAAAAAACAGTGGATTAATCAAAATTTTTTGATTAATCTTTGATAAAGACAAAGAATTATCTCTTGATGTCAGCTTTATAATCAGCATTCTAGCTTTTACTTTTTTCTTAAAAAATTATCGCAGCTATAGCTAATTACTTCAAGATCAAAGTTGGTGTTTGCCTAAAGCGAGAGGTATTTGAGAGATTGCGATCCAGCTCTCTACAACCTCTAAGTAAGTAATAATACTGACAAAAACACAAGAAGATTGCGCACAGAAAATGACTCAGCAATACTAGATCTAATTTAAAACTCAGAACTCAGGAAGAAAATCTTAGTCTAAGTTTGTACAAATGAGAGATATGTAAGAGTAGCTTAGCATTATTTCCTCCCAATTAGGAAATAAGTAATCATTTCTCCTTTACCTTTCACTTGAATCACACCTCGCTCTTCAAACAAGTATTCATTCCCTAAACGTTCATAGGTTGCGGATGTTATCTGAATGCGTCCTGCTATACCGTGAGATTCCATACGACTAGCAATATTTACCGTGTCACCCCACAGATCATAACTAAACTTTTTGATCCCAATCACTCCCGCTACCACCGCACCACTATTAATCCCAATGCGAATGCTTAAAGCTTTCCCTGTCTGTGCGCCAAATCGTGCAATTGTAGTCAGCATATCAAGTGCCATTTCTGCGATCGCGCTTGCATGATTCGCCTGTGGTACCGGCAAGCCTCCCACCACCATATAAGCATCTCCAATTGTCTTGATTTTCTCTAAACCGTGTAGTTCTGCTAACTGGTCAAACTCCGAGAAAATTACATTGAGTATCTCAACCAGTTCTGTAGGAGAATTCTGAGCAGAAAGTTCCGTAAAGCCAACAATATCAGCAAACAAAACGGTGACTTCAGCAAAGTTGTCAGCAATGGCAATGGTGGTTGGCTGATGTTTCAGTCGCTCTGCAATCGCAGCCGGCAAGATATTGCGCAACAATGATTCGGTTTGTTGCTGTTGATAGCGCAATGCTTCTTCTGACTGCAAACGTTCAGTAATATCCCGAAAAATAGCGCGAGTTGCAACTGGTTTTCCGTCTAAAAATTTACAGTTAACGTTCCCCTCAACCGAAATTTTTTCACCGTATTTGGTAATAAATTCTGCTTTAATTTGACCAACTTTTTGCCCAGACATTACCTTCTGAAAAACCTCCATACAGTGTCGTTGACAATCGGGATGAATTACATCAAACGCTGTAATTTTAGCAACTTCAGCTTCGGTATATCCCAGTGTCTCCCGCCAGGCCCGATTGACATACAAAAACCTACCAGTAGGAGTAACTGACTGAATCAAATCACTAGCATTTTCAAACAAATCTCGATATTTTTCTTCGCTCTCCTGTAGCGCTATTTCTGCTTGTTTGCGCTTAATAAACTGGCCTAGTTGGCTACCAATACCAAGCATTGTTTGAATCAAGTCTTCATCTGGTGGCTGAACTTCTTGTGTCAAGAATGTCATTACTCCCAGGATTTCGTTGTCGCCCATAATTGGGAATCCAAACGCCCCGTGTAGTCCCACTTTAGCAGCAGCCTCCGAACGCAGAAAGTAGCTAAAGTTTGCTAAATCAGTAATCCATTGGGGAGAAAGTGTTGCCCAGACTATACCAGGTAATCCCTCACCAGTAGCAAAGTTTATCTGCTTACTTAGTTTGATAAATTCTGGTATGGTAACTGATGGTTTTACCCAAGTTTCCACACACCGCAGTATCGTAGGATTAGACTCTCCCTGCCATTGGTTGGATGAGCCAAGATACACTTCTGCTGTCCAAATTTCCCCTAGATCCCATCCCAAATTTTCACAAATTGCTTGCAGTATTTTTGAGGTTGCCTGCTTAATATTCGCTGACTCTGATAAAATACGGGTCGTGGCATACTGCGCTGCTTGACGCTGTTGGATACGCTGGTGTTCGGTGATATCTCTACCTATGTAGATAATATCTTGTAATTCTTCTATTTCTGTTTGAATGGCTGAACAGGAAAAGGCAACGGAAATCTTTTCACCTTTTTTCGTTCTACATATGATTTCTACATCATTCAAGGTTCTATTAAACAATGGATACTGCTTATTTGTTTGACTCAACAAATTTTTGTCGTTTATAAGTGTTGAAATTTGCTGACCAATTAATTCGTTTTCACTGTACCCAAATAACTCAATTGCTGCCTTGTTTACTGTTTTTATCTTGCCTGTTTTGTTGGTAACTAACAAAGCAGACGCCATTGATGTAATAACTTTGTCTATATAATCTTTGGCTGCTGCTAAAGAATTTAACAAGAGTTTGGTAGCGTTAGAATCTTGCACCAAGCTTTGCTCTAAAAGCATTTTGTCGGTTACTTCTTTGAAAAAAAGAATTAAATTTTTGCACGATTCACCTTCAGTGAATAGACAACTAATGCTTACATCTATATAAAGATGAGCTTGATTATTTAAGCCCCGAAAAATCCCTTCTAAATCAAAACTAACTTGCCTTCCTTCCAGAATGTCAATTAGTACATCTTCAAGCCCGATCAATTCGGGAAAGCCGACTCGGACATCCTGTCCGATGGTTACTTCACTCGGACAATCAGCAAATCTTTGCACGTTGAAAGATTTATCTATGATGTTAAAGTCACGGTTTATTGTTAGGTACTCCATGCAGGGTAAAGATAAGACTTTTTTGAGAAATGTGGTCAGGGATTTCTAAGCTTATGCAAACTTGTTTTGAAATATTTGCCTCAGTATGAACCTGCATTAAATAAATGTTAATTTCGCAGGAAATCTATATTGAATGCAATCGCTAGCTAAGGCTAAGACAGCACCCATAATCATTTTGTAAGATTGGCGTAAGATTAGGCAACAGAACTGACGCACAGACGCCATATATGGTAAGGACACAAGGCAAGAGCGTCCCTACGAATGGTGCTTCAAAAGAAAATTTGCGTAAGTCCTGTGCAAGTTTTTACCAAAGTGACGCCAACTAATGCTAAGTTCTCGAAATATACAGTCAAGCCAAGCAATCGCTCTTATTTATTCTAACTGGCAAGAATGGGATAACCGCTCTAGCCCCTCTGCTTCTAAAAGGTTACAAAAATTCCTGAGAAAGAGGAAAATAAAAGAGAGATTAGTTGGAAATTTGTTAATGTCCAGATAGATCGCAAAATCTAGTCCGTCGCCTTTTAATCAGAGTAACAATGCAAATTACCCAGTGTCTCCATACAGCGGTTCTCGTTTCTGATTTGGAAAAGTCAGAACATTTCTATAGCAATATTTTAGGTTTATCCAAGGTGGAGCGAATTCTCAAATTTCCTGGTGCTTGGTATCAGGTAGCTTCGTTCCAGATTCACCTGATGGTTGATCCAACTGTACCGAAAGAACTTGTAAATGCCCAAAAATGGGGCCGCAATCCCCACATTGCTTTCTGTGTTGCTGACTTGGAGGCGGCTAAGAATCAGTTGCTTGCTCACAATTGTCCTATACAAATAAGTGCTTCTGGCCGAGCAGCACTTTTTACTCAAGACCCCGATGGTAACATTATCGAACTTGGTCAGGGGTAATGGGGATTGGAGATTGGAAATTGGGGATTGGGGACTAATACCTTTCCTACCTCCCTCGCGATGAAAATTATTGCCTACTTGTATAGCGATCCTTTGCTTGAATCTTCTCCTGATCCGACTGTTTGGGGTTTAGAGGTGGATGGGGTTTATCAAGATTTGGGAGGCCGTCAGCAGTTACAGCAACTGTTGGCTGATTGTTTGACCCAACCACCTGATTATTTGTTAATTCGACGTTTGGAGGAACTGGGAAACTCACTAGAAGAAATAAGCGATCGCCTCACACAACTTGAAGCAATGGGCGTCCAAATCATTGCTACAGAACAATCCTACAGTTCTTCAATAGCTACTGACGCTCACATCAAGACAGACTTACTGAAACTGTTTGGGGAAATTCAGCGCTCTTCCAACAGTCGTCGTCTCCGTCAAGGACATGCTCGTAATCGCATCAAAGCCATTCCCCCACCAGGTAAATCACCTTACGGATATCGACGTGGTAAAGACCGATACATTATTGACCGCAGTACGGCACCGGTGGTTAAGGAATTTTTTGAACAATTTCTGCTCTATGGCTCTTTGCGTGGGGCGGTTCGCTATCTCGAAAAAAAGTACAATAAGAAAATTTCAGTTTCTACTGGGCGTCGCTGGCTAAGCAATCCCATCTATCGGGGCGATCTTGCTTATCAAAATGGTGAGGTAATATCTGATACCCATAGCCCAATTCTCAACCGGGAAGAAGCAGCACAAATCGATCGCCTACTGCGTCGCAATCGACAGTTACCCCCGCGTACCGCTAGTGCACCTCGCTCTTTGGCGGGTTTGGTAGTCTGTGGGGAGTGTCAATCTCACATGAATGTGATTAGTGTTACCAGACCACGTAAGGATAAGGAATATCTCTACTTACGTCCTACCAGTTGCCCTAAGCTTCCCAAGTGCAGTGCTCTCTCCTACGAGAAAGTATTAAATAGCACAATTCAAAGTATCTGTGAGGAGTTACCCCGCGCTGTCGCTGGGATGAATGTAAGTAGCCTTGATGGCGTGAAACAATCTATTACAAGTCAAATTACCCAAAAACAAGATATCTTAGCTCAGTTACCTGCTTTGGTCACTAGCGGTGTTCTGGATTCGGAAACGTCTGATTTACGGGCCTACAAACTACGTACAGAAATTTCCCAAATGCGATCGCGCTTTTCTGCACTACCACCAGTGAATTTACAGGCGATCGCACAAGCTGTCTCTATTCCCCAATTTTGGAACGATTTATCTGAATCAGAGCGTCGGTTCTATTTTCGAGAGTTTATCCGACAAATTCAGATAACGCGCCAGGAGCAGGCATGGCAACTGAAGCTAATTTTTATATTCTAGTAGGGAAACTGCCACAAACCCCTTCACAGCGCTTTCCGGACGGGTGGAGTGAAGGGGATGGAGAAGAACAAGAACTTAAGGTGTCGTAATGACGCGGTAAGTAGTGATGTGCGATACGCCAGAGCTTGTGCTAACAGGAATCGAGCAGCTCATGTTCATCGTATGGGTAAACGAACTGGGTGGAGAGAAGGAGAGGAACTGGTGACTTGCTCCCGATCCACTGGAAGAACTACTGCGAGTCCATAGGGTGCTACCTGCAAGATCAACACCCATCAGCGTACAGCTTACGTTCGCATTTGGGTTGCGATCATACACCGTCACATAAACACTGTTGACCCTGAGACTTGCATTGAAGGGTAAGTAGAACGGACACTGAACAGTTGCGGCACTGCTGCTTGATGTATTGTGAACACCATATTGATTCCGTTCGATCGTATTTACCGAAAAATTGGGTTTAAAGCCCCGCCGTTCTAGGGCGGCTTTTCTTGTATGCTAAGTATGGTGGGTTTAGGTAATCAACCACTTAAAAAACCTAGCTGTCGAAAGACTAAGCACTGTAGCTTGCTTCTGCGAAGCAGTACCTTGAAAATTGAGTCTATGCGGTTCTACTGCATTTTTCTATACTCCGCCTCGCAGTAGGTAAAAGATTCAGAGGAGTTAGACGAACAGTATTTTGAAACAGATTTGTTTCAAATATAAACAGGACTCGCAGCAATGCGAATAGGGTAGGGCATACCCGAATTAACGCTTGGGGAGAATCCCACCTCTGGATTAGACGACGCAAGGAATCTAGTTTAAGTGGTTTCGTTGAACCAAGAATCCCCGTGCGTTTACGCCGGGGAGTGTCAAATAGCTGCGGTTGGGTACACAGAAGTTTCCATGATATATAACATCAGCCGCATTCGCTGGCAAACCCACCGCAGAAGTAATTCCAACACTCAGGAGCGCCACAGCTAGGAGCTTAGAGGTTGTTTTTGAAGTTGAAAAACTGCATTTCACCACGGGTCTTTCCTCCGAAGAGCATATACCACATAATAGGTCTTGCTTTGAGATTTTTTTGTATATGCAAAAAATGTTCACTATTTCAGTAGCAAATAATACAATTCTCCCGTCCCATTAATCAAACCTGCGCGATCGCCTGCTTGTGGTCCTGTTCCCATAAAAATATCGACCCGACCGGCACCCCGAATCGCACTACCTGTATCCTGATCCAGCACAAAACGATTCACCATCCGGGATTCCAACTGTTTTGTATTATTGGGGTAGGGAATGGGAGCATTAATCAGCGCTAATCCTCCAGGAGGCATTAGGGATTTATCCGTAGCGATCGAACGCTCTTGTGTAACAGGCACACCAATACTACCCATAGCAGGTGCACCGTAAGTTTCTTGAAAGAACACAAAGCTTTGATTGCGTGGCAAATATTTATTCATCTGTTCCGGAGAGGAACGGAAGTAATTAAGCACTACAGGTAACGTCAGTCCCTCTTCCGGTAAAATGCCATCCTTAATCAATTCTCGCCCCAAACTGGTATAGGGGTAATTAGTTTTGCCAGCAAAGCCAACACTCATCAGCTTCCCATCTGGTAACCTGAGTCTCGCAGAACCTTGAACTTGAACGAGAAAAGCCTCCAGGCGATCGCGTAACCAAACCAATTCTTTCCCACGCAGTGAACTTTTTGTCCCTAAACCATCTTCCCCTTCCAGTTGAACACGGGTGAGGTGAGGTGTCTTCCACTGCTCAAAGTCAGCAGGTAAGCCATACAGAGGATAGCGGTACTCTGCACTCGGCTTGCGACTAGCAGCATAAATTGGCTCAAAGTAACCGGTGAAATGGACAGTTCCCTGTTCATCTTTACCGACAGATTTGTAAAAGATAAACTCACGATTGACAGCAGTTTGCAGTTGGGTCGGGGAACGGGAACTCAGTAAAAGTTTGCGGAAACGGACAAGGGAACGCTTAACGCGATCGCGTGTTATCCCCGGTACAGGATACTTTTGATAAGCTTGAACAGCAGCAGCCGAATCTAGATAACGCAAGCTGTGATCAACAGACTTCAGCAAAGACAGGCGATCGCCTGATTTACCAGGACGACCCCACAACTGTTCATCCAAACCCAATAAGTTTGGGGTTACTTGGCCAGCCTCCAGGCTGACTGGTTGCAGCGGTACGGTAACATCTGCAAAGGCTGTACTGCTAACAGTCAAGAATGCCATCCCCAAACACAGGGATAGCCAAGTCAGAGTCTTTCCCATAAGTACTGTTTCTAACTAAAAGCGTTCGACGCTACCAGCAAAGACAGGTTCCACCCTAATAGCAGCAACGCTAGAGGGACGTATCACCATATATTCGCCCTGGATATTTTTAATCGGTACGCTGATGAAATCGTTAGAGGTAGCTTTTGGCATCAGTTCACCGCTATACCACTTCTGAAAGTCCTGAATCGTCGCAAAACGTACTTCTTCTCGGTGACCACTTGACAAAAGGAGGTGAACAGCGTACTCATCTGGGGTTCTTGGCATGGAACATCATCCTTAATCCATCCCAATTATTATCAGCGACTACGAGGAGGAAAATCACGCCTCTGTTAAAAATGGGGATTGAGGGAGCTGTTCTTGAGCTGGGATGACGCGATGACGGAGAGAACAAATAACCAACAACAAACAACAAACACACAACTAGGCTAATTAGTCAACAAATTAAATCGTTGCAACAAAGTTTCAAGAACAGTGGGTAAAGAAGAGTTCAACTCATCTGGCTTGTTGAACAAAAGCTGCTGATAATTAGGCAAGTCAAAAGGAAATTGTCCCGGTAAATCTTTCCTTTCCATCTTCACCAATAAAATTTGTTCCCTGCGCTTGGCTGTCAAAGCATAGCCAATTTCTACACAGACATTTGGACTGGGGATCAGTAGAGGTGTGTTTTCCCCTTCAGTTCTAGCCACTGGCGTCCCATCAGCAATAAACAGCAGGCTTTTGCGGATTTTGCGCATCTGGGTGCTGTTTAGCCGCATGGGTTCGCCAGCAGGGCGTCGCGATTCTTCTAAAGTTAGGGGTAAGCGCGATCGCTGATTAAAGCTGTCTATAGTATCGGAAAGGGCGTCACGCAAGGCGTTACTAGAGTCCGTGTATTCAGACTGAGAACTCAAAAAAATTATCGGTTCCAGTTGAGCCATTACTTCAAGCTTTGTGAAGTAAATCTCGTGAGAAATTAAGTCAATGTTGGAAATAGCATATCCGCCACTACCTTCAATGTAAAACTCGACCGTTTCCCCTTCCAGATAACGCCCAAACCATTCTGAATTTTTGACATCCTGGCTATCTTCCAAAAAGTCAGCTCTCAAACCAGACTTAAGCAAGCTATTTTTGCTTAAGCGCAAATCGTGAGGACGTTTCTCCAATTCTTTAATTGGTTCATATTGCTGGAGATACCAGGCTTTCAGGGCAATGATGGCCATGATGTCTTACGGATGCACCGTTTCCCGATGCTCAACGCTAAAATTCCCGAACTGGCATTTTAACAATAAGCGGAGATATCTTCACCACATTCGTCTGCGAGATAGCACAAGGCACGGAAGCGCAGCATCACCACTTCTTCATAAAGTGGATTCAGCTTGCACATCGGCGGAATGTGAAACAGGGTACGACCAAATAGTTTAACGTCGCGTTCAAAGGGACACTGCGCGGGGATCAGTTTGCAGAGGCGATGCGCTAGTTTGGGGTTATTGACTTCTAAGCTTTCAAGCCACTGTCGTAGCGGTTTGAGCGCGTCAAAGGTTTTCTTGGTTGGGAAAGGCTTCCCAGCAGAGATCTCCTGAGAGGGAGCCTTTGCTTGGGGAAGCAAAACCCAGCTTGTAAGATGTAGACTCTTTACTGTATACTCAGATACATTCATCATTTCGTTTCCTGTGTCCGAAAAAAGCGAATTTCCTCGTCTGTAATTTACCTACAACAGCCCAGCACCTCACACCGGATAAATGCGGTGCAATTTTTCAGTGAGTTTTCACTGTCAAGCGGGAGCTACCCCAATCGCTGATCAGCGAGGAGTTTTGTTGCTCTTACAGGTGTGTTGGTTCAGTATGTATGACCCTCTAACTAAAGTTGCTAGGGTCAGGCGGCTGCAAAAAGGAATAAGCAGCTCTTCTTAAAACAGGATTTATAAATGCAATTCGTCAACAACAGCAGTGCTGGGTAAGTAGAAAAACCTAAGTAGTGAACACGAGTGTAAATCTCTGAGGCATCAAAATTTTTCAAGGCAGTCTGCTTGTTGAGCGATCGCTTGAAACCACCATCTCGGTGCGTTAGCAACTTTACTATACTTTCGGTTAAGTGTGAGCAGTGTTTCAGTAACAACACTTAACAGGATAACCGATCAAAGTCAACAATGTCATCAAAAAAAGACTGACTTTGAATCTGGATGTTTCCAAACGTTACGAGTCAGTCTTTTTGGGGATTGGGGATTGGGGATTGGGGATTGGGGATTGGGTAAATATTCACCCCGTCACCCCGTCACTCCGTCACCCCAGCTCCCAGACTTCTAGGATGCTACCTTAGCAGTTGAGCGTCGGCGTCTCCCTGTCACCTTCATGGGGGGTTCTTCTGGCATTTGCAGCAAGAACACCATTAATGGGCTACTCTGAAGTTCGCGTCTGGCTAAACGTTTCAGATCGCTTTCAATTTGCACTTGCAAACCAGCCCAGTCAATATCAGGTTCGCTCCCCTCAATAGACTTGGCAAAGTCCTTCCAGCGATCAGTCAAAGTCCGTTCAATCGTCTTACTCACCAAGCGTTGCAACAAAGGAGTCTCTAACGCTGATACAACTCCCCGCAGGTGGATTTCTGGCTTAGCAAGCAGTTTACCTTCCCAACTGACCGCTGCTGCCACTGTGACAACACCATCTTCTGCCAGTTGCTGCCGTTCTTTCATCACATTGTGATGAACGATCCCGCTGCGATCAACCAGTTCAATCCCAGAAGGAACTTTGCCATTGATGCCAATGCTGTCTTTTGTCACCTCGACGATATCCCCGTTATCGATAATCACCATATTTTCAGCAGGGATACCCATTGCTTGCGCCATCTTCGCATGCTGAACCAGCATACGATGTTCGCCGTGAACAGGCATAAAGAATTTCGGACGAGTCAGGTTAAGCATCAGCTTGTGGTCTTCCTGTGCACCGTGACCGGAAACGTGAATTCCCTTATCACGACCATAGATCACATTTGCTCCCTGAATCATCAGCTTATCGATGGTATTAACCACAGCAATGGTATTACCAGGAATGGGATTTGCTGAAAATACTACGGTGTCACCTTTACGAATTTGAATTTGCCGATGTTCACGATTGGCAATGCGAGTCATTGCTGACATCGGTTCGCCCTGAGAACCTGTAGTTAGAATTAATACCTTTTCTGGAGGTAAATTACTAACAGCGTGCAAAGGCTCAAACAAGTTGTCGGGACATTTAATGTAACCGAGATTGCGAGCGTGAGCGATTACATTGAGCATGGAACGACCCACAATCGAGACTACTCGCTTCTGTTTTTGCGCGATCTCCAAAATCATCTGTATTCGATGAACTGAAGAAGCAAAAGTCGTCACTAGCAGTCTACCTGGTGCTTGAGCGAAGATGCGATCAAGATTGGGATAGACGGATCTTTCTGAAGGCGTAGTTCCAGGAACTTCAGCGTTGGTAGAATCGCTCAGCAAACAGAGAACACCTTTTTCTCCGTATTCTGCTAGTCTCTGTAAATCGAAGTGTTCGCCATCAACTGGTGTATGGTCAATTTTGAAGTCACCAGTATGAATAATCACACCTACTGGGGTGGTGATCGCAACGGTGAAGCTATCAGCAATGGAATGGGTGTTGCGAATATATTCAACAACAAAATATGAGCCAATTTTTACTACTTCGCGGGGTCCAACAGTCTTCAGTACTGTGCGGTTTGCTACCCCAGCTTCTTCTAGTTTGCCTTGTAGCAATGCCATTGCTAGCCTTGGCCCATACATGATGGGAATATCAAACTGCTTGAGGTGATAAGGAATCCCGCCGATGTGGTCTTCATGTCCGTGGGTGACAATCATGCCCTTGATTTTGTGACGATTTTCCCGTAAATATGTTGTGTCGGGAAGGACAATGTTGATCCCGTGCATTTCGTCATTGGGGAAGGCAAGTCCTGCATCCAAGAGGATGATTTCGTCCTTATATTCAAAGACACAGGTGTTCTTGCCAATTTCATGCAACCCGCCGAGGGGAATAATTTTTAGGGCCGGTGCGGATTCGTTTTTACTCATTTGCCTCCTTTGAGGTGTGTGTTTGTTTTGTGATGAGAGCGGAAGTTTTAACTGGTGCAGCAGTTATCTTTAAGGCGCTGCATTGTTAGCAGAAACATTCGACATTACCGCCGAAAAAATTTGCCAATGAAATTGAAATTCCTTTTTCTACCCTAATCCTTTCGGCGTTAGAGAGGTGGATGATGCCTGATATCAAATTTGGTTGAGTGCAACTTATAGAGTCTGTCGCTTTTTGTTTTTAATGGTTATCAGCAGAGTTAAAAATTGTCAGGCTTAAAGTCGTAAGTTGAACCTTTTTTAACAACAGCCTACAACCCTAATCAGCTCCATAAATATCCAATAAACCTTGGCCGATAACATCAGTGTTCAACCGGATTCTAAAAATTGAACTTTGTTTATTTTGGTTATCTCATTATTGGTGTCGCAATAACACTGCAACACTGTTTGAAGATAGATTTTGGCAGTGACTATCAAGAGTTATTCATACATAATACTTTTTCCGTTTACATGGGTGACAATTTTGTGCTAGCAATATTCTCATCTCTTAATTTCTTTAAATTAAAGAAAGCTCACTGAGAACAGCTTCTAGCTCTTGTTTTAATTCAGTTGGCAACTCGCACAGTGGTAGACGAGTGGAGCCAACCTCCCAGCCTTGAAGGTTCAACGCAGCTTTCAGGGGTATAGGATTAGCAGTGCAAAACAGTACTTTAAATAGGGGGAAAAGTTTTAGGTGAATTTCCTTGGCTACAACTGTTTTACCTACTTCAAAGGCTTGAATCATCTCTTGTATCTGGTTGCCGACTAGATGACTCGCAACACTAACCACACCAGTACTGCCAATTGTCAGCATGGCTAGGGTAAAGTAATCATCGCCAGAGTAGATGGCAAATTCCGGTGGCGTCAGACGCCGCAGTTGAGTTGCCTGCTCAAAGTTACCAGTAGACTCCTTGATCGCCACAATGTTTGGAATTTCCGCTAAACGCGCTACTGTCTCCGGTTGGAGATTTTGACCAGTACGACCAGGCACATTGTAGAGCATCAAAGGAAAGTCAGGACAGGCTTTGGCGATCGCCTGAAAATGCTGATATAGTCCTGACTGCGGCGGCTTGTTGTAATAAGGTACGACTTGTAATGAACCATCTAATTCTAGTTTAGCGGCTTTTTGGGTTGCTGAGATCGCTTCTTCTGTAGAATTTGACCCAGTACCTGCAATTACCTTGGCTTTTCCTGCAACCGCTTTTTGTACTACTTGAAATAATTGATACTCTTCATCCCAGCTAAGGGTAGGAGATTCACCTGTAGTGCCGCAAACTACTAGGGTATCTGTGCCATTATCAGCCAAATGAGCCGCCAGTCGCTCAGCGACTTCGTAATTCACGCTACCATCTTCCCTGAACGGCGTAATCATTGCCGTCAGCACACGTCCAAAATTCACCACCCTCTTTTAACTCCTCCAAACCATTGTTCACACTACTCACAATTTTTTCTATCTAATGAGCAACCGCTGTTGTCGTTGGTTTTAGACAATTTTGGGCAACCAACAACTCGGCAATTTGCACCGCATTCAACGCAGCACCTTTACGAATCTGATCTCCACACAACCAAAGTTCTAAACCACAAGGGTGAGAAATATCTTGACGAATTCTCCCCACCAAAACTTCATCGCGTCCGGAAGCATCAATTGGCATTGGGAAGTAATTCGCCTTCCAATCTTCCACCAGTTTCACACCAGGGGCATTTGCTAACAATTCTCGTGCTTGCTCTACTGGAAAAGGTTGTGCAAACTCTAGGTTAATCGCTTCTGAGTGAGCACGGAGTACAGGAACCCGTACACAAGTCGCACTCACTCTCAGGGAAGGCGCATTAAAAATTTTGCGCGTTTCGTTAACCATTTTCATCTCTTCCTCGCAGTACCCCTGATCGTTGATCGGGGTGTTGTGCGGAAACAGGTTAAAGGCTAATGGGTAAGGAAAGCTTTCTGTGGTTGGAGTTTCACCCTGCAAAATTGCCAGCGCTTGAGCCTTGACTTCCTCCATCGCTCTTTGTCCGGCACCGCTTGCCGATTGATACGTTGCCGCAACAATTCTTTGCACTGGCTGCACCTGATGCAGCGGCCAAACTGCTATTGCCATTAAAATCGTTGTGCAATTGGGATTGGCAATAATGCCTTGATGAGTCGCTGCAGCTTCGGGATTGACTTCTGGGACGACTAGGGGAACTTTGGGATCGAGGCGAAAGGCGCTGGAGTTGTCAATTACTACCGCACCCTTTTCTACTGCTTTGGGGCCAAAAGCTTTCGAGATTGAACCCCCGGCTGAGGCCAAAACTACATCAATGTTATCAAAGGAATTTTCCGTCACCGCCTCCACTGGCAAATTTTCGCCTTTGAAGGAAAGTGTACGCCCGGACGAACGGGGTGATGCCAAAAGCTTTAAATCAGCAATCGGGAAGTTGCGAGACTCTAGCAATTCCAGTAACTCCGCACCCACTGCACCCGTTGCGCCTAAGATGGCAACCCTAAGTTTAGAAGACAATTTTTATTCCTCCAGCTTCTAACATAAAAAATTTTTCTACACTGACCCCACTGAGCCTTGAAAAGCAGTTGAATTTTCTTAAATTTTCTGGGTGCGAGCTGCTTACTCCATTATCTTTAGCGCACCGACTTCTTAAAAATAGCTTGAATTTGAGGTAATAGATATTATTAACTGTCTTAACACGTTTTTCTTAGTTTCTCATCCACAACAGAGTCCTTAAACTAAGGTTATTATGGAAGATGCGATTTATCGCATCTTTCAGCTTGCCTATCGGTTTCGGTCATTCACCTGCCTTCAGTTAAGTTATCAACCCTTAAAGCAGAATGGTTAATATTTATGACTATCTTACCAGATTTAGCCAGGTTTCCGAACCTAAAGCTGAAGCTTTAGGTGGGATCTAGCTTTACCAATAAACAAAACACACACCATCTACTATAATCAAGAGATCTCCATAAACTGCTAAGTGTTTTAGGTACGGCATTAAATTAGCACGACCTAACAGAATCTTTCTCTTTGGAGTATCCAGGCAGAAGTTCCTGATACTCGTTGAGAACGCCAATAGTTCCAAAGACCGTAGGCTTTACCCTGCGTAAGAATCCCCATCTAGAAGTTTTGCTTAAGATGGGGTGCGTTCAAAAGTCTCTATAAATTGTCTGAAAAAAAGCATCAATGAAAGTTACTCAGGAAAAGCTCCCGAAGAGCCAAATCGGCTTGGAAATTGAAATTCCCGCCGAAACGACCAAAAAAGCCTATGAAAAGGTCGTGCAAAACCTCTCCCGCTCTGCGAACATTCCTGGGTTTCGCAAAGGGAAGGTGCCGCGTCAGATTTTGCTTCAGCAGATGGGACCACAACGTATTAAAGAAGCTGCTCTCGAAGAGTTGGTGCAAGATGGACTCAAGCAGGCGATCGCCCAAGAAGCGATTGATGCTCTGGGGCAACTATCAGCTACTCTCCACATACGAGGAATTGACGAGTAAGTTTCAGCCGGGAGAACCGTTGACTTTCTCGGCATCTGTTGATGTGCCGCCGGCAGTAATATTAGGGGAGTATAGCGGCTTGAGTGTGAAAGCTGAGGAAACTCAGCCTGATCCTGAAGCGATAGATAAGTTTTTAGAAGAGCGTCGTATCGAACAAGCGACTCTAATTCCTGTAGAATCACGCCCAGCTCAAATGGGAGATGTGGCAGTGGTCGATTATCATGGTCGATTTACTGGTGAGGGAGAAGAAGCTAAAGATATCTCAGGCGCTCAGGCTACAGATTTTCAAATTGAGCTAGGTGAAGGAAAGTTTATTCAAGACCTGATTGAGGGAATTGTCGGGATGACTCCTGGAGAGACAAAAGACGTTCCCGTGCAGTTTCCTGAAGATTATCCGCGAGAAGATTTGGCTGGAAAGTCGGCGCTTTTCACGATTGTTCTCAAGGAACTTAAGGAAAAAGAGTTGCCAGAGTTAGATGACGACTTTGCTCAAGAAGTCAGCGAGATGGAAACTATGGCAGAGTTGCGCGAATCTTTGTACCAGCAATTTCAGGAAAAAGCTGAGCAAGAAACGACCGCAAGTAAGGAACAAGCTTTGTTAGCCGCTCTCGTGCAGCGAGTTGAAATTGACCTCCCCGAAACTATGATTGAGCGGGAAGTAGAGGCAATTTTGACCCAAACTGCTATGCAGATGGAAAGCTACGGCATGGATATCCGCAAGCTGTTTAATGCAGATACTATACCGCAGTTAAAACAGCGATCGCGTCCCGATGCTATTGAGCGCCTCCGCCAATCCCTAGGACTCCAGGAAGTGGCTAAGCGTGAATCCCTCAAAAGCGAAAAGTCGGAAATTGATACCAGAGTTAACGAAGTGCTCAAGCAATTGGCTGGGCAAGATGTTGATCCAAATCGGGTGCAACAGATCGTAGAATCGGATTTGCAAAAAGAGAAAGCTCTCAAATGGCTGGAAGAACACGCCACCATTGAACTGGTTCCCAAAGGTTCATTGGCAACAGAAGCAACTGAAGCAGAGGTAATCGATACGTCCTTAGCAACAGAAGCAACTGAAACAGGGGTAATCGAAGCGTCCTTTGAAGAAGGGACAATTGAAGCCCAAGCGGAAACTGTGGACGAAGAATGATCTGGCTCGCACTAGCCTTTCTTTCTTGGTGCAATTTCTGCTAATACTTTGGAGAAAAGGCGCGATTACCGCACAAATATATCCGGACTTCGCGCCTTTTTACCTAAACAAGCTTGGGCAAGTCATCAGTTAATTGAGGCATAATAATCACTAGAAGAATAGTTAATGCGATAGCGTTAGCGGAGCGTGGCGTAAGCCTAGCGCTGCTACAAGCAGATCGCCCTTTTGTGGCAGACAAAAACAGCACTGCTGTTCACTCATGACCCCCTAAGTTTGTTTATATGCTTACATCCCAGTCCCCTAACTACCAATTCACTAGCTTGAGTTCCCCGGAGATCAACTCCGTTAGCTCTCGAAACATCATACCAATGGTGGTAGAGCAATCCGGTATGGGGGAACGGGCTTTTGACCTCTACTCGCGGCTTTTAAGAGAGCGTATTGTTTTCTTAGGAACGCCGGTCGATGATAGCGTTGCTGATTCACTGGTTGCTCAACTGCTGTTCCTAGAAGCCGAAGACCCCGAAAAAGATATCCAGCTATACATCAACTCACCTGGCGGCTCGGTAACAGCAGGTATGGCGATTTATGACACAATGCAGCAAATTCGTCCAGATATTGTTACCATATGCTTTGGTTTAGCTGCAAGTATGGGAGCGTTTCTTCTCTCAGGCGGAGCTGCTGGTAAGCGTATGGCATTGCCTAGTTCTAGGATTATGATTCACCAGCCCCTTGGCGGTGCCCAAGGACAGGCCGTTGATATTGAAATCCAGGCAAAAGAAATTCTTTACCATAAGCGCACGCTAAACGGGTTACTAGCTCAGCATACTGGTCAGCCACTAGAAAAAATCGAAGCGGATACCGAACGCGACTTTTTTATGTCGTCGGCCGAAGCCAAAGATTATGGTCTGATAGATCAGGTGATTACCCGGCAAAACCTTCCTAAGTCGGATGCAACTGTTACTCCAATCAAGTAAGAGGCAGGTATGTCTAAATACGACTCCCATCTCAAATGTTCGTTTTGCGGCAAGTCTCAGGAGCAGGTGCGCAAGTTGATTGCCGGTCCGGGAGTCTACATCTGCGACGAATGCGTTGACCTGTGTAATGAAATTTTAGATGAGGAGTTGCTAGACTCTGGCTCTCCTGCACCTCAGCCAGTTCCCCGTACAGAACCCCCCCAAAAGCGACGCAATCGTACAGCAGCTATTTCTTTAAATCAGATTCCCAAACCCAGAGAACTGAAAAAGTTTCTAGACGAACACGTAATCGGACAGGATGAAGCTAAAAAGGTTCTATCGGTTGCTGTCTACAACCACTACAAGCGCCTGAGTTTTGTTCAGTCTAAGGGACATAGTAAGCCAGTAGGGGAAGATGGGGTGGAACTACAAAAGTCCAACATCCTCCTGATGGGCCCTACCGGTTGCGGGAAAACTCTTTTGGCTCAAACTTTGGCCAGCGTCCTCGATGTGCCTTTTGCTGTAGCAGACGCCACAACACTTACGGAAGCGGGTTATGTCGGGGAAGATGTGGAAAATATCTTGCTGCGACTTTTGCAAGTGGCTGACTTAGATGTGGAAGAAGCCCAGCGGGGAATTATATACATCGATGAAATCGACAAAATTGCTCGTAAAAGCGAAAATCCCTCAATTACTAGGGATGTCTCTGGTGAAGGTGTCCAACAAGCCCTACTTAAAATGCTAGAAGGGACAGTTGCTAATGTTCCGCCACAAGGAGGACGCAAGCACCCTTACCAAGACTGTATTCAAATTGACACAAGCAATATCCTGTTTATCTGCGGTGGCGCTTTTGTAGGTCTAGATAAGGTGGTTGAACAGCGCATCGGTAAGCGATCAATGGGATTCATTCAGCCAGGTGAAGGCAATTCTAAGGATAAGCGCACAGCAGATGTGCTACGACACCTAGAGCCAGACGACTTGGTAAAGTTTGGTATGATTCCAGAGTTCATCGGTCGTGTACCAGTGGTTGCTGTGGTTGAACCGTTGGATGAAGAAGCGCTGATGGAAATTTTGACGGAACCCCGCAATGCACTGGTGAAGCAGTATCAAAAGCTGCTAAAGATGGACAGTGTACAACTGGACTTCAAACCAGATGCAATTCGCGCGATCGCCCAAGAAGCATATCGCCGGAAAACTGGTGCACGAGCACTGCGCGGTATTGTGGAAGAATTGATGCTAGATATCATGTACGAGTTACCTTCCCGCAAGGATGTCGCTCGTTGCACGGTTACCAGGGAAATGGTAGAGAAGCGTTCTACCGCTGAACTGCTAGTACATCCCTCTTCCCTACCCAAGCCAGAATCAGCTTAGTTGTTATTAGTTGTTGGTTGCTGGTTAATAGTCACTTGACAAACAACAACCAACAACAAAAAATCAAAAAATGCCTTACAT
This sequence comes from Potamolinea sp., assembly GCA_042408245.1. Taxonomy (GTDB): domain Bacteria; phylum Cyanobacteriota; class Cyanobacteriia; order Cyanobacteriales; family Coleofasciculaceae; genus Potamolinea. Next base: position 25,056 of record JAYFMV010000001.1, read on the forward strand.
TCAAGTCCGGGGTGTTCAACATTACTACGAGTGGATTAAAACGCCAGACTCAGCCAAAAATAAGCCAGTAATGGTCTTCGTCCACGGTTGGGGTGGTTCTGCTCGTTACTGGGAAAGTACCGCTAAGACCCTAGCAGATGAATTTGACTGCTTACTCTACGATTTGCGGGGCTTCGGTAGGTCAAAGTTACCTCAAGACCCAAGCGATTTACTCTACGAAATGGAGGAGTACGCTGAAGATTTGGCAATGTTGTTAAACTGCTTAGAACTAAAGCGCGTCTACATCAATGCTCACTCCCTGGGAGCGTCTGCAGCTACGATGTTCCTGACTCGCTATCCTGAGCGAGTGGAACGGGCGATTTTGACCTGTATGGGCGTTTTTGAATACGAGGAGAGGGCTTTCACCGCTTTCCATACCATTGGTGGCTATGTGGTTAAGTTCCGTCCTCGATGGTTCTTGCAGGTTCCTTTTGCTGGCTTAATGTTCATGGCGCGATTTCTCCACCGTCCCCTACCTTCGGCTGTGAGTCGTGCTTTTTTGGAAGATTACCTAGAGGCAGATTACAAGGCGGCTTTTGGAACAATGTTGACTGCTGTTAGTAAATATGCTGCTGAGGTCATGCCTCAAGAGTTTGCTAAGCTTTCTGTACCAACTTTACTGGTTGCTGGGCAATATGACAAAATTATCCCCGCAGCTTTGGGGCGTCGCGCAGCCCAACTGAGTGAAAAGGTCGAGTATTTTGAGATTCCCGGTACGGCCCACTTCCCGATGCTGGAGAAACCAACGATTTACCTCGACAAGGTACGGGAGTTTCTCAGTATCAGCAGCCAAGAGTCTTTAGAACAAAAGGAAACCCCCAGTCTGTAAGAACCGGGGGTGTCAAATCAGGGTGCATCTACTTGTTACTTATTTCTCAGCTTAGGATGCGCCCTCCGGATAAATTTGCTCACAGAAGAGGGGTTTGCCGGCAGTTTTTTCCGTGCTACAATAAAAACATAATTTTATAATGGGAATATTGGAAAAAATAAAAAAATAAAAACCATCCCATTATATAAAAATAGCTTGTCAAACCCAAAATATCTGTAACAACCGATACATATTTTTCTTTTTTCGTAGAAAAATCAGATTTATCTTTCTTTAGAAGGCTCCTGGTATTCCAGGAACTCGCCCAGGTACAGCCTAACAAACTCTTTGGCTGAAGCTGGCTCGATAGTTTGCAGTGCTTTGGCGATATCTACCACAGTTTCGGCCGTGGGGTCTCTCTGAAGAGTGAAACCATATGAACTACTCACCCTTACTTCGTTGAAGGGTGAGTTTCTACATCTCCCCCAGTAAGTGCGTGTTTCTGACGCTTCATTTGTCCCAGTTGCTTCATGCTTCCAGCTTTTTTGCGGGTACCTGAAGTAGAGCTAGTAACATCAGCGTCTACGAGACTCGTTCCAAGTCCCGGTAGTTTTCCTTGTGACCACAACAGCATAACAAGCGCAGCAGCTAAATCTCTATCCATCGTGAAACCACACACTTCACACTGATGAACTCGCTTATCCAGTGTTTTTTTGTGCTGAAGACCACAATTAGGACAAGTTTGGGATGGTTTCACCTGTCGAGTTGGAACCTCGACAAAAACCCCGCCAGCTTCAATAACTTTGTACTCAATGGCTGACCGTAACATCCCAAAACCTACATCCAAGATGGACTTATTTAGTCCTGCTTTCTGTTTTTTGCGCTTGCCCTTTTTAGAAGAGCGGGTCATCTTACTGACTTCTAGTTTTTCTGTTGCAACGTAGCTATTACAGCGAACAAGGTCTGAGGCAACTTGGTGTACCCAGTTAGCGCGTTGGTTGGCGACTTTACCTGTCACCTTACTAATCTTTGCTTGGGCTTTTTTCCACCGACTAGAAGCTTTCCGTTTCTTCCTCCTATTGGGTGCAACCTTACGGCGCTTACCTTGGGAAAGTTGTTTGATTTTTGCCTCAGCTTTACGCAAAAACTTAGGTGCTTCTACAAATGAATGCGTTTCGCCGTCAGTAATCGCTAAAGCTGATTTACACCCGAAGTCAATACCGATAGAACCAAAATCGGTAAGTCTTGCAGCAACCTGCAACTGTGTCAACTCAACAGTTATACTGGCATACCACTTACCATTTCGGTAGACAATTGTGCAAGTTGTTGGTGTTCCCCAAATACCAGCTTGACCACGCATTTGAAGAGAACCAACCTTGGCTAGTTCGAGGTAGCCATTGTCACCAGTCGTATGTGCTTTCCAGCCATTTTTAGCTGGATAAGTCCAACCTGAGTAATGTCTGATTGACTTGAATTTAGGGCGTTTACCCAAACCTTTAAACCACCGTTGGAATGCATAATCCACACGTTTTAATGTGGCTTGTAAGGCTTGAGAGGCTATCTCTTTGTACTCTGTCCAGACCTCCTTAAAAGCTGGTAATGAGTTTTGTTGCTCAAAGTAGTCAACTTGATAACCAAACTTTTGAGACTGAGTAAAACGATTAGAAACAGCCGCGTTGTATAAGTCCTTGTGCAATTTCCGGTGATACCGCAATGTTTGCTCTTGCTGTTTATTGGGATATAGCCGAAATGTTACACGACGTGTTGGCATTGCTGTTTCCTCATTGCTACCATTGTACGCAAGAATCGCTTACATATCGGGAGAATTATGGAAAAAGATCACAGGATTCAGGTAAGGCTTAATTCGGCTCAATACCAAACCCTAAAGGAATATTGTCAAGCTGTGCGTCGTTCTCAATCCGATGTTTTAAGAGAGTTAGTTAGAAATTTGTCGTACAGTAACAAATAGGCATTGCTTGACTACGTTCCTACGTCAAGCCGCTATCCATCCCCACCTTAATCATTGCGGGTACTCACCTACGGTTCGATACATCCCGCTTGCTTTGAAGGTGGGGACTTCCGCGACACGTTAAAAACAATAGAGCGTGGAGTTCCCATGATTACAGCTAGTTTATTCTGGCTGATGCCGTAAGTTTCTAACACTTGTCTGAGCGCTTTTCCTGCTTTTCCCATGTCCTCAATCGTGTCAGAGGATTCGGTAAGTTTTTCTGAGTTGATGGTTTGGGCGATCGCCGATCGCCAGTGCAATCATGCTGATACCTGAAGCACCTAGCCTATAAACCCATACAAGTACCTATCGCCTTTTTAAGCAGAAGTTAAACTAAAGCAATCAAGCTGACGCTTACTACGGAAAACCTTAACTATGACAACTAATCCTCAAGTACGAATAGTTGCAGCCAGTATCGCACTTGCAGAGTACAAAAGTTTCGGGGTTTATATGTGTCAAGCAAATCGGACGTTCCAGCCGTGTTCTCACCTCGCGTTTTATGAAAACAAAAGGATTTACCGTGTAATTCCAGCAATCCGTAGCCAAGTGGAAAGCGTTACTTTGTTTGATGAGGAAGCAGTAGAGAAACGGGATGATATCGATACAAGGACTAAGGCTGTATTAATCTATTTAGTTCAGAAGCTAAGGGAGGCAAATAATTCCAGAGCCCTCGAAAAATCCACAGAGAAAGTAACACTTTTATCAGGTATCGGAGATCCAGATACGATAATTTTGCCCCATGATATTCAGCACAAACAAAGATACGCTTTCACACAGGGACATAGGTACATTGCTAGGGATAAATTGCTGGCTAACCCAATGACTACTTCTGAGTTATTGTAGGAAATAAACAGAGCAAAAACCATGACATAAAAAGCTACCGAATATAAATATGTAGAACTCGATGAGCGCAATGTACCTATCATTGCTGGAACCACAAGGAAGGTTATTGAATTAGTCGAGGCTCAGGTTGCTTATGGTTGGAGTCCCGCAGAGTTGCACTTGAACCATCGCTATTTAAGTATGAGCCAAATTCATTCTGCCTTGGCTTATTATTGGGACAATAAACAAGAGCTTGATGCGGATATGGAGCGACGTTTCCAGTATGCAGAAAAGTTACGTCTAGAAGCAGGTGAATCTCCTCTGGCTAAAAAAACTCCGCGCTCAAGGAATAATAAAGTGAGCATAGCTCTCTACATGGACGAACACATACCTCTAGCAATTACAGTCGGTTTACGTTTGCGGGATGTAGATGTTCTGACAGTCTAAGAAGATGGTAGAACAGGTACACCTGACGTAATTTTACTTGACCGAGCCACCGAACTTGGGCGCGTTATCTTTACACAAGATGAGGATTTTTTAGTCCAAGCAAATCGCCGTCAGGTTGATGGTATAAACTTTTTTGGTGTCATCTACGGCCATCAACGAGTTGTTACGATTGGTGATTGTATTCGCGACTTGGAAATTCTGGCTTTAGCCAGCGCTCCTGAAGATTTGTCCAATCGTGTTCAATATTTGCCTTTGTAACTAATGAGTGATGAAAAATCGCTAATTTGCAGCAGATACTCAACAAACAAATAGATTTTGTTAGAGAATAAGGGGGGTTGCTGCGGTTATTTTTTGTGCTATATTAAAAGAATACTTTTTTATAATGGAAACATTGGCTTAAATAAAAAAATAAAGTACATCCAATTATATAAAAACACCTCAAAGAAAAAGAAAATTCCGTAACAACAGATACATATTTTCCTTTTTTCGTAAAAAAATCAGAATAAAAACTTATCTTTTTCATTGAGCAATGAAAACTTTTGCCACATTAAGTAGTTTCCGCTTGCTCGTCGGCATCGCATTTTATTGGTTAGCTGCCATGTCGTCGGTGCAAGCACAAGCACAATCAATTGTGCCTGACAACAGCTTACCCAAAAATTCGGTTGTAACGCCAAACGGCAATACTCTCACGAGCACAGGTGGCACTACAGTAGGGAGCAATCTATTTCATAGCTTCAATACCTTTAGCGTACCGACGGGTAGCACGGCATGGTTGAACAATGACGCCGAAATTAGGAACATTCTCACACGGGTGACAGGTAATAGTGTCTCCAATATCGATGGGTTGATTCGGATTAATGGAACAGCTAACTTATTTTTAATTAACCCCAAGGGGATTATTTTTGGACCAAATGCCCAATTAAATATTGGCGGTTCGTTTATTGGCAGTACTGCTAGTAGTATCAAATTTGCCAATGGCAGTGAATTTAGCGCCGTTAATCCTTCTGCACCATCTCTACTAACGATTAACGTCCCAATTGGCTTGCAATTGGGTATAAATCCTGCTCCGATAGTCGTGCAGGGTAGGGGTAATAACTTGAATATCGACGTTGTAACTTCAGCCCTGATTAGAGATAACAAAACCGTGGGACTGCAAGTGGCTCCCGGTCAAACTCTTGCCTTAGTTGGCGGTGATATTGCCTTAGAGGGAGGAAATCTGACCGCGTTGGGAGGGCGAATCGAACTGTGGTCTGTGAATAATGGCTTATTGGGAATTACAAATAGTAATGGAAAATTAGCAATTACTAATGAACAGCTAGCCACACAATTTGGAGATATCCGTTTTACTGGTGCAGCTTCTGCAGATGCCAGTGGTAACGGTGGCGGTACTATTCAAGTGCAAGGGCGACGCATCTCGTTGCACGATGGTTCGGCAGTGTTGGCAACAACTTTGGGAGCACAGAATGGGGAAGGGATAACTGTCCGCGCGTCTGAATCGGTGGAAGTGCTTGGCTTCTCTAGTAATTTGCTGTTTCCCAGCATTATATCTACTAACAGCAAAACCGGATCTAGTGGAAAAGCGGGAGCGATCGCCATTGAAACCCCCAGCTTGTTAGTTGGCAATGGGGGAGTATTATCAAGCACGACGTTTGGCTCTGGGAATGCGGGAAATATGACTGTCAGGGCAAATTTTGTAGAAGCATTTGGCACTTTGAATAATTTGAATGCCAGTGGACTATTTACTGCCGCCCAACTTGGTTCCACTGGAAATGCTGGAGATTTAACCATTGAAACTCAACGCTTGCGCCTAACAGATGGAGCGCAAATTTTAGCGACGACTACAGGTACTGGTAATGGGGGAAATTTAACCGTAAGGGCAACCCAAGCGGTGGAAGTGATAGGGTTTACCGAATTGAGGAATCCGGGCCTTCCAACCGCCTTTATCGTAATTGGTAGTACCATCGCTACTTCTGTCACCAGACGACAAGTGACGGGGAATGCGGGCAACTTAACTATTGAAACTGAGCGGTTGACTATCAAAAACGGTGGTCAGATAGTCACCTCTACCTTTGGATTGGGTAAGGGGGGAGATCTAACCGTCCGGGCAACCGATTCTGTAGAATTAATTGGCACTTCCGGGACGAATCCCCTTGATATTAGTTCCTTGGCTGCTATAGGCGGAAAAAACTCAACTGGAAATGCAGGGAATTTGACGATAGAAACCCGACAGTTGACGATTCGGGATGGGGCGACAGCAACGGTTGAAAATCTAGCACCAATTGGGCAAGCAGGCGATTTGGAGGTGAAAGCTGACTCGATTCTGCTGCTCAATGGCGGTTCTCTCAATGCTCAGACAACAGCAGGCGATCGTGGCAATATTACGATCAACTCCAAAGACATTTTGCTACGCAACAACAGCCAAATTACTACCAACGCTCAACAAACTGCTAAAGGTGGCAATATCACCATTAACACCGAGAATTTAGTAGCAGTGCCCAACGAAAATAGCGACATCACCGCCAATGCTCAAAAAGGTTCTGGAGGGAGAATCAGCATTACTGCTCAAGGTATTTTCGGCACTCAATTTCGCGATACAGTCACCCCATTGAGTGACATTACCGCTACCTCTGAACGTGGTCCTCAGTTTAATGGCACGGTACAAATTAATATCCAAGGAGTTGACCCCGATCGCGGATTAGTTGAGTTATCCGAAACTCTGGCTGATTCTAGCCATCAAATTACTCAAACTTGCGCATCTTTTGCCAGAAACAATAGCTTTGTTGTCACTGGAAGAGGAGGATTACCACCCACTCCGAGTGAGGCGTTGAATTTTACTCCAGGCTGGATTGATTGGCGAGTATCTGCAACTGGGGGACAGAGGGAGAGGGGGACAGAACAATCTTCTACTCACCAATCCTCAATCCCAAATCCCCCATCTAAAATTCCAAAGCCCTTAGTTGAGGCTACGGGATGGGTAACTAACGCTCAAGGTCAGGTGGAATTGGTAGCAAATGTACTTAATGCTAAATCTGACATTTTGTGGTATAAACCTGCTACCTGCGGCGATACATCCAGAGGTGGGATGTAATAGCGCGATTAGCTTTTCTGGTGCGCCTTGCGCAATCGCTCTCCCTAATCCCAAACACCATGAAACCCGATCCTCACCTTTGGCAACTTGGCCTAATTTCTCTGCTGTGGTTAACTCCTAATAGCCCAATTTCAGCACAAATTATCCGAGATACAACACTACCAAATAATAGCGTCGTTACCCCCAACGGCAATCTGATTGAGCTTTCTGGTGGCACCAGAAACGGCGGCAATTTATTTCATAGTTTTCAAGAATTTTCTGTCCCTACAAATGGGGAAGCTTTCTTCAACAACGCCCCAGAGATTCAAAATATTTTGACGCGGGTTACTGGTAGCAAAATCTCAAATATTGATGGCTTAATTCGCGCTAACGGAGAAGCTAATTTATTTTTACTCAATCCCAACGGCATTATTTTTGGCCCAAATGCTCAACTCAATATCGGCGGTTCGTTTATCGGTAGTACTGCTAGTAGCATCAGATTTGCCGATGGCAGTGAATTTAGCGCCGTTAATCCTTCTGCACCACCACTACTAACAATTAACGTTCCCATTGGCTTGCAATTTGGGTCAAATCCAGGCAGAATCATCAATCAATCAACTGCTTTAGGAGAGGCAAATCTGCCACCCCTTCCCCAGTCAATTCCGATTGACAATAAAGTTGGTTTAGCAGTACAACCAGGTAAAACTTTAGCCTTAGTTGGTGGTGATATTCAACTGGCTGGCGGTAATTTAACTGCTAGTAGCGGACAAATTCTGCTTGGTAGCGTGGCTAGTCCAGGTTTAGTAAGTTTTGAAACAACTGCACAAGGGTTGAATTTAAAATATGACAATATTCAAAACTTCGGCAAGATTGAAATATCAGGTGGAAGCCGGATAAACACCAGCGGAATTGGTGGCGGCAGGGTAGAAATTAAAGGTGGTTTGGTCACTCTCAGCAATGGGCAAATTTATGGGCTGACGCTAGGGAATATAGACGGTCAGGGTATCGAGATCAGCGCTCAACAGTTGCGGATACAAAATGGGTCGCAAATTTCCACCATAGCTTTAGCAAATGGGAAAGGAGGTGATATCAATATTCGCGCTACTGACTCAGTAGAAATGAGCGGGCTTGGATTTGCAAGCTATCAACAGTTTTTAGCACAGTATTTAATTACTGGAACAACCAATCTGTTTGACCCGAATTTTGTTCTGAGAACGGGGACTACTGACGCTGGAAATGCGGGAAAGATAGAGATCGAAACCGGAAATTTGTTATTGCGCGATGGAGCTATCGCCGCTAGTACCACCTTGGGTGCTGGAAATTCCGGAAATCTCACCATCAAGGCCAATGTTATGGAAATGGTCGGTGCTGGGATTAACACCGGGACGCTGAGGGGGAGTAGCGGAAGTGGAGGAAACATTGCAATTACAACCCAAAAATTAATAGTGCGTGATGGTTCAGGTCTGGCCAGCACCAGCAACAGCACAGGAGGAGCGGGAAATATCACCATTCAAGCCACTGAATCAGTCGAACTGCGAAATAGTCTCTCTGGAACTGTGCTGCAAACTCTGATCGGTACAAACGCTTTAGATCCCAATGGCATCGGAGGAGGAGGGGATATTACCATCGATACAAAGCGCTTGATTGCTACTGATGGAGCTGGAATTACAACCGCTACGGGTGGACATGTTGGCGACACAATCTTTTCTATAACTGGGGGAAAAGGAGGCGATTTAACAATTAGAGCCACTGAATCGGTAGAATTGGCAGGTATTTCTCAAGTATTGGCGAATGGAAGTCAGAGTGCCAGTTTTCTCGCTACTGATACCAGCAGCTCTAGCCCAGCAGGTAATATCTACATTTCCACACCTGTAGTAACTTTGCGCAAAGGGGGCGTTATTTCTGCGGCTTCATTAGGTACAGCAGATGCAGGATACATCTCGATCAATGCCAATCGTGTCGAAGTGATCGGTAGTGGAAGTAACGGTCAATTTATTAGCAAAATTGAGGCTTCGGTTGGCATTCTCGGCAACTTTACCAATCTCAATGCTACGGGAACGGCTGGTTCAGTGAATCTGAATGTTGGTCAATTGACTGTCAAGGATGGGGCAGGAGTTACTGTGCAAGCTTTGGGAAAGGGGCAGGCTGGTAGCATTAATGTTGTGGGAAATGCGATCGCCCTTGACAACAAAGGTAGCATCAATGCCTCAACTGCTTCTGGTGAAGGGGGAAATATTAACCTCCAGTCGCGGGAGATCTTATTGCGTCGTGGCAGCTTGATTAGCACCAATGCAGGGAATACTACTGGTGGCAACATCAAGATCAACACCGATACTTTAGTAGCCTTACCCAACGAAAATAGCGACATCACCGCTAATGCTCAAAAAGGTTCTGGAGGGAGAATCAGCATTACTGCTCAAGGTATTTTTGGTACTCAGTATCGCGCTACACCCACCTCATTAAGTGACATTACCGCTACCTCTGATTTAGGCCCTCAGTTTAATGGCACTGTACAAATTAATATCCAAGGAGTTGACCCTGATCGCGGATTAGTAGAGTTACCCAAAACTCTTGCTGATTCTAGCCATCAAATTACCCAAACTTGCGCGTCTTTTGCCCGAAACAATAGCTTTATTATCACTGGAAGAGGAGGATTACCACCCACTCCAAGTGAGGCGTTAAATGCTATTCCGGGTTGGATTGATTGGCGAGTATCCGCAACTGGAGAAAAGAGAGAACAGAGGGAGAGGGAGACAGCAGAACCTTCTACTCGCCAATCTCTCATCCAAAATCCCCAATCTAAAATCCAAAACCCCTTAGTTGAAGCCACTGACTTCGTGAAGGATGCAGATGGAACAGTGCGACTGGTTGCTAATCCTTCTGATGGAATATCTTCTGATAGGTACTACCAACAGAATTGTCGATAAAACTAAATATCTAGAAAAGCAGTGAGCATCCCTTATTGACGTAATTTGAATCACTCAGAGAGGAAGGCTAATTTAGTATCAAATACCTGTTAATTTTAAGTTAGTTAGTGCTGGTTAACGGAGAATAAATTGGGTAAAAAAATATCTGCACGCCCATATCTATACCAAAAAGTTTTTAAAAACCTATTGCTGGGTTTCCTTTTCTGTACGCTGTTAGGGTTTCTGATGGCTGTGGGTGTTCATGCAACTACAAGCAATCCGAATTCGCCACAGATTAGTGCTTCGATCGATACCCAACTCCAAAACGGACAAGCTTTCTACCAAGCAGGGAAATTCAAAGAAGCAGCAAAGGTCTGGACAACTGCCGCATCTAGTTTTCAATCTCAGGGAGATAGCTTAAATCAGGCATTGGTATTGAGTTATCTTTCCCTAACTTATCAACAACTGGGACAACGACCGCAAGCCGAAGCAACAATAAATCAGGCAATAGCCTTGATAACTAATCAGACACTACCTCAATCGAAATTTACCCTTGCCCAAATTCTCAATAATCAGGGACAACTACAGTTGACCCAGGGAAAGCCAGAAGCTGCCTTAGAAACGTGGAAAAAAGCGGAAACGCTCTACAGAGAATTGAGCGATAGCGAAGCGCTGCTGCAAGCAGATCGCACCGGTGAAATTGGCACTCAAATCAACCAAGCCAGAGCATTGCAAACCTTGGGTTTTTACCTCCGCGCTAGAACTACCTTAGAAAAGATTGAAGCAGCCCTCAAGACCCAACCTGTCTCCCAGCTTAAAGTTGCCGGACTGCTGAATCTAGGCAACGTCCTGCGCATTGCTGGAGATTTCGACGCCTCCCAAAAAATCCTAGAGCAGGGTTTAGCGATAGCGAAGCGCTGCTGCGAAGCGCAGATCGCACAACAACTACAATCTGTTTCAGATACTCAGGTTGCATTGTTTAGTTTAGCTAATCTTGCCAACGCTCAAGAACAGCCCGAAACTGCACTGAAATTTTACCAACAAGCAGCAGCCCCAAATAGTCCAGTCAGACTACCAGCCCAAATTCATCAGCTCAATCTGTTGGTTAAACTAAATCGCCTTCCAGATGCTCAAAATTTGTTACCACTGATTCAAGCTCAACTGGCGAAAAGCACTCCCAGTCAAACTACAATTTACGCTCAAATTGAACTAGCAGAAACCTTAGTTAAACTCAACCCCCAAGAAATCACCCCAGCTGCTAAACTCCTAGCCACCGCCCAAAAGCAAGCAAAAACCCTAGGTAATCCCCGTGCCGAATCCTATGCCTTGGGACGATTAGGAGCACTCTACTCAAAAACCCAGCAATGGGAAGAAGCCAAACGCCTCACCAAAGACGCTCTGATTTTGACACAAGCTATTCGCGCTCCGGAGATTGCTTATCAGTGGCAGTGGCAAATGGGACGGCTGTTGAAAGCGACAGGCAAAAAAACAGAAGCGATCGCCTCCTACACCCAAGCTTTTCATACCCTGCAATCTTTGCGGCAAGATTTAGTCGCCATTAACCAAGATGTGCAGTTTTCTTTTCGGGAAAATATTGAACCCGTTTACCGAGAATTAGTAGACTTACTCTTGCAAAACACTGCCAATACTTCCCTTGAACAACAGCAAAAAAACCTCTCCTCGGCACGGGAAACGATTGAAGCACTTCAGTTAGCTGAACTAGCGAATTTCTTTCGGGAAGCTTGCTTAGACACTGGCCCTCAACCGATTGATCGCATCGATCCCAAAGCCGCCGTCATCTATCCGATTATTCTCAGCGATCGCCTAGAGGTCATCCTCTCGCTACCGAATCAACCCCTGCGCCATTATGCGACAGAGTTGCCTCAAGCAAAGGTAGAAGAAGTCATTAACCAAATGCGTCAATCCTTGAGACGCACATCCTTTGCTCAAGAAAGATTGTCTGTTGCTAAGCAAATTCATAGCTGGTTAGTGCAACCGGCTGTCGCCGATTTGACTCGCGAATCTATCAAAACCCTAGTATTTGTCTTGGATGGTTCCCTACGCAATATACCCGTGGCGGCATTACACGATGGCAAGCAGTATTTAATTGAACAATACCGGATTGCGATCGCACCCAGCTTAAAACTATTAACTCCTCGCTCCCTGGCCCGTACTAAGTTTAAAGCAGTAGTCGCCGGACTGAGCCAAGGGAGTCAGGCATTCTCCCCGTTACCTGGTGTCAAAGAGGAAGTTAGTAAAATCAGTGCTACCGTCCCTGGAACGACTCTCCTCGACCAACAATTCACGACAGCAGCACTGCAAGCAGACGTGAAAAAACAGAAGTTCTCAATCATACACTTGGCAACTCATGGTCAGTTTAGTTCCAAGGCTACAGAAACGTTTATCCTAACCTGGGATGGGCGAATAGATGTTAAACAATTAAATACCTTATTAGCTAATCGGGATTTGCTCGACTCCCTACCGATTGATTTACTGGTGCTAAGTGCCTGTCAGACAGCAAAGGGAGATAGACGGGCTGCGCTAGGACTGGCTGGGGTAGCAGTGCGTTCCGGTGCTCGCAGTACCCTTGCTACCCTTTGGACTGTTAGTGATGCATCTACTGCGAATTTTATGGTGCATTTTTACCAAGAATTACTTAAGTCAGATGTCACCAAAGCTGAAGCTGTGCGACTAGCTCAGATCCATTTACTGAAACAACTTGAATTTAGCCATCCCTACTACTGGGCTCCTTTTATTTTGGTTGGAAATTGGCTTTAAATATAGAGACTATTTTCACACTATCTTCACTAAACGATAGTATAAATTAGGAGAATATATAATCAGTGCTTTCATAAAACTATGAGTTTGATTACATCTATCTCTAGACTCACATTTTTGTTTTTATCTTTCTTTGTGTTAAGCCCTCATTTAACGGCTAACGTTCATGCACAGTCTCAAGTTTTAGCCAGTTTTGAACCTCCTCCAGGAAGAGATGCTCCTCGTGGTGGTACCCTCGGAGGAGGATCGCGTCCTGTTGGAACACCATGTTTATCCAATCCATCTGCAACGTTCGAGGCTTTGACAGCCCTCAGCCCTGGTCGTCACTTGGGGTTAACTCAGGCAGAACGCCCAATTTTCTTAGTTTATCTGCCCCAAACAACCGCTAAGACTGCTGAACTTAGCTTGTTTGATGAGCAGATGAATGGCATTTACCAAGTGAGTGTCCCTGTTACTAAAGCAGGCTTGGTCAGCATTAGCTTGCCAGATACAGCACCAGTACTAGCAAAAGGTAAGCCCTATTACTGGACATTTGCCTTGGCTTGCAATGCAACTGACCGAACTGATGACTGGGTTGTAGGCGGTTGGCTCGAACGTTCCCAACCAAGCGACAGCTTAAAGCAGCAGTTAGCAACGGCTACAGCCCTGGAGAAGGTATCCCTCTATGCCAAGCAGGGATTCTGGTACGATGCGCTAACGACATTGAGAGAACTCCAACAAACTCAACCGAATAATCCAGCACTGGCTGCTACTTGGACACAGTTATTGAAATCAGCAGGACTGGATGCAATCGCAACTAAACCCTTAGATTAGATTAGTAGTACCCTCTATAGGGATGCACCACTCGGCCATAGGCAAAACAATTGATGTGGACAAGCGTCAGAGCACAAATTCGACCGTTGCGTGCCCTAGGTACTATATTGATCGGTGTGACGGGAGCAGTTTTGGCGCTGCAATCATCTGGAGCTTTGCAGTTGCTAGAAACTGCTGTTTTGGATCGATGGTTTCGCTTGCGCCCACCGGAGTCTAGAGAATCTCGCGTAGTCATTGTCACTATTGATGAGGCAGATATCTCGCGCTTGGGACGCTGGCCGATGTCTGATGCTACCCTAGCTAAACTTATAACAAAACTCCAAACCCATCAACCTGCTTTAATCGGTTTAGACCTCTATCGCAATCTCCCAGTAAAACCCGGACATCAGGAATTACTCAACGTCTTTGCCTCTACGCCGAATCTAATTGGCATTCAAAAAGCACTCAGCGATGCTAATGGGTCTACAGTTGAGCCACCCCCCGTGCTTCGGGAACGAAATCAAGTGGCTGCTAGCGACTTAGTGCTGGATGCTGATGGCAAAGTCCGCCGTAACCTGCTATCGGTGCGGGTTAGCGAAACGTCTTTACAGGGGACTGATCAAAGCAAAACTAAATTGACTCTGGGACTAAAGTTAGCCTTAGCCTATTTAGAAGCTCAAAACATTAGACCTCAAAGCACTGGCAAGGACGGAATTCTTAAGCTCGGTAAAGCTCAGTTTTTGCCACTCAAAGAGAACGAAGGCGGTTACGTCCGCGCTGATGTGGGGGGCTATCAAATCCTCGCTAACTTTCACCGCTTGCACGGGGGATTCCCCAAAATCTCGCTCACTGATGTTCTAGAAGACAGAGTTCCTGCTAATTTGATGCAGGGACGAATTGTATTGATTGGTACAGCCGCTCACAGTTTGGGCGATAAGTTCTATACCCCTTACACAACCGACGCTCGCACGGTATGGATGGGTGTCGAGATACATGCCGATCTCGCTAGTCAGATTTTATGTGCGGTATTGGATGGTAGACAGTTGCTCAAGGGCTTACCAGAACCGCTGGGATGGTTGTGGATTCTGCTTTGGTCGAGTATCGGGATGGTGTTGGGATGGAAGATTCGCTCGCTACGTTGGGCAGTAATTGCTATTCCCACAGTTAGTGGTAGTCTGATTGCTAGTCCCTATTTGTTCTTTCTTGCGGGCTGGTGGGTGACTATGGCTTCACCATTGCTGGCGCTTGTCAGTGCGGGAATTACCAGTCGCAGCTATCTCCTCTGGAAAAACCTGCAACTTTCCCACCAGGGCATTAGAAAACTATGCCCAAACCCTGGAACTGAAAGTTTACGAGCGCACTCAGGAACTCCAGGAAAAAGAACACTTTTTACGCAGCATTTATGACGGGGTGGCAGAGTTAATCTTTGTCGTAGATGTTCTAGAAAATGGCGAATTTCGGTATTTAGGCTTAAATCCTGCCCACGAGCAATTAACGGGCATTCTCTCAACTGAATTACAAGGCAAGACTCCTGAACAAGTGTTTCCTCCCGATGCCGCAGTAACGGTGCAGCAGAATTATCGTGATTGCATTGAAGCTGGAGACACTATCACCTATGAGGAGTGTTTGCAATTCCAGGAACAACAGACTTGGTGGATGACAAGTCTCACTCCACTGCGGAACGAGCGAACGCAAATCTATCGAATTATTGGCTGTAGCGTTAATATTAGCACTCGCAAACAAATCGAGGCAGAACTGCACGCAGCAAAAGAAGCTTCCGAAACTGCCAACCGTGCAAAAAGCGCCTTCTTGGCAAGTATGAGCCACGAACTGCGCACACCGCTCAATGGCATTTTAGGATATGCTCAAATTCTGCAAGGTGACAAAAACTCTACTCCTAAGCAAAAAGAGGCTTTTTCTATTATCTACCGATGCGGTATGCACCTCCTCACGCTAATTAACGATATTTTAGACCTAGCAAAAATTGAAGCCGAGAAACTCGAACTCTATCTAGAATACGTTCCTTTTCCCTCCTTCCTTACCCAAGTATCAGATATCTTCCTCCTCAAAGCGACACAAAAATCAATTCGCTTTACACAGGTTGCTCTCACTCAACTTCCTACTGTTATTCAGATCGATGAAAAACGACTACACCAAGTCTTATTAAACCTTCTAAGTAATGCCATCAAATTCACTGATACTGGCAGCGTAACCTTCAAGGTAGGAGTAATCGTGAATGGGGAATGGTACATGGGAAATGAGATACAAACAATAAACAACAACTGTCACGAAAGCCAACAAACAACAAACAACAAAATCCGTTTCCTAGTTGAAGATACGGGCATTGGTATGACTCGTGAACAAATGGAAAGGATATTTTTACCGTTTGAGCAAGTAGGAGATAGTTCACGTCACTCCCAAGGAACTGGATTGGGACTAGCAATTAGTCAGAAAATTGTGGCAATGATGGGGAGTAAAATTTTTGTCGAGAGTACCCCTGGAGTTGGCAGCACATTTTGGTTTGATTTAGACTTACCAGAAGGCTTTACTCATTTTGAACCAAAGACCGTCATATCGATGGATAACATCATTGGCTATCAAGGTGAAAAACGAAAAATTTTGGTAGTCGATGATCGTTGGGAAAATTGTGCTGTTATGACGAAGATGCTAGAACCGATCGGCTTTGAATTGGTAGAGGCCTCTAACGGACAAGAGGGTTTAGAAAAAGCCATTGAGGTTCAACCCCATTTGATTATTACTGACTTAATGATGCCAGTGATGGATGGTTTTGAGATGACTCGGCAACTCCGTCAATTACCAGAGTTTCAAACTACAACTGTTATTGCTACTTCTGCTAGTGTGTTTGAAGTTGATCAGCAAAAGAGTCGAGAGTCTGGTTGCAATGATTTTCTCTCCAAGCCTATCCAAATAGAAGAATTGTTCAACAAAATTGAGAAGTCCTTAAACTTGATCTGGATTTTTGACGCTCAGGCTAAAACTCGCTCTCAGGAACTGGAGGATGAGTCGAATCATTTCACACAGGTGATATCAACATACATGGCGATACCACCAACCGAGGAACTAATTGCCCTTTATAAAGCTGTTCAGATTGGTGATTTTAACAGTGTTGAACACTCTGCTATTCAATTTAAGCAATTAGCCGCTGAGTATATTCCTTTTGCCAGCAAAATACTGGAACTTGCCCAAGAGTTTGAAGCTGAAAAAATTATGCACTTAATTAAGTCCCATTTATCAGATCCAATAGAATAAAAACGGTAAAAGTTGTTTTTTGTTAGCAGCAATAATCAATAGATTTGCTCAAAAAAGAAGGGGGTTTACCGGCTGATTTTTCTGTGCTACACTGAAAGCATAATTTTATAATGGGAATATTTACAAAAATAAAAAAAGTAAAACCATCCCATTATATAAAAATACCCTAAAAAACCAAGAGGTTTTGTAGCAACGGATACAAATTATTCTTTTTTCAGATAAAAATCATAATTTATCAAATCGCCGGGAAGACCCCAGGTGTAGCGTAGCGAAACCTAGAGTAGTTCACAGCAATTCTATTTGATAAGATGCAAACACCTCAGAATCTACGCATCAGTGTGGCATTTAGGGCTGGTATATATGCGTTTTGCAGAACTCTAATGCTGCTGAAAAATCGCTAGTTTGCTGCGGATACTCAACAACTGGACGGGAAATGATTACTAAAGGAATTTCTAATTCAGCAGCAACAAAGCGCTTAACATCTTCTCCTCCAGCGACACCAGAAGCCTTAGTTACTACAAGGGAAATTTCCCAGTGACGCCAGAGTGCTTTTTCTAACTCAGCATTTACGGGAGGACGTAGAGCAATTATACGGTCAGCACTGAAACCAGAGGCGATCGCCACTTCCAGAGATGTAACAGCAGGGAGAATTCTGGCAAATAAACTTGACCGTTCTTGCCAACTAACAAACAGAGGTAAAGCCTTGTATCCGACAGTAAGTAAGACACGCTGTTGGTATAAATAGTCACCAGCGAGTAGAGTTTCAAAGCTGTCGAGGAAAATCACTTGTGAGGTGTCAGTTTGAGAATCGACTGCTTGGCGTTCAAAACGTAGGTAAGGAATTTGCTGTTGTGCTGCTGCTTGTATTACCATCCGGGAAATTTCCACAGCATAGGGATGGGAAGCATCTAGCACAGCCGCAATTTGCTGTTGTTGCACAAATTGTTTGAGTTGATTGGTGTCTAAACGCCCTACCCAAACTTGTAACGTTGGAATTTTGGGATAAAGTGCCTCTGCTGCTGTTGTTGTTACTGTAACAATACAGGGAAGACCAAGAGAAGCGATCGCCAAAGCTAAGGTAGCACTTTCAGTAGTGCCACCAATTAGCCAAAGGCGTTTACCTAGATTGAGGAATTCCTGCAAAATTCAACGATATGGGTGTAATTGCTTAACCTTTGAGGGCCTTAGTAAAGTTTTTGCGATAACCCGGATTAGCAACGAACAAAGCTGGCCACAAAAGTGCCAAAGAAATGCGGTTGGGTAAACTGCGGTTAAAGTTAGTCCGCTCAAACCCATTCCAGAACTTCCAGACGCCATATAAATAGCCAGCCAACAAACAGAAGACGATGAATTGACTCATTGAGATTATCCTCCCTTACAACTAACTAAGTTTCTTCATCCAACAAAAGACAATGACTGCATATATTACAAAATTTCCCTTAGTCTAAGCGCTCCCCGCCCCTGGAAACTAGAGTCTTACATTGACATCCACCCCGCCCTAAAAGTGCGAGGATTCCTAAGCCAGGCTAACGCCTCGCTTCGCTAACACGACTTAGGTTTCTGTTTCTTTCCCTTACGGGTATTTCGCAACTGCCCTTCAGGCTGATGCCTGTCAGGTCTTACGTTCGCTCCGCAGACTAACACCGCAAGTCCTGCGGACAGAATATTTTGTGCGGCATTGATGTCTCGGTCATGGTGCGTCCCACATTCAGGACAATCCCACTCCCTGACATCAAGCGGCAATTTATCAACAACGTGACCACAATGTCCACAGCGTTTAGAGCTGGGGAACCATCGGTCAATCTTAACCAGTGTTCGACCGTACCACTGGCACTTGTACTCCAACTGACGAACCAACTCGGACCAACTGGCAGACGCAATAGCTTGTGCCAATTTCCGGTTTTTCATCATGTTTTTCACCGCCAAATCCTCGACAGCAATCGTTTGGTTTTCGCGTACCAGTCGAGTTGTCAGCTTGTGTAAGAAGTCACATCGAGCATCAGCAATGGCTGCATGGATTCGAGCCACCTTGTGCCTTGCTTTCTCTCTATTATTGGAACCTTTTACTTTACGAGACAGAGACTTTTGGGCTTGCCTCAACTTAGATCGGTGGCGTTGGAAATGTTTGGGGTTAGCAATCTTCTGGCCGTCACTGGTGGCAACGAGCGAGGTTATTCCTGCGTCAATTCCTACAGCTTTATCAACTTGGGGCAAAGCCTTGACGGTGTGGTCATCGACCAACAACGAAACAAACCAACGCCCCGATGCATCCCAACGAACTGTTACAGTAGACGGGGAGCAACCAGCAGGAATTGTTCGACTCCAACGAATTGGCAGAGGCTCATGACATTTCGCCAACCACAATTGCCCGTCCTTCCACCTAAAAGCAGCGCGGGTAAATTCGGCGCTACCGCCACTCCTCTTTTTCTTAAAATTAGGATACTTGGTGTGACCCGAAAAGAAGTTAGTAAAGGCTTTTTGCAGGTTTCTCAAGCCCTGCTGCAATGGGACAGAACTGACTTCATTGAGGAACTGCAAGTCTTCCTGCTTTTTCCAGCTTGTCAGCATGGCAGAGGTCTGCTTGTAGTCAATTCGCTCTTGTCTTTCGTACCATCCTTGAGTACGAGTATGTAGAGCTTTGTTGTAAACCAACCTGACGCATCCCAAGGTGCGGCGCAAGAGTTCTTCTTGTTCCTGGGTGGGGTAAAAGCGATATCGGTAGGCTTTTTCTGTCATACCTTACATTCTACTACACTCTATGTAAAGCCGTCCGAGAAGGACGGGGTTTTCAACCCAATTTTTTGATAAGAATGCAACGTAGTTTAGTGAATTAATGCCAACGATAGGTAAAAGTAGCATTGCTTCATTTCTAGTCTAACGATTGCTTAGTTGTGCCGTTATTGTTTGTTGACTACAGGATAAATAAAAAATGATTTCGAGCTAAATATGTAGAAACATAAATAAAAATACTTATAAGAGTACCTGTTGAGCAAAAAAAATCGCCATATAGTGTATAGCAGTTAGTTACCTCTGGAGGATTCCGTAAATCTTAAGATCATAGGAGACTATTAAAGAGAGGTAACGAAAAGTAAATCATTACTCAACAAAACCGAGAAGTGCGCAAACAGGAGGACTTATGCGAGCAGTGCTGATGGCTGGCGGTTCGGGAACACGTCTGAGGCCGCTGACATGCGACCTTCCTAAGCCGATGGTGCCGATTTTGAATCGACCGATCGCTGAACACATTATCAACCTACTCAAGCGACATCAGATCACAGAAGTTGTAGCAACCCTACATTACCTTCCAGATGTGATGCGAGACTACTTTCAAGACGGTAGCGACTTTGGGGTACAAATGACCTATGCCGTCGAAGAAGACCAGCCTCTGGGTACTGCTGGTTGCGTTAAAAACATAGCAGAATTACTAGATGAAACATTTTTAGTGATTAGTGGTGACAGTATCACCGACTTCGATTTGACCGCTGCTATTGAATTTCATAAAAGCAAGAAATCAAAAGCAACCCTAATTCTCACCCGCGTTCCTAATCCCATTGAATTTGGAGTAGTAATCACCGACGAACAAATGCGCATTCGGCGGTTTTTGGAAAAACCATCAAGTAGCGAAATTTTTTCTGATACCGTCAATACCGGCACATACATTCTCGAACCTTCAGTTCTAGACTACCTGCCAATGAATCAAGAATGCGACTTTTCCAAAGACTTATTCCCCTTACTGTTAGACAAAAAAGAGCCAATGTACGGCTACATTGCTGATGGGTACTGGTGCGATGTCGGACACCTAGATGCATACAGAGAAGCGCAGTACGACGGCTTACAGCGCAAAGTGAAGCTAGACTACGCTTACAAAGAGAGTCGTCCTAACTTGTGGATTGGTCAGAACACCTTCATTGACCCAACAGCCAACATTCAAACTCCAGCACTAATTGGTAGTAATTGCCGCATTGGCCCACGGGTGCAGATCGAAGCAGGTACAGTGATTGGTGATAATGTCACAGTCGCAGCTGATGCTGACCTGAAACGACCGATACTCTGGAATGGAGCAATAATTGGCGAAGAAGTGCATCTCCGTGCTTGTGTAATTTGTCGAGGTACGAGAGTAGACCGTCGCGCTCACGTATTAGAAGGCGCTGTAGTCGGGCCACTCTCAACAGTTGGGGAAGAAGCGCAAGTTAGCCCCAACGTGCGCATCTGGCCTAGCAAGAAGGTTGAATCAGGCGCAACTTTAAATATTAACTTGATTTGGGGACACACAGCTCACCGGAATCTTTTTGGTCAGCGCGGTGTTCAAGGCTTAGCCAATATTGACATTACCCCAGAATTTGCCGTTAAGTTAGGAGCCGCTTATGGTTCCACCTTAAAACCAGGTTCCCAGGTAGCAGTATCTCGCGACCAGCGGAGTATCTCCAGAATGGTTTCGCGGTCTTTGATGGCGGGATTGATGTCTGTCGGTATCAATGTCCAAAACCTGGAAGCAACAGCCATTCCAGTCACTCGCATGGTGGTACCAACGCTTTCGGTTGTTGGTGGCATTCATGTGCGAGTGCATCCAGACCGACCAGATTATATTCTCATAGAAATTTTTGACTCTAAGGGAATTAATATTAGCAAGTCACAAGAAAAGAAAATTGAGGGAGCTTATTCTAAAGAGGATTTACGGCGAGCACAAATTCATGAAATTGGCAATGTTGCCTACCCCAGCCAAGTAATTGACCTCTACAGTCGAGGTTTTGAGAAGAGTTTGAACATTCAGGCAATTCGCAACAGTGGCTCTAAGGTAGTAATTGACTATGCTTACTCAGTTTCCGGTGCAGTACTACCGCAACTGTTAGCAAAGTTTGGCTGTGATGCTGTCGTCCTCAATGCCAGTTTGAACCAAGTGTCACTCACCATGGCCGAACGGGAAGGACTGCTAATTCAACTAGGACACGTGGTAGAAGCACTGAGAGCTAATTTTGGCGTGCAAGTTTCAGCAAATGGGGAACAACTGATTTTGGTGGATGAATCGGGAATACCGATTCGGGGCGAAATGTTGACAGCACTGATGGTAAGCGTCATGCTGACGGCTAATCCTAGAGGTACAGTTGTTGTACCAGTTCATGCCTCTAGCGCAGTCGAACAAATTGCTCGCCGTCATGATGGTAAGGTGATTCGCACTAAGGCAAATCCCACGGCTTTGATGGAAGCATCTCAGGCTAATCCTAATGTAGTTTTAGGTGGCAGTGGCGAAATGGGCTTTATTTTTCCGCAGCTACACCCAGGATTTGACGCGATGTTTTGTCTTGCTAAGTTGATCGAAATGCTGACGATCCAAGAGCGAACCCTGGCAAATATTCGCGCAGATCTCCCCCGCGTTTCCCACAAAACTTACACGGTTCGCTGTCCTTGGACTATCAAGGGTGGCTTAATGCGCCATCTTGTGGAAACCCATGCAAATGATAATCTAGAGCTGATAGACGGGGTGAAGATTATTAACCCACTCAATGACAATTGGGTGTTGATTTTACCAGATGCTGGAGAGCCTCTGGTACATATCTTTGCCAACAGTGATGACCGGGATTGGGTAGATCAAAACCTCCGCAAGTATCGCCGTTACGTCCAAGAGTTTGTAGAACAAGAGCAGGGAGCAGAAGCTCCTAGAGCCCAAGTTTTGTTGTAGTCTTCAGTAGGGGTGAGAAGCTGTAACTAAAAATCTCTGCATATCTGGACAAAGCTACGCATCTTGACCAGATATTAGTTGAGCGACAAATTCTCTAAGCCGTTCCTGCCAATTGGGGACGGCTTTAAGCTTATTCTTGACTCCAGGTTTCACCTTAAAGCAAACCGGAGCTTTGTCATATGCAACTTCATTATCTGGATTGAATTTAATCGTCGGCATTGTCTAATTGATAAACTGTCTGGTATACTAGATACTATACTCCTATTGATCGGTCGAATCAATGCTTCTAGGATTTAAGACGATGCTCAACCTAAACAACGAGCAACGGACGCTACTGGCTAAACACGCTGGGGTAGCACGTCATGCTTACAATCAAGGTCTAGCGCTGACTCTACAGGTTTTAGAGGTTAACAAAGCAGCTATTGAAGCTGGTTGGGATGACAAAGTTAAATTTCCTAGCGCGATCTGCGCTACGCAGCAGCGCTTCGCTATCGACCTTCATAAGTGGTATGTGGCTCATGTAAAACCTGAATTTCCTTGGATTTACGAGGTATCTAAATGTGCTGGGCAATGGGCTTTAAGGCAACTTAGAGAGGCTTGGGATAGAGCGTTTAAGAAAACCTCTAAACTGCCTCAGTTTAAGAAAAAAGGCAAGTCTCAGGACTCTTTTACCTTGGATGGTACGATTAAAATCATAGGTTCAAACCATATCCAAGTGCCTGTAATTGGTGTCTTAAAAACCTTTGAAGACTTACCGCAAGTCAAGCCTAAGAACGTTACTATCAGCCGACAATCAGACAAATGGTTCATTAGTTTCAAGCGGTCGATTGAGCCCATACCGACAGAGAAAACCAATCTATCGGTAGGTGTCGATTTGGGCGTGAAACATTTTGCAACGTTGTCAGATGGGCAGATTTTTGACGTACCAGAAGACTACAAACGAATTAAGGCATCTATTGCTAAATTGCAATATCTCAATCGCAATAAGCAACGTGGCTCGAAGTCATACAAAAACTTTCACAAACTTATTGCGGGTTTGCATTATCGGTTGGTTTGCATTCGTAAGGACTTCTTAAACAAGATCACAACGTACTTAGCGTCTACGTTCAAAGTTGTTGGCATCGAAGACTTAAACGTGTCTGGAATGCTCAAATTTGGACGTTTAGCAGGTGCTGTGGCAATGTTGGGATTTTATGAGTTCCGTAGAATGCTTACTTACAAGTGTGAGCTTTATGAATCTGAATTGGTTGTGATTTCGAGATGGGAACCTAGTAGTAAGGTTCACCACAAATGCGGTTGGAAAAATGATGAATTAACGCTTAAAGAGCGTGTTTTTCATTGCCCTGAGTGCAATGAATCAATTGATCGTGATTTGAACGCAGCGTTAAATATAGAACGTATAGGGCTTAGTTTGAGTTCTTTAAGGCTGATGGATAGAGAAGTGCCGACACCTCTAGATGAAGTCAGCAGAAATCAGCAAGTCCATCCGATGTCCAGCTTGGCCTAGACTTGGATAGATCTGCATAGGTATTTCAAAACGGTACGACATACTGTACTCCTACTGACTCAGGACTTACCACAGATTTGGTACACTTGTTCTAGTATGATGGATGAGGAGAAGCCTAAGAAAGGCCCAGCCGAACCTGTACGACTCCTCATCGTAATTGCACAGCAATAATTGCGACGAGGCAAGCAAGCCGTGGCATACTCGTGAGCAGACAATTCCTAAGATCGCCAGGAGACTTGAACCATGAATACCTGTATCTTAATGGCACAAATCATTCAAGATCCAGAACTGCGTTACACCTCTGATAATCAAACACCCATTGCCCAAATGTTAGTTCAGTTCCCCGGCCAACGAGCTGAAGAGCAACCTACAACCTTAAAAGTAGTGGGTTGGGGCAATTTTGCCCAAGAAATTAAGCAAAAATATTCAGCAGGCGATCGCGTGGTGATTGAAGGTCGCTTAGGTATGATTAACCTGGATCGACCAGAAGGTTTCAAGGAAAAACGCGCCGAATTAACAGCTTCCCGGATTTATAAATTGGGAGCAGATACAGATTTTACACAGCACTTAGCCACGCCGAACAGCGGTTACGAAACTTCAGCACCTTCTGCAGCACCTTCTGGAGTACCTTCTGGAGTAACTTCTGGAGTAACTTCCTCTGCACCTTCCTCAAAATCCAATGTTAATGTTGTACCCTTGAGACCCCCTGTGAAAACCACGCCGATGTCACCTCCGGTCACTGTAGAGAGAGAGTATGCATCTCCTACCACTGGGTCAACTTTTGAACCGACTATCGTACCTTCCTCGACTCACGGAAACCCACAGAACGAACAAGATTTGGACGACATTCCTTTTTAGCTTCTTCACCGGAAGCCCCCGCAGGTTTTTGTGAGTTGCTAAGCGTGCTACTCTGACAACCTGCGGGTTTAATTAGGCTTAATTTTATTTAGTAATAAAAATAGCGTTCACTCTAACAAAAGTAAACTTAAGTTTCATTAGCTTGTGTTTTAGTGAGAGAGTGGTAAATTGATTATTGAAGCTACAAAGCTTCCGTTGAATCAAACAAAACAGTACGAGTTCAATTTCAATAGAGAGGTAAATAACGCTATTTCCTTTAAGTTCTGTGTGAGTAAACAAAACAAAGCAGTACTCAACAAAAATTCTGATACTTCCTTAGTTATTCAATCGGGAGCCCTACAACTGAAGATTACAGTTCAGTGCAACTCCGTGTCGTTAACCAAAAAGAGGAAGTCACTCAGGAATTACAGTTTGAGTGCTGCTCTTGTTTTAAACAGGAATTCATGGGACATGAATCACTCAAGGAAGAGTAAAAGTAATTGCCGTTAAATTAGCTTGAGTTAGATTAGCTTCTCCAACAGATCAAGATATTGTGTTTCAACTTCTATATCCGCTGGTTCACGCTATCCAGCCCTACTTAGTACCGTTGTGCTTTTGCTTAACTTGGGGATTGATTCTCCTCTTATTTTTCACCGTTTGGTCAGCCATGCAAGAAACTATGGCTAATGCCAAGCGTATGCATCAAATACCCTGTACCCAATGTCAGTTTTTCACTAACGACTACCGGCTTAAGTGTACAGTACATCCCTCAATTGCCAATAGTGAGGCAGCAATTAACTGTAGGGACTATAACTGTAGGAATAATCATCACTAATGTTGATTCAAAAGCTAAATGCTTGTACAGAATTCATCGCGGGTGATGGTACGGTGTTACGAGAATTGTTGCACCCAGATAAGCAACCGATAGAATTGCGATATAGTTTAGCTCATGCAATCGTACCTGTGGGGCAAACTTCAACACCGCACTCGTTAACAACCTCTGAGGTTTACTATATTCTCAGCGGTGCTGGCGAGATGCACATTGATGGGGAAACTCAAACTGTGGAACCAGGAGATGCGGTTTATATTCCACCCAATGCCAAACAGTTTATTCGCAATTCAGGAACAGAGCAACTGATATTCATATGTCTCGTCGATCCAGCATGGCGAAAGGAAGACGAGACAGTTTATTAACAATTCTAGATTTTAGATTTTAGATCTTTGGCGGTTTCATGGCTTACCGATAAAAATGGAGATTTGAGCTTAAGTTGAACTAAAACCCATCTTTGATCTAAAACCTAAAATCACTTAATGATGCCTGATGATGCGGGAGATTACGTTACGTGTTGAAAACAACAACAACACTCGAATCGGACTCACTGATTAATTTCCTCTTTTGGGCAATTATAAGCGGAGTTGCACCGAACAATATGTTTCAGTTGCATTGCTCCCACCTTACTAGCTGAGGAAATATTCAGCCTTCTCGTTGAGTGTTGCTGTTGCTTTTTTCGATGAGACAGATGTTATTTGAAACAGCGTCTTTTACCTCTTATCTTGAACGTGAACTTCGCTGTGGTATCTGTCAGAGAAGCTTTATTAGCTTCTATATTCAATTTAGCACCATCTCCTAAAAGCACAAGTGAATGCAACGTAAGTTTACTATTTTTGGGAGTATTATTAATATTGCGAAATAAATCAACTAGAGAAGCGGCGCATAAAGCCCTGCAACCCCCATCTAGCATCGATCTAGCCCTGGGGAGATGTACGGAGAGCGCTCGTGTTTGACATTCCGCTGTGTGAACGCAGGGGGATTCTGGGCTGCGACGAAACCACTTCAACTAAATTCCTGAGCAAAATTGCTCAGCCATTAGTATATTTAATGATGTAATTAACGTAGATATTTTTAGGGCGAGTTTCCGTACTGGTACGCCCATCGATGGGCTGACCTGTGCGATTATTAGTTCCATCTACAAGCATCGCCGCTTTACCTTGAATTCCGCCAGTTGTTGCGCTCAAAAGATTGTATTCATGTTCATGAGTTTGTAGCGCATCTGTCTGGAGTGAACCAACCCCATCGGACGTTCCCAACTTAGCAGGTATGCGCTGAGTAACATCCGGGTCGTTATTAGCGCCACCATCAACACCTCTGAGAAATAGCCCTCGATAATCTGGGACATTGAATATGTCATCTTTACCACCAT
Organism: Potamolinea sp.; assembly: GCA_042408245.1. GTDB lineage: Bacteria > Cyanobacteriota > Cyanobacteriia > Cyanobacteriales > Coleofasciculaceae > Potamolinea. Next base: position 52,212 of record JAYFMV010000001.1, read on the forward strand.
AAAGATATCCCAAAACAGCAAAAAGTTCAGGATATTCAGATATCTTTTGCGGCTTACCATCGCATAGCATCCAGCCTAATTGTTCAATATTAGTTGTATAGTTTTGTGGGGAGTTTAAAGCAGATGAACTAACCTGACCGGCAAAAGCAACAACGGTACCAACGGGTACAGCAAAAGATGTATTCATCATGCCAGGAATGGGCAGAGGAGGGATAGGTAAACTGAACATCGGTTTGACTTTCCTTTTTACTCAACTAAAGTGCTTGCGTTCTCAAATGATCAGTCCAAATCCAGCTAAAATAGCGGTAACTTCGAGCTATCTTGCAGCATAATCATAGAAGTCGGAATTGTGATTTCCCAGGCTTTACTTACCGACTTATGATCAAGTTTTGACTCAGACAAAACTTTCAACTCGTTAACAAGAGAGACATATTTTTCGTCCTCAATTGTCGGAGTGAGCGCATTTTTTCCAGACCAAATCATACCTGATGACAAATAATATAAAACAAGCATTGCCTGGTCAGATTTTACTGGTACTAGCACTCTAGCTGATCCTGATTGAAGAAAACTGGTGAACAAAGCATCAGTACTTGAGTAATAATTTAAGGCTGTCTCCTCCAACCGTGGGTAAAATTGGTAAGTCATCTCTTCCCACTCAAAAGCCTGTTCACAAAATTGGCTATACTTTGGTTGATTGACAGCAAACTCTGATGGTTCCTGATCTTTTCCATCCTCCTGAGAAGAAACTACAAGCTGCAAATGTTGCTTGAGAAGTTGCCTTGTACAACCTTTCTTGATCTCCTGATTTTCAATTTTTCTGTTTGTTATTGGGTTGTGTGAACCTATTTGAGTTTGCAGAACTCCGGAGAGTTCATAATAATCGGCTTTCTGTTTTTGATACCCATTAACAATGGCGTTATAGGCTTTGATTTGCCATTCCTCAAATTTGGCATCAGCAAGTTCACAGGTAATTTCAATACTTACACAATATTTAGTAGTTGTCTGATTCGTAGGTATCGGAAGTAACGTCTGATCCTCGCTACAGATTACACAAGCGACGATTGCCGAATCTTCATCATTCAACTTTTTAATATCTAAAGTTTCCGGCTTACTTGCATCAAATTTTTCTTTACCAACTGAGCCTATCAACTTCAATTGAGTGTTTGGCAAAACACAAGTTACCGAAGCAGAAACAGCTTTATAACCTTCAGGTATCAACATTTTTTTAATATTGATAGTCTCCCCATCTTTAAACCCCATAAGAATAACCTTGTTTTTAGCTGGTGGGGAAGGACAATCCTTAACCTCATATTTTATGAACAAATCAGCGTAATTTTCCCTGGTGACGTTTTTGTAAGAATCAATCCCCGGATAAATTGGATTGCTAAGTGAGACACCTTGCAACTGGAACAAACTCTTAATGTAGGATTCCGCAGGATTTGTGAGCATAAATTCCAGCATGAGACGGTTGCCGTAATTCACCACATATGCTGCATAAATCTTGTTGACCCAGCGATAAATACCTATTACATTACTCGTACTCGCTGTATTATCGAACGCATGAATAACGGTTTCCTCAGCTTCATTAAGGGTGTTGAGAGTTCGCGTTTGGTTAACATATCTAGCAATGCGATTTGCTGTTTTTGTAGTGATGTCTTGGGCAAATTTTCTGGCTTGTTCGTTATGACTTTTAGGGGTGTTTTCAACTGACCATGACCCATTAAAAGTGGCGGTTGTTGGTGGGCCATAGGTGGTTTGAAAGTTGTTGAAGCTAGTGGTAACTTTATCTTGAGCAAGGGTTCGGAGAGTTTCGTTTAACAAATCAGCTCTCGTACTATTAATATCAGATTCATTCTGTTCTAACTCTCCACTTGTGTTACTCACGGATTCGTTAACCCGATTTAATTTTCTCTGAGTTGTTTCTTTACGTTCACCTTTGAGAACGTTTTCAATATGAGCGATTTCTCCCAATTCATATTTTAAAAGCCGTTGCCGAACTATTTGTAAGTCGCCGATAGCATAAGGTTCAATCCATTCTGCGGTTTTAGGGTCTGACGGTGAGTCGTTTTTGCTTGCTGTAGGTAAGGGAAAAATATCTTTGGGTAAGATAATTGTAGCTTTTGCCAAGTCTATAATTTCCTGAGATGTATCAAGGGATTGCTCATTTGCGACCATTCTTTCAATCAGATTGCACATCAATAGTGTATTGGTGATTTCTTGCAAAAGATGCTGTTGATTATTGGAGACAATTGTCAGAGCAAATAAGTTATTCCAGACGATATCTTTTTCTTGAAGATAATCTTGGCTGTCGATGTAAGTTTTGACTTGAGTCAAGTTTAAGGTCAGTACTTTGGCAATTTTCTCTTGTAGTTGAGGTAAATTGATCTGAGTTTGTGTCCGCAACCAAGAATTAATCAAGCTAAAGTATTTTATAGAGCCTTTGAGGTCGTTGATACTTGAGATGAATTGTCCAGCAAATTTTGTACCCTCGATAAAATTAATTGCCTCTGTTTTCATTTGGAAAGGGACATCAGGTTGAGAGGCTTTCTTGATTTCAACTAAGTTGTTGTATAAAGATTCAGAAGGTGCATTTTTGCTGTCATACTGAAGGAAATGTTGTTGTAGATTATTTGAGCTAATTTTTGACCAAGTACGTAGGTAGACGAAAGGAAAAAGATCCTGGTATTCTCCACCTTCCATAAGTATTGTTTCTGGAACAGATTCGTCCTTGTTTTCCTCGCTTGGTTCGGTTGGTTTTTCAGGGTCAATTGGTTCAATTGGCTCAAGATCTGAAGCTGGTACTTTTTCAGCAGCGGTAAAACTGTAACCATCCTGCAAGTTACCAGTTAAAATTACACTCAAGCTTTGAAGACCCTCAAGGGAAATTTCTGTATAGTTTGGGATATCGTTCAAATAGACAAGATCGCCCAGATCAATATCTGAAACAACAGCCCAATAAAGCTTAGGTTGGAAGGCGAATCTTGCCTTTTGGTCTTTAGCGACAGTATGCTTAACTACAATCGGTTTGCCATCTTTAAAAGCTCTAACACTGATTCCCCCAGGTATTTTAACTTTGTTGATAACCTCAAATTTTTGGGGTGTAGCACTGGAGCCATGTTCTACCAAGGAAAAGCCTCTTTCTGTCTCCTCAAAAGAAAAGGAAGAGTTCTTCACTTCTACAATAGGGATACCACTTTTACCGTTGTTCCAGGTAACCTGAACAGAGGTGGACAAAGTATAGTTAAAAGTTTGCCAATCTTCACTACTAATATTGTTGAAAACTTGCCACGCAACTGCTGAGGTACCGGAAACATTAGGATGTTCAGAGAAGACGACTACACAAGGGTTTCCTCGAAGGTCGCTCAATTTATTAATGTACTTAATTTTAACGTCAGTAGTTTGCATAGATTTAGACAGCTTATTTAGAAAACAATTGCAATTTTGTGGTTATACATTTCAGCCTACGCAGGTAGGCTTTGTTTATGTAGCCGCGACGGACTGTCGTCAGGCTTCAAGGAGGTAAAAAGTGGATTTAGTATTAGAATCTTTCTCTCTAAAAATGTACTGATGAAGCCTACACAGGTAGGCTTTGTTTGTGTAGCCGCGACGGACTGTCATCGGTAGTCTTTGCTTGTCTGGTTCCCAGTCTTCTAGACTGAGGCTAATTAGTGGTCGTATTGTTTGAGATTTGTCTCAATTAACCTTAATGCTTCTTTTTGATTAGGTTGGCTTAACTGAGAATAAGTCCCATAGGCGACCGGCCCCAAAAATGCTTGAAGACGCGCAGGATTACTACTAATATAAGTAGGAAACTTCCAGGCATCAAAGAGCTGTCCATGACATCCACGCCTACCAACATTTGCTATGTTAAGCGCTAAGTCACATAAAAGACAGCAACGTTTGGAAATGCCAATATAAGGTGGTACAGCAACCAAAGCATCTAAAATCTTCATTTCGGCATGCTTTCCATCCGTTTTATCAACAATTCGATTTAAATTTCTCCCCGGAACCGCCTTTCCTGTAATATTAGAATTTGTGGAGTAATCAACTGTATTAGGAGCACCAGGATCGCTCACTGCAGCACAATCTAGACTGTTACCAGGGATAATCGTTTCAGCAAGTGTATCTGCGGGTTGAGAATTATCTTGTGTGACTGGAGATACTGTTCTTGCATAGTTAAGAAAAGCAGTAGCAAATTTATTTTTATTTGGGTCATTCCAAGCTAAGGTCATTGTTACCTGTCCTCTATACCTTTTCAATTTTTAAGTTTGATTAGATGCAATTTCTTAGCCGTACTGGGGTCGAAGTGGAACACCAGATAGAGCGCGAATGCTATTTTCAGTAAGTGGCGGATTAGGCAAAGCAGCTAGATTAGCTGGGTTAGCCCACGGCCCCAAACCAACGCACATATACTCGTACAACACTGTAGATGGTGCTCCAAAGTCAATTCCTATCTGTAAGCCCATCATGTCGTTGTAAGCATGTATCAATTCATGAGCCAGGCCCACATGAGCTGGTCTTGGCGTAAAAACACCACCAATAGTGATACCGTTAATCGTGGGATTCCAGTTCACCCTAGAGGAGCAGCCTGTTCCAGCAGTCATCCCCGGTTGGAGTACTATTAATAGGGCATGCTTCAAAGCGTCAAGATTTGCAGGAGCAAGTGGCGCAGGAAACGCATTAGCCCCCGTAGCCCATCCGTTCACATGAGCTGCTGTTACCCCAAACTGTACCGGGTTGCCAGCTACCGGACCCACTAATTGGTAATTAGGTATCATATTTATCTGAGCTGCCACTGCAGCCCTACCAGCAGGATTGTTCAAGCCAAGAGCATTCAAACTATTAGTGATTTCTATTGCTGTGTTAGCCGCGTTGTTGGCAATTACAGCCCTTGCTAAACGGGTCATTTGGTCTTGGGGAGTGCCTGGTTGAGGCATGGAGGCACACTGGTTATTCGGTCCTGGGTTGATTCCTACTCTTATCGGATTTGCTGCACCCATAGGTGTGGTGATATTAATAATATTAGTCAACAATTGTTGCCCAGCTAGGGAGTTGTTATGAATGTTGATTAATGCATTATTTACCTGTGCTTGAAAGTTTGGGTTGGTTGGTGGATCTGGAATACCGATACCAAGATTATTAGGACCAGCAGCAGGCCCGTTTGGTGTCCAATAGATTGGAGGCATTTCTACTTCTCTCTGATGATGTTTTACAGTAATTTTTGATAGGTAAGGTGGGCAATGCCCACCCTACAGCTAGATTTTGACTTTTCTTCCTCCCCCCCTTGAAAAGGGGGGTGGGGAGGTCTAATTGCAGCGCATTTAAAGCGCATTTAAATTGAAGAGGTATCACTTAAAGTGGTACCGTATCGGATACCTCAAAGGCGTAACCATTAGTCGCATTACCAGTTAGAGTTACAGTCAAGCTTTGTAAGCCTTCCAGAGAGATATCCTTAAAGTCATCACTCATCACGGCTGAATCTACAATGTCGCCTACTTGATACTCAGAACTCAGACCAAAATACAGTTTAGGATGGAAGACAAACTCTGCTTTTTGGTTTTTAGCAATTGCCTGCTTTTTAAGAATTGCTTTGCCGTCCTTGCTGGCGACAACACAAACTCCATCTTTGACACTTACTTTGTTAGTAACATCGAACTCGTCTGACGCACCACTGTTACCACTTTCCTCCAGAGTAAAACCACCATTGCTTTGCTTGAGCGAGTAGTTTTTTCCATTTTTTGTTGCTATGGGAAAAGTTCCACTATTGCCGTTATCCCAGAGGACTTGGACTTCAGTATCAAGAGTGTAGGTGAATTTATGCCAACAGTTGTAGCCAATACTATCGATGACTTGCCATGCAGTAGATTCGGCGGCAAAGTTAGATTCTGTGGGCTTCTGGAAAACAAGAATGCTTGGGTTGTCCTGGTCGTTGGATTTGTTGACGTAGAGAATTTGGATGTCGGTAGCCATAAGTTGATTGTCCTTTAGTTTATTGCAGATTGTGGTTAAGTTGGTGAACTTTTGGTTCTGTTTTAAAGACGATTTTCGAGAGCTAGTTGTGAATTTTTTATTTTCACTTATTGTTGTTTTCTAGGTCTTTTTCGTCTCTACACTTTTAAGACGATCACTCAAGAGGTTTTGTGAAATATTCGAGCAAGTTTTTTTTAGAGCGCTGTCGCGTAAATTCAAGCAGATGTTAATCAAACAAATCCCAAAACCTTCTCTGTAGTCTTAGAGAAGGTATGAGATTATTTTGTTATATGACTTATCGAGAAAAAGCTTAATATCTAGCCAGTCATGTAAGATATTTGTTCAATTGCTTTTGCAGAATTTGTCGCGCTTGTTGGATGCGTTTACGAACATTTACTTCAGAGATATCCAGTTGCTTAGCAATGTCTCGATATGGCATTTCCTGACAGCAACGCAGAATAAAAGGCTCACGCAGTCTAGGAGGTAAATCCTCAATCGCACCGTCTATGTACTTGCACATTTCTCGTCGCAACATAGCTGATTCCGGAGACTCAATATTAGAAGCAACTTCCTCATCTTCTGTCACTGAAATATTCTCCATACTCTCCATACCCTTTGGTCCTCGGTTACGTTCTCGATGCATATCAACGCAGAGGTTATGAGTAAGTCGAGTTAGCCATGCTTTAGGGTTAGTAATTTTTCCTGCGTAATCTGGCAATTTATCCCAAGCTTTGAGACTCGCTCGACTGAGTGCTTCTTGAGCCTCCGTATGGTTACCTCCCATCCAATTCTGACAGCGACGGTACAAATAATCTTGATGCAGCCGCCATAACTGCCAAAAGGCAATGCTGTTACCTTGAGACACACTTTTCAAGAGAAGCAGCTCTTTTGTATCTGTTTTAAGATGGATAGATCGAACTTGGTAAACAGTTTCTCGTTCCTGACAAATCCCTGAAGCTAACATTAGTTTAATCCTGCACTAAATCATTGATGTACAAACAAAAGTAACCGCGATAAAAACTCGCAGATTTGATAAACACACATCTGAAATTGCACTGTGTCGCCACTTAATATCTATTTCCAGGTAACCGGGATTTACCCTTCCTTTAGTACCTGAAATAAAGTAATTTATTGAGAAACAAAAAAATAAATCAGTTACAGAGCAGAATGATGCTGAGATGTTTTTTTGTTATCTACCAGCCATCTTAACTTTACTTTCGCGAAGAGCAACCTCATAAATCTCATATAAATCTCACTAGATATCTCATGAACTTGGGGATTGGGGATTTAGGGCTTTAGGGATTGGAAGACAGGGAGACGGAGAGACGCGGAGAGGGTGATATTACCCAATTCCAATAAGAACAATCTGGAGTTTGCCAGCTAGGATGTGTAGCTTATATATAACCAAAGGGAAAATAACTCAGATGGCACACTGTCTAATTTCCATGAATCTCGAACCTCTGATTGGAATTGTTAATCGCAAGTTGCTGGACATTCAAAGCCATCCGCTCAATTCCACAGAAATTCTTCTGCTACAGGGTATTTGGGAATATCAAACCTATAGCGAAATTGCCCACAAAGAAGGCTATAGCGCAGGCTACATTACTAATGTTGTCGCCCCAGAACTGTGTCGTCGTCTCTCTTTACTGATTGGAAAGCGCGTTACCAAAAAAAACTGTCGGGCACTACTTGAAACTTATTTTGCAGCACAAACATTACCAGAGACAACACCGGTGAAGCAAGATGCTGTGGAAAATTTCACCGATATAAACCATAATACATCGCCTTGCTACCCCAGTGGTTCTATCCCTCTAGATTCCCCTTTTTATATTGAACGTCCTCCCATCGAGCAACAAGTTTATTCAGAAATTAGGAAACCAGGAGCGCTAGTGCGGATTAAAGCCCCCAAAGAAATGGGCAAAACTTCTTTACTTTTGAGAACACTCGACTATGGAAATCGCCAAGGTTATCGCACCGTAACACTGAACATAGAACAAATAGACTTAGCAATTTTAAGCGATATCAATCGATTTTTGCGCTGGCTATGTGCCAACGTTAGCCTTCAGCTTAATCTTCAACCCAAACTAGACGAATATTGGGATGAAGATATTGGTAGTAAAGTCAGTTGTACCCTCTACTTCCGCAAATATTTACTAGAGCAAATTAACACTCCCCTCGTCTTAGTATTAGATGAAGTGAACGAGATTTTTGAACATCCGCAAATAGCCAAAGATTTCTTCCCCCTGTTGCGTTCGTGGTATGAAGAAGCCAAAAGACTCCCCATCTGGCAAAAACTGCGTCTAATTGTCGCTCACTCCACAGAAATTTACGTTCCCCTACAATTGAACCAGTCACCTTTCAATGTTGGGCTACCAATTCAGTTACCTTGCTTAAATCTTGAACAAGTACAACAATTAGCTCAACGCTATGGACTCAACTGGACAAATGGTGAAGAAGCTAAACAACTAATGACAATGGTAGAAGGACATCCTGCACTCGTACAAACCGCACTTTATCACCTCAGTTGTGGAGAAATATCTCTAACGAAACTGCTGCAAACCGCTCCTACATCTAGCGGAATTTATGCCCATCACTTGCAGCGCCATCAAGCAACTTTGCAAGAACAACCTGAATTAGCAAACGCTTTAACCAGCGTCATGAGTAGTACTCAAGCAGTGCAATTAGAACCGATCATTGCTTACAAATTAAGCAGCATGGGACTGATTAAACAAACAGGAAACAAAGCAATCCCAGGTTGTGAATTGTATCGCCAGTATTTTAGTCCTTAAATCTACCTCAAAAAATTGCAATGAACCCACAAAATCACAATATGACCGACTCAGCCGAGAACAACTCTCCATTAGTTCCAGAATCGATTCTGACAGCAAGCCGAGCTGAACTTACCGACATCCAACTGCATATTATTGAAGGAAAAATCCCCGAAGATTTGCATGGTTATCTTTTTATAGTCGCACCAGTTGGCTCAGTCAACTCTGGAGGATTGCCATATACCAACGGCGACTCAATGTTAAATGGAGACGGTATGATTTATCGGCTTAACTTCCAGCAAAAAGGAGAAGCGTGGATAAAAACACGGCTTGTCAAACCACCAGATTACTATGCTGACAAAGCAACCCGACCAACAACCAAATATGCCAAATATGGCTTCCGTAATCATGGCGTTACCAGATTTTCTTTATCTCTTGGCTTTCGCAATGAACTGAATACAGCCTTTCTACCGATGAAATTCTCTAACGACTCCCAAGAACGTCTCTTAGTAACCTATGACGCGGGTCGTCCTTATGAGATTGACACAGAAACTCTTGAAGTTGTTACCCCAGTGGGAACAAACGCAGAATGGCGAGCAGAAATTGACTGGCCAAACTTTCCTTTTAAACCAATTTTAAGCACTGCACACCCAGCTTTTGATGCCTACACAGGCGAAATGTTCACCGTTAATTATGGCAGGTCAATTGATAATTTCCTTCAAACCCTTCCAGCAATTTTACGGCTAAATCAACTACCTGAAGAAGTTTATGAATTGCTAGCCGCATTCACGGGATTCTTGAATGTCAATATTTTTAAAAATCTTTTGAACCATTTTATACAATTTTCTCAAAATATTGGACAACTTGCTCTCAACTTAATCGAACAAATCACAGGCATAAAAATTGAAGATTTTGTCTATTTAATGCGCTGGAATGGTAGTGGCAACCTGGAACGCTGGCAATTGATACTTGTCGATGGTTCACCTGTAAAAATTGAGCAAACAATGCATCAAATTGGAGCCACAAAAGATTATATAATCTTAATAGACACAGCCTTCAGTACCGGAACAGAGCAAGTACTAAACAACCCTTTCCCAGAAAACAAACAAGCAGAAATAACCTTCCGAGACATACTAGAAGATCCGCCTACACCTGACTCCTACATATACATAGTGCCTCGTCGCGACCTCATAGCAAATCCAGATGCTGCATCCAATCAAGAAGTAGCAAAAGTAGTTGTACAGAAGCTAACAATTCCACTGCCAGCAGCACACTTTCTTGTAGACTATGAAAATCCCCAGAATCTAATTACACTACATATCGCCCATATTTCTGCTTGGGATGTCGCCGAATGGATTCGCGAGTACGATCAATCTGCTTACAAACCTTACGAACCAATCGCCAAGCGAGTCCTTGCAATGGAACCAAATGAGATGGACATTAGCCGGCTGGGACGCTATGTAATTGATGCAAAAAAAGCCGAAGTAATTAAGTCAAAAGTAATCTACGAATCGCCATTTACTTGGGGTACAGGATTGTATGCTTACCTGGATAGGCTACAGTCAGGAATGCCTCCAAAAAAGCTAGAAAATATTTATTGGACTTCTTTCGGACTTTGGAAAGAATTGATGACAAAGTTTATGTTTGAGGTGTATCAGGATTATAAATACCGAGTAGTACCAATGTCGGAACTACTACAATTAGCCCAACAAGGTATCCCATCCTGTTTGTTTCGCTTACATACATCCGATGACGCGATGGGAATTCCCGATTACTATCAGTTTCCTAGCGGATATATCGGTAGTTCACCTCAGTTTATACCTCGCCTTGGTAGCGAAGGTAATTCTACCGATGGTTATATAGTTTGTACTGTGTTCACGACCGAAAGCAAGGAAATTTGGATTTTTGATGGCAAAAATCTTGCTAAGGGGCCTCGCTGCAAACTGAGCCATCCCTCACTTAATTTTGGTTTTTCCTTACACACAACCTGGTTACAAAAAATAAGTCCTTGTCAAGCTAATTACAACATTCCTGTAAAACTGGATTACCAAGAATTAATTAGTCAGCAATCTGAGGAGATTAAGGAACTGTTTGAACAGGAAGTTTATCCCTATTTTCCCTGAAACTTGAACTGATACGCTGGAGATCCCCGACTTCTTCAAGAAGTCGGGGATCTGTCTCTGGTGGAGACTCAACACAAGTTTGAGTTTTTTTTTGCAACAGAAATTATCAATTGTAATAGTTGAAATGGTGGATGGTTTAGCTAAAATTTAGCTGATAGCGAATTTCAAGCTTGTCGAGTACATAGTTTGTAGGGAAACTACAATGCCTTGTTCATAGGAGATTGTGGCTGCACCTTACTGACACGAAAAGCGCTATATTCCTATTGTAAAAATTGCTTAAAAATTATGATTATTATTCCTGACTATGAAATCAAAGAAAAAATTTATGAAAGTGTAAAAACAGTTATTTATCGAGCTATAAACAATCAAGAACAACAGCCAGTTATTATTAAAATCTTTAAACCTGAATATCCTTCACTCAAAGACATTGCTAGCTTAAGGCAAGAATATATAATTACCCACAATCTTAATATTCAGGGAATAGTTAAAGCCTACGCCCTGGAAAACTATCAAAATAGTTTAGCACTAATACTAGAAGACTTTGGCGGACAATCACTATCGCATTTACTGACCTTTACGCAACTATCAATAACAAAATTTCTCAAGATCGCCATAGCTTTAGCAGAAATTTTAGAGCAACTCCACAAAATTCCAATTATCCATAAAGATATTAAACCCAGCAATATCCTCATCAACTTAGAAACCCAGGAAATTAGACTAACCGACTTTAGCATTGCTTCACGACTGGAAGTAGAGAACCAGACAATTAGCAATCCCAACTACTTAGAAGGTACTCTCGCTTATATGTCACCTGAACAAACAGGGAGAATGAACCGCTTAATTGACTACCGCAGCGACTTTTATTCCCTAGGCATTACCTTCTATCAAATCTTAACAGGTCAGCTACCTTTCACGACAACAGACCCGATAGAGTTAGTTTCCTGTCATATTGCCAAACAACCTGTAGCACCTGCAAATATCAGAGACATTCCCCAGAAAATATCTCAGCTAGTGATGAAACTTTTAGCTAAAAATGCTGAAGATAGATATCAAAGTGCTGCTGGGTTAAAATTTGATTTAGAAAGCTGTCTAGCGCAACTACAAACCAGGGGAAAAATTGCAAATTTTGCTCTCGCTCAGCGCGATCGTGGCCGACAACTCCTAATTCCACAAAAGCTCTATGGACGAGAAAAAGAAATAAAAATCCTCATTGATGCTTTTAGCAGAGTCAGTCGTGGGGCCAGGGAAATGATGCTAGTTTCTGGTTACTCAGGAATTGGCAAAACTTCAATTGTCCATGAAATTTATAAACCAATTATTGCAGCCCGTGGCTATTTTATTTCCGGTAAGTTTGACCAATTTAAACGAAATATTCCCTATGAGGCGCTGATTCAGGTTTTTCAAGAATTAATTCAGCAGTTGCTAACAGAAAGCGAGGTAGAAATTCTGGCTTGGCAAAAAAAATTGTTAGAGGCTCTTGGAACCAACGCTCAAGTAATAATTGAGGTTATCCCAGAAGTTAAGCTGATCATCGGTTCCCAACCAGAAATCCCGAAACTAGGTACATCTGAATCCCAAAACCGATTTAACTTAGTTTTCAAACAATTTGTTGATGTTTTTTGTAAGCCAGAACACCCTCTAGTTATTTTTCTGGATGATTTACAGTGGGTTGATTCCGCATCTCTCAAGTTAATTCAACTCTTGATGTCTGATGACAGTAGTCAATATCTGTTAATGATTGGAGCTTACAGAGATAACGAAGTTAGTTCAACTCATGCACTAATTCATACCATAGAAAAAATTAAAGCTAGCCAAACTGAAGTAAATAACCTCATCGTTAAACCTTTATCTAGCATCCACGTTTGCCAATTAGTCAGAGAAACTTTGGGAACTAAAACAGATGCAGAGCAAGTGAAACTTCTCTCAGAGCTAGTTTTTCATAAAACCCAAGGTAATCCTTTTTTCTTAACTCAATTACTCAAAACCCTCTACTTGGAAAAACTGTTGGATTATCGGGTAGATACCGATAGTTGGCATTGGGACATAAAACACATTCAAGCTATTGGTATCACTGATTATAATATCGTTGAGTTGATTGCCAGAAATATTCTTAAACTACCACCAGACACGCAAGAAGTTTTAAAAATTGCTGCTTGCATTGGCAACCAATTTAACTTAGAAGTTTTGGCAATTGTTAACGAAGAATCAGAATTAATCACAGCTAAAAAACTGTGGTCAGCTCTTCAGGCTGGTTTAATTTTACCAAATTCAGAAAGCTACAAAATTCCCCTAGCATTTGCCGAATCAGAAGCAGTAGCTTTAAAGGCACATGATATCAAAATTGACTACAGATTTTTACATGACCGAGTGCAACAAGCTGCTTATTCTCTAATTCCAGAATCAGAGAAAAAAGCAACTCACCTAAAAATTGGTCAATTACTTCTGAAAAACACCCTTCTCCAAGTACAGAATGATCACATCTTTGCTTTAGTAAACCAATTAAATTTTGGCATTGACTTACTTACGACTCAGCTAGAAAAAGAGCAGTTTGCTAAGTTAAATCTGATTGCGGGACGCAAAGCCAAGGATGCGACAGCTTACGAAGCTGCTGTCACTTATTTGAATATAGGCCGGAGACTCCTTGCGCTAGATAGTTGGCAAAGTCAGTATGAATTAACCTTTACTTTTTTTCTGGAAACTGCAGAAGCAGAATACCTGAATAGTAATTTAAGCGAGGCTGATAACTTATGTAATCTGGCTTTGCTGCAAGCTAAAAATCAGTTGGATAAAGTGAAGCTTTATCAAATAAAAATCCCAATCAATTTAGCTAAAAGCCAAATTAACTTAGCTCTAGAAAATGGACAAAAAGCCCTAGAAATGTTGGCAGTTTCTCTGTCTGAAATACCACCCCAATCAATGCAAATTGAGGAATTAGCCAAGCTCCCAAGAATGACTGATGAATACAAACTAGCAGCTATGCATATTTTAATCCTCATCTATGCACCTGCTTGTTTTGGAGAAAGCCCAATGGCGCTACCAATCTTATATACTATGCTCGAACTTTCTAGACAATATGGGAATTCTCCACCGTCTATTTATGCTTATGCTGTTTATGGAACGATTACTGCTTGGCTAATTCCAGACATAGATTTTGCCTATCAACTAGGACAGCTAGCTTTAAATATTCTCGCTCAGTTAGATGCTCAGGAATTTAAATCTAAGGCATACGTAGCCATTTATATTAACATTTTTTATAAGAAAAAGCATATTAGAGAAACTTTAGAACCACTGTTTCAGGCAATTCAAAGCGGTCTAGATGTAGGTGATGTAGAATTTGCTTGCCATGCGGCTGTATTCTACTGCGAACATTTATTTTTAGTGGGTGAACATTTAGAAACAGTGGCTCATACTCAAGCTCAATATGTTGAATTTATTGGTAAGTTTGAGCAAGAACACCAGTATTACATGACCAAAACTGGAGGACAGATAGTTTTAAATTTACTCAAGCAATCAACCAATAAATCTGAATTAATTGGAGAAATGCTAGATGAGCGTGAAATCATACCTTATTTGCTCAAAAATAATAACTTAATCTTACTATTTAACGTCTACTGCTACAAAACTATACTTTGCTATTTGTTTAAAGAATATTCCCAGGCTATACATAATGCTAAAACGGCTCTCAGATATGCAGGGTTTGTGCAAGGTGAAATAATTTTTACCGAACACAACTTTTTCTATTCTCTCGCTCTACTATCTCAGTATTCTGGAGAGAAAAGTGAGCAAAACCCCGACTTAAAGCAAGTAGAAGAAAATCAAAAACAAATGCAATACTGGGCGTACCATGCACCCATAAATTGTCAGCATAAGTATGACTTAGTGGAGGCAGAAAAAGCACGTGTTTTAGGGCAAACTCTCAAAGCAATGGAATATTATGACCGCGCCATCAGTGGAGCTAGGGAACAGGGATATATTCACCATGAAGCACTCTCTAATGAAATAACAGCAGAATTTTATCTAGGTTTGGGAAGAGAAGAAATTGCCAAACTTTACATGACTAAGGCACACAATAGCTATATGCGCTGGGGAGCTATTGCTAAAGTCAAGGATTTGGAATCAAGGTATCCACAGCTAATTTTGAGGAAAACAACAGCAGAGGAAAGTGGACTTCAGTTAACTGCAACGACTAACTCTACAACTAGCAGTGAGACAATTGTCTTAGATTTTATGACAGTGATTAAAGCTTCTCAAGCTATAGCTAGTGAAATTGTCTTGAGCAAGTTGCTAGCTAAGTTAATAAAAATCCTTCTAGAAAATGCAGGCGCTCAAACTGGTTTTATCATCCTCAAAAATGAAGAACAATTACTGATTGAAGCTCAGGGTACTGTAGATCAAGCTGAGGTTATAGTCGGTCAAGCAACGCTGGTCGAAACCAGTCAACAGTTACCAATATCTCTGATAAATTATGTGGCAAGAACTAGAGAAGATGTGCTTCTCAATGATGCCACTCATCAGGGAATATTTACTACAGATTCTTATATCAACAAAACCCAACTTCTATCTATTTTATGTACACCTATTATCCATCAAAATGAACTTATTGGTTTACTTTATCTAGAAAACAATCTAACTACGGCGGCTTTTACACCAGACCGATTAGAGGTATTAAAAGTTTTATCTTCTCAGGTAGCTATTTCTCTCAAAAATGCCCAGCTTTACGAAGACATGGCTGCCTTAAATAGAAACTTGGAACAAGAAATTACCGAACGCCAACGGGCAGAAAATGCTTGGCGCGAAAGTGAAAAAAGGTTAGTTCAGTTATTGGAAGCTGTCCCTGTAGGTGTGTTTGTAATTGATTCTCAAGGTAAACCCTATTATGCCAATCAGACCGCTCAGCAGATACTAGGTAAAGGTATAGTACCCAAAGCCAAAGCTACTCAATTGTCAGAGATTTATCAAGCTTATCTGACGGGAACAAATCAGTTGTACCCCACAAAGCAACAGCCGATTGTACGTGCCTTAAAAGGCGAAACTACTACTATTGATAATATTGAGATTCGCCAAGCAGGTAAAATTATCCCCTTGGAGGTTTCAGCTACTCCAATTTTTAATGATCAAGGTCAAATTGCCTATGCTATAGCTGCTTTTGCTGATATTACACAACGCAAACGAGCGGAAGCAGAGAGAGTTCAATTTACCCAGGAATTAGCGCTCAAAAATACTTCTTTGCAGGAAGCAAAAGAGCAGTTAGCAGAGTACAGTCGTACTCTGGAACAAAAAGTTGAAGAACGCACTCAAGAACTGTCACAAACCCTAGAAATTCTCAAGGCAACTCAAGCTGAATTGGTGATTGAAAATGCTCTGCTTAGAAGTACAGAAGATACCTCTACTTATGAGTATCAAGTTGGGGGAAGTTTGCCGATGGATGCGAGTACTTATGTTGTACGTTCCGCAGATCGTTACCTCTACAAAGCTTTGAAGCGTGGAGAGTTTTGTTACATCCTCAATGCACGGCAAATGGGCAAGTCAAGCCTCATGGTACGGATGATGCAGCATCTTCAGCAAGAGGGCTTTGTCTGTGCGGCGATTGATATGTCTTTGATTGGTAGCGAAAACATCACCCCTGACCAATGGTATAAGGGTTTGGCTGTGGAGTTGTGGCAGAGTTTTGATTGGCTTGAAAAAGTTAATCTTAAAACTTGGTGGAATGAGCGACTAGATCTTTCTGCTGTTCAACGTTTGCGTCAATTTATTGAAGAAGTTTTACTGAGTGAAGTTGTAATATCTCCTGATATTCATCTGCCCAAAATGGTAATTTTTGTGGATGAAGTTGATAGTATTTTGGGCTTAAATTTTTCTGTTAATGACTTTTTTGCGCTGATTCGCTCTTGCTATAACCAGCGTAGTATTAAGCCAAAGTATCAGCGTTTAACTTTTGCTCTTTTTGGAGTGGCTACACCCTCAGATTTAATTACTGACTATAAGCGAACTCCGTTTAATATTGGTCAGTCCATTCAACTCAAGGGTTTTCAAGTACATGAATCTCAACCTTTACTTCAAGGATTGACTGAAAAATTTAGTAATCCTCAAATGGTGCTTAAAGAAGTATTATCCTGGACAAATGGCCAGCCTTTTTTAACTCAAAAACTTTGTAAACTTATCCGCAATTCGTCCTCTCTTATTCCCACAAACGGTGAAGCGGAGTGGATTGAGAATTTGGTGCGAACGAATGTGATAGAAAATTGGGAATCTCAGGATGAACCAGAGCATTTAAGAACTATTCGCGAGCGTCTCCTTAAGAGTGAACAGCAGGTTCCGCTATTAGAACTCTATCGACAAATTTTGCAGCAAGGAGACTTTGTTACACTAGATAGTCCAGAGGAAAGAGAATTGCTTCTGTCGGGGTTAGTGATCAAGCAACAGGGTTCTCTGAGAGTCCATAATCGTATTTATGAATTAATTTTTGACAACAGTTGGGTGGAACGGCATATCTAGAGCGTCAAGCTGTTTGCAGAATTGCCTATCGCAGTCTAAACTTAATCAATCCCAACTCTTGACTTATTGCTCATATTTAGTCAGCATTAATAATCACTTTTTTTTCAAAACTTGTCTTTCATTTAAATAGGTGTTGTATGAAATCGTTTACATCTTCCCTTAGAGGGATGACAATCCTCGCAGTTTTTGCAGTTCTCACCCTTTCTAGTTGCAATAACCAGGCTGATGAGCCGGCAGCCACTAATACGCAAAACCAGCCTGCTCCCGCAGCGACGACTGCACCTGCTTCACCTGCAGCTACCGCTCCTGGTTCGCAAACACTAGGGACTGCGCCTCAAGGAACGACTTGTCCGGCTAATGCGTCAATCAAAGGAGTTACTAACAAAAAACAAGGAAAAGTTTACTTCACTACCAAGTTTCCTGACTACAAAACACTTAAGCCAGAGAAGTGTTTTGCTGATGCTGCTTCAGCGGAAAAGGCAGGTTACAAAGTTCCCAAATAATGCTCTTGATGGGCAAGCAAGTTAGCTAGAATAGTAGTACTAGACGAGTGAAAGCAGTGCAAAAGAATTAACCTTCTTTTGCTTCAGCGAATACTCTAAAAGAAAGCCATTTCCTGTGCTCCTGTTCCTATGAAACCCCAAACTTTCTTAGCACTACTTCTGCTACTAACCACTGTCGCTGGCTGTAACTCAAACATCGTTTCTTCAGATAATCAAGAAACTAAACCTGCTGAAGTTACAGCCCAGCCTAAACAGCAAGAAGCCGCTACTGTAGCGACAAAAAACGTTGTGCCTACCGAGAGACTGACGCCCAAAATCAGCAGAATCTCACTGCGCAACTTACCCGCACCCTACGCTACTAATAGCGCTTCCAAGTCACCCAATGTTGTACCAATACCGAAAAACGCTACTCTGAAAGTACCTGTAGGTTTCCAGGTAAATGTCTATGCTGAAGGATTGGAAGCACCGCGTTGGCTAGCTTTGACCCCCACCGGTGATGTACTTGTAACCGAGACAAGAGCAAACCGAATTCGTTTGCTACGCGATACTAATGGCGATGGCGTAGCTGATGTTAACAAAACTTTCGCCACAGCACAAAATGGGGTAGATATACCTTTGGGGATGACCTTTGCAGGTAACTTTTTCTTCCTAGGAAATACTGGTGCTGTACTGCGGTTTCCCTACATTAAAGGTCAACAACAACTTCAAGGAAAAGGTCAACAAATTGCCGAACTTACCCCAGGTGGCTATAACCAACATTGGACGCGCAACGTAGTCGCTTCACCTGATGGGAAAAAACTCTATGTCACGATTGGTTCAAAATCCAACGCTGATGAAGAACCGCTTCCTCGCGCTTCCATACAGGTGATGAACCTTAATGGTTCCAACCAACAAACTTTTGCCTATGGCTTGCGTAACCCCGTTGGAGTTGATTTTCACCCTACTACTGGTGAACTCTACACTACTGTTAATGAACGGGATGGTTTGGGTGATGACTTGGTACCAGATTACCTCACCAGTGTGCAACAAGGTAAATTTTATGGCTGGCCCTATGCTTATTTGGCACCAAATCTCCTCGATCCTCGTCATGTCGTCAATGGTAAAAGTAAACGTCCTGATTTAGCAGCACAAACTCAAACTCCGGATGTTCTTTTTCAATCTCATTCTGCGGCTTTGGGTCTGCAATTTTATGACGGAAAAACTTTTCCCCAAAGATTTCGTAATGGGGCTTTTGTAGCTTTTCGCGGTTCTTGGAATCGCAATCAAGGTACTGGCTACAAGGTGGTTTTTGTACCTTTTGATGAGGCTGGTAAACCTAAAAAATATTACGAAGATTTTCTCACAGGTTTTCTCATCGATCCTTCCGGACCTACTACTTGGGGACGCCCGGTTGGTTTATTGGTGTTACCTGATGGTAGTCTGTTGGTGACTGAAGAGGTAAATAACAGGATTTATAGGATTCAATATAAAGGATTGGGAAGGGGTAATGGGTAATGGGTAATGGGTAATAACAACAACTGACAACAAATAGGAAGGGCGTAGCATTTGCGTTTTTAAATTGTTGGTTATAGCCAAATACTTGGGTGCAAATGCTACGCCCCTACACAATTAACAACCAACAACTGACAACAAACAACTGACAAATGACCAATTACCCTTTACTTATCTGTTTAAGTTTATTTGGATCATATTGCTTAATTACCCAAGGTTTGATTACAGCCGCAAATGCTGCTAATTCCCAACACATACAACAACTTTTGAATACTAAATCTTGCCCCAAATGTGACTTAACAAATGCACAACTCGATGGTGCTAATTTAAGCAAAGCCAACCTCAGTGGTGCGAGACTAGACGATGCTGTTCTCAAAGGTGCAAACCTGAGTGGTGCCAACCTGAGTAATGCTGAATTGACAGGTGTTCAGCTAGCTACGGCTAACCTCACAGGTGCAAACTTGAAACAGGCAAAACTGGGAGGAAGAAAACAGGGTACGCAAGAGATAGTTGCAGATTTACAGGAGGCCAATCTGCGGGAAACTGATTTATCTGCTGCTGTCCTGATTGGTGCTAACTTAACTCGTGCTAACTTGGGAGAAGCTAAGTTAAGTTATGCCAACTTGGCATCTGCTAACTTAGAAAAAGCTGACTTAACTCAGGCAAATCTGGGTGCTGCTAATCTCACCAAGGCAAATTTACAAGGGGCTTCTCTGAATATTGCTATCCTCAGTGGTGCTAACTTTACGGGTGCTAATTTGAAAGGAGCTTCTCTTTTGAATGTAAACGCAGCTAGCGCTAATTTCAGCGGTGCTGACCTAAGTCAGGCTAACTTAAACGAAGCTAACCTGAGTAATGCAATTCTCCAAGGGGCCAAGCTTCAAAAGGTAGTTTTGCTCTCTGCTAACCTCAGAAGTGCTGATTTGACTGGTGCTAACCTTGAGGGAGCTTTATTGAAGGGTGCAGGCCTCAACCGTGCTAACTTGAGTGGGGCCAATCTCAAAGATGCTGACTTGACGAATGCAAAATTAGCGATCGCCAATCTCAGTGGAGCCCAACTGGTTGGTGCTAAACTCCGAAGAGCCTACCTACATAGCGCCAACCTCAGCAACGCCAATTTTAGCGGTGCCAACTTGCAGCAAGCCCAACTTAATTCGGCTGATTTAACGAATGCGACACTGGTTGATGCTAATCTGAGCGGTGCGAATCTGAAGGATGCTAATCTCAACGGCGTCATCGGACTCAATACCTCTTCTAAGCCTAGCAATTAGACGCAAATACCTGATAGTCAAATGTAGGACGAGAAGAGTTAAGTAGAGTTAGGCTGTTGATCTCGTCGGTGCAAAAATCTGTGAGACTATAGCCAGAGTTCTCCTGGGCTGATTGTCTTGGTATCAGTTGACGCCAAGATACAATCTTTTCAATCTTGCTGTGCCAAGGTCATTTTCTTCTACTCAACCATCGCATCCCGCTTATGCAATTTCCAAATTCCCTGCGTCGAACCAAAATTGTTGCTACGATTGGGCCTGCAACCAGTAGCCCAGAAGTTCTCAAAGAACTAATTAAAGCAGGTGCCACAACTTTACGACTAAACTTTTCTCATGGCACCCACGAAGACCATCAACGCAATATTCGCACCATTCGCCAAACAGCATTTGAACTCAATCAGCCAGTCGGCATTTTACAAGACTTACAAGGACCAAAAATTCGCCTAGGACGGTTTGAAAATAATTCGATTATTCTTAATAAAGGCGATCGCTTTACCTTAACCAGCGAACTCCAACCTGGTACCCAAGAAATCAGTTGTGTCACCTATGATCTCTTAGCAGAGGAAGTGCCTGCAGGTGCGACAATTCTCCTGGATGATGGCAGAGTTGAGATGATAGTTGAAGAGGTAGACAAAGCCAAACGCGCTTTAAACTGTCGCGTTGTTGTCGGTGGTCCCCTCTCTAATAACAAAGGCGTAAATTTTCCTGGTGTCTATCTGTCAATCAAAGCAATGACAGATAAAGACCGCCAAGATTTAATGTTTGGCTTAGATCAAGGTGTAGACTGGGTTGCTCTCAGTTTTGTGCGTAACCCTCAAGACGTTTTGGAGATCAAAGAATTAATTGCCAGTGCTGGTAAACAAACACCACTAATTGTCAAAATTGAAAAGCACGAAGCCATTGAGGAAATGGAGGCAATTCTCTCCCTTTCCGATGGCGTTATGGTAGCCAGAGGTGACTTAGGGGTTGAACTACCAGCAGAGGATGTCCCCATTCTACAAAAGCGACTAATTGCCACCTCCAATCGTCTGGGAATCCCCGTAATCACAGCAACCCAGATGTTGGACAGCATGGTAAGTTCGCCTCGACCGACTCGCGCTGAAATTTCCGATGTCGCCAATGCTATCCTAGACGGTACAGATGCAGTCATGCTCTCCAATGAAACTGCAGTCGGTAAATACCCTGTAGAAGCAGTAGAGACAATGGCAAGAATTGCCGTGCGCATCGAACAGGAAAAACTGTCTCGCAATCTTAAAGATACCAGCCGCTCCATTCCCAATGCCATTTCTCAAGCAGTCGGTCAAATTGCCGAACAGTTGCAATCAGCAGCGATTATGACGCTGACAAAAACTGGTTCAACAGCACGGAACGTCTCCAAGTTTCGTCCAAAAACCCCCATCCTTGCGGTTACACCTCACGTAGATGTAGCGCGACAGCTACAACTTGTGTGGGGTGTCAGACCACTATTGGTATTGGATTTACCCTCAACAGGCCAAACCTTCCAAGCTGCAATCAATGTCGCACAAGAAAAGCACCTCCTAGCTGAGGGAGATTTGGTAGTAATGACAGCGGGTACGCTTCAGGGCGTTCCAGGGTCAACGGACTTGATTAAAGTAGAGGTAGTGACAGCAGTTCTCGGTCAGGGAATTGGCATTGGTCAGGGCTCAGTAAGCGGTATGGCGCGTGTAGCGCACAGCGCGACGGAAGTTAGCCACTTTAATCATGGAGAGATTCTGGTCGTACCATCAACCAATGCTGACTTTGTGGACTTGATTCGCAAGGCTGCTGGTATTATCACAGAGGAAGATAGTCTCACCAGTCATGCAGCGGTGATCGGCTTACGTCTGGGAGTTCCTGTGATTGTCGGCGTCAAAGATGCCACAAAAATTGTACGGGATGGTGCAATTTTGACTCTGGATACCCAGCGAGGCTTGGTTTATTCTGGCGCAACCGGTGCTAGTCCAGTTAACGCTGTGTTGATGGTTTAGGGCCAATAACTGAAACCTTACTACACCACAGATTAATACAGGTTAACGCAGATAGTTGTAAAATGTATCTGTGTTTATCTGTGCTTATCTGTGGTTTATATTATTTCTTTTGCTAGTTGACAACAGAACCTTGAAATGATATATCTTTTTTGATGAGAATTGCCAAATCAACTAGCGCCCTGTGCAGCTACTTCTCAAGATTTTTGGGGTGCACACCCAGCCAAGGGCGAAAAGAACTAGCTATTATACTCTGCGCTCTCTCATAGACGCAGATTATTGCTTAAGAAGAAAAGACTCCTGAGCCAGTTCTAGAACCAGATTTGCTCCATTGTTTGCATCATTTAAACGGCTAAGTATTTAGGCAATACAATAGACCTCTTGCGTAAATCATAATTGGAGATAATGAACCGCAGATATAGACGCGATAGCGGCTTCCCGTAGGGTACGCAGATAAACGCAGATAAAACCCAGAATAGTTGAAATTAACTCAAAGATTTGTAGGCAGTTTTAACCGCTTTTTGGCTTTACTAAAAGCCCTGAATTAACTAATTTTCCAGCTTCGGAAGTGTCCCAATGAATCAGACACAGCAACGTTTTGACTGGTTATTTGTCCTGTTTTTCCTGACAGGAACCCTCTCTAATTTCCCTACACTCGCTCAACCAATTACGCCAGCGACTGACGGTACCGGTACGATTGTTACACCAATCGGAAATAGCTTCAATATCAAAGGCGGTACCCTTTCTGGAGATAAGGTAAATCTCTTCCACAGTTTCCAACAATTTGGACTAAATTACGGTCAAATTGCTAATTTTCAATCTAATTCTTCGATTCAAAATATTCTAGGTCGCGTTATCGGTGGGAACCCTTCCCAGATTAACGGACTAATTCAGATAACTGGAGGCAATTCCAACTTATTTTTAATGAACCCAGCAGGAATTATTTTTGGTCAAAATGCGACCCTCAACGTTCCTGCATCTTTCACTGCAACTACCGCTACTCGCATCGGTTTTGCTTCTCCCAGCCTTGATCAGGGAGAAATCAATTGGTTTAAAGCCTTCGGGAATAACAACTACCAAACCTTAAACGGTATCCCCAGTCAATTCCTGTTCCCAATTACACAATCTGGCGCAATTGTCAATAATGGCAATTTAGCAGTGCAATCGGGACAAAATTTAACCTTACTTGGTGGCAGCATTACCAATACTGGGGAAATTGCAGCACCAGGCGGAAATCTGATGATTGCGGCTGTTCCTGGCGAAAACTTAGTCAAAATTAGCCTACCGGGACAACTACTAAGTCTGGAGATTTCACCTCTGAAGCAACAGACGATGCGATCGCTTGACTTACCAGCAATGTTGACAGGTAATAGCGGACAAATCCTCAATCAGGGAACCTTGTCAACCACTAACAGCAATCCTGGGGCGATCGCTATTTCGGGACAGTTGGTAGAAAATCGCGGGGAAATTCAGGCAAATGGAGAAAACGGCGGCAAAATCGCTATACAAACCAGAAATTTCCTGGATGATGGCAAAATCAGCGCCATTGGTAGACGTGGTAGTGGTGGAGAAATTTTAGTCAACTACACTGACAAAGTAATTCAAACTGCCAATGCTTTAACCTCCGTAAATGGGATGCGTCAGGGAGGAGTCATTGAATTTAACGGCGCTGAAGATACGATGTTCACTACCTCTGGTACTTTCTTAGCGAGGGGAAAGATAGGAGGTGCAGTACGCATATTTGGCGGTGATTTGCGACTGTTGGCCGCCAATCTCGATGTTAGTGGTAACAATGGCGGTGGGGAAATCTTGGTGGGTGGGGACTATCAGGGAAAAACCCCCCTCGTTCCCCCCTACAGGGGGGATGACAGAAGAGGCACTTTAAATCCAAGTGCACTGAATGCCCAAAATACCTTTGTGAATCCTGCCACTACCTTAACAGCCAATGCCCGCAGAACTGGAAACGGCGGTAAGGTGATTGTTTGGTCTGACCAGCTTACCGAGTTTTATGGGAATATTTCGGCAAAAGGTGGGGAAATTTGGGGAAATGGCGGCTTAATCGAAACTTCCAGCAAGAATGAGTTAGTTTTCGCTGGAATGGCCAATGCTAGTGCTGCTAAGGGGAAAGCTGGACAACTGTTGCTTGACCCGAAGAATATCACGATTGATACAAGTGTTAGCGGAAGTTCGTTTCAACTGTTTGACCCAAATCCTACTGCTAATAATCGATTTGGCGAACAGCTTGTAGTTTTAAGCAACGGTAACGTTGTGGTGTCTTCATCTTTTGATGATTTGGTGGCAACGGATGCTGGGGCGGTTTATTTGTTCAACCCCAATACAGGGGCGCTTTTGGGGGCAATTAATGGTGGGAATGCAGGCGATCGCTTCGGTTTCGGTGCCATCGAAGCCTTACCCAACAGTAATTATGTCTTCGGTAACCCCTTTGCCACCATTGGTGGGATTAGTGGCGCTGGAACTGTAATTTTAGGTAACGGTACCACAGGTAGAGAAATCAGTCGCATTTCTGGAACTAATACTTTCGATTATTTTGGAAGCAGTGCAATCACAGCCTTACCCAACAGTAATTATGTCTTCGGTAACGAAAATGCCACCATTGGCGGTAATCGTGCTACTGGAACTGTAATTTTAGCTAACGGCACCACAGGACAAGAAATCAGCCGCATTTCTGGTACTAATGCTAACGATCGCTTCGGACGTAATGCCATCACAAGCTTACCCAACAGTAATTATGTCTTCGGTAACTCAAATGCCACCATTGGCGGGATTCCTTTTGCTGGGACAGTAATTTTAGCTAACGGCACCACAGGACAAGAAATCAGTCGCATCTCTGGTGCCAATGCTAACGATTATTTCGGGATTGGTGTCATTACTGCCTTAGCCAACAGTAACTATGTCTTCGGTAACTCATCTGCAGATATTGGCGGGATTTCTTCTGCTGGGACAGTAATTTTAGCCAACGGCACCACAGGAGTAGAAATTGGCCGCATTTCTGGTGTCAATACAGGCGATACTTTCGGAAGCAATGCCATCACAGCCTTACCTAACGGCAATTTTGTTTTCGGTAACTCAGTTGCGGACATTGGGGGGATTGTTGATGCTGGAACAGTAATCTTAGCTAACGGCACCACTGGTCGAGAAATCAGCCGCATCTCCGGTGTCTCTGCAGCCATCGCAGGTGACAGATTTGGATTAGGCGAGATCGTAGCCTTACCCAATAGTAATTATGTCTTCGCCAACTACGTTGCCAATAGTAACGGAAACAGCTTTGCCGGCATCGTAATCTTAGCTAACGGCACTACAGGTGCAGAAATCAGCCGTATTTCTGGCGTAAACTTTAACGATCAATTCGGCAGTGGTAAAATCATCAGCTTAGCCAACGGCAATTATGTCTTCGTTAACCTAGATGCCACGATTGGCGGAATTCGTTCTGCTGGTACAGTAATTTTAGCTAACGGCACCACAGGTGCAGAAATCAGCCGTATTTCTGGTACTAATGCTAACGATTATTTCCGTTATTACAGCATCACAGCCTTACCCAACGGCAATTATGTCTTCGGTAACCCAGATGCCACCATTGGCGGGAATCGTTATGCTGGGACAGTAATTTTAGCTAACGGTATCACAGGCGCAGAAATCAGCCGCATTTCCGGTACTAATTTTAACGATAGCCTAGGCTTAGGCATCATCAAAGCCTTACCCAACGGCAATTTTATCTTTGCCAGCCGTGCACAAAATTCTTACGCTGGTAGAGTAGATATCGGCATCGCCAACCCTTCCAGTCTCACCGCAAGTTACTTTCCCGATCGCAACATCACCATCAACCCAAACCTGCTACTCCAACTGGCAAACACAGGTACCAACGTTACCTTACAAGCCAACAACGACATTACCCTCAATAATGCGATCGCCATCGACAATCCCAACGGTAATGGTGGTAACCTCACCTTCCAAGCAGGACGTTCTCTCCTGATCAACGCCAACATCACCACCGATAATGGCAACCTCACCCTCATTGCCAACGATACCACGGCCAACGGTGTGGTAAACTCTCAGCGAGATTCTGGTAATGCTGTAATTTCCCTCGCTTCTGGAGTAACCCTCAATTCCGGTACTGGGGACACCAAAATAATTTTGAGTACAGGCGAAGGCTTGACAAATAACACCAGTGGTGCAATTAACCTTGGTAACATCATCGCCGGCAACCTTGTAGTAGAAAACAATGGTCTTAGCGGTGGTGGAATTAACTTAAGCGATACAGTTACCAGCAGCGGAACTGTAAACTTGAGTGCCAACGGTAATATTGCTACAAATAATATCACTACCAATGGTGGTGATGTCAGCATTATCAGCAAATCAGGGGCGATCGCTACTGGCAATTTCAGCACAAATTCCCCCACCGCAAGTGGAAATATTGCCCTCAATTCTGCTGGAAATATACTCACAGGAAACTTAAACACGAGCTCAATTTCCGGAACTGGGGGAAATATCACCCTACTCAGTACAGCAGGAAATATTGACACCAGCGCTGGAACATTGAACACGAGTTCAAATACTAGCAATGGGGGAGAGATCGCCATTACTTCTGCTGGAAATATACTCACAGGAAACCTAAACGCGAGTGCAATTTCTGGAACTGGAGGAAGCATCACCCTACTCAGTACAGCAGGAAATATTGACACCAGCGCTGGAACATTGACCACAAGTTCAAATACTAGCAATGGAGGAAACATTTTCCTCACCGCTTTTGACAAGATTACCACAGGAAACTTGAACGCTAACTCAGCTTCCGGAACTGCTGGAAACATCACCCTAAAAAGCGGTGGAGTAATTAACACTACATCAGGAACAATTAGCGCTACTTCAACATCTGGAACGGGGGGAAATATCACCTTCAATAGTACTACTGGAAGCATCAGCACAGCTAAACTGAATGCATCAGGAGCAATCGCTGCTGGAGACATCAAAATTCAAGCAGAAAACTCAATTATCACCGGAGAAATAAACTGTATTGGAACATCAGGAGACGGTGGGGATATCTCCCTAAAAAGCAACAAAGCAGGTATTACCACCGACAATCTAAACTCATCCGGTGCAAATAATGGTGGAGATATTAAAGTTGATGCAAATACTCAAATCACCGCCGGACAAATCAACTGTAGCGGTACGAATGGTAGAGGAGGAAATGTTACCTTAGACCCATCCGGAGACATTCAAGTAACTTGGATTAACGCCCAAGGAGGAACCATTGGCGGTACAGTAAAAATCAGCACACAGCAAAATTTCCGAGCTACAGGAACATTCGATCGCAACGGTGTACCAACCAGCATCTCCAGCGCTGGTGGGACATCTGGAGGAGAGATCATCATTCAACACGGAGGGAAGGGAATAACACCATTTAAGCTAGGTGATGCTAACACCAACGGAACATTGGGTGTGATTACCAGCGGAACTTCCAGCATTTCCCCTCCTCAAACCTTTCTCTTCAGCCACAAAATTGGCAACATACAGATCATTAGCGTTGACTCATCAATTAATCCCGTTGACTTAACCAGCAATACTTCTAAAATTGGGATTGAACAAACATCAGAAAGTAGCCGAGGTGATGCAGAAATTGCTAACAGTAAATCTCCCTTAAAGATGGACTCACCTATTGCTCAAATTGAGCAAAACTTCACCGAATCATTTAGCAGCTATTTAGGAATAAAAGATACCCCTCCCACCATCTCCCTAGAACAAGCACAAGCCAACTTGCGCAAAGTTGAACAAGCCACAGGTATAAAACCAGCCCTAATCTATGCTTCTTTTATCAACGAGCAGTTAGAACTGGTAATATTAACACCTGAAGGAGAACCAATTAAGCGAACTGTAGAAGGAGCAACAAAAACCAAAGTCTTAGAAATGGCAATAAAATTGCCCAATGAAATTACTAATCCTCTCAAACGAAAACTCAACAACTATTTAGCCCCTTCCCAACAACTTTATCAGTGGTTAATCGCTCCCATAGAAAAGGATTTACAAGCCAGACAAATTCAGAACCTTGTCTTCATTATGGACAAAGGTTTACGTTCCATTCCCCTAGCTGCACTCCATGATGGGAAAGGGTTTATTGTAGAACGTTTCAGTGTAGGTTTAATGCCTAGTCTCAGCCTCACAGATACTCGCTACGTAGATGTGAGAAACTCTCAAGTTTTAGCGATGGGAGCCTCAAAATTTACCGACAACAAACCCTTACCAGCAGTACCAACAGAGTTGTCTACAATTACAACCAAACTGTGGCAAGGAAAATCTTTTCTCAACGAGAACTTTACCCTAGAAAAGCTTAAATCAGCCCGCGCTGAAAAACCCTATGGAATTATCCATTTAGCCACTCATGCAGACTTTCAAGCAGGTAAACCAAATAACTCCCATATCTACTTGTGGAACAGCAAATTAACCCTTGACAAATTGCGCGATTTAAGTCTAAATAAACCACCTGTAGAATTGTTTATCTTGAGCGCTTGTCGCACCGCTTTGGGGGATGAAGAAGCAGAATTAGGTTTTGCTGGCTTAGCGGTACAGGCTGGGGTAAAGTCAGCATTAGGAAGTCTCTGGAGTGTCAGCGATGAAGGAACTTTAGGGCTGATGACTCAATTTTACGAGCAATTGAAACAAGCACCGATTAAAGCCGAAGCTTTACGGCGATCGCAGTTAGCAATGCTTAAGGGTGAGGTGCGTTTGCAGGGTGGAAAGCTGGTGACAAGCAGTGGTAGCTTTCCTTTACCTCCAGAATTAGTAGAACTTGGAGATCAGAACCTATCTCATCCATATTACTGGAGTGCTTTCACCATGATTGGTAGTCCTTGGTAGAATTAGTAAGTTATAGCATTCGCTACAAAGGTTAGGCCAATACTTAGTGATCAAGACCAAGTTCTGATTGAGATCATTTCCCTGTCGGAATTATTCAAAAACCTCTGCGTTTCTCTGCGTCCCCTCTCTGTGATCTCTGCGTTAAAAAAAACATATTATTCCAATCATTCGGATTCGATATGATGTTTTCACTCAGGACTCAGCACGGGCTACGCTAACAGGACTCAGCACTTTGCTATATCAGTTGACTGATAACTGATGGCTGATGACTAATGGCTGATGACTAATGGCCAAAGACTATGAGCTTAATTTAATTGTGAACTCTTTTAGGACAAACGCAGTCTAAACAAGAGTAAGCAAATCACGTCAGACACCCCGGAGGGGTGTCTATATCACCAAGGAGCATTACCATGCATTTAAGTAAATCGGATATTCTGCAAGCCATTGTGATTGGGTTAACGCTGTTAGCAAGCGCGATCGCAGTCCCCATGATTATATCTGAGCAAAAACCTCAATCCACTGTACACACTTCTCAAGAAATTCAGCAACCCTCCTCGTCCTCTACTGTAGGAGTGCAAGGTCTTACACCCCTACAATAGCAATTGTAATTTACTAAAAAAATTCAAAATCTATGGAAAATTCATTGGGAAAATTTTTGATAAAAATGAAGCCCCAATACAGGATACTTTCACTCTTACTAGGATTAATTCTCTGGTTGGGTATTATGCAACCCAGTTATGCGGCTGAATCCGCATCTTCTACTGACGCTAAAATACTACATATTATCAATCGTCTAAGTTTTGGCCCTCGTCCAGGAGACATTGAAACTGTTAAATCTAAAGGTATTGAAGCTTACATTCAATCTCAATTAAAACCAGATTCTATTTCCCAATCTCCTTCTCTCACCCAAAAACTAGCAAGTCTGGAAACATTGCGCATGAGTCCGGTACAAATTCTCGCCCAATACCGACAGACTCGTGAAAATAACAAAGCACAACAAACAACTTCACCAATGGTGATGAACCAAGACGCTCAAAACGCCTTGGGAGCACCAATGCTGAGGAGAAAAGTGCTAGAAGAAGCAACTACGGGACGATTAGCACGAGCGATTTCTAGTAACCGTCAACTAGAAGAAGTAATGGTAGATTTCTGGTACAACCACTTCAATGTTTTTTCTGGAAAAGGTATCGATCGCTTCTTAGTTGGAACATACGAAGAACAAGCAATTCGCCCTCACGTCCTAGGCAAATTTCGCTCTTTACTAGACTCCACAGCCAAGCATCCGGCAATGTTATTCTATCTGGATAATTGGCAAAACACCGCCCCCAATAGCCCCGGAGCAAAAGGAAGATATAAGGGACTTAATGAAAATTATGCCCGCGAGTTATTGGAACTACACACGATGGGAGTTAATGGCGGCTATACCCAGCAAGATGTGATTGCTTTAGCTCGCGTTTTTACAGGTTGGGGATTTGCTCGCGGCCGTCAAGGAGAAATCGATCAAACTGGATTTTATTTTGATGCTAACCGACATGATTCTAGCGATAAAACTTTCCTAGGACAAACCATCAAAGCTAGCGGGATGAGAGAAGGAGAACAAGCCTTAGATATCCTAGCGCGTCATCCTGCAACTGCACGCTTTATTAGCTATAAACTTGCTCAATACTTTGTAGCTGATGAACCTCCTACTTCTCTTATTGAACAATTAGCTAAAAAATTCAAAGAGACAGATGGCGATATCAAAGCTGTCCTAAATACTCTCTTTACTAGCTCAGAATTTAGCAATCCGAAGTACTACAATGCCAAGTTAAAAACACCCTATCAGTATGTTGTTTCTTCTCTGAGAGCGACTGATACTGATGTCCAAAATTTCCGCAATTTAGCTGGAGTTTTGAGACAAATGGGAATGCCTCTTTTTGGGTGTCAAACTCCTGACGGTTACAAGAATACAGAAAAAGCTTGGCTGAACCCAGATGCAATGTTGCGTCGTCTCACTTTGACAACTGCTTTAGTAAATGGTCAGTTTCCTGGTAATCGTCCAGTTAATTCTCAACAATTAGCTCAAACTTTGGGTAATAATTTTTCTGCGAAAACTATGCAGGTCATCCAAAATAACCCAGAACAACTGAAAGCAGCACTGATGTTAGGAAGTCCTGAATTTATGAGACGCTGATGGATTTGGGAGTGAGTATTAATGAATAGGCTTCTTGCATAAAGAATAATAATTTGAGTGTATTAACCGCAGATAAACGCAGATAAACGCAGATAAACGCAGATAAAGACAGATAAAGACAGATATTTCTATTGTTTGTAATTTAATGACTGTAATCTTGTCTAATGATGATGATTTAAAGTACCCATTACCCATTACCCATTACCCATTACCTATGAAAAGACGTAAATTTTTACAAGAAATTGGACTAATATCTGGCGGTACACTATTAGCAATTGGTAGTCATGGTTGGGTGGCCCGTAGTGCTACCAAAAGCAATAAACCTAAACGTTTAATCGTAGTATTTCTACGAGGTGCTGTAGATGGATTAAATGTAGTAATTCCCCACTGGGAAAGTGCTTATTATGACTCTCGATCGCTAATTGCGATCGCCCCTCCCAATGAAGCCAACGGTGCCTTAGACTTAGATGGACGCTTTGGCTTACATCCAGCCCTAAATACCTTAATGCCATTGTGGAAAGAGGGAAACTTAGCCTTTGTCCATGCTTCCGGTTCTCAGAATTCTACGCGATCGCACTTCGACGCACAAGATTACATGGAAAGCGGTACCCCAGGTATCAAAACCACACAAGATGGTTGGATGAACCGACTGTTAGGCCTGAGTCCTTCCTCTTCCCCCATCCAAGCAGTCAACGTTGGGGCTACAATGCCACGTATTTTAGCTGGAAATAGAGCAGTTGCCACCTTACCAGTAGGAAAAGATGCCGAACGTCGTTCACCTTTAGATCGTCCGATGGTAAGCGAAGCCTTTAACCAACTTTACAGCGGCAATGACTCCCTAAGCAAAGCTTATCAAGAAGGAAGAGCAGCCAGACAGCAACTAATGGCTGATTTAGACAAAGAAATGATCGAAGCTAATAACGGTGCTCTTTCCACTGCAGGTTTTGCTAGAGATACCCAACAACTAGCACGATTGATGGTGAAAGATTCCTCAGTGCAATTGGCATTTTTAGCCTTGGGTGGCTGGGATACTCATATTAACCAAGGAGGTACAACCGGTCAACTAGCGAGGAACTTAAAAGCTTTAGGAGAAGGCTTAGCAGCATTAAAGCAAGGATTGGTCTCAGTGTACTCAGATACTGCTATCGTTGTGATGTCGGAGTTTGGCCGCACTGTTCGGGAAAACGGCAATGGCGGTACAGATCACGGACACGGCAACGTTATGTGGCTGATGGGTGGCCCGATTAAAGGCGGTAAAGTATATGGTGAATGGCCAGGATTGTCTGAGTCTCAACTTTTCGAGGGACGAGACTTAGCTGTTACTACAGACTTCCGTGATGTTATTTCCTCAGTATTAACTAAGCATCTTCAGTTAGATGCAGCCAAAATTCAACAAATTTTCCCCAAATATTCTCCAAAACAGTTACTTGGGGTATTGGGGTAATGAGTAATAGGTAATGGGGTAATAGGTAATGCGTCATGACTCATGGGGTAATAGGTAATGGGTAAAGTCGAAATTCTCCCCATCCCCCCATCCCCCCATCCCCCCATCCCCCCATCTCCCCATCTCCCCATCTCCCCGTCTCCCCATCTCCCAGTCTCCCCGTCTCCCTAACCTCCCCCATCCTGAAGGGTATCCATACAGGATTTGTCATGAAACTTCCCCTGATTGGTAAAGTCGATAAACCACCACGTTGGCTAGTAGCATTAGTCCTCATAGCGCTACTTGGTGGTGGTGGCTACTTTGGCTTTCGTTTCTATCAACAACAACAACAACCGAAGCGTCAAAAAAACCGCACCGTAGCAGTAAAAACTCAAGACATAAGTATGCGTATCAGTGCTA
This sequence comes from Potamolinea sp., assembly GCA_042408245.1. Lineage (GTDB taxonomy): Bacteria > Cyanobacteriota > Cyanobacteriia > Cyanobacteriales > Coleofasciculaceae > Potamolinea. The sequence goes on from JAYFMV010000001.1 coordinate 85,698, forward strand.
GTGGAAGCGTAGTACCGCTACAAGAAGTAAACTTAAGTCCTAAGAATTCTGGGAGATTAGCCCAACTATTTGTAGATCAGGGAGACAGGGTAGAACAAGGGCAAATAATCGCTCGTATGGATGACAGAGAAATCCAGGCTCAAATAGAACAAGCAACAGCAAATATTGCTCAAGCCGAAGCACGTTTAGCCTTAACACGTGCGGGTACTCGTTCAGAAGAAATCGCCCAAGCTCAAGCTCAAGTAGATGCAGCACTATCACAAGCAAACTTAGCACAAGAACGCAGTAATAGATATCAAAGTTTGGCACAACAGGGAGCAATTTCTCGTGACCAACTTGATGAAAGATTAACCAATGAACGGAACGCACAAGCTAATCTACAACAAGCGCAACAAAAACTTGAACAACTACGCAACGGTGCACGTCCAGAGGAAATTTCCCAAAATCAAGCACAGTTAGCGCAAACAAAAGCCGCTTTAAAAGCCATTCAAGTACAAGCATCGGATACTATAATTCGAGCACCTTTCAGTGGGATAATTACCCAAAAGTACGCCAATGTTGGCTCATTTGTCACGCCCACAACTTCCGCTTCTGCTACTTCTTCTGCTACTTCCACTTCAATTGTGGCGATCGCCAGTAATTTAGAAATATTAGCTAAAGTTCCCGAACGAGATATTAGTCAAATTCGCCTCGGTCAAAAGGTAGAAATCAAAGCAGATGCTTTCCCAGGAAAAAAGTTTCAAGGCAAAGTTCGCTTAATAGCACCAGCCGCAGTTATTGAGCAAAATGTTACATCTTTTCAGGTAAGAATCACCCTAGAAACAGGACAATCTGAACTACGAGCGGGTATGAATCTTGACCTCACTTTTTTGGGTCAAATTATTGAAAATGCCCTGGTTGTTCCTACTGTTGCAATTGTCACGGAAAAAGGAAAAGTTGGAGTTTTGCTACCTGATAGCAAACAGCAACCAGAATTTCATCCTATTACTATTGGCTCAACAATGGGCGACCAAACTCAAGTAATTGAAGGACTAAAGGAAGGAGATCCTGTAATTGTTTATCGCCCGAAAGACCGTAATTCTAAAGATTCGGGTGGTGGTATGCCAGTTAGATTTAGGTAATGGGGACTGAGGACTGGGGACTGGGTAATCAGGAGAGATGACAAACAACAAATAACAAACAACAAATAACAAACAACAATGGACAAGTAACAATGGACATTACAGAAAGTGTAACAATGGCGGTGAAAACTCTCTCAGCAAATCGCATGAGAAGTTTATTAACCGTTCTCGGAATTATCATCGGTAACGCCTCAGTAATTGCGATGATTGGAGTTGGACAAGGTGCACAAAAATACACCACCCAACAACTGCAAGCTTTAGGCACAAATCTACTATTTGTATTTGCAGGAAGTGGTGATGCTAGACGCACTAACCAATCATCGAGAAGTTTAACTTTAGATGATGCACTTGCGATAGAATCCCAAGTTCCATCAGTCAAAGAAGTTGCACCGCAAATTAACTCTCAGTCTCTCATAACCTATGGTAGTAACGCCACACGTACCAGCGTTACAGGAACTACCCCAGCTTTTGTATCCGTGCGGAATTTTCCAGTAGGAGAAGGTAGTTTTTTCACCCCAACAGACTTAGAACGTAACTCCCGTGTGGTAGTTTTAGGTTCCCAACTAGCAGAAACACTCTTTGGGAAAAGTTCTCCCATCGGCGAAAGTGTACGCATCAATAATAGTAGTTTCCAAGTAATAGGAGTAATGGCTTCCAAAGGTGCAGCTACTGGTAGTAATCAAGATGAATCTGCTTTTGTTCCCCTAACTACAGCGTCTAGTTTTTTGGTGGGAAGAAATTCCCCCTACGGAATTACTGTAAATTTTGTGGCAGTAGCCGCAATTGATGAAGAAAATGTAGATATCGCAGAATATCAAATTACCAATCTCTTGCGCTTGCGTCGCCAAACTTCTGGCCCCGATGATTTCACTGTTCGCAATCAAAAAGATACTCTAGATGCTGCTAACAATGTGACTGGTGGTTTGACAATTCTTCTCGGTGCTACTGCGGGAATTTCCCTGTTTGTTGGTGGTATTGGGATTATGAATATTATGTTGGCATCAGTAACAGAACGCACCGGAGAAATTGGCTTGCGTAAAGCCCTTGGTGCTACCCAATTTGATATTTTGCAGCAGTTTTTGATTGAATCGATGATACTTTCCTTGGTTGGGGGAGTACTCGGTACGATTCTAGGAGGAGGAGTGATTGTCTTGGTTGGGATTTATACTCCTCTGCAAGCCGAGATGTCTCTATCGGCGATCGCTTTAGCAATTAGTGTGTCGGGTGGGATTGGTCTGTTTTTTGGCGTAGTTCCAGCGCGACAAGCTGCGAAGTTAGATCCAATTGTCGCACTCAGGAGTTCTTAAGTTTGGCTTTTTTTAACGCAGAGTACGCTGAGGGAAGACGCAGAGGAACGCAGAGTTTTTATAGACACAGAAAGTTAATCATAACTTGACTCGTATTACTTGCTACTTCTATTTATCAATTGTTAATATAAACTGGCGTGAAGGATTTATAATACAGCCGCAATTAATAGAGGTCAGAAATTTTATGTCAAATGAAGCCAAAAACCAGTCTCCTCATCATGTTGTAATTGTTGGAGGCGGATTCGGTGGGCTTTATGCAGCAAAGTCACTCGCGAAGGCGCCTGTAAAGGTAACGTTGATTGATAAGCGCAACTTTCATCTATTTCAGCCTTTGCTTTACCAAGTCGCTACAGGTGGCTTATCTGCAGGTGATATTTCCTCACCTCTGCGTTCGGTATTGAGTAGCCAAAAAAATACTGAAGTGCTGATGGGAGAAGTAACTACTCTTGACGCTCAGCAGCAAAAAATTACACTGCAAAATAAAGAAATATCCTACGATACATTAATTGTTGCTACTGGTGTTAGTCATCACTATTTTGGCAATGATCAATGGGCACCGAAAGCCCCAGGTTTAAAGACAGTGGAAGATGCTTTAGAAATGCGACGTCGCATTTTTATGGCTTTTGAAGCTGCAGAAAAAGAAACAGATCCCGAAAAGCGTCGCGCTTGGTTAACTTTTGTGATTGTAGGAGGTGGCCCGACTGGTGTTGAATTAGCTGGTGCGTTGGCAGAATTAGCTTACAGTACCTTAAAACACGACTTCCGCAACATAGACACCAAGGAAACGCGAATCTTACTACTGGAAGGGATGGATCGGATTTTACCGCCTTATCCTGCTGAATTGTCAGCAAAAGCTGCAGCATCTCTGGAACGTTTGGGTGTGACAGTAGAGACAAGCACTCTAGTAACTAATATTGCCGATAATATTGTTACTATCCGCCAAGGAAAAGAGGTTTCAGAAATTCCTGCGCGAACAATTTTATGGGCCGCTGGAATGAAAGCTTCTGGGATGGGAGAAGTAATCTCTAAAGCGACTGGTGTAGAGTGCGATCGTGCAGGAAGAGTAATTGTACAATCAGATTTCAGTGTAGCGGAAGATCCGAATATTTTTGTAATCGGAGATTTAGCTAATTACTCTCACCAAGACGGCAAACCTTTACCAGGGATTGCACCAGTTGCAATGCAAGAAGGACAATATGTAGCCCGTCTAATCAAGAAAAAGTTAAAAGGTGAAAAATTACCTGCTTTTCGCTATTTTGACTACGGCAATTTAGCTGTAATTGGCAGAAATGCGGCTGTCGTTGACTTGCGGTTTATGAAGTTTGCTGGTTTACCTGCTTGGCTGTTCTGGACTTTTATTCATATCTACTTCTTGATTGAGTTTGACAATAAATTGTTGGTGCTAATTCAGTGGGGTTGGAATTACTTTACTCGCAAACGTGGAGCACGTTTAATTACCAATCCAGAAGCAGTAACAGAAAGCAGCGAATATCGAACGCCGGTTAAAGTTTAACCTTATTGCAGAGATAGCGATCGCTCCAATAATTTCGCAGGGTGGGTTAGCGACAGCGTAACCCACCTCATTAATTAATAACCGTCTGATCAAGTCATATCATGTCCGTTTGTATCGGAATGATTCAAAAACCTCTGCGTTTCTCTGCGTCCTCTCACTCTGCGGTCTCTGCGTTAAAAAACATATTATTCCAATTATTCGGATTCGATATCATAGCTCTCATTTTTTGAGTTAGCGGTATCGTGGAGAAATGTCATATATTGCTTAGCGATACAATGCACAGTACGCCAAGCAATATCACTTCCCATTCTCCCTAGGCCAAGCCTTACAGAGAATAAGTATCAAGTCCCACAAGGGTAGGGCAATTCCCACTTTGCTTGCTTTTCTCCTCAAGCTTATGAGCAATTTTCCAGACTTATCCAACCACGGTTTCAAGGTAATTCGAGAATTAGGGCACAATCGCGCTGGTGGAAGAATCACCTACCTAGCAATCCCTCACTCTCCCTTACCCCCCCTTACCAAGGGAGAGAATCCGTTTCCTTCTACACCCCCCCTTACCAAGGGGGGGATGGGGGGGGTTCCCGTCGTCATCAAACAATTTCAGTTTGCCAAACATGGCAACAATTGGTCAGATTACGAAGCCATTGAACGCGAAATTCAAGTATTGCGAGGATTGAATCATCCCGGTATTCCACGTTACCTAGATTCCTTTCAAACACCCACAGGATTTTGCTTAGTACAGGAATATAAAGACGCACATTCCTTAGCCGTCCCGCGAAGTTTTGACCCCGATGAAATAAAACAAATTGCTGTTGCTTTACTTTCTATTCTTGTTTACTTACAAAATCGCATTCCCTCAATTAGTCATCGCGATATCAAACCAGAAAATATCCTAGTTGATGATAACATCAATGTTTTCTTAGTAGATTTTGGACTTGCCAGAATTGGCGATACAGAAGTTGCTGTTAGCAGCGTTGCTAAAGGTACAATCGGCTTCATGGCGCCCGAACAACTATTCAATCGGCAATTGAGTGAAGCCTCAGATCTTTATGGACTAGGAGCAACATTAATTTGCTTACTAACTGGTATTCCATCTACAGAGATTAGTAAATTAATTGATGAAGACTACCGTCTTAACTTCAAGCATCTAGTCCCCAAGCTTAGTTTGCGTTGGATAGAATGGCTAGAAAAAATGGTTGAACTGAAACCAAAAGACCGTTTCCCCAACGCTGAAGCCGCTTTAGAAGCTCTCACACCTATCTATGTAATTCGGGTTCCTGAACTTAAACTAAGTCAAACTTGTCTAGAGTTTACCGCCAACAAACTGGGAGAAAAGATAACTAAGATAATTACACTTACCAATTCAGTTCCGGAGACAATTCTCGAAACTCGTTGGGAAGTTGCTCCACATTTGAGCGACCCTCCTCACACTCCCGATTATCATAACTGGATTTGGTTAGATCAAGGTCATTTCGTCAGTAATCAAGCTTCCTGCAAAATTACTGTTGATACCAGTAAGCTGATGGCAAACAAATCCTTTGAACGAGAGGTGTTAATTCATACCAACTCTCAACGGTCAACACAAGTTTTTCAGATAAAAGTTAAAACAGCACCCGTACCGATTGCCAATAAAAGATTGCCTTATGTTTCCCTAGGTTTACTGGTATTTTTTGCTACTGCTGCTTCTTGGGTAGAAACAACAGCTTGGGCAGGAATTGTTAGCAAAAGTGGTACTCTAGGTGTGGCGATCGCCTTATTTGTATCGGCAATTGTAGCAGCGCTAGGAGTAGTTGCCGCTGCTACTTCTGGCATAATTTCTAAATTAGTCGCCAAAATTAGATCCAAATTTGGCGTTCCCTTAAAAGCGTTGGATACAGTCGCAGCAGTGTTTTTCGCTGGAGTAGCAGCCATGATTGTTACTTCCTTCGGTGCAAAGTTTCGAGCAACAAATGCTGCAATTGCTGCCTTTGCTGCTGTTGATGCAGTAGTATTTATGACGGCGTTTGAAGGTGAAGGTGTTGCCGAAAGTTGCTTAAATCGAGGCTTTAGTAAAAAGCTAGCTTTCGGCGTTTCCATTTTGTCAACAGCCTTGGGAATTAGTTTAGGAATTGGCTTGAAGTTGGGATTTTTTAATCAGTTGGTAATGACAGCTATTTTGGCAACAAGTTTACCTTTAGCAATGATGATTTTTTATCCACCATTGGAACGTGCAAGACGAATTGCCAAATACCGTAAGTTGGAGGGTAATTTAATTAAGCCGTAGTGTGTCATTAGAATCCAAAAAGGTCATTTGTTGTTTGTTGTTTGTTGTTTGTTGTTTGTTGTTTGTTGTTTGTTGTTTGTTGTTTGTTGTTTGTTGTTTGTTGTTTGTTGTTTGTTGTTTGTTGTTTGTTGTTTGTGTAGGGGCGTAGCATTTGCGCCGAAATATTTGGGAATAACCGACAATTTAACAACGCAAATGCTACGCCCTTCTTAGCAATTACCAATGACCAATTACCCATTACCAATGACCCATTATGATCATTACAGCTTAGACTTCAACTTGGTCTAACCATGTTCGCCAGAAATGGGCAGCTTGCATTTCCAATTGTTTGGCATAAAGAGCTATATCCTCGCGCAATTGGGCAATACTAACACCAGAAGTCGCACCTATTTCACAAGCATGACCAATCAACCAACGCTCAAGGTTACTAGCAGTAACCTCTGGATGAAATTGCAGTGCTAGACCACATTTCCCCCAAGAAAAAGCCTGGTTTAGGTACTTTGAGGTAGAGGCCAGGTGGGTAGCACCGACAGGCAGATCAAACGTATCTCCATGCCAGTGCAACACAGTGGTATGCTCTGCTGTTAGATGAACTAGGGATGAATCCAGCCCTTCCTTGCTCAGCTCTAAAGGTGACCAACCAATCTCTTTGTAGGGGCCAGCATAAACCTTAGCACCAAGCGCACGTGCCATGAGTTGAGCACCCAAACAAATGCCTAATGTGGGTAAATCAGCCTTTAGACGACTCACCAGTAGACGTAACTCGTCAATCAGAAAGGGATAATCCTGCTCATCGTAGGCTCCGATGGGACCTCCAAGAATGACAACAAGTTCTGGGGTTAGTGGGTCGATATCAGTAAGATTATCGACGCCCGCTTCTTGATAGGTGATTTCATAATCTTTCTGATTTAGAGCCTCAGCAAGGCTTCCCAGATCTTCAAAAGCTAAGTGTCTAATTACAGTGGCTTTTTTCATGTCTATTAATAACTATTTTGGTCAAGGCTTATAGCAGATCATAAATTGCAAAAGCTTGCTCAATAGCAGGGATGGAAAAAATACCAGCCGCCTCAAACATTTTCATCGTTGGAGCAGCAGCCTGCCTAACTCCTTGTGCTACTTGTTTCGGCAAGTAAATCTCTTCTAAAATTCCTTCTGAATCTTGAGAATTGAATCCTAATCGCCTAAGAACATTGTACTCAACCTGGCAGTCAGGTTCAAGAAAAGCCCAGACAAATTGTGGCAGTATTTGACCGATTTTTTCTTTTTCATAAGGTGAAAGATTCTTCCAAAGCGGGGAGAAGAAGTTACGAAAATAAACACTATGTAGAGCCTCATCAGCAGCATGATCGCCGATGACAGCGCGTACAACGGAGGCTACCCGCGCATCGTGTGGAACATTGTTCAAGACTTTAGTTACAAGAGTTTCTGAGACAGTGACAAAAAAAAGTTTAATTAGGTTTGGGGAGATCAGAGATTGATGTTTGCTAATGATATGCTCAATTTTTCGCTCAAGCTGTGGACGACCAACAACAGATCTGTTAACTCCAAAAGTGGACTCCACCTGTCTTGAAAAAAGCTCAACAAAAAGTGCATGACCCGCTTCATCACAGTAAATTCTTAGGGCATCATTTCGCTGTTCAGTGCTTAAATAAATTGGTGCTTGGCCAAGGGATAAAGCACTGCAAATAGGATTTACATGGCTCAGTTCAAGTATGGTGGTGAACTGAAGATGTGTAAGCAGCCGATAAGCAAGAACTGTAATCCAATTATTGGCATCTTGAGAAATAGCTGGATGTGCGGCTAAGGGAACTAAATCTGGAGAAAATGGCAGCCCCAAAATTTGACCTTCTCTAACGGGTTTGCTCCGAATCCAACTCGATTCATTCCATCGACTGAAGGGGCTTCGATAGATATTTGCAGCTTCTAAAACAGTCAACTTATGTGGTGCGGTTGTCATCAGACAGATCTCCTCAATATTAGTTGTCAGAGTTTCTAGAATGGCTATTAGTTTTGGTAGTTTAGAGACTAAAAATATGGCATACAGAATCTCTTCTCAAGTAAATTGTTTTTCTTGAGAGTATTCTGAATAACGGCGATGAGTAGCAGAAAGCTTACTCACGCAGTACTGTAGATTTTCAAGAATATCTAGAACAGAGTTCTCAAACAGGATTTAGAACTCCACCGATTTGATCCCTTAATGCCCCTTAGTTACCCTGGTTAGAATTTGAAGCGAAAAAGATTGATCTCTATAACCCTGGTGTTTTTAAGCCTCGTCACTGCCTCAGCATGGATGGGGTAGTTGACTGTGTGAGACATCTCAATCGGCAATACATCGGTATAACCTGTATTACACTATACATACTATTTCAATTTCTGGGCATCATCAACAAAATTACTCTAACTTTATAAAAATTTTAGGCAACTGCTCGATTCTTTAAAGATTGCTTAGTATAGCAAAGCGCCCAGTCCTGAGTACAAATACAGTCGCGACCTAGCTTTAGCTTCATCTGAAATTAGCGGCTCTTTAGCATCCGGACAGGGCAAATTCAATTTGTATATTAGTGTATTACAGCAAAGGTGAGCAACAGCCACTGAAGACGGCCTCAAACAAATCAATTAATACACTGGTGCTAAACCATGCATTTAAATATCAAAATTGATATCAAACTTTTGGAAGATAGTTTTGCCCAGATTAGACCTCATGCAAAAGTTTTTGCATCCAGCTTTTATAACAATCTATTCACTGACTATCCCCAGCTTCGACCCTTGTTTGAGCATACGTCAATGGAGGAACAGGAGAAGAAATTAATGATATCTTTGGCGCTGGTAATCAATAATCTACGGAACCTTGCTTACTTGGCGAATATACTCAAAGATTTGGGAGAAAGACATCTTAGGTATAACACCAGGCCAGAATATTATCCAATGGTGGGTGCGGCACTATTAAAAACCTTGGAATATTATTCAGGGACGGCCTGGACACCAGAACTTAAGAAGGCCTGGATAAATGGCTATCAAGCAATCGTCAACCTGATGCTGGAAGGAAAGGATTTAAAATAAAACCATAGCTGTTTTGTGGCAATTTTAATCTAAAAAAAGGACACCCCTAAGAAGTGTCCCCAAAAGCCTTTTATCCAGAAGTTAGTAAACTATAGTGTCAACCTCAAGCAGATGCTACAAAACGTTTCCGCAGTGATTCTGCTCTACGTTTGGCAATAGGATTATTTGGCTCATATTTCAAAGCCTGTTCGTAAGTTTCCAAAGCTTGAGCAGTTAGCTTCTTGCGCTCGTAAACATGACCTAAATTATTGAGCGCTGTCACATACTCTGGATTGTCTTTTAAAGCTTCTTTGTACTCGCGAATTGCGATATCGTACTGCTCTTGAGCAAAGTAAGCATAGCCTAAAGCGTTGTGGACGAGAGCAAGATTTTCTTCCTCAGCATCCACACCTTTCAGTGATTTTTGAAGCAAAACAATTGCTTGTGCAAAGAGCTTTTTATCTGAATAAATACTGCCCAATTCATAATACTCTTGGACAGTCCCTCGGTCTGTTTTTAACTTTTGTTCCAACCGTGAGAGGGCGCTTTCGATTTTACGGGTTTTAAGGACTTGGCGAATTACCGCCCAACCAGCACCAGCTAGCAACACCAGCAGCACGGATAGATAAACAATTGGCAGTGTATTCTCCATGATTTTTAATTATACGGGTTTTAATCTTTCGATTCTTATAGTAGCCCCCAAGCGGCAACACGTTCCGCTAACCAACCGGAAGCTGAAAGACGGGCGATCGCCTGATTTACCTGTAACTGCAACTTGCTGTACTTTACACCCTTGGGGATGACAACGCACAGAGCCTCAGCAGAAAGCCTTTCCGGTAGTAATTTATACTCCGAGTATTCCTGTACCCAGCCGCTGAGGACACTTTTATCTGCAGCGAAGGCGTCAGCACCACCATTTTCTAAAAGCGATCGCGCTTCTTCGTAAGACTTAACCCCTACCAGCTTTGCTCTAGGTAAGTTATGTCGCACTACCGCTATGGTGTTAGAAACATTGAGTACCGCGATCTTCTTTGTCGCCAAATCGCTCAATTGCTTAATCGAAGTATCTTTTGTTACCAAGCCAGTACCATCTACGTAGTAAGGTGCGCTTAAGTACACCAGTCGCAAACGGGAATCAGTGGCGGTAACTCTGGCGATCGCCAAGTCAACTTTCCCCTGCAATACCACATTCAGCCGTTCCAGATTCGTCACCGGCTGCAAAACAACAGCATCAGACTTCCCTAACAGTTCCTCAGCTAGACGTTTCGCTATATCAATTTCTAACCCTTGTAGATTGCCATCTTTCCCACGAAAACCCAAGGGACGTAGATTATCTTTGACTGCAACAATCAACTTTCCCCGCTCTTGAATTTCTTCTAGGGGAGCACTGAGAACTGGTGTAGGTGCCATCAAAGACACCGCCACCAGTCCTATTGCTAAACTAAAACTGAAGAACTTGTAATTTGTCATTTGTACAAGTGTCATTTGTACAAGTGTCATTTGTCCTTTGTCCTTTGGCCAAGATAAATTTGGTAACAAACCAAATTACTGGGTGGAAAAACAAATTTTTTCCTTATTTCAAGCCAAATTACTGGGTGGGAAAAATCCAAAATCCAAAATCCAAAATCCAAAATCCAAATGACTAATCACTTATTTTCCAGATTGAGTTGCTAATTCCACCACTTTGTTAAAGCTACTTGGATCAATTACTGCTAATTGTGCCAACATCTTGCGGTTGATCTGAATATTGGCTTTTTTCATCAATCCCAGCAACTGGCTGTAGCTAACGCCATTCAGCCTTGCTGCAGCGTTGATGCGAGTAATCCAGAGACGACGGAAATCCCGCTTGCGCTTGCGGCGATCGCGGTAAGCGTTACGTAACGCCTTCATTACCTGTTGATTTGCTGTGCGAAATAGCTTCGAGTGAGAACCCCGGAAACCTTTAGCAAGCTTGAGAATTTTTTTGCGTCTTTTACGCGCGACGTTCCCGCGTTTTACCCGTGTCATAGCTAATTGTTGGTTGTTAGTTGTTGGCTATTAGTTAATAAAGACTAGCTTTTTTTTGGCACTTTCTCGCAAGAAAAAATTGCCACACTCTTGTTTATTTCAAGAGCGCCCAATCCTAATCTTTACAAATACGGCAGCATCAAATGGACATTACCAGCATCTCTTTCATCCACTAGCGTCATCTGAGACAGACGGCGCTTCCGTCCTGAACTCTTGTGTTCTAGAATGTGGTTTTTAAAAGCTCTGCGGCGTTTAATTTTGCCGGTGCCAGTGGCTCTAAAACGCTTGGCCGCTGCTTTGCGGGTTTTTAGTTTAGGCATTGACTGATTTTAATGTGGACACAATCTATCATTATATACCATTTTGCGTCAATTCTTATACAGATTGATTGGGAAGGGGGAATTAGTAATTGTTAATCAGAAAATGCAAGCTTTCCCAAAACTAGACTAGACCTGTTCAGAAACGTATCTGAGGATTATGCTTAAAAAGTTCTGGTTGATCAGTAAAAGCACAACAATTGTGTGGTGTCGAGTGAATCTTGATAGAAACACTCAACTTAACTAAAACTGTGCTTACTGCTAAGTGAATACAAGGTTTCCTGATCTTCAGGAAAATCACTCGAACTTATATGATCTTCAACCATAAATATTCTGATTTTACTAAAGATTGGCAATCCCTGCATTTTGAATATTAGTTAAGACTGAAGTTAAGTTTGAGTAACCGACAGAGAAACCACAGCTTGAGGAAAGCGACTCTTTAAAGCCGGTAACACCGGACAAGGTTTTTTCTGCTGTAAATTGTCAGAAGAAAGACCGGTAAAAGTATTCCAACGGAAAGGCCCCTTCTGTTCAGCAGACATCCACAACAAACGTTTAGCCCGCGTCATTGCCACATACAATAAACGAAACTCCTCCGCAGTCTTCAAATGTCCCGCTTGTTCCCAAGCAACTGACGCTTCTGGTAAAGGAAATTCCCCATGAAGATCCGCACGAATTTGAGCACGAGCGACCTCAGCCAAGGTAAAATCTCCCAAAAACTGCGCAGCCGTAGGAACCCAAGGACTCCCAGGAATCATATCTTCATGCAAAAAAGGCACAAAAACGTAATCCCAGTCTAATCCTTTAGCTTTGTGCATTGTGATAATTGTAAGCTGACCTTTACGGACATAACGAGAATCTGAATCTTCAGTTTCTACGGTTTCAAACTGTTCCGAACCGACAATTTCTCTAAGCACACTCAAGATTGCACTCATGGAAAGGTTACCGTAAGTTTGTTGAGCGATTCTTTCTGCTAATTTCTCTGCTGTGGCTAGTTCTGTTTTGTCGTACTTCAATATTTCTGAAGCAAGGAAAGCAGGAAGCTGGTAAAGAGGCAATTCTAGACGTGCACGCAGCATATCACAACAGTAGCGACGGGCCTCTTTCACAACTTGTGTTTGGGGTGGATCGAGAGGGCCAGGGTAAAGGAATTGTTCTGGTAATGTAGCGAGAGCGTTGAAATCTTGTTTAGAAATAAAGGTACGTTTTTCAAGTACTTCTAGCGCTGCTTTCAGGTTATCTGGTGAATGAGGTCGATCGATAAATTGCAGTAATTTCAGGATTTCAATGGGAACTAGAGAATGGCGATCGCTTTCTCCCACTTCGTAGATTTTAATTTTCTGCTGACGCTGCAGATCTTCCAACTTTTGCGCTATAAACCGTGCTTGACGATTTTCCCTCACCAAGACTGCTGCATTTCTCTCTGGATTCTCAGAAAACAAGGAAATTACTCGCTCTCCAATCATCTCTACAGTGTCGTAAATATCGCGAGGTGTGTAAATTTCTAATCCTCTTCCTGTTGCTTCTGGATTAATTTTCTGATCACCTTGATTAACGGGACGAATAGTTTGCAGCCAAAAAAATTCTGTAGGATTTTCGATTTTTGATTCCCCCCCTTGATAAGGGGGGGTTAGGGGGGGTGAATTTGGGATTTTTGACTTTTCTTCCCCTTCTATCTTTTTCCTAACATACTCACTCACCCATCCCAGGACAAAGTTAGCCGCATCAATGATAATTTGAGTACTGCGACCTGCTTGTTCCATTCTCGCTAGACGGTTTTGTTGATCGCACTTTTTGCAGAAGTTCTGGAAATACTTTGGATCAGCAGCGGTAAAGGTAGAGTTAATCGCTTGGTTAGGATCTCCCACTCGCACTAAATTAATAGAATCGGGCGGGTTTTGTTGAGAGATTGTTGGTTTTTCCGTGAGGTTAATAGAATCGGGCGGGTTTTGTTGAGAGATTGTTGGTTTTTCCGTGAGGTTAATAGAATCGGGTGGGTTTTGTTGAGACGTTGTTGGTTTTCCCGTGAGGTTAATAGAATCGGGTGGGTTTTGTTGAGAGATTGTTGGTTTTTCCGTGAGGTTAATAGAATCGGGTGGGTTTTGTTGAGACGTTGTTGGTTTTTCCGTGAGGTTAATAGAATCGGGTGGGTTTTGTTGAGACGTTGTTGGTTTTTCCGTGAGGTTAATAGAATCGGGTGGGTTTTGTTGAGACGTTGTTGGTTTTCCCGTGAGGTTATCTTCTAAACCCACCCCTACATTGCTTTTTTCGTCTTCTGGATTAGCCGCCAAAATCTCCAATAACCGACTTTGTAGCAAACTGGAATCTTGCGCTTCATCTTCAAATACAGCAAATACTTGATTTTGCCAAAGCTTCCTGACGCTTTCGTTTTCTAGTACCCGCAAAGCACCTAAAATCATCTCGTCATAGTCGATGTAATTGCTCAATTTCAGCAATCTTTGATACTGTTCGTACAAGCCAGCGCTAATTGCTAAAATGCCATAATTGCAGGGAGTACGTTCTGCTAATTCCCATAAATGTTCAGGCAAAAGTCCAGAACTTTTCGCTTCCCGAATTACGGTATGGGCGAGACTTGGTAATACTTCTGTACGCAAAACTGAATGACGACGCAAGCGTTCCGTTTCTTCTCCATCAAATTGAATTCCTTCCAGCAAAATTGAATAGCGCCGAGGATTGTTAGCAATCCACTGTTCCACACAACTACGCATCAAGCGATGACTGGGAGTAGGCAAAACAAGGGTAGAACTTTCTAAGTTTAAACCTGATAGTTGTTGATGTCGGCTGGCAATATTCAGTGCTAATCCGTGTAAAGTATTGACAGTAAAACCTATCTGTGGTGAAGATATTTTTTTGAGAAATGCACGGATTTTCAGTTTGATATTAGCAGCCGCTGAACGAGTCAATGTGACTACAATTAATTGGCGACGGCTATGAAGTTGTTCGCGGGCTATCGCCAAAGCTGCAGCTACAGCCATACTGTGAGATTTCCCAGCACCAGGGACAGCAGAAACCGCCAGTTCCCCTCCTTGCCAGTCGGCCATGCTTTGTTGTCCCGGACGCAAGCCAGCCCGAAGTTGCTGCAATGCCAACTCCCGTACCGCAGAGGGTGTGATTTCTGTAGAATTGCTGGTCTGAGAGTTAGTTAGATTAGGGTCTAGATCGTCTGGCATTTCTTATTAGTAAAAGCTACAAATTTGTAATATAAAACTCAGTAAGTATGCTGCTGAGATACGCTGGGGAATAGACAAGATTACAAAAGTCGGAATTACCCCCCTCAATCCCCCCGATGCGGGGGGAAGAAATCTTGCTCCCTCCCCGAAACGGGGAGGGTTGGGGAGGGGTTGCTCAGATTTATGCAATCTTGTCTAATGAAACGCTGCACACTCGTCGTGAACTGATAGGAACACATACAAATCAGGTTACAACTTCAAGCCAGGGAATTTCTATGGAACTGCTGCATGAGCCAGGAGAGATTATTGCCCAACGGTATCGCATTTTAGACCAATTGGGGCAAGGTGGAAGCGGAACAACATACCAAGCTTTATCGTTGCAAAACGATCAGCAAGTTGCGCTAAAAGCATTGTCACTTCACCGCTTGACTGACTGGAAAATGCTGGAGCTCTTTGAACGAGAAGCCCGCGTACTCGCTCAACTCAATCATCCTGCTATTCCTCGTTACCTGGAATACTTTCATGTAGATACACCGCAAGACCGTTCTTTTTATATTGCTCAGCAAATAGCAGAGGGAAAATCCTTAGCTGCGCTAGTACAGAATGGTTGGCATGCCAATGAACAGGAAGTTCGACAAATAGCGATTCAGATCTTAGAAATTCTAGTGTATCTGCACTCGCTGACACCTCCAGTCATCCACCGAGATATTAAGCCGCAAAACATTATCCGATCTTCAGACGGGAAAATATTTTTAGTAGATTTTGGTGCTGTTCAGGACACTTATCACAATACCTTTATGCGGGGTAGTACAGTAGTTGGAACCTACGGTTACATGGCGCCAGAACAGTTCCGAGGACAAGCAGTTCCCACAACAGATTTATATGGTTTAGGAGCTACTTTACTGTTTTTGCTGACCCATCGTTCTCCTGCTGAATTACCGACTGATCGGCTCAAAATTGATTTCCGTTCCCGTGTCCAAATTTCCGAGGATTTTGCTGATTGTTTGGAGAAGATGCTAGATCCAGATGTGGAAGAGCGCTTTTCTTCAGCAAAAGAAGCTTTAGAAGTGCTACGCGGGAAGCGGATAATTGTTGGCAAATCAGCTTCATCTTCAGGGTGGAAAGGCTTAGGAATACTCTTGATTGCTACAGTTGCTACGGTGAGTGTAGTTAATTCTTTCAAATATCCGATACTAAACTCCTTGGGAATTGTCCCACGAGGAATATACGAGGCCATCGGAAAGGGAGATGTTAATACTGTTAGGAATTATCTAGAGGAAGGTTTTGACGCCAATAGTAAAATTCCTGGCTCAACTCTGTTGCTCTTGGCGCTACGAAATAATGAGCAGGAAGTGGCACAACTACTGATTGCTAAGGGTGCAGATGTTAATGCTAAGAATAAGAATGGCGAGACCCCGCTGCACTTGGCGCGATCACAGGAAATGGCACAACTGCTAATTGCTAAGGGTGCAGATGTCAATGCTAAGAATAAGAATGGCGAGACCCCGCTGCACTTGGCGCGATCACAGGAAATGGTACAACTGCTAATTGCTAAGGGTGCAGATGTCAATGCTAAGAATAAGAATGGCGAGACCCCGCTGCGCTTAGCACTACGAATTAATAAGCAGGAAATAGCACAACTGCTGATTGCCAATGGTGCAGATGTTAATGCTAGGGATAACTATGGCGAGACCCTGCTGAACTTAGCACTACTAAATAATAAGCAGGAAATAGCACAACTGCTGATTGCCAATGGTGCAGATGTTAATGCTAGGGATAACTATGGCTCTACCCTGCTGAACTTAGCACTACAAAGTAATAAGCAGAAAATCGCACAATTACTGATTGCTAATGGTGCAGATGTTAATGCCAAGGATAAGTATGGCGAGACCCCGCTGAACTTAGCACTACAAAGTAATAAGCAGAAAATCGCACAATTACTGATTGCTAATGGTGCAGATGTTAATGCCAAGGATAAGCATGGCAAACCCCTACTGCACTTGGCGCTACAAAATAATCCACAGAAAGTGGCACAACTACTGATTGCTAAGGGCGCAGATGTTAATGCCAAGGATAAGCATGGCGAAACCCCGCTGCACTGGGCCCTACAAAGGTATAAGCAGGAAGTGGCACAACAACTGATTGCTAAGGGCGCAGATGTTAATGCCAAGGATAAGTATGGCAGGACTCCGCTGCACTTGGTGACATCGCAGGAAGTGGCACAACTACTGATTGCTAAGGGTGCAGATGTTAATGCTAAGAATAAGTCTGGCTCTACCCCACTGCACTTTGCGCTACGAAGTGGTATGCAGGAAGTGGCACAACTCCTGATTGCTAATGGTACAGATGTTAATGCTCAGGATAACGATGGCAAGACCCCACTGGACTTGGCGCTACGATATCATCAGCAGAAAGTGGCACAACTACTGATTGCCAATGGTGCAGTTGTTAATGCTCAGGATCAGTATGGCAATATTCCTTGAAAGCTAGGGTCAAAGAGAATAACACTCCTAAAATAACCCCATACAAAACAAGATGGAAATACTGCATCAACCGGGTGAAATCATCGCCGAAAGGTACCGCATCCTCAATACCTTGGGACAGGGTGGAATTGCCACAACCTATGAAGCCCAAGACCTAAAAAACAGTAAAAAAGTAGCCCTCAAAGCCCTGTCACTGCGCCGCATGCAAGACTGGAAAAAAATGGAGCTCTTTGAACGGGAAGCCCGGATTCTCTCTCAACTCAATCATCCCGCTATCCCTAAATATCTCGACTACTTCCAGGTGGACACAGCCCAAGATCGCGCTTTCTACATCGCTCAACAACTTGCTCCAGGCCAATCCCTAGCTGTCCTAGTAGAAAATGGCTGGCGCCCCGATTCAATTGAAGTGGGACGCATCGCAATTCATATCTTGGAAATTCTCATCTATTTGCACAGCCTCACTCCCCCTGTAATTCACCGAGATATCAAACCACAAAACATCATCCGTCAAGAAAATGGACGGGTGTTTTTAGTAGATTTTGGTGCAGTACAGGACACCTATCACAATACTGTCACAGGCGGCAGTACAGTAGTTGGAACCTACGGTTACATGGCGCCAGAACAGTTCCGAGGACAAGCTGTACTATCCACTGATTTGTATGGTTTAGGAACTACCCTGCTTTTCCTGTTGACCAGCAAACCTCCTTCCGATTTGCCACAGCGCAAGCTCAAAATTGATTTCCGCTCCCAGGTTCGTATTTCCAAAGATTTCGCGGACTGGTTGGAAAAAATGCTCGAACCAGTCATAGAAGACCGATTCTCCTCAGCCAAGGAAGCATTAGCAGTATTATGGGGCGAACAAGCGCTTACCACTTCCCAATCACAAAAACCCCGCCCACCGAAAAACAGTACTATCAGCATCAGTGAAGCCAATGGAAAGTTGGTAATTACAATTGGGCCGGTGTGGTTAAGCAACTATCGTAGCCGACTTGTTGCGCTCCTCTCCTTAGTTGGGAACGGATTGTCAATTCTGATTATCTGGGTAATTGCAGAAATCCCCTATTTTCTATTGATCAACACGTCTACTTACTTGTTGTTGTGTATTTTTGGCCTCTTTGGTCCGTTGATGCTGTTTACTTTCCTCTTCGGTGCAGGTTCTCGCACCAAGCTAGAGATTGACAAACAGAATTTCCGCATCACAAAACACTTTCTGGGCCTGTGCTATCAAAAAAAACAGGGACGAACTAAAGAAATTAATCAGGTCAAACTTAGGGGTATCAATCCTCTTACAACTTGTGTAATTCAGTTGAAGTTGCATAAGTATATTTTTGGCTTATTTCTGTCACAGCAGGAGAAACTTTGGCTAGTAGCGTCAATCAACTCTTTTCTGGAAAAAATACGTGAGCAAAGTGCACTCCTCTAAGCTGATTGCACTCAAATTATCACCCAAAATTTTAATTATTAATTTTTGTGAAAACACCTTGACTACCTTGCAAAATTCCCTCACTGTGCTAAAGTAATGTTATTAACTGAAAAACCTAAATATCTTAGCGCCACTCTAAAGCTTTAGCGAGCTTGAGAGAGGCTAACCCCCAAACTGTAAAGGCAGTCTGGCGGCTAGAAGAAATGTTATCACTCATCTAGCCACCCCGACTTTTTATTGGAAAGAATGCGGGGTGGCTAAGTTTTTGGGTTGCTGTATATCCACCCAAAACCAGGGAGTGATCTATCATGTCTTTGAACTTAATCACAGCCGGAATCATTGATCCAACGCAATTTGCCTTAGAACAAATAAAGCTGGAAGTTGCGGCCGTGCTGAATATTCCCCTCAAACAAATCGAACGTATAGAATGCTGGCGTCATCAGATTTGGGTGAAAATTGTAGAATCGAGAGCCAAATTCGTCAGTTATCGCAGCTTACCCATGTGGATTGAATGCGGTTTAGCAGCAATTGAGAATTGTAGCGATCGCCCCTGTCTCGACCAATTAGGAGAGATTTTGCGTACCGAGAGGGAATGGTACGACGAGCATGAACAGCCACAAGCTGTGCAGCCGTGGAGGGATGCTTGGGGAGAAAAAGCAGCACAACTGCGGGAAGAAGCAGCAATTTTAGCAGCCGAAGAAGAACGTCTTCAACCAATGCGTGATCATCAACAAGCCGGGATGCAGTGGCAAGAAACATGGCGAATTGTCTTGCATTATTGTCGGGATTGTAACTCCCTAGAGCAATTAGCGCCAGAAATGAGACGACAAAGCCAGGAATTTGGAGATTTGCCAGAAGTTATGGATGCAATGCAAGAAATATGGCATCAGCGCTGGGTAGAACTAACTCAAGCTACTGCTTAACAATATCCCGCACCCTTAAGGGTGGGGCTACAGGAACGAAGCCTGCCTACGCAGGCTCAAGAATCTCAGCCTGCGCAGGCAGGCTTTGTGTGTATAGCCGCGACTTTAGTCGTTAGGCGTTTTTACTGCGTCCGAGGGCAACAGTCATCATAGTCTATCTAGACTATCTAATTTAATTTTAATGTTTCATCTTGAACTTTAATATTTCATTTCGGATTTTAATGTTTCATCTTGAACTTTAATATTTCATACTTTGCCAAACTAAGAAGTTACTTAATGCTGCTTTATGCGAACTCATACTCAGCACTTTTAGTATTTTTTTAAGAAAGTAAATTGCGATTATATGTAGTTTCTGTAAAGGCTGTTTAGTAATAGTCTTTAGATAGATACAAGGGTAAAAGTAACTGAGTAATAAATCGCCAAAGTATAAAGTAGCTTTAGCTTTGAGGCTTTGCATGACTGATATTTTGCTCAAAAAAAACATCCTATAGATAGAGCCAGATTCTCTTGCAAAAAGAGAGAATTTATTTAAATAAACATGACAGCTTTCCCTCTATACACAAGTCTTACTTGTACATAGATAGAAGTAATCAACAAAATCAGGGTGTGCATCATCGGAGCTATTAGCAATCGTGCTCATTAGGTACGACTCCACAAAACTACCTCAAGAAAAATCAGATGATAGGCACATTAAACCTGAGTTCATTGTTCACAATCTACGCCAACAATGAAGCAGTAAGTCATTCCTTCCTTTCCCTGTGCGGACAAATGCATGGGCCAGAGATCCAAACTCGGATGGTTGTTCCCAATTGCAGCCCACCATGTCGCCGCACAAACCTTGTAGAAGCAATTCCGCGACTCATCAAACCCTTGTGTTATCGCATTCCTAATGCTTCCAGAGCGATGGCCGAAAAGCGTTTTCTGCAAGATTTAAATAATTTTGATGCAGCATACATCTGGCCTGACACATCACTTTCTACAATCAAAGCAGTTAAAAAGCGAGGAATACCAATTGTTTTAGAGCGCATTAACTGCTATCAAGGCAAAGCCAAAGGTATTCTTGATGATGCTTACAAGCGCTTGGGATTGCATCCTCGACACCTGATTAAGATTGAGGACATTCTGCAAGAACATACAGAAATTGATCTGGCCGATTTCATTTTTTGTCCCAGTCCAGAGGTGAAAAAATCTTTTAAGGAAGCCGGAGTTCCCGAACGTAAACTTATCCTAACCAGTTACGGCTGGTCTCCAGAGCGTTTCCCCAATATTCCAGCCCAAAAACTGCCACAAGAAACAGTAACTGTCCTGTTTGTAGGTAAGATTTGCGTTAGAAAAGGCGCTCATCTACTCTTGCGTGCTTGGGAGAAAGCAGGAGTCAAGGGAAAACTGATGCTTTGCGGAAAAATGGAACCAGAGATAGTTGAAACTTGTGGCGATATTCTGGGACGTTCCGATGTTGTTCACCTAGACCATAACAATGATGTTTCCTTGGCCTATCGGGAAGCTGATATTTTTGCCTTTCCGAGTCTGGAAGAAGGCGGCCCGATGGTAACTTATGAAGCAATGGCTCATGGATTACCTGTTATTGCGTCACCAATGGGAGCAGGTAGTATCATGCGAGATGGCATCGATGGTTTCACCGTTGAGCCATATGATCAAGATGCTTGGGTAGAAGCGTTACGTAAGTTAGCTAATTCTCCAAGTTTACGTGTTTATTTTGGTGCTGCAGCCCGTGCTCGCGCTGCTGAATTTACTTGGGAAAAAGTAGGGCGTCGTCGTGCTAAAGCTTTGGCTAACAAGTTAAACAGAAGTTTGGTTACATCAGGGCTTTGAACTGCTGCCTAATTTTCTAAACTGTCTTCGCGAATTTTCTTCACTGTCTTTGCTAATAATTTCAATTGCAAAGCCAAAAATCTAATGTAGAGTGGTTTGGCAACTGTGCTGGAAAGATGAATAACAGCAAAAACCACTCTATATTTTACTTAGCATTGGCTGGGGTTATTGCCCTAGGATTTATGCTGCGATTTTGGCATTTAGACATCAAGCCTCTCTGGCTAGATGAAGTGCTGACGGGTTTCCTCAGCTTAGGGCGTCCTTACGCAGACGTACCTCTAGATACGCTATTTCCCATCTCAACTTTGCCCCAGTTATTGAGGCTACAACCAAATTTAAGTTGTCCTGAAATTGCCCAAGCGGTTGCGAGTCAATCCACTCATCCACCTCTGTTTTTTTGCTTGATGCATCAGTGGTTGAATTGGACAGAACCATTGACCCAACCGTTGAACTGGAAACTAAGGGCTTTACCTGCTTTGTTTGGAGTAATGGCGATCGCCTCAATTTACTTGCTCAATCGCCTCGCTTTTTCAAAAACTGCCGGTTTAATGGGAGCGGCGTTTATGGCTGTTTCTCCTTTTGCTGTCTACCTCTCCCAAGAAGCGCGTCACTATACCCTACCAATGTTGCTAGTTACCCTAGCGCTACTGGGATTAATACAAATTCAGTATAATATCTATTCCCAAAGACAGTTACCAAAACCAGTAATTTGGGTATTGTGGGGCGTCGTCAACAGCATTGGTTGCTACGTCCACTATTTTTTCATTCTTGCTTTCCTTGCTCAACTGCTGACGTTAATCGGGATAATGTACTGGCGTCGTCGATTTATACCAAAAGGTAGTTGGCTATCCGTCACTTTTGTGATAATAGGTGTAGCTGTCAGCTATCTTCCTTGGATACCAGTACTGTTGGGAGGATTTGGGCGTTCAGAAACAGGTTGGCTACCAAAGCCTGAACATATTGCACCTCTCTACCAAACTCTAGCGGGTTGGTTAAGTATAGTGATTGTTTTGCCAGTGGAAAGTCAGCCACTGTGGGTGCAGATACCGATGGTTTTGTTGACAATTGGGTTTGGTGGTTGGATAGGTTGGCAAGCTTTTGTAGGAATCAAGCAACTTTGGCGATCGCCAGAAATCCATATTGCTACTCTCACTCTCTTGTGTTTTATAGCTTGTTGTTTATTGGAATTTGCTGGCATTATCTACCTTTTGGGCAAAGATATTACTGTTGCACCTCGGTATAACTTTATCTATTTTCCCGCTATCTGTGCGCTGCTAGGAGCTAGTCTTAGTTGTGCTAAGGGTAGGATGGGAAGATTCAGGAAATTTCTCCCTCTCTTCCTTGCTTTTTTAAGTAGTATCTTCGTCGTTTTCAATCTGGCATTTCAAAAACCTTTTAACCCCCAACAAGTAGCCCGGAACATGAAGTTTGAGCGAGATGTTCCGGTCATGATGGTGGTAGGGTACAACAGTTTTCAGGATGTTGCTTTGGGCTTGAGTTTTGCTTTAGCAATTGACAAATTAAATCTGGATATCTCTAAGAGTAAAGCCAGTGATTCTGTGGCTTTTTTGTACACGAAACAGGGATATGAGTTAGTTTGGCAAAAGCTGTCTAAACTGTCAGCATTAATAGCACCTCGTCTGCATCTCTGGGTAGTTGCACCTGGACTGAGACGCAAGGATTATCCTCAGCAACTTGTACTAGCACCTAAAAAAAGTTGCTCCATTGACCCCACTCAACATTACCGCATCGGAATTCCCTATCAGTTGTATCGCTGTAAGTGAGGGATTGGGGAGAAATGTAGGGGCGGGTTTAGAAGATAACCTGACACTATGTACCGCCAATCTCTCGAACATTACCCGCCCTCTCTTCAGGGGGAAGTGAGGGAGATGAGGGAGAATCCCCAGTCCCCATGCCCCTAATCCCCAGAGGGGGCCCCAAGTTCCCCAATCCCTAATTAATCATCAATTTGCCAAACATCCTGGCTTGCTGATTCATCGAGAACTTTTTTCGGACGCAGCACTAGCAAGAGACGTCCTAACAAAGGAACATTTGGGGACTCTGGAAACCACTGAACTTCTAGTTGTCCGGAATTGTCAACCACAAAATAGTTGTCGGCGTCCCATTCCGATTGTTCTCGATCTATAACCAAGAGGATATCTTCGGGTTTGTCGCTCAGTTTAGTGGGTAGCTGATTAGTATTGCACAAAATCGCTACGGGGTCTTGCGCCCTTGATACGACTTGCCAACCGGGTATGGCGATCAGCATCTGCTTTGCCGATACCTCAACTAACTGAAAGGAACCACTAGCTTTAGCAGCAATAACAGCATGAAAGTCAGCAGTTGTCAAGGGCAAAGTCCCAGCTACAGATAACAAACGGGGTAAAGCTTCTTCAACTTCGAGGCGGTAAAGAGGCAATCTGGGAGCTTTGCGGCTGGGGCCGCTAGTGAAATCTGTTAGTAACTGCTCAATTTGCTGCCGTGCTTCTTGGCTATGAGCATACATCAAGCCGCGTGCAATCAAGCGAGAGCGCTCTTGCAATTGATTTTGTTGTCGAGCAAGTTTCCAATACTCATAAGCAACAGCGTCACCAGGGTGATCGGTAAAGCCTTCAGAAGAGGTGCTTCTGCGGGAGAAATCTTTAACAGCTTTAGCAACTTCGCGAGCTGCTTCAGAATCGAGGTTTCTGGCGACAATAAATTCAGCAGTAGTGGCGCGTTCTGCTTGGGTGAGAATGCGTAACTCGTATAACGTATCGCTACCAGTACGCTCAAAACGCGATCGCACATCCTCCGATATCCCAGCCTTGAGCAAAGTCGCGTAAACCTGAGATGCCACAATTACTTGATTTTGCTGGATTGGCTCAAATCCAGTTTCTTCAAAAATCTGATTGGGATTGTAACCTGCTTTTTGTAGCTGCTGACAGGCCCTTCCCCATTCAACCCAGTTGCTTTCTTTGCGCCGCAGCAGTTGTAATAACTCTTGGGCATTGATGGTAACAGATTCTGGTTGAGAAAGATGCTCAGGATTGCCCGGTGATATTTCAGTCATGGTTTAGGGAAAATTAACACTGCGCGGAAGTGGCAAGATTTTTAAATCTATTGTGATTAGCATATCAATAAGCAGTTGACGTACTCCCCCATCTGAAGAAGGGGGATTCTTAAAGGATGTTACGTTAGCGTAGGCGTAAAAAAACCAAGATAAATTTATAGGGGCGGGTTTGGTGATAACGCCTGACCAGAACCAGTTTCTCATGTTCACGCACCCGCCCTCCTGATGTTGGGTTTATTTCCACCCACCTGCTTATGCAGAAACGTCTTGGCAGTAATCTTAAACTTGCCCAAGCTTTCTTACTAGGGCGGCGTTAGTGACATCTCCTACACTGTACCTGTAATCAGGTCAGTGTAGGCTTCCAAGACAATCCGGCTATCGCTTAGGAGACTCTTGGCTTTAAGAACGGAATGCCCTACCGCTCTATTTTTGATATTGATAGCTGCATTATGGTCACGGTCTAGACTGCACCCACAAAGAGGGCAGTCATGCCAACGAATATGCAGTTTTTTTGGTACTTTCTCACCACAATTGGAGCAATCTTGTGTGGTATTGTAGGCGCTTACTGGCATAACCAACTTTCCAGCATTTTCGGCTTTGAAAGCAAGTATTGACAGGAAGTTTGACCACCCGGCATCCAACACAGATTTAGCCAATTTTGTACGAGCCAGCCCTTTTACATTCAAGTCTTCATGAGCAACTACGTCATATTTTGACAGCAGGTAATTAGCCGTCTTCAAGTGAAAATCTTTCCGTTTGTCTGCAACTTTCTTATGCTGCTTACCCAGTTGTTTAACCGCTTTTTGTCTACGATTGCTTCCTTTTTTTCGGCGCGATATTCGCTTGTGAATAACCCGCAAACGTTTTTGAGCCTGACGGTAATGTTGAGGAATAGCAACCGTTTCACCCGTCGGGCGTTGCCCGCCCGCTACGCTAACAGAAGTCGTCAAGAACTCCTTTAATCCTACGTCAATCCCAGTAATCCTATCTGGGTTAAAGTCTGGCTTAATTTCAGGAACTGTCTTATCTTCCAGTGAAAGCGTCAGATAGAAACCGTCTGCCTTCTTAGTAACAGAAGCAGTTTTAACTTTGAATCCGTCAGGTATCGGACGATGAAGGATAACCTTAACTTTCCCCAACATTGGGAGGTGTTAAACTAAGCGATTCCCTCACGAGAACCGCTCGTCTTCAGAACCGGACGTGAGACTTTCACCTCATCCGGCTCCTCAGTAATAAGGCTCTTGTCACGAGTACCTCGGTTGCCCATGCTTATTGCATTATTCACGGGCTTAGGCTTGGCACTATTACAGCCAGATTTGTTGCCGGAACTGCCATCATTAGCAGTCTTTTCATCGTGGCAATGTCGGTGAAGTAGTTGTAAATTGTTATAGCTATTCTTTCCGTCTTTCGATTTAGGAATAACGTGGTCAACTTCCACCACCGATTCTTCTGTGAAATATAGTCCACATTGGGCGCACTTGCCTTTCTGTCTCTTTAGAAGTGTTGCCACTGTCTTGGGGACTTCTGGGTTGTGACCCATTCTTGTACTCCAGTAAATCAGGTTGCCATCATACGGACTGGCATCGCTTTTTACCTTCACATGACGGACAATTGATGTCTCCCTATGTTCTAGTAACCGCAGTGGGTTTTTACCCTTTTGCCTGGTTGCGAATACCCAATTATTACCGCCTATGGTTTGCCAGTATTTATTGGCTACCCATCCCCCCGTTTTATCGGGGTGGCGACGTTTTGCCCAGCTTCTTAACTTCCGGTATACCATGTGTCCTAAGTCAGAGAATGTTTCTCCACTTACCACCGTGCTGTAGTAGTTAGCCCACCCACTGATGATTGGGTTCAATTGGGCTATAAGCGCCGCTTGATGGGCTGCTTTATGTTGTTCTATTACATCAGCGATGCGGTCGTAGTGTACCTTCACCTTTTCTTTGCTGGGTTTGATGAGTGTCTTGAATCCAAGAGGTTCCCCATTGGTATTACAACCCGTGTTATATTTTCCTGCTGGGTACTGCCTGATATTAAATCCCAGGAAGTTAAACCCCACGTCTTGACCTTCATATCTATTTAAAGTGTGGGCAAGGCGTGTTTTACTTGGCTTCAGTTCTAGTCCCATGCCTTTTAACCACTCAGAAATTACCTCTTTACATCTTTGGACAACGGTTAAGTCTTCGTGCAGTATCACGAAGTCATCGGCGTATCGGATTAAGCTTAGAGAATTACGATTACCTCGTTTGCTGTATCCTCTAGGAGTTGGTAGCGTTTCTGCTACCTGCTTTATCCGCTCTTCCATCCCGTGAAGGGCAATATTAGCCAGTAGAGGCGAGATAACTCCGCCTTGTGGCGTACCCTCAGATGTGGGAAATAACTGCTTGCCATCCATCACTCCTGATTTTAGCCATGCTCCTATCTGGCGTTTTAGTGTTGGGAATGTGTTTAGCTTTTTGAGTAGTTCCCTGTGGTTAATTCGGTCGAAGCATTTAGCGATATCAGCATCAAGTACATATTTGGCTTTTTGCTTAATTGCATTAAAGATTGCTTGGACTGCATCATGGCATGAGCGCCCCGGTCGGAATCCGAATGAGTTAGGTTCAAAACGTGCCTCCCACTCCGGCTCAAGCGCCAGTTTTACTAACGCCTGAAGCGCCCTGTCGTACATCGTGGGAATCCCAAGGGGACGCTTTTCGTCCGTTCCTGGCTTGTCTATCCATACCCGTCTAGTGGGCATGGCTTTCCCCTTTAGCGCAAGTTTTTTCACCAGTGCCAGCCTTTGTACGGGAGTTAAGGATTTTACCCCGTCTATCCCAGCCGTCTTTTTGCCTTGGTTGTCTTGTGTCACGCGACGTACCGCCAGCATCTTCCCTGACCAAGACCTCATCATAGTCTTTTGGAGTCTGCGGACTGCATTCAAATCACCACGACTAGAGGCTCTGAATATTCGCTTTTGTAGCTTATAAACTCGGATTTCTAGCTTACGCCAGTTAACCTTGTTCCATTCCACCGTCTGATTACTCAGCGTATTAGACATATACACCACTACTTGAGACTATTCATTCCTTATCACCGTGAGTCTGTCAGCCTATACGGGTCATTACAACCACGTCGTTTGCTTTTGACTCAATCCCACCCACTCGTAGCATCCTGGTTAGCACCTACTCTCGGTATTCGACCGCCGAGAGAGCATAGGAGGGGTTACTTCGTTCCGAGTGACCATACTATGAGTTTTTAGAGTTCCACTATCCACCGGGTTTGTTTGGAGATGCTGTTGGTCAGTGATCAATCCGCCAACCTCTTATCCTTAGCCTTTTTGGCTCCAGCTAATCAGTCCCTTTTGCTGGTTGGCAATGACGATGGTTCAAACGTGAATTCAAGCTTATGCTTTACTCATGGACTCTTTGCTTGCCCCGCACTACCTTGGACTAGGAGTGTGGAAGGGCGTTTATCCCCGCTTTACGGATTGATGGCTAGTCGCTACCGTAGGGGCTATGCTTTCACCTGGCATCTACAGGGGAGGGATTCTCGCCCTCATGGTTCACTCAGTTGTCAAGGTTCTGCTTAGGGATTATTCCCTAATTTTCCTTGCGGCTAGTCCCCCTTACCCCTTGCAGGGTATGGTTTATAGCCAACGAGTCGCACTAATTAAATCACCTTGCAAACACCCCTCTTTCATTTGTGGGTAGGTAAATGTTCTGTAGCGGTTACGCGCTTTAAACCGAGGTCTACCGCTACGTTTGCCGTTGCTATCTCCCTTAAGGAATCTATCAAACGTTACTTTGACTCGCTTAACCACATCCTGAAGGACTTGAGAATAAATCTCGCTGTACCAAGGATGAGATTTTTTGAGTTGAGGTAATGTTTTTTTCTGAGAGAAGTAATCAGGATTATCTCTCAGTTCTGGTAATTGACAAACAAGAGGGCAAGCATTAATAGGAGAACGATTTTCCTCATACCAATTACAGCGGTTCCCGCTGTTAAGAGGTACAGTAACAGCAACTAGCAAACCAATTTCTTAAATGTAGAGGATTGATTAAATCGAGGGCAACAGCAATGATTCTATCAATCATAGAGGTGGTAGTGGGAGCGAAGCTTCGCAAAAAGGATTTGAGTTGGGACCACCAAAGCTCAATAGGATTAAAATCTGGAGAGTAGGTCGATAAACAAATAACACTCGCACCTACAGCTTGAATCATCGGTACAATAGATGCTATTTTATGAGCGGGTAAATTATCCATCACTATTACCGCTCCAGCCCATAATTGAGGACATAAAAATTTCTCAATAAATACAGCAAAAGCCCGTCCATCCATTGACTCATTCATGGTCATCAATGCCAGTACTTTGTTAATACTAATTGCGCCAATCGCGGTGACTTTGGCGGCTCGATAAAATGGTTTAAGTTCAGTTACTCTTGTTCCCGGCTGTGAACGAGCATGAGTTCTGTTCAAACCCAGTAGAATCCCGGTTTCATCCAAAAATACGAGGTTTTCTGGCTCGATATGTTTAATCTTTTCCCAATACTCTACTCTTAATTTTTGGACTCTTTCTGTCGCGGCTTGGCTACTGTACCAGGTTTTTTTTTCGCTTGAGTCCTAATTTTTGTAAATAGCGACACATGGCTGTCCGACTCACCCAATTTCCGGTCTTAATAGCAAATAATTCACACAACTCGACCAGAGTAGCATCCAGATGCTCTGCCACCAGTGCTTTGACTTCTGCTTCCGCGCTTGTCAGATGACTGAATTGGGGTTTCCCTCTCGATTTCGGTTGTAAATTTCCCTCAGTTTGTTGTTGCTCGTGCCTATTTTTGAACTAGACTTTTACTGACAGAAAACCGGGTGGCTACTTTCCTAATTGACATCTTTTCTGCCAAATGTGCAGTCACTATTTTTTCTCGAAGATCGAGCGAATAGGCTTTCATTAGTTTTGAGGACAAATTGATATTTTATGATTACTTATTGTACTGCATAACAGCGGGAACCGCTGTAAATCTATCGGCAAGCAGGTAATTATACTGCGAACACAACATTGACAACCATCTGTCAATCTCAGTCACCTGTTGTTTTGTTGGACGCAATCGGTATTGATATGCCGTTCTCACTTGTTTTCTCCTGTTTATCGACCTATGTAATAGTCTACTATACTTACGTACATACATCCGGACACAAGTGAAAAACATACGCCTAGAAATCAGACTTACCGAATACGAGTCCAGACAACTTGAAAAAGAAGCGGTAGCGCGTGGTATGACCAAATCAGAATTAATCAGAAGCCTGATTGCTCGTTTACCCGCTCCTGTGTAGTTGGTTGCTTCCGTTCCTACAGCAACCCGCCTATCCATCCCGACACCAAGGGTCGTACCGCTATGGTGCGGGGCTTCCGGCGAAGAAAGCTAAAAATACAGTAGCCCGCAGGTTGAAACCTGGGGCTACAAGAACAAAGCCCGCGCAGGTGGGCTATTGTTTTCAACGACAATGAGATTGGACAGCAGACGACACAGTTTTACTAACTTGAGCTAAACTCCAATCCGGTCTTAAATTTTTCGCGTGACGCAAATAGGGATGGTGAATCTCCACTTGTGAGAGGGGCGTGTTAACCTGAATCAAACACCGGATACAACGCTGTAGGCTTCCCTCAACATACATTTGCTGGACATCCAACAGAGCAACATTGTCCCAGTTGGGACGTTCGCGGGCGATCGCTGCCGGAAAAATAGCATCCAAATCACGAGTAGCCGTAAAAATAACACTCACAATTTCATCACAATCAAGTTGATTGTGTGTTTCCACTTCATCTAACAATTCCGTCACCGCTTCTCGGATAGCCTCAACCGTATTTTCCGCAGCCGTCGTTGCTCCGCGAATCGCCCTAACTCTCCACTCCACTATTTGCTTCCTCCGCATTTCATTTTGGATTTGAGACTTTGTCTCCCCCTTGAGAAGGGGGGTTGGGGGGTAAATTTTGGATTTCACAACCTCTAAAATCCCAGATTCCCTTATGGTCGATATAGCCACAAAGGCTGACCACTGGTAGACAGTTCAAATTCTAGCCAATCTATGCCAGCCGATAGCCCAGAAGTTCTAACAATACGGCTACCAGGTAGCAAACGGTTCAGCAAAGGTTTGGGTTCTTCAATGGTGAAACATTTGGTTTTATCTGGATCTAAACTAACCAATTCAGCCGCCCAACGACGAGCATCTTCCTCTGTTCCCAATCTATCAACAATACCCAACTCCACTGCTTGCTGACCAGTAAAAATGCGACCGTCAGCAAAACTTTTGACTGTCTCTACTGCTAGTTTGCGACCATCGGCAACAGTTTGCACAAACTGTTGATAACTTGTATCAATCAATTCTTGAAGAATATTTTTTTCTGGTTCAGTCAGTTCTCGGTCAAAAGCCAAAATGTCTTTATAAGGGCCAGACTTAATTACCTTAAAGGAAACGCCAATTTTCTCTAACAGACGTTCTAGATTATTCCCCCGCAGAATCACACCAATACTGCCTGTAATTGTACCGGGATTGGCGACAATGTGTTCTGCTCCCACACCAATGTAAACGCCTCCAGATGCGGAAATATTGCCGAAGCTAGCGACAATTTTTACCTTCTCTCGCAGACGCATCAAGGCGCTGTAGATTTCTTGGGAATCGCCAACTGTACCTCCAGGACTATCAATTCGCAATAGTAAGGCTGGAAACTTCCTTTCTTCAACGGTTTTTAGGGCTTCAAGTACTCGTTTGCGAGTACCACCGCCGATCGCTCCATTAATTTCAATTCGGGCAATTTGTTTACGAGAGTTGGGCTTAAAAGGCCAGACCATGAGTTTTTATATCGTTTTGAGCTAAACAGGTCAGCCTAACAATTCGTAGGCTGCAGATACATCTAGTTTGCACGATCCGCGTCAGTTTAGCTGAGCTCAGGGGGTGATGGGGTGATGGAGGAGATGGAGGAGATGGGGAGTAATGTAGGGGCGGGTTTAGAGGATAACCTGACACTATGTACCGCCAATCTCTCGAACATTACCCGCCCTTTCTTCAGGAGGAGATGGAGGAGACACGGGAGATGGGGAGTAATGTAGGGGCGGGTTTAGAGGATAACCTGACACTATGTACCGCCAATCTCTCGAACATTACCCGCCCTTTCTTCAGGAGGAGATGGAGGAGACACGGGAGATGGGGAGTAATGTAGGGGCGGGTTTAGAAGATAACCTGACACTATGTACCGCCAATCTCTCGAACATTACCCGCCCTCTTAACAAAACAATATAATTCAGTACAATTGTTGAAAAGAAGCATAAAAAACTAATTTATACCGCCATTTATTGTTTCACACCAAATCAAAATCCTTCTCATGCAGCTCAAAACCACCAACATTCAATCCCCTTTCTCATCCTTATTGCTGATTGCGCCTTTTTTCTTCTGGGGAACGGCAATGGTAGCCATGAAAGGCGTTATCCCCAACACAACACCCCTGTTTATGGCGGGAGTTCGTTTAGTCCCCGCAGGAATTTTAGTCTTACTCGCAGCAAGTATCATGGGCCGTCCCCAGCCGAAAACTTGGCAAGCATGGCTGTGGATTAGCTTGTTTGCTTTAGTTGATGGAGCCCTGTTTCAAGGCTTTTTAGCAGAGGGATTGGTCAGAACTGGCGCTGGTTTGGGCTCGGTGATGATTGACTCTCAACCCCTAGCGGTGGCGCTGCTTTCTGGCTTGTTGTTTGGCGAAATCATTGGATTTTGGGGCTGGTTGGGACTGGGGATAGGTGTCTTGGGAATCAGTCTGATTGGTTTGCCACATGAATTAATTTATAGTATATTGCACGGCAATTTCCTAACTGTTGAGTTTAGCTGGCAACACCTATTCCAAAGTGGAGAGTGGCTGATGCTGTTGGCCTCGCTATCGATGGCAGTGGGAACAGTACTGATTCGATTTGTGACGCGCTATGCTGACCCTATTGCCGCTACAGGCTGGCATATGATTTTAGGTGGTTTGCCTTTGTTTGCCCTCTCAGGTGTCTGGGAGTCCCAACAGTGGATAAATATTGATTTATCTGGCTGGATGGCTTTGGCTTATTCCACGATTTTTGGCAGCGCGATCGCCTATGCTCTCTTCTTCTATTTTGCCTCCAGCGGTAATCTTACCAGTCTCAGTGCTCTAACTTTCCTGACACCAGTATTTGCTATCTTGTTTGGCAATTTGCTGTTGTCTGAAGTACTCAATTCTCTTCAGTGGGTTGGCGTCAGCTTGACTTTAGTCAGCATTTATCTCATCAACCAGCGTGAAGTAATCACCGCTAAGTTACAATCTCTTTTCCAGGAGCCAGCAATTGCTCAGAGTCAGGTATTAGCTGAAGAAACCATCACTTCGAGCGATTGCGCAGAGCGTACTCCTCTAAGCTGATCGCCTCCAAGAAACATCAGGTTCACTCACTTTTTGACACTCTGAGCCCTAGAAGTATTGAAGCGCAAGGGAAAGACTGACTGCACTGTTATTAGTGCATACGCTACATCCCACCCTTAAAAGAGGTGGGCTTTGCTTATTTTTCTGTAAAAACTGCGGAAATAGCGTGGGGTATTCTCCGCGCTTGCCAATCTCCCAGATCGGGGAATCATGAAAAAACCCGATTTTTATCAAAAAAACCTGTTTTTTGTATAGGATGCTACTTTTTTTATTTGTTTTGGAATGTATTATTTTATAATGGGAATATTGACCTTTTAAAAAATTTGGCGCAGATTCCCATTATCTAAAAAACCTATCTGTTTGATATAATAACACTAAACAAGCACCATTTAACATCTTTTTTGATTTTCACCCAACTTTAAGCAGCAGGCATTTTTGGGTAAAAACCGCAGATAGACGCAGATAAATAGGAAAATCATCTGCCTTGATGGGGCTATTGGGTTCGGGATTGGGGGTGGCGTGGAATTAATCTTGCGTAACATCGCCACAGAATAGATGCCGCGGGGTCATACTATATAAAATTGTGGCAAGCAAACCAAGGGTCTACCACTTGGGGAATGCCAAGTGTAGAAATTGCAGGAGTTTCCCTAACTAGCGCACAAACTGAGGACAAAATAGTTAAAATACTGGGTTTTGACAACGCTTCAAACAGGAAAGTATAGCCATGAATGAATCGTCAATTAATCTATTACTAGAAGACCTAAAAAACCCTGATGAGGAAATCCGTAATCAAGCAACATCTGAACTCTGGCGTATCTGGTTCAATCAAAAGGGACGATATGGTTTAGAGCTAATTGAGCGCAGCCAAATTTTGTCCGAAGTTGGTAACATTAAGCAAGCTGAAGCATTGCTGACAGATCTGATTAAAGATCTGCCAGATTTTGCAGAAGCTTGGAATCGACGTGCTGTTCTTTACTACACTCTCGGACAATACGAAAAGTCAAGATCGGATTGCCTAGAAGTAATCAAACTTAATCCAGTTCATTTTGGCGCAATCCAAGGTTTAGGATTGTGTCAGGCAGCATTATGTAATTATAGGGAAGCAATTCAAGCGTTTAAAAAAGCTACGCAAATTCAGCCCTATGCTTTGCTAAATCAAAAATTGCTGCTCGAATGTACTGCAAGGTTGAGTTAAATTGGTGTTTGTTATTTGTTGTTTGTACTTGCCAATTACAAATTACTAATAACTAATAACTAATAACTAATAACTAATAACCAATGACAACTGACTGATGACCAACAACAAATTACCGCCACCGCTACAACCAGGGGATTTACTCAGGGTGATTGTTCCTAGTGGCCCTTTGCGAGAATTTGAAGCATTCCTTCATGGTGTAGAGATTTGGCGAAGCAAAGGCTACCGAGTCGAACTACCAACTAACTATGATGCTAGGGAAGGTTACCTTGCAGGTACAGATATTGAGCGACGTAAACAGTTAGCAGAAGCTTGGAGGGACTCCGAATGTAAGGGTATTCTCTGTGCTAGAGGTGGTTATGGTAGCGCCAGACTCTTAGAAGATTGGAAATGGAATTTAGAAGGAAAAGACAATGCGACTATTCCACAAAATCCAATCCCCAATCCAAAATCCAATCCCCAATCCAAAATCCAAAATCCAAAATCCAAAATCCAAAAATGGCTGATTGGTTTTTCTGACATCACTGGTTTGTTGTGGAGTTTGTGTAAGTCAGGAAGATCTGGGGTTCATGGGCCAGTACTGACGACTATAGCAGCAGAGCCAGAGTGGTCGCTCAATCGCTTGTTTGACTGCGTAGAAGGACGCCCTCTCGCTCCCCTTACCGGTGTAGGCTGGGGAGGTGCGAAAGTAAGTGGTATTCTGCTACCAGCAAATCTCACCGTGGCAACTCATCTGTTGGGAACGCCTGTAAAACCGTCCCTAGATGGGGTTATCCTTGCCTTAGAAGACGTGACAGAGGCTCCCTACCGCATTGACCGAATGCTGACTCAGTGGCGGATGAGTGGCGCTTTTCAAGGAGTTCTTGGCATTGCTTTAGGGCGTTTTAGCCGCTGCGATCCACCCAAGGATATTCCAAGTTGGACAACAGAAGAAGTGTTACGCGATCGCCTCAGTGACCTCGGTATTCCCATTGTCTCAGGACTCCCCTTCGGTCACGAGGGTGTAAATGCTGCGCTTCCTGTAGGACAACCAGTTGTACTCGATGCTGACAAAGGTATTCTCAGTTGGGAAGAGTGATGTAGACGCGGGGACGCAAAGACGCGGAAAATATTAGCT
Source organism: Potamolinea sp. (assembly GCA_042408245.1). Classification (GTDB taxonomy): domain Bacteria; phylum Cyanobacteriota; class Cyanobacteriia; order Cyanobacteriales; family Coleofasciculaceae; genus Potamolinea. Next base: position 120,888 of record JAYFMV010000001.1, read on the forward strand.
CAATCACCAATCCCCAATCACCAATTCCCCAGAAGCGAACAGGTGCAATCCCAGAATGGTAAGCTAACAAATGCATTTAAAAACTATCTGGGGCAAAGAGATTAGATGACTGGCTCAACCGAGGTTCCTTGCCTATTAAGGGCTGCTCGTGGTGAAGTATTAGACCGTCCGCCGGTATGGATGATGCGGCAGGCTGGTCGTTATATGAAGGCTTATAGGGATTTACGGGATAAGTATCCTTCGTTTCGCGATCGCTCAGAAATTCCGGAAGTGGCGATTGAAGTTTCCCTGCAACCTTGGAAAGCATTTCAGCCAGACGGAGTAATTCTCTTTTCCGACATTGTAACGCCTTTGCCTGGAATGGGCATCGACATGGACGTTGCCGAAGGCAAGGGGCCGATCATTTATCAGCCACTGCGCACACAAGAGCAAATTAACCAACTGCGTACCCTAGAACCAGCAGAAGCACTGCCATTTGTGGGGCAAATTTTACAGGCGCTGCGTCAAGAAGTGGGTAACAAAGCAGCAGTTTTGGGCTTTGTTGGTGCTCCCTGGACTTTAGCAGCTTATGCGGTTGAGGGCAAAGGCTCAAAAACTTACTCAATCATCAAAGGGATGGCGTTTTCGGAACCGAAAATTCTCCATGACTTGTTGGGGAAAATTGCCGACTCGATCGCCATCTATGTGCGTTACCAAATTGACAACGGTGCGCAAGTCGTGCAAATGTTTGACTCATGGGCTGGTCAACTCAGTCCTCAAGATTACGAAACATTTGCATTACCATATCAGCAGCGAGTAGTAAGACAAGTCAAGGAGACTCATCCAGATACACCACTAATTCTGCTTGTCAGTGGTAGTGCTGGTGTACTAGACCGGATGCCGCTCTCAGGCGTTGATATTGTCAGTTTGGACTGGACAGTAGATATGGCAGAGGCTCGGCAACGATTGGGTGGGGATGTTAAAGTTCAAGGAAATATGGACCCAGGCCTGCTCTTTGGTTCGCAGGATGTCATCCGCGATCGCATTCTCGATAACATTCGTAAAGCAGGCAACCGAGGTCATATCTTCAATCTCGGTCACGGTGTCTTACCTGGAACTCCAGAAGACAATGTAAGGTTCTTCTTTGAAACGGCAAAGAAAGCTGATCAATTACTGACCGTTCACGCATAATTTCTCGTGCCCATACCTGCAATTTGAACGGAACAATGAACCCCAAGCGGATTTTTTTGACGGGTGCCAGTGGCTGTATCGGTCACTACATCGCTGAAGCATTAATTCAGGAAACTGATCACGAGCTTTATTTCTTAGTCAGAAACCCAAGCAAATTGAAATTTGACTACGAGGCTCGTCCTGGCATTACAATTTTGCCAGCAGACTTGCGCCAGATTGAACGCTTTGGCGACCTACTCAAAAAAATGGATGTAGCAATTCTGGCAGCAACTGCTTGGGGAGGGCAACCGGAAGCTTTTGACATTAATGTTGTCAAAACTATTCGGTTGATGGAAATGCTTAACCCAAAGGTTTGTGAGCAGATAATTTATTTCTCTACAGCTAGTGTTCTGGATCGTAATAACAAATTACTGAAGGAAGCTGGTCAAATGGGAACAGAATATATACGTTCCAAATACGATTGTTTGGGGCGATTATCAAGATTGGCGATCGCCCCAAAAATTACTACCCTGTTTCCCACTTTAGTACTAGGAGGAGATGACAGCAAACCCTACTCCCATATTTCATCTGGTATCAAAGATGTGGTGAAATGGATTGATGCGATTCGCTGGTTAAAAGCGGATGGCAGTTTTCACTTCATCCATGCACGAGATATTGCGCAAGTGGTGCGATACCTGGTTGACAATCCCCTACCGAGCGAACCAACTGAGGATCAACCTGCAATATATCGGGACAGAGTAATCCTGGGAAATCAGGCAATGACTGTTAACCAAGCTGTGGAAGAAGTTTGTGAATATCTCAATAAAAAAATCTATTTTCGCATACCTTTGACTCTCCCTCTGGCTGATATATTCATTGCTTTATTCAAGATTCAGATGGCTGCTTGGGATAGATTTTCTCTCAAATATCGGCATTTTACCTATCAAAATCCTGTCAATCCAGCGACTTTTGGTTTAACTACTTATTGCCCTACTTTGAGTGATGTACTGAAAATCAGCGGTATTCCTCAACGTCGAAAATAAAAGTTAATTAGCACTATCAATTTCGTTCAATAATCAAACTAGCTAAGGGATGAAGTAAAACTTCCTTTTCCTTGGGCATAATCTAATTACCTTGCAAGATTTATTGAGAGAAAATCCTAAAACTTCAAGAAAAACTAGATTGGGGAGATGAAATAATGAGCAATCGATTTTGCTTTTTTTCTTTTTGGCAAAAAAATAAGCCAATTTATGCTCGTAGCAAGTTAGCTGTGATGCTTCTAATATTAGCTTTATGTATCAGTTGTTCGCCTGCAAAACCACCAAATACAGCTCTAACAATTAGCGTACAGCCTGCAAGTAATCCTGGCTTATACACAGTAAGTGGTACTACCAATCTTCCTAACAAAAGTCAAATTACCGTTGCAGCAATTCGCTATTTGCGTCCAAAAAGTCAGGAATTTTTTAGTTCTGATCCGCAGGAAACTTATGCAATTTTAGCTCGCCAAATCGTCAATGTTTCACAAGGAAAATGGCAAGCAAATCTTAATCTCTGGCAAATTGCAACCGATGGTCGTTTACAAGAAGCATGGCAAGTTAATCAATCACAAACTGGACTCTTACTTAACCCAGCAAATGAAGTTTCTTTTGTCGTAACTTTTGATCCAGCAGGTCAGTTTTTGAACCCTGAACAGCAGCAGGTGCAATTCCAAGATCTTAAAGGTAGCCTTGTCCGATTTACTAATGAAGGTTTCCCCTATGTACAAGCGATTCAAAACCTAAAGATTGCTCTTCCTGTAGGTAGAAGACCACCACCTATTGTGAAGGATGAAGATTTGAATGGTGGCTGGGGTAAGCGCTATGAAATTAAACCTGAACGACCAGTTGCTAACAATATGCGTCCGCAACCCATCAAAACCAATCAAAGCAACGCCCCTCTCTCAGCCTCAGAATTTGTGCGCTGAAGCTTGATTAGTTATTGGACAAACAACAAACAACAAACAACAAACAACAAACAACAAACAACAAACAACAAACAACAAACAACAAACAACAAACAACAAACAACAAACAACAAACAACAAACAACAAACAACAAACAACAAACCTACTTAAGAAGCAGCATCGTTTACAGACCAAGACTTAACAACTTGTAAATGCGGCTGTATAGGTAGTGGTGCTTCAGAAGAAGTTACCGTGCTTTTTGTAGCACTAATAAGCTGTTGCATCGAAGCCATTTGAGCCTTGATTTCTTGTAGTTGAGCGTAGAGTTTATCAACTTCCGCAGGGGCGAGTTCTGGAGTGTTGGGGGCTGTATTTACAGTATCTTTTCTCTGAGCATAACCCAAGAACATTTGCGCACTAACAAACTTCGCGGCCGCTGCTTGTACAGTCGGGCCATTGGTTACTAATGTTTGTGCTTGAACCACAAACGGTTGTTCAGTAATCACTAGATGTTCTACTTCTACCACCATCGGTACTTCTGGCAAACTTGGTGCTAATTTTTCACTAATTGGCTCAAGGGGCAATTCTTCATCTACAAATGCACTCAATCCAGAAGCTTCCAGACGTTCTTGAGAGAGTTGGAGTGACTCTAATTGTGCCTCTCTTTCCTGCAAGTTTTGTGCTAGGGTCGATAACTGTGCTTCCACCTCAGAGGATTTGCGGGTAGAACTGCGCCAGCCAGTAAGTGCTATACTAGCAACTCCAGCACCCAAACTAATTACACTTGCCAAAGCGAGATAGGGAGTCGCAACATCCCTCAGTTGACCTTGATACACTGGTTCTGACTGCAGTTGGATGCGAACTTGCTGCTTTCCGAGAATTGCCAGCGGTAAGCTTAGTGTGGCAAAAACGGCTGCTGAAAGAAGTACAGGTGTCAGAACGAAGTGCTTAAGTGGAGATCCAGACATAATCGGTAATTCCCGGTGACAATTTTCAGTATCAGTCGTAAGGTAGGAAGATTCAACTGGTGCTAAATAGCTGTTTTTACTCTGACAAGCTACTAAGTGGAGAGACTGCTAAGCGCTTGGAATATATTTATCTGTGGCTGATTTAAATCTAGTCTAGTAGTCGTGAATTGTTTGTGAAGTTCCCATGAAAAGAAAAAATACACGATAAAGTTCTCGTGAATATTCAGGGTTGTTGACTAACTCTATCTATGGGTCAATGCAGATAGGTAAATAAATTTAGTAACCATTTGCCAGAGCAGTAAATGAAGTTTTATTTCACCATCCCCAGGTTCCGGCTGCACCTTTAAATGGGCCAACAATATCGCTAGTAATCCAACCACCGTAAAAATTTCCCTTTTGTGGCTGCACCAATTCGCCGTTGACGTAACAGGCATCCATCAACTGTGGATAGAAAGCTAAATAATCTTTGATAGAAGCAAAGTTTAGCGTCGGGGTGGGATAAGACCAAGCAACATTGGTAGCTTGTTTTTCACCAACAATGATTGTATAGTAAATAGCCCTACCTTTCCACTCACAAAATGACCCTTGATTTGTGCTTGACAAATATTCCATTTTGATATCTTCGGGAGGAAGGTAATAGGAAGGTGGATGGCTGGTTTCTAGTACGCGCTTGGCACGGTGGGTATCAGCAATTGTGACGCCATTGAAGATAATTTGGATATGCTTGGCTGATTCTTCCAAGCGGGGAGGACGTGGGTAATCCCAGACAGATTCTTGACCAGGGCCAGGTTCAATTCTGCGAGTGTTCATCTTACTTATTGCTCCGAGTTGCATCACTGTGCTTATTGTAAAGCTGTAGATGCAGAAACTCAGCCAGAGCAGTTTTATCGCTTAGATTCACTCAATTCTTTCGTATTTGAAGAAAATCGCTTTTTTCTTCCCCCTTTCCCCAGCTTGATGCGGAAAGACGACCTATAGGTATAAAAAACAGGTGTAATGTAAAGAGTCAAAAGTTGGGAAAATAATAACTCTCCTACTACAGCTAATCCTAGAAGACGACGAGCTTCAGCACCTGCACCAAAACCAAGAGCGATCGGTAAAGTACCCATCAAAGCTGCCATTGTCGTCATCATAATTGGACGGAATCTCACTAGACAAGCTTGATAAATCGCCTCGTAAGGACTTTTACCTTCTTTTTCTTGGGCTTCAACGGCAAAATCAACCATCATAATAGCGAACTGCGATGGTACTTCAAGGATTTTTTCAGCGTCCAATCGTAAACCCCTAAGATGACATCAAAAAAAACGCTCTGAAAGTTTGTATAAGCGGGTTTGCCAAAATATAATTCAAGCGCAGCAGTTCCGATGGCGCCTTGCAATCTCCTAATTTTGTCGCAAATTTGCCGATTAAATAACTCATTGTATAGTGGAGGAATTAGCGATACTGAGCCAGGTGTTTCAGAAAAATTGAATCTATCAATACGCCAATGCTAATCCATCAGCGCGGGGTTCTGACGCTGCTACTAAAACATCTCTTTTGCGGAGGATAATTTGACCTTTGCCAAACTGTAGCCCATCTGCACTTACCCGAACATGATGTCCCTGTTCAGCTAGTCCTAGAATTACATGGTGCGGTACACTTTGTTCTAGAAGTACCTTATTACCAGCAAGAAACTGCCATCTTGGAGCATCAAGAGCTGCTTGAGGATTCATTCCGTAATCTGTCATATTCACCACGACTTGTAGATGTCCTTGGGGTTGCATCGCTCCTCCCATGACGCCAAATGGGCCTAGTGGTTTATCGTTTTTTGTGAGAAAACCAGGAATTATTGTGTGGTAAGAACGCTTCCCTGGTGCTACTTGATTGGGGTGCCCATCTTGCAATGTGAAACCAACACCGCGATTTTGTAGCGCTATCCCTGTCTCAGGAATTAGAATCCCACTACCAAAACCTTCAAAGTTAGATTGAATAAAAGAAACCATCAGTTCCTCATCAGCGGCCGCTAAATAAACAGTTCCACCTTTTGGTAAACCTGGTTGAACCAGAGAAATCGCGTGTTCTCCAATCAGATAACCCCGCGAGGTAGCATAAGTTTTATCTAAAAGTTGTTCTACAGAAACTGACATAAAATCAGAGTCAGTGACGTGTCGGCGAACATCAGCAAAAGCAAGTTTCATTGCTTCAATTTGCAGATGATAACTTTCCATTGACTCGCGAGGATATTGGCTAATATTGAAACCTTCGAGAATATTCAAAGCCATCAAAGCCGCGATTCCTTGAGTATTTGGAGGAACTTCCCAAACAGTCAAATCCCGATAATTTGTTGAAATCGGTTCCACCCAATCAGCTTGATGTATCGCCAGGTCATCTGTTGTTACAAGTCCACCAGTATCAGCAGCAAAATTAGCAATTTGTCGGGCAATTTTTCCGTGATAAAAGCTTTCACCACCGGTTTGTGCGATCGCTCTCAAAGTTTTACCATGAAGCGGACTTCCCCACACCTCACCAACTGCAGGCGATCGTAAATTGGGGAAAAATACATCTTTAAAAGGTTCAAACTCAGGAGAATTAAGAGGTAAGTAAACTGCTGCTGCACGCTTCCAAGCATTAGCCGTGACTGGTGACACAGGGAAACCTTCTTCAGCGTAGCGAATTGCTGGTAAAAAAAGTTGCTCAAAAGGCAATTTTCCCCAACGCTGAGATAAACTTCGCCAAGCAGAGACAGCACCCGGTATAGTCACAGGAAGCCAGCCTTTTGAAGGAATGTGATCCATTCCAGCAAAATGATTGAGAGTGAGTTTTTGGGGACTTCTCCCAGAAGCATTTAAGCCATGCAATTTCCCATCCCAAACTAAAGCAAAAGCATCCGAACCGATACCATTAGAAGTTGGTTCAACTACAGTAAGAGCGATCGCCATTGCTACGGCCGCATCCACAGCATTTCCCCCAGCCCAAAACATCTCCATTCCTGCTAAAGTTGCCAGAGATTGGCTAGTAGCCACAGCACAGCGTTTACCCATAATCACTTGTCGTGCTGAGGGGTAAGGATAATGAGATAAGTTGCTCTTGTTCATATAGTTGTTAGTTGTTTGTGGTTAGTTGTTAGTTGTTTGTGATTGGTTGTTTTTTAATAACCAATAACTATTCCCTTACCTCCAGCAGAATATTTATTAACTTAGTCGATTCTGGTCTGAAAAATATCTTCTCTATGGGGCTGCTTTAGCGCTAGGGATATCAAGTATGATTAAATGTTGGCGCTCTAAGTTGTGCGGTTTAACGCTCAACTTTAAAGAGAGCTAACTCAACGCTATCGCCTTAATTACATCTGCATCAATGAGCTATTATATTTCCCCCCGCTTCCTGGATAAACTCGCTGTTCACATCACCAAAAACTTTCTTGACCTTCCTGGGGTTCGAGTTCCCTTAATTCTCGGTATTCATGGACGCAAAGGAGAGGGAAAGTCCTTTCAATGCGAATTAGTATTCAAGCGCATGGGTGTAGAAGCCATCCATATGTCAGCAGGAGAATTAGAAAGTCCGGATGCTGGAGATCCAGCACGTTTAATTCGTCTACGCTATCGAGAAGCTGCGGAATTGATCAGAGTACGAGGTAAAATGTGCGTATTAATGATCAACGATTTGGATGCTGGTGCTGGGCGCTTCGATGGTGGTACTCAGTATACAGTAAATACCCAAATGGTGAACGGCACATTGATGAATATTGCCGATAATCCTACAGATGTGCAACTTCCTGGTAGTTATGATTCAACGCCTTTACCTCGCGTCCCAATTATTGTCACAGGAAATGACTTTTCCACCTTGTATGCTCCCTTAATTCGGGATGGACGGATGGAGAAATTTTTCTGGGAACCTGACAGAGAAGATAAAATTGGCGTCGTCGTCGGCATTTTTTCTGAAGATGGACTGTCTCGCAGTGACATTGCAACTTTAGTTGATACATTTCCCAATCAAGCGATTGACTTCTTTAGTGCCTTGCGCTCCCGGTTTTATGATGAACAAATTCGTAACTTTATCCATCAAGTTGGCTTTGATAATGTTTCCTCCCGCGTCGTCAATAGTCTAGAAGAAGCACCAAAATTTGACAAGCCTGATTTCAAATTGCCTCGCTTAATTCAGTTTGGCAACTCGTTGACGGTCGAACAAAAACAAGTAGAGGAAATGCGCTTAGTCAGGGAATACAATCAAGCCTTTAGTGTTGGGCTGAATAATCAAGCATCTAGAGGTGACACACCTCCCAACTATACCCAACAGGAAAACAACGAAGAAAGCATAAGCATTGATAATGGATTAAAAGATGCAGAAGTGCGGCACAAACAAGTACCGCATATGCCATTAGACTTAGAAACTCAGGAACAAATTCGTGAACTTTTAGCACAAGGATATGGCCTGAGTATCGAGTATGCAAATGAGCGTCGAGTCAAAACTAATGCTTGGCAAACTGGTTATTCTTTCCAAGGCAACGAAGCTTCAGAAGCAATTATCGCCCTAGCAGAATCTCTCGGTCAACATAGCGGTGAATACGTCCGCTTGATAGGAATTGACCTCAAAGCCAAACGTCGTGTCCTAGAAAAAATCATCCAAAGACCACACGATTAAGCTTAGATAAGAGAGAAAGAACCGCAGATAAACGCCGATAAAACTTAGAAGAATTGAGGAATTTAAAGCGAGGAGATTGAATGAGTTTTGACTCAGTTCCCTCGCTAACAATTTTCATCAAAACCTCGGCGTTCTCTGCGCAAAACTCCGCGTTCTCTGCGTTAAAAAAACACCAACTAAACATCACCCAAAAACCGAAAACACTCACTCACATTCCACCGAATACCATCATGAGTTAGCAGAGTCAGCCCAGAAGCCGTAAACTCAAAATCCAACGGCCGATGCTCAAATTCCCTCCAAGCATCATAAAACGCCTTTTTTGTCAAGTCTCGAAAAGCAACCGTCATGTGAGGAGTAAAAGAGCGAGTTTCTGAAACCTGATCCACAATCCCTAACGATGCTTTCATATACGTCATCAAATCTTTTTGCAAGGTCAGTAATTCTGCTGTTTTGACAACATTGATATAGATAACGCGAGGTTCAAAAGCCCCAAACCCCTTGAGTATTACTGGCACCGATTTACGTGTGTCAGCAAATGTTTGTATACATTGTTCTAAAATTGGCACATTATCCAATTGCCATTCAAAAGGCGGTTGTAGGGTAATGTGTGGTGGAGAATTTTCTGCACCTCGGCTATCGTAGGTTTGAGCTAAGTAATGTTGAATCTCCTTAGCACATTCCTGAATTTCTTCAGGTGGTAGCAAAGCGATGAAAAAACGACGTTTTGATGTATCCAAAGAAGTGTTATTTTCCATTTTTCTACGGGTCGCGACGATGAGTACTCAACCATATTATTAATTAGTTGAGGAGGAGAGCGTAGAAACATTTCATCAAACGTTTCTACACTTTACAGGTTGGGTGGGGTTGGAATCGCCAGTCCCCAGTCCCCAATCCCAATCCCAATCCCCAGTCCCCAATTCCCAATTCCCAATTCCCAGTCCCAAATTTATGAATATAACAATTATAGGTTGCGGCTATGTTGGAACTGCTTTAGCTGAATATTGGCATCAGAAACAAAGTCACTTGATCACAGCAACCACTACTACTAATGAACGTGTAGAGGAACTGGAAAAAGTAGCCGACAAAGTAGTAGTAATGAAAGGCGATGATGCCACGGCTATGCAATCTGTGGTACAAAATCAAGATGTAGTTCTTGTAAGTGTTGCTCCCATCAGCGATCGCCAGGTTAGTGCAGAAGGTTACGCAGAAACCTACCTTCCCACTGCTAAAAATCTGATCGCAGCATTGAGTAATGCTCCCACTGCAAAGCAGATAATTTACCTTAGTAGTTGCTCAGTTTACGGTAACAGAAATGGTGAATGGGTGGATGAAACTGTTACGATTGAACCACCGGATAAATTAGGTCAGGTATTAGCCCAAACCGAGCAAATTTTATTAAGTGCGAAGAGTGAGGATGTGAAAGTTTCTATCCTACGCATGGGAGGGATTTACGGCCCTGAACGCGAGTTAGGTAAACGCTTTATTCGTATTGCTGGTAAAACTCTTCCGGGAACTGGTGAAAGTTTCATGAATTGGATTCACCTTGATGATATTGTCTGTGCAGTGGATTTTGTCCTAGTTAATCAATGCGGAGGAATCTACAATTTGGTTAATGATGTGACGATGAGGATTCGGGATTTATGCGACCAAATATGCGATCGCGAAAATCTCCCTAAAGTTTTGTGGAATCCATCCGAACCAAGTCAGCGAGATTTTAATACTCGTGTCAGCAATCAAAAACTAAAAGCAGCAGGTTATAAGTTTATCCATCCTGATAAGATGATTTAAATGTGGTGAAAGATACCATGCTGATAACTGCTGATTCTAAGCCACTACGTTGGCAACGACCGAAATATTCACCACTAGCACGCCAAATCGATATCTTTGGTTCTGCAGCAACTTTGTTGTTCTATTTGTGGTGGGATAAGACTGTTGCTCACAACTCCTCTAGACACAGACATCGTAGGGCACAGTGGTTAGTAGGTACTCTGCTGGATTTAGGGCCAACTTTTATCAAGATTGGTCAAGCACTATCCACCCGCGCTGATTTGTTGCCCTTAGAATATGTACAGGCTTTAGGGCAATTGCAGGATCGGGTACCAGAATTTAGCCCCACAGAAGCGATCGCCCTAATTGAATCGGAATTTGGTAAGTCGATTCATGCTTTGTATCGGGATTTTGATCATTTTCCCCTAGCATCTGCCAGTTTAGGACAGGTACATAAAGCACGGCTACACACGGGTGAAGATGTTGTCGTCAAAGTACAACGTCCAGGATTAGAAAAGCTATTTAACTTAGATTTTGAAGTTTTACATCGATTGGTGCGATTTTCTGGACGCTACTTCCCAGCGACAAAAAAATACGATTTAGAGGCAATTTACCACGAATTTTTTAACCTTCTTTATCTAGAAATTGACTACATCCACGAAGGCAAAAATGCTGACCGTTTTCGCCAAAATTTTCTCGACTATCCTCGGATTCATGCGCCAATTATCTATTGGCAATACACTACAAGAAAGGTGCTAACTCTGGAGTATTTGCCAGGAATAAAAATAGACGACCGTCAGACTCTAGAAGCTTGTGGTATCAATGCTAAGGAAGTTATCCAGTTGGGGATTTGTGCTTACTTAAAACAGTTGTTACAAGATGGCTTTTTTCAGTCTGACCCCCATCCGGGAAATATGGCTGTAAGTCAAGATGGTAACTTAATTTTCTATGATTTTGGAACGATGGCGGAGGTAAAGCCAGTTGCCAAAACTCAGATGATTAAGACGTTTTTTGCTGTCCTAAGAAAGGATACGGAGGAGGTTGTTAGTACTCTAACTTATATGGGTTTAATTGAACCGATGTCAGATCTGACTCCGGTAAAACGATTAATTGCTTTTATTTTAGATAAGTTCACGGAAAAGCCGATAGAATTACAGGCTTTTGATGAAATGCGTAGCGAAATCTATTTGATGTTCGAGCAACAACCATTTCGCTTACCAGCTCAAATGACTTTTATTTTAAAGTCTTTAACTACTCTTGATGGCATCGCTCGTACCCTAGATCCAGAATATAACCTAATTGCTGCCAGTAAGCCTTTCATTAAAAGTCTGATTGGCTATAAGGGTAAGGAACAAAGAAATATTGTAGGAGAATTAGCAAGGCAAGCAAAGGATTTTATTAAGCATAAATTACAGCAACCGTCGGCCGCTGAAATTTATATTCAACGCTTAGAGTCACGCATTGAACAAGGTGAACTACAAATACGGGTACGTTCTCTGGAAAGTGAACGCACTCTCAAACAAATTAATTTAGCAGTTAAGTGCCTAGTTTATGCTTGCTTAACGGGATTTAGTTTCCTGTCTGGTACGGTGTTGCTGTTAGGGTCTTATAGTAGTTGGGCGATCGCTGCTTTTAGCTTCTCAGGATTTTGCTGCTTATTTTTGCTACGCTCTTTAATTAATTTAACCGTTAGGGAAAAAATCGATAAATTAGTGGAAAAATAGCCATCTTTCTCCAAACTAAATTTAGTTCAGATTGGCGATTTGTTGGGCAAACCAGCTAGCCGCACTAACATTTGTTCCTTGATTTAAACGTTGTAGAGTTTGCTGTAACAAGGTAATTGGTAATCCTTCTAAGGCTAGGGAATGAGTATATTCCTGATACTTGCCATTCTCAAGCAGAGCGATCGCTTACTAGAGTATTAAAAAAAGCACAAAGCTCAGAATCTCTTTTTTGCCTTATGCTTTCTTCTTTTGTTTGATACCCCCAGGGGAATTCGAATCCCCGTCGCCTCCGTGAAAGGGAGGTGTCCTAGGCCTCTAGACGATGGGGGCCTGTTTTTTTCTCACTTTTATAAGTGTATCTAAGCTTTCCAGATTTGTCAACTACTTTCCCAAAATTATTTTAGGCCTTTGCGCCATTGGGCTAAACGTTGCTGGGCCTGTGGATCGAGGGAATTGAAGAGAAAACGGCCGCTAGATTGTTTTGGGGGTTGATTTTTGCGGAGAATACGACGAGCCGTAAAATCGACATCGCTAGCCAACTGCAGGGAAGACATCCACTCAGCGCCGTATCCCACTACTGTAAGTTGCTGTGCGCGATCTGAGGTAGCGACAATCAAGCGCTGGCTTTTGGGAGCAAGGCTGAATCGAAATGAGGCACAGAATTTTTCTATGTAAGTGTCTGCTGTCTGTCCAAAATCTGTATAGCAAACAGATACATGTGTGGTTAGGACTTCACAGTAAGTGGGTGTGTTTTGAGAGTGAGCATCAAAGACTACCTGAGTTTCATAGCCCTGAAAGGCGCTGTAATTGATCAAAACTTCTACTAACTCTTGACGAGCTGCTTCTAGCCCATCTCGGTAAGCTGAGCGACTCGATATAGGTTTATCGCGGGTCTTTTTCAGGGAAGACCAGGCTCCAATGACGTTGTAGCCATCAACCAGTAGAATAGCCAGGGGTGAGGAAGGGTGCATTTTTCAAGGACAGAATTCTCTATTGGATAGAATAAATTACTCATATTAACAATAGTTTACAGAAATCTGAAAAAAAAGCCCCCTGTTAGTTTTGGGAGATGGGGGAGATGGGGAGACGCAAAGACGCGGAGAGTATTACCCAGTCCCCAGTCCCCAGTCCCCAATCCCCAAATTATTGCTCTTGCATAAGTCGTTGCTTGAGACGTTCTGGATTGCCTTTATCAACAACCTGTCCTTGTTCCAACAAAAAAGCGCCGTCACAATAATTCAACTCATCCAAACGGTGCGTTACCCAAAGCGCAGTTATCCCACGACTTTTGACTAACAAGCTCACTTGCTCTACTAAATCCAGTTGAGTATCTGGATCTAAGAGGGCCGTAGGCTCATCTAAAAGTAAGACCTCGCTGCGTCGAGCGATCGCCCCAGCAATAGCAATACGCTGTTTCTGTCCACCACTCAGGGCGTAAATTGGGCGTCGCTCTAGCTGCAGTAGATCCACCGCTGCTAGGGCCTGCATTACCCGCATACGTACCTGCGCGATCGAAAGCTTTTCCTCCACCAAACCAAAAGCCACATCTGCACCTACTGTAGGCATTACGAGCTGATGATCTGGATTCTGGAAGACAAAGCCTACAGGTTGCTCAATCTTAATTTCACCAGATTGGGGCTGCAATAGCCCAGCCAGCAATCTTAGTAAAGTGGATTTTCCGCTACCATTGGTGCCTAAGAGCATCCAAAACTCACCCTTGGGTACATCCAGAGAGCAAGATTTTAAAACTGATACTCCAGAAGCCCAGTTGAAGCAGAGATTCCGCACACTAATTGCTGGTTGAACTATTGCGTCACTTTTTGCTGTGTTCATTAGATAAGATTGCCAAAGTCAAAATAACCCCCCGACCCCTCTCTTTCTCCCCTAAGAGGGGAGATGACAAAGGACAAAGTATTTTATTTAGGGGAGGGTTGGGGAGGGGTAAATTATGTCTGTAAGAGGTCTATTCAGACAGAAAAGCGAAACCGGGTGTACGTCCAGCACCAGCCGCACCAGATTTCTGGGAAATCATCACCGCACTGATATTATTAGCGAGAACGGCTATTTTCTTTTCTGGCTGCTGTTCGCAGGTTAGTTCTAACAACTCAGGACTGTCGGAACGCATTGCTATCACAACTTCCTGGTAAGTCTTTTCCGCATCTTCTGCTGTCTTACGTTGCACAGAAAATGGCATGGGGGTGTTTTTCAAAGTCAAGTCAATAGTGAACATTCGGTTCTTGCTGCAAAGATTCTCTTTTCTATCTTAGAGAAAGCTTGCGGAAGAAGCAGCGCATTAGGGCAGTGCTGTCACAGACAATTATCATAAAAATAGTTAATGAATCTTCATAAAACGCCGTGACTACAGAACAACTGATATCTGCAAACACCATTGAAAAGCACTTTTGGACTTGGCAAGGGCACCAAATTCAATACACCCTAATGGGTACAGGAAAACCCCTAGTGCTGATTCATGGATTTGGTGCGTCCATTGGACATTGGCGCAAAAATATTCCAGTCCTTGCGGAAGCTGGCTACCAAGTATATGCGATCGACCTCTTGGGATTCGGTGGTTCTGACAAACCTGCGCTGGACTACACATTAGAATTGTGGCAACAACAGCTTAAGGATTTTTGGGAAGCACACATCCAAGAACCTACAGTATTTATTGGTAACTCCATCGGTGCACTGCTGAGTCTGATGGTAATAACCCAGTATCCTGAAATTTCGGCTGGTGGAGTCTTAATCAACTGTGCTGGTGGACTAAATCACCGCCCTGATGAGCTAAATCCACCCCTACGCTTGGTAATGGGAGCTTTTACTAAACTGGTGAGTTCCCCAATTAGCGGCCCCTTCCTGTTTAACATGATCCGCCAAAAACCTCGCATTCGTCGCACCCTCACCCAAGTTTACCGCGACCAAGAAGCTGTTACCGAGGAACTTGTAGACTTACTCTACACCCCTTCTTGTGACCCTGGTGCACAACAGGTATTTGCCTCGGTTCTCACCGCACCTCCTGGCCCTTCCCCAGTTGAACTTTTGCCCAAAGTGAAGCATCCCCTATTGGTAATTTGGGGAGAAGATGACCCTTGGACACCCATTGCTGGTGCTGCAATATATCAACAGCAAAGCGAGACTGGGCCAGATGTTCAGTTTGTGTCGATTCCCAATGCTGGTCATTGTCCTCATGACGAGAAACCCGATGCTGTGAACAAGCTGATTTTGGACTGGTTAGCCGATTAGGGGGCTATAAGCATCAGCCATCAATCTGAAAAAAGCTCACAAAGTAACAATAACGGTTTGTTTACCATCTATCTTAAGGTAGAAATGTGGAATTTGGTTACCAAACCA
Source organism: Potamolinea sp. (assembly GCA_042408245.1). Taxonomy (GTDB): domain Bacteria; phylum Cyanobacteriota; class Cyanobacteriia; order Cyanobacteriales; family Coleofasciculaceae; genus Potamolinea. The sequence continues at coordinate 136,404 of JAYFMV010000001.1, forward strand.
AAACAGATGAAAGAGGCACTGTGAGAAAGTGAAGAACTATTCCGCAGTGCTTTTGATTATGCGGCGATAGTTTAGCAAAAAATATTTGATCTTTTTTTTACTACGAAACTGTCAGGAAAGTGTACTGATTTGGGGTTGTCAGTCAGCTACCAGATTATGATGGACAAACATGGCCATCAGATTAAGTGTCATTCAGTAGTTAGTGAGGGTAAAGAGTTGGCAATTTGGCTACTAATTTTCTCAAAAAATGCTAATTAAGGCTTTTTGTAAGCTGTGAAAAATGAAAAACTGTAGCTCACGTTTGGGATACAAGCACCGGTATATTTTTTTGAAATAAGAAGAAATAATAACTTTTACAAAGGCAAACAAGAATAACAATTCTATGTCATTTTTGCAGGAAAATTAAATTGATTTATGGCGTTATTTTAAAGCTTCATACATCCTTCATACATCCTTTATATACTAGCGACTTTAGTTGACTTCTTTTTAGGATTTGGCATAAAGTTTGAGGAGTAAACGAAAAAACTACGGTCACAAAAAAAATATGAAAAAGCAAATTCTAGCCGCAGGTTTTGTTGTCTTCTCGTTCATGTTACCCGTCAAGGCTTCAGAAACCCAGAAAATTGAACAGATCTATACCTTTGGTGATAGCCTTTCGGATGTTGGTAATGTATATAATCTTACACTCGCACTTAAGAAAGTCGGATATCCGCCTCCTCCCTACGTTAACGGGCGTTTTTCTAATGGCATTGTTTGGGTAGAGTATCTTGCAAAACAACTGAAATTAAAGCCCGTCCCCTTCACCACTCTCCCTACTGGGGTGTTTAGTTCACCCGATGGAGTTAACTTTGCCTTTGGTGGTTCTAGTTCAGGGTTGAATAACGCCCCTCTTTCCTAATGAACCCATACCAGGAACACTAGCGCAGGTTAACTTATACACGAGTAGTTTGGCAGCAAACAAGAAACAAGCTGATCCAAAAGCTCTTTATATTGTGTGGGCCGGTTCCACTGATTATCTGTTTGGGAATGCTACCAATCCTCAGCAACCTGTGGAGAATTTATCCAAAGCGGTAACCACACTCGCTAACGTTGGCGCTAAAAATATTATGGTGCTTAACTTAGCAGATTTGGGTAAGCTTCCGCGTACACGCAATACTCAGTTTTCTACTCAACTAAGTATGTTGACAAATGCACATAATGCTAGTTTGTCCACTACTGTAAAAACTTTGAGCCGCCAACTAAGCCCCAAAACTAACATCATGCTTGTCGATGTTAATACTCTTTTTAAGACAGTTAGCCAATTTCCGGGAGTATTCGGCTTCACGAATGTAACTGACGCTTGCTTTACCAATAATACTGTCTGTGCTAAGCCAGATCAGTATTTGTTTTGGGACGACATTCATCCGACGACAAGTGCTCACAAACAAATCCAGCTATTAGCCTTATTTGTACTCAAGAGCAAGTTAAATACACGACAAGCTATGTTGCCCAAAAACACTGAAACTCTGGAGATTCCTTTGAAAGTTGGATATCAATATTAGTCCTGTTTTTAGTCGTAACACATACGACCACTTCTAACTAATTTAAACAAGCCTGATCCTACTTGCAAAATGCTTTTAGGGCTTCAGCAACTCTATTTGTAGGGTGTGTTAACTAACGCACCCTATTGGCGCGACACAGCTAATTTTGTGCAATAGATAACGGGAGCAGCTCAGTTAAATTAAAGCTGTTGGGAATTTACCTAATGCACTATTTTAGCTGTGCAACGCCACTACTAATTATATTATTTTCCGCTCTGAAAAGATGATTCTCAATATCGTTCTCGAAGAGTCTCCAATCAGAGTAGATGATTAACACTCTTCGCTGTTATTAATGCCGTATTATGGTGTTGCCAACCTTCAGCAACGCCTTTTTTTGAGGTAATAAACTATGCCGTATGCCACATTTAGCAGTCCTGTAAATGCTTCGTTTGAAACAGTGTGGGGGATGTTGTTAGATAAAATAGAAAATCCTCAACGTTATATCACTGCGGTTGAAGAAACTAAAGTTTTGCAGAGGTATGACAATGGCATCCTGCGAGAAATGAGAATTCCGGGAATGCAGCTTAAAGAAAGAATAACCGTGACTGAAGAAGCGAGAGAAATCAAATTTACCCTTGTCGAACACCCGCTTTTTTCAGGGGAGATTATTAACAAAGTCGAGTTTCCTTCTCAGGAGGATTCTGGAGAAAGCTTAATTCTCACTTTTACCCAAAATTGGCAACCTTTAAATGAAGAAGCCGAAAATCTTAAGGAAGCTAAAATGCAAGAAACGATAAAAAATGCTGTGCTTCACATGAAAGAATTGGCAGAAGAGCGAGACAGCCATTCTAGGATAATAGGGTAAGATCTCCTAACTTCAGTAAAACTTACTAAAAATTATGAAAAACACAATTTTAGTTACAGGTGCTACTGGAACCGTTGGCTCTCAAGTAGTCAAACAACTAACAGCTATTGGCGCAGATGTACGTGCTGCAGTGCGTTCCACCAGCAAAGCAGCAGGAATGAATAAAGTCTCCCTTGTTGAATTTGATCTAAACAAAGTAGAAACAGTTCAAGCTGCTTTTGAAGGCATTGATCAAGTGTTCTTAGCAACACCCTTAGTTTCCAACATGGTAGAGTTGGATGCAATGACTATTGCATCTGCTAAAAAAGCAGGAGTAAAACACATCGTCAGACTGTCAGTAATGGGCGCTGACACAGAGCAAGAATTTCCTTTGGGTAACTTGCACCGCCAAGTAGAAAAATTGATTGAAGCGTCGGGAATTTCCTATACTTTCTTACGTCCCAATTCCTTTTTTCAAAACTACATTACCTTCACGGGTTCTACTATCAAAAGCCAAAACAGTTTTTATCTGCCCCTAGGAGATGGTAAAGTAAGCTTTGTTGATGTGCGAGATGTTGCAGCCGTAGCCGCAGCAGAACTTACACAAAGCGGTGATGAAAACCAAGCCTATGAAGTCACGGGTTCCGAAGCAATTTCTAATGATCAAATAGCCTCGATTCTCTCAAAAATTCTCGGTAAACCAATCAGTTATATCAGCATTTCTGAGGATACCGCTCGTCAAAGTATGAAAAGTGTCGGTATGCCAGAACCAGAGATTGAACTGGTATTGGGATTGTATGCCGAACAAAAAGCTGGCAATTACTCAACAATATCACCTGCGGTAGAGCAAATTACGGGTAAGAAACCGATATCTTTTGAGCAGTTTGCCAACGACTATACCGAAGCTTTCAGCTAAACGTTGGTAGAATTAAGCCCAAAATTATTAGGAAGAGTGAAAGATGACTAATGCACCCAAGATTCTCGCTTTTGCTGGAAGCACCCGCGAAGCTTCCTACAACAAAAAATTGGTAAAAATTGCCGCAGAGGGAGCCAAAGCAGCAGGCGCTGATGTAACGTATTTAGACTTGCGGGATTTGCCGATGCCCATATATGAAGAAGACTTGGAAGCAAAAGAAGGAATTCCCGAAAATGCTCGCAAGTTTAAGGAATTATTGATGGCGCATCAAGGCTTATTAATCGCATCTCCTGAATACAATAGTTCAATTACAGCACTTCTCAAAAATTCAATAGATTGGGCGTCTCGTCCCTTACCTGGAGAACCTGCGTTAGCTTGTTTTATTGGTAAAGTTGCTGCGATTATGAGTGCTTCCCCAGGAGCGTTAGGAGGTTTGCGCGGCTTAGTTCATGTCCGGTCAATTCTCAGCAATATTAACGTTTTGGTGCTACCAGATCAAAAGGCAATTCCCAAAGCATATGAGGCATTTTCTGAAGATGGAAAGTTGCTAGACTCAAAACAACACGAAGGTGTGGAACAACTTGGCAGTAAGTTGGCACAGGTACTAGCAAAATTAGCTGCTTGATCGTCTAACAATTCGTTCAACAACTGAAATTTGGCAAGTTTTTTTAGCCACAAATACACACAGATAAACACAGATAGCTAGGCAATTAATCTGTGTTTATCTGTAGTTATAATATAGGGTTTTTAGATTGATGGGGAACGACAATATCTGAAATTAAACAAGTTTGTAAACGATTGCTAATCGCCATCAATTAGAGACCTCAATTACCATGTTCAAACTCATCACTTTGTTGCTTACTAGCAGTATGACTGTCATGGCTGGTGCAACGATAGCACCAGCGCTGCCGCAAATCCAGCAATTTTTTCAGAATGAACCAGACTCTGAGTTTTGGGTCAAACTGATGTTAACTTTGCCTGCGCTTTTTACGGCGATTGGTGCACCTTTTGCTGGAATAATTATTGACCGCTTCGGACGCAAACCCTTATTAACTGGTGCGGTAATTCTTTATGGTATTGCTGGTGGTTCTGGTTACGTTCTTAGTTCTTTGACTGGCTTATTAATTGGACGTGCTTTTTTGGGTGTTGCAGTTGGTGCGATTATGACAACTTCTATCGCCCTAATTGCCGACTATTATCAAGGACCAAAGCGCAATCAAGTAATGGGAACCCAAGCGGCTTTCATGGGCTATGGAGGAGTAATATTTTTAACTTTGGGCGGATTTTTGGCAGATATTAGTTGGCGGTTTCCTTTCTTAATCTACCTTACTGCTTTCGCCATTTTACCGTTAGTGATTTTCAGCTTAACTGAACCGCAAGTTGCATCTGATTCGACTCAATATTTAGCTGAAGATGCAGCTACTAAATTACCTGTGGGAATTATTGGTTTCATCTACGCCATAACCTTTTTGACGATGGTGGTGTTTTATATGATTCCCGTGCAACTTCCTTTTTACTTGAAGAGTTTGGCCCAGGTAAGCAATGCTCAAACTGGAATAGCTATCGCTGCTTCCACTCTTGCTAGCGCGATTATTTCTATGCGTTACGGAAGCATAAAAAAGCGCCTAAGTTTTCAAGGCGTTCTCATTTGTCTCTACCTGCTTTTAGGTTTGGGATATGTCATAATTTCTTTAGCACCTAGTTATCCTTTCGTGGTTTTGGGATTAATTATCGCTGGCTTGGGATTGGGTATGTTGTTGCCGAATATGAATGTTTGGCTAAATGCCAAAACCCCGATTTATGCTAGAGGTAGAGTCTTGGGAGGCTTGACAACTTGTATGTTTTTAGGTCAGTTCTGTTCCCCTCTCTTTAGTCAACCTCTTGCTCAAAAAATTGGCTTGGGTGTAACTTATGGTGTGGCTGGAGTCGCTATGTTGATTCTTGCTATTTTACTGGTGGGAGCGTCAGTGAAAGGTAGGTTTACCTCAGCAAATTAAAACCAAGTTAAGCTGTATATTGCTAAAATAGCCCTAATTTTTTTAATAGCTGTGGAAAGGTTAAAAAATGAATATCCTGATTGTTTACGCTCATCCAGAACCCAAATCTTTTAATGGGGCAATGAAAGATTTAGCTGTGTCAGTTTTGACCCAACAAGGTCATCAAGTGAAAGTTTCTGACCTTTATGAGATGAAGTTTAAAGCACTAGCTGATCAAGAAGATTTTGCGGAATTGGAATATCCAGATTTCTTGAAAGATCCGGCTGACCAGAACCTTAGTTCTCAGAAAGGAAAGTTGGCTCAGGATATTGTAGCAGAACAAGAAAAATTGCTTTGGGCAGATTTTATAATTCTACAATTTCCTTTGTGGTGGTTTTCGCTACCGGCAATTATGAAAGGTTGGGTAGATCGAGTTTTTACAACCGGTTTTTCTTATGGTGGCGGTAAGTTGTATGACAAAGGAGGATTGAAAGGTAAAAAAGCGATGCTGGCTTTAACAACAGGTGGCCCAGCTAGTAGATATAGTCCGACTGGTTTAAATGAAGATATCGAGAAAATATTATTTGCAATTAATCATGGAATTCTACATTTTGTAGGGATGGAAGTGTTACCGCCATTTATTGCTTGGAGTCCCGCAAATGCTGGGGATGAAGGACGCCATAAATATTTGGAAGATTATCGCCAACGATTGCTAAATTTAGAATCTACTCCAGCGATCGCTTATCGTTCTATGTCAGATTATGACGACAATTTTCAACTAAAACCTGAACGGGAAGGTTAAGTTCATAATCGAAAAATATTCATCTCACTTTTCCTGTCTTTAGCCGCTACACTCCGAAGAATGTAGCGGTGGAAAACTTTGTTTTAGATCTACTTAAATATCTTCTTGTTCGTCGGGAGAATCGAAGACAATTTCAAATTCAGCACCTGGTAGGAACCGATGCAAAACTCGCAGATGATCTTCGGCGTCTTGGCGATTACGGAAACAGGCGAGAATGTAGACTTGAGCGTTGGGCAAAATACGTACAATTGTCCAAGGGCGGTCGCTTTTGTCGCTAACAGGTTTTACCATTATTAGAGTCTCCTTTTGTTTGGGGAGCCAGAAGCCAGCAGAGAGCCTCGTAAACTTGACTGCTGGCTTTGACTTGATTTTAAGATAGCACTTATACAGCACATATAAAAGCCTTGCATGAGCTGTATTTGCGCTTAAAGTCTAGATACAGCACACTTAAGATCTGCCTAGACTAGAAACTTCTGAATTTTTTATGACCAAGCGCTTAGCAACCTATTTAGCCGAAGGAATTTATGATCTACTTGAAGAGTGGGCCAATCAGGAACGCCGCTCAATTAGCAGTTTGGCTGCATTTCTTCTAGAAAAAGCTGCTAGAGAGCATCAGGAACAGATATTAAAACAAACCCCGCCATCCGATAAACAGCAGGAGCGTTGAATAGATTTTGTTGGTTGTTTGTTGCTTGTTTCTGATTGAAAATTTTCAAGCGAATTGAGATAGTTTTCAAATAACAAATAACCAACAACAAATAACAAACATTGTCTTTACTGACACTAGACAAACTATTCTTGCCTAATACCATCAGGAACACCCACAGGAGAAAAACCGGCGATCGCTTTTAAATTTTGGCAGCGAATCAATTCCGTAAACTTTAAGCTAGGACGCCCTTCAATCTCCGCTACGGCTTCAATCCCAGACAACAGGTACTGTGCAGCTTCAGACTCAGTATAGCCGCGTCTAGTCGCCACTTTAATCGCATTAGTATCAGCATCCAACTCAGATTGATTACTACGAGTGCTGCGCCAAATTTGTGTACCAGCAAGACCACTCAAACTTGTAGCAACCATAACACCTGCAGCATCTCCCTGGACAAGTTGCAATAGTCCCCCGACAACCCCAGCTAAAGCTACTGCTTGGTATATATCCGGCTTAAACCACTTAATACCAATTAGCCAGCATACCGTCCGTAATAGTAACAAGTCACGCTGAGGCTTAGGGATACGACGCCACAGATCAAAATTAATATAAATTGGTCGCTCACCAGACCAGGGTAGGGGAAGAGTAGCTTCAATTACTGTCGTCTGTTGGGGTTTGTTGACGATTTTCGTCATCATTCGCCCAGAAGCAGGCATTAGCTCAATCAGTCGGCGAATTTCAGGCTCTGGATTCATCGGACTAAGTGCACAGAATTATAGATCTTGTGGGAAATTAGAAAAGCTGGAATTTTTTGCTTCCTGCAAACAAGCTATCCCATTTCCAACTCAAAACTCAAATTTTCTTCAAGTTGAGTAGGAGAGACATCGCCTTGAGAAGAATCTTAAAATAGGATAAAAGAAAACAATAGTCATAAATGGATGCTTTTTCCCCAGTTCCTCCTGAATGGACAACATCAGCGACTCATGCACTCTTGTTCTGTTGTCCAAATTGTCGCGCTTCTTCTAGGGAGGCTGAGTTAGTTTGGATTAATCGGCGATCGCCTGTGATGACTGAAGAATATCAACGGATTTGGCAGGAATTTTATCAATGTCAGTGTGGTAAGGTTTGGTGGGCCTGGAGTAACGAGCGTCCACCTTCAGGATTGGTGAAGCAAGAGCCAGAAAATAATTGATAGTTTTTTCTCATTGTAGTAAACTGTACTACAGTAGTCACGACAAGCAAGCAATAAAACACTAATAGCGTTTTGGTATGATCTGCGAACTCTGTGAAAGAGAGGTCAATCGTTTAACAGCACACCATCTAATTCCTCGACAAAAAGTTAAACAGAAAAAGGCTGATCCTGGCCCAACTGTTGATATTTGTTCCGGTTGTCATCGACAGATACACAGCTTATTTGACAACAAACGTTTAGCCCAGGAACTCAATTCCATTGACAAACTAAGAAGTGAACCTGAGATGCAAAAGTTCCTAGCTTGGGTGAAGAAACAAAAACCAGATAAGCGCGTTCAGGTACACAGAAAAAAGGCTGCATTGATTTAGCAGCCGAGGGAAGGTAGTTTCATTTGCAATCAAAAACCGATAATTATTCTGGCTTTTTGTGCCAATTGCTATCTTCCCCTTTTTCGTAGTCGCGCTTTACAGCACTCCAAGCCACTTTAAAAGCAGATTCTTCCTCGCTGTACTCTTCCAAAGCGTTGTTAAATGCAGCGCGGAAAATTTCTTGAGCGTGCTTTATTAGCCGTTAACCACAGTACCGCCGTTGGGATGCAAAATTTGACCAGACATATAAGAAGAATCTCTTGATGCTAAAAACACATAGCAAGGGGCGACTTCTTCTGGTTGTCCTGCTCGTTCCATTGGTACTTGCTTACCGAAGTCAGCAACTTTATCTTCCGGGAAAGTTGAGGGAATCAAAGGTGTCCAAATTGGCCCAGGAGCAACGCCATTAACGCGAATTCCCTTTTCAACTAAAGCCTTTGACAAAGAGCGAGTAAAGGCAACAATTGCACCTTTTGTGGAAGAATAATCAAGCAGTTGTGGATTACCTTGATACGCAGTGACAGAGCTAGTATTTATAACCACACTTCCCTCTTTGAGATATGGTAAAGCAGCCTTGGTCAGATAAAACATCGAAAAGATGTTAGTACGGAAAGTACGCTCTAACTGTTCGCTGGTGATGTCTTCAATGCTTTCTTGAGGATGCTGTTCAGCAGCATTATTAACCAGAATATCCAGATGTCCGAAAGTATCAATTACTTGTTTTACAGCATTTTTGCAGAAAGATTCATCACCAATATCTCCAGCAATTGTTAGACAACTGCGACCAATTTCTTTAACCAAATCTTGGGTCTTTTTAGCATCTTCGTGTTCGTTTAAGTAGACGATAGCAACATTAGCTTCCTCTTTAGCATAAAGGATTGCTACTGCACGACCGATACCACTATCACCCCCAGTAATTAAAGCTACCTTACCTTGTAATTTGCCACTACCCCGATATTCAGGAGCTTCTGACTTGGGTTTTGGCGTCATTTCCTCTTCGCTTCCAGGTCGTTGATCCTGTTGTTGTGGCGGTTGTAAATGTTGCTCGGTTGGCATATAAATATTCCTTTGTGATTTCCTGCTTAACGACATCAGAATATCTATTCTGACCAAAAGCTTAATCAATCTTTGGCTGGAGACTGGAAGCCGTTGAATTACAACCGTAGAAATAGGAAAATTGGTGCTGACTCTACCCTAAAGATGAGAGTAAAAATACTGATGGCTGTTTGAGTGTATAGAGCATCACTTCATTTCCTAACCTTAACTTAAAGCCATAACTTTCAATCTCGTTCGCTTAATCATCGTCAGTCTCAGAGAAAATAGATTCCAAGTCACGATAGCCACTCACCACTCTAACAATTTCAATGCCATCTTCAATCAGACGATAAAGAATAATGTATTTATCAAGGAGAATACCTCGTAACGAAGGCTCAATTTCAGCATAACTACGCCCCATATTGGGAAAGCTCACTAAGTTTTTGCACTTCTGCTCAAAAGCATTTACAAAGCGTTCCCCAGCCTCTAGATTACGACTTACAAAATACTCAGTAATCTCATCTAAATCCTTACTAGCTTCTGGGGAGATGATATAGATGCTCATCCATCAGCCTCACGAGCTTTCGCGAGCTTCTTCCGCAGATTAGCAATAACAGTTTCACCATCAATTCCTTCTCCTCGCTCAAGCTGTTCAATCCCAACTGCTGCTTTTTGACGAGTTTCTTCCAGCCATGTTTGATAGTGTCGCTCGCGTTCTTCTAGCAGTCTCAATGCTTCGTTAATTACCTGAGCAGTAGTTGAGTATCTGCCAGTTTTAATTTTTTCTTGGATAAATTTTGCCTGCTCAGTAGTTAGGGATATATTCATAGTTTATCATCCTTGAAATATTATCAACTTTATCTCAATCATAGCTTAGTCTGGCTTCACTAATCTCTACAAATTAGCCAATCACCTTTCAGTTTAACTGCGATAACCTCCCTCAAAACCTCTGCGAAATCCGTGCCAAACTCAGCGTCCTCTGCGTTAAAAACATGACAAAAAAAGGGACGCATAACCATACGTCCCTACAGATGAAAACTCATTTAACAACCAAACCTAATTCGGAGGATCAAACCGATTTACTACAGCAGCCCAAACAATCATCGGAGAACCAACAGCCAAACACAACAACCACTGATTAAAACTTAAAGGCGCCGTTTCAAACACCGCATTAATAAACGGCACCTGAGCAAAAATTATCTGCAAAATAATCGCCCCAATAATCCCAAACCCAATCGCAGGTACATCAACTGTTTCCTTCATCGTCCCATCAAGCTTAGCAATGATATTCGGTACCAACTGACTAATACTCAACAAGTAAAAGATTCTTCCCGCAATCAAAGAATTAATAGCCATTGTCCTAGCTAAAGGTAAATTACCAGTAGTTTGCCGAATATACTCAAATACCCCAAAAATCACAATCCAGTTAAACAGAGAAATTGCCAAAATCCGTCCTAAACGACTGCGAGATAACAAAGGTTCATTGGGGTGACGCGGTGGCTTTTGCATCACATTGTCAGATTTAGGTTCAAAGGCTAAAGGAACCGTCATCGTGATGGAGTTTAGCATATTAAGCCAGAGAATTTGTAAAGACAAAATCGGCAAATCTCTAGCTAACAAAGTACTCAGCAAAATCGTCATCGATTCTCCACCATTCACAGGCAAAATAAAACAAATTGCCTTAATCAGATTTTTGTAAACCGCCCGTCCCTCCTCAATAGCTGCTTCAATCGAGGCAAAATTATCATCAGTCAGAAGCATATCCGCCGCTTCTTTAGCAACTTCCGTACCAGCACCTCCCATCGCAATTCCAATATCAGCTTGTTTCAGTGCTGGTGCATCATTTACACCATCTCCCGTCATTGCGACAATCTCACCTTTCCCTTGCAAGGCTTCAACAATACGCAGCTTTTGTTCGGGTGCGACACGGGCAAATACTACCCCATCTTGTACCACACTGGTAAATTCGTGGTTATCCATTTGGGCAAGTTCTGCACCGGTGAAAGCTAGCACTGAGCCATTTTTATTCATTCCCATACGTCGCGCGATCGCCTGTGCTGTAACTGCATGATCACCTGTAATCATCTTCACCTGAATTCCCGCAGTTTGACAGGCTTGCACAGCTTTGGTTGCGCTTTCCCTTGGGGGGTCGATCATTCCTTGTAATCCCAGGAAAATTAGACCATTTTCGATATCTTCATGGTCTACCGAAAATTGGTTATTTGGCACATATTTTTTAGCCAAAGCCAACACTCGTAAACCCTGCCGTGCCATAATATTAACTTCACGCTCAATCGTTGTTTCTTGCAACGTTTCCACGCAATCAATTGGTCTTTCTGAACCACAGTCACCTAATAACAAATGACAACGTTTCAGAATCGCTTCTACCGAACCTTTGACATAAATAGTTTTGCCAGCAGTAGTTTCGTGCAAAGTCGCCATATACTGAAAATCCGATTCAAAGGGAATTGCATCCAGTTTTGGCATATCCCTTTCTAAAGCAACTTGCACAAATCCCGCTTTATTTGCAGCAACAATTAATGCTCCTTCTGTAGGATCTCCTAATACCACCCACTGATTATTTTTCGCTTCGATATGCGAGTCATTGCACAACAAACCAGCTAATAAACATTCCTCTAAAGCTGGAGTTTTGTCTAGATCAACCGGCTTTTCATCTTGTAAAATTTTCCCTTCAGGGCCATAACCTACACCACTAACTGTATATTGATGTCCACCTGCAAAAATTGCTTGAACTGTCATCTGATTTTCTGTCAGGGTTCCTGTTTTATCGGAACAGATGACAGTCGCACCACCGAGGGTTTCCACTGCTGGTAACTTACGAATAATCGCATGACGACGTGCCATTCGGGAGACACCAATTGCTAGAGTAACTGTGACAACTGCAGGTAATCCTTCCGGAATCGCACTGACAGTCAACGCAACGGCCGCTTCTAGCGCATCTTTCAATCCTCTGGAGTTGAATCCCACTGCGAAGGTGAGTGCTGCCAATCCCAGCACCATATATAGCCAATTTTGGCTAAATTTGTTGAATTTTCTGGTTAATGGTGTGCTGAGGTCGGTATGTTGCTGCATTAGCTGAGAAATGCGCCCAGTTTCGGTGTTGTTCCCTGTGGCAACAACGATACCAGTGCCTTGCCCAAAGGTGACAAAACCACCTGCGTAGGCCATGTTGCAGCGTTCTGCTAGAGAGGTTTCTGGTTTCAGGGTGCCTATGTCTTTCTCAACGGCTACGGATTCGCCGGTCAGCGCTGATTCATCAATTTGCAAGTTACGGGCTTTAATTAACCGCAAGTCTGCTGGTACTTTGTCCCCAGAAGTCAGCAGTACTAAGTCTCCTGGTACTAAATTTTGTGAAGGAACTCGTAATTTTTGCCCGTCGCGGATTACGGTAGCTTCTGTGGTGATGGCTTTGGCTAGTGCGGCGATCGCACCTTCGGCTTTCGATTCTTGCACAAAACCGATCAAAGCGTTGGTTGTCGTCACACCCCAAATCACCCCAGCATTTACCCACTCTCCCAGGATTGCTTTGAGTAAACCAGCAGCAATCAAGATAATTAGCAGTGGTTGGTTGAATTGCAGGAGAAATTTCAACCATAGAGGGTTCCCTTTCTTCCCAGTCAGTTCATTTAGTCCATAGGTACTTTGTCTACGAGTGACTTCTTTGGTGCTTAAACCCTGTTCCTGATGGGTTTCCAGAAGTTGCATAACTTCATGAACCTCAGAGTGATGCCATTTTTGGACTGCTGTATCATTGATTGCGGTGACTGGCATATCGCTCTCCCTGTTTCGTACTAAGTAATAGTGCCTTGACTTGATACTCAGTACTATAAAATAGAGCTAAGTTGGAAATAAAGGGTTTTGTAATTGAAAGTCCCTATGGTTTCCCAAGATAGTTACGATGCTCTGCAAACCTATTTGATACTAGATTGAGAACAATGGTCGCTAACCCATTTGTGCCGGAAGGTTTAGTTGGAAGACAAGAAGAACTGGAAAAGGTAAGCCAGATTTTATCAACGGATGGTGATTTGCTAATTGCAGGTGTACCTGGTAGCGGACGAAGAGCACTCATCCGTTGGGCCGCGAAGAAAGTCGGTGCGAGAGTAGTAGAAATTGACTGTTTGCGTGCAACTGATGGGGAGCGATTTTTGCAATTGTTAGCGGAAAGTTTGATGGCTATTTTTACCGCATCGGAGGAACTAGCATTAATTGAGAAATGGATTAGAGAATATCCCCTGAACTTAGAAAAATTGCCCAATAGCCAACCTAGCTTAATTTGGCATTTAGCATTTGGGGGCGAATGGTCACTATTTCAAACTTTGCTACACTTACCTGAATTGATGGCGCAAAAACTGAGTTGCAGAATTGTGCTTGTATTGAGAAATTTTACCCACATTCGTTCATGGGATCGAGATGGCAAATGGGAAGCTTACTTACGTGAAGAAATTGCCCTTCACAGTCATGTTAGTTATGCATTAATTGCGACAGTGACTGAACCTTGGATGGAAGATACTAGCTTGCAAGTTATCTCAATTGCGCCGCTACGGGATGAAGAACTTTGCGCTTGGATTGAAAAGGCGATGTTGTCGCAGGGCTTGATTTTTGATTTGAATAGTCAAGCCCTGGAGTTATTTTTGAGTTATGTTCAGGGACATTTGGCAGACGCGATCGCTCTGGCAAGACGCATTTGGTTGGATTGTCAAAAACAGGAAAAATTGATTCAAGCTCACCAAGTTCATCGCAGTACTTTGGCTTTGGTGGAAGATTTATCTATTACCTTCGAGTCACTGATATTACTGTTACCTTCCAGCCAAGTGAAGGTATTAGAAAGTCTCGCTCTTGACCCTACTGATAGTCCCCACAGCCGGGAGTATATTAAAAAGCACCAACTTTCCAAAGGTGGCTCTCTTCAGGGTGCTTTAGCTTCTTTAGAACATAAAGGTTTGTTGTATGGGCCTAAGCATGGTTATCGGATAGCTTTGCCTTTGTTAATTTTCTGGCTTAAGCATCGGATTGGTTAATATACGGCATATTCCACATAGACGTAGTACACTCAATCCCGTGTATCTAGCAAGGAATGAAACCTTATTCGCTCGACTTTCGTGAAAAAGCTGATGTAGGTGTTTCATCAATTACTGTTGCTAAACCCAAAGGCGGCGTTTATCAAATTCAGCGGTAACAGCAAAATAAAGCCGCACTTACTCAAGTTTTAATGATTCTAGAAATCGTACCTTTTGATGAAAGAAGCACACAAATATAACGTTGTCCAGAAAAAACCGGGAATCCTACAAAAAAAACAGTCATCTTCCTCAGAGCACTGAATAACTATTTGGTACTTGAGTTTAGTTATCTGGGAAACCATCTTAAATTCTAGTATCGAGAACAATGCTTGCCTTCGCACTTTTCCAGCCGCTACGGGCGATCGCCAACCATCCCCATCACAATTTTTGTTAAATTTTTCAGGGAGAATATTCTCTGCTCTGTAGACATCTTACATAAGTCGAATAGACCCCCCTTAATTCCCCCTCGTTACTAACGTCCCCCCAGACTTCAGGAGGATTAGGGGAGGTGGAAGGAAACTTGAAATCTTACCCCCTCCACGCAAGCAGGGGGCTCTATGAGGGGTCTTTCAAGGATTTTTGCAACAGGTCTTGTGATCAAGCTCCAGAAACCGAGGTAATTTCTGGAAAAAATGCATCCTTATGAGCAAAAAAATTGAATAATTTAGTAGTATTTTAGTTAATCTGTCGGTTGTGAGACTCTCAAGGTAAGTCCATATATTTGTTTGCAAAGCGCTCGCTTAGCGATTATTCTGCAAATGGTTGCGGTTATCGCTAAAAGATTAGTAGTCTTTCAGCTTCAAAAGACCAAATTGCAAAACTTATGTCAAATCTTCCTTATTGCGTGGCTCTAGGTGTGGGAGCTGCGATCGCCTTAAGCTCTCTGAAACCTGGTTCCTCAACACAAGATTTACAATCCCTCGCTCAATCTCCGACTAACAAGGCTTCGTCACGGGATACCCAACCAATAGTTATACCCACAGTCAGACCTGTGTCGCTATCGGCTGTGACCCCTCAGCCCCCTACCCCAAGAGCAATCAACTACAGTCAAACATCAAACTTGACCTAGGGAAATTGGCCCCAGAGGACAAAGCGAGCAAAAAAAACAGCCCAGGCAAGCGAATCTTACCCATCGCCAATTATCCGCGCTGACCGAACCTGGGTCCGAACCATCGCGTCTCCCCCCAGCCCTGCTTCTTCCCAAACCTCAGAGAATCAGGATAACTCCGCTCTCGCTCTTGCTCCCGCTACTGATCAGCCAGTAGTTGTAGCTGCAATTTCCCCTCTCGCTGTGCGATCGCCTCAAGGGCAGCACCAAGGGCGATCGCCTGTTGTTGACTCACTAACTACACAAAATAACGACTTTTGTCAAGACAAATTTGCCAGAACTTGATACTAATCTCCAAGCAACAGCCGATCTTCAACAGAGAGGAGAAATAGCCATGGCAACGCTCTTTGACGAGAAAGCAAGCAGCCAAGGAGAATTCAACCAGGCGCCAACATCTTCTGTACTCCTTCCCAGCAGTCCCCAAGCCCAGAGAACACCCCTAGGCCCGCCTCTACCCCTCTTTCTTGCCCAATCTAAGCCGGCAGTAAAACCTCAGCCACCACAGATAAATCCGGGAACTCCAGCGCCAGAATTTCTCAACCCCAGCGCCAATCCCTTGCTGTTTCCTACCCAATCAGACGAAGTTCAGGTAAAAAGAACCCAGCCAATTACCCTACAACAGGCCTTAGAGCTAGCAAGGCGTAATAGCAAAGATCTACAGACAGCCAGGCTGAACTTAGAACGTGCTCAATTAGGCTTGCAAACAGCCTTGGCACAGGAATACCCTACAGGAAACGTCGGTTTAGACTTTGCTCGCTCAGAATCTAATAATCCACGACAAGTTACTCCCTTAAATCCTGATGGCAAGAATGTCGGCTCATCATTCACTGCATCGCTGGCCTTGAGTTACAACTTGTATACAGGTGGGCGTCGTCCCGCACACATCAAAGCAGCCGAGTCACAGGTACGCTTCCAGCAGTTAGAGGTAGAACGCATTAGTGAACAACTCCGACTGGGGATTGCTCAGGCCTATTACAATTTGCAACAAGCTGATGCTCTAGTTGATATTAATCAAGCGGCTGTTACCGATGCGGCCAGTAGTTTGCGGGATGCTCAATTGTTAGAACAAGCGGGCTTGGGAACACAATTTGATGTCTTACAGGCACAGGTTAGCCTAGCAAATGCTAACCAAGATTTAACCAAATCGCAAAATCAGCAAAGTGCCACCCGACGTAAAATGGTGCAGTTGTTAAGTTTAGGTCAGCAGGTGAATGTCTCAGCCGCTGACCCATTGAAGTAGCAGGTAACTGGGACTTGTCGCTGGAACAAAGCATTATTCATGGCTTTGAAAAATCGAGCGGATTTGGAACAGCCGTTGCTTCAAAGAGATATCAATCAACAGCAGCGGATTATTGCTCTTGCGGCCCAAAAACCACAAGTTAGTTTATCTGCTAGTTACAACGTTAATGGCATAACGAATGATAACTTGGGGCCTGGTGATGACTTCAGATTAGGAGCTAGTCTCCGCTGGAACTTTTTTGATGGTGGAGCGGCTAAATCCAGGGCACAGCAGTCGCTCACTGATATTGCGATCGCCGAAAATAATTTTGCGGCTGTGCGCAATCAGGTACGTTTGGATGTAGAACAAGCTTATTTTGACTTGACTTCCAACAGACAGAATATCGAAAGAGCGAAATTTGCTCTCGAAAGGGCTCAACAAAGCTTAAGATTAGCGAGGTTACGTTTTTCCGCAGGAGTCGGGACTCAAGCTGATGTGATTACCCAGCAAACAGAGCTAACCCGTAGCAGGGGTAATCTACTCAACGCAATCCTAGACTACAATAGGGCGCTAGCAGCAATGCAACGGGCAATTACTAATTTGCCAGATAGCAAACTTTTTGATCTCCAATAAGGGAATAGCTATTTTTCAGCAAAAAGCAGACTTATTTAACATTTCTTAATAAGATAAAGGTAAGGTGAGAGTATGGAGAGTTGATGGCTAATATCAAATTTGTCAAAGAAGAGCAGGAAGTAATAGCCGCGGATGGGGCTAACTTAAGAGAGAAGGCTCTGCAAAACGGCATTGACCTCTACACTTTCAAGGGAAAGATGATGAATTGTGGAGGCTACGGTCAATGTGGCACTTGCATTGTCGAGATTGTGGAAGGAATGGAAAATCTCTCACCTCTAACTGAGGTAGAGAAGCGGAAACTCAAGAAAAAGCCTGATACTTATCGGTTAGCTTGTCAAGTACTGGTGAATGGTCCGGTGCTCGTGAAAACCAAGCCCTCGAAGTGAACAAAAGGTTAGCTCGATAGCGTCAGATGATATTCTAGATGTCATGGCGCGAAAAACGATTTTGAGGCACCGATTCAATGCAAGTTAACGATTTAGGGTTTATTGCCAGCATTCTTTTTGTAATGGTTCCCACAGTTTTTCTCTTGATTCTGTACATCCAAACGGCTAGCCGCGAAGGCGACAAAAATTAGTAATAATCAGCCGTTAAAAAAACCCAGTTCTTGCTTTAAGCACGGCTGGGGTTTTTTTGTCAGCGCTCAGTGGTTAAGGACAACAAACAACCGAGATCAATAGACAAGATTGCAAAAGTTGATTTATAACTGTAGGGGCGAA
Source organism: Potamolinea sp. (assembly GCA_042408245.1). Lineage (GTDB taxonomy): Bacteria > Cyanobacteriota > Cyanobacteriia > Cyanobacteriales > Coleofasciculaceae > Potamolinea. The sequence goes on from JAYFMV010000001.1 coordinate 154,460, forward strand.
GCATTCGTACCCAAATTTTCCGCTATTTTTCAGGATTTTTATCCGAATGCTTCGCCCTTCCAAGGATTTATGCAAGAGGTCTAATCAATTGTGCGTGCCAACAACACGGGACAATTAGCATGAACCCGGACATAATCGGAAAGCGAAGACCCTAGTAAGCGATCCAAATCCGGTAAAGTCTTAGCAATGGAGGGACGGCGATCGGGAGAACCGAGAATCAACAAATCAATATTCTGTTCCTCTGCTAACCGACAAATTTCTTCCCCCGCCTTACCAGTAGCATTGAGACAACGGTAAGGGACACCTAGCCTTTTCGCTTTTGCTACTGCTGGTTCTAGAACTGGGTCTTGTTCAGGATTAGTTGACCCTGCTCCAGATTTACCCTTGTCTGGGTTAACATGAGCCAGAAAGATTTGACCACCTTTGATGTTGACGAGGAATGACAGCGCTAAATCTAGGCTTTGTTGAGCAGCCTGAGATTTATCTATTGCCACCATAACGCGCCTAATTTGTTTGACGTAGATTTCGTCTTTCACCAACAACATTGGACGGCCGGACAATTGGAAGACGTATTGACTGACTGAATTTTCCAAAATGGCTTCTAAGCGATTCAGCCCTCTGGAACCCATAATAATCAGGTCAGAGTCTTCTTCCTGGGCGACTTCCAGCACTACATCTTTTGGTTCTCCCTGTTTGAGTCTGGGAGTGATTTGGCTGGGTTCTACTTTTAACGACTTGACCGCACTCGCCAGAATCTTGCCTCCTTCTTCCAGCTTGTTGGACATGGCTTCTGCAGTAACTTGGGGAGGTACAACGTGCAGAACCGTGACTGATGCTTTTTGGAGGAAAGGAATTTCCATCAACATATTCAGCATCTCTTCGCAGAGTCCGCGACCGGCAACCGCTAGCAAAATTTTTGAAATCATTTTTTAATGAGTCGTTAGTTGTCAACAGTCAGCGGTCATTAGTCATCTGTAACAAACGACAAACCACAACTGACTCCAACAATAAGAATACTTTTGATACTGCCTTAAAAATTTGACAATTTGTTACCTGCAACCGTACTAAAGCCAATTTCCCACCAGCACAAAAGATGCCCAGTAATACGGGTGTTCCCCATACTGACGGTCTTGCAAGATCGATAGTTGAGCGCGACGGAGGGCTTCTGCTTTTGTCACACCAGGCTTAGTTAGCTCTTGATAAAACCGAACCATCAATACAGCAGTTGCTCGATCATTTACTTGCCACAAAGTCGCTAAGGTGCTACGTGCTCCCGCTCTCACCGCTACTCCAGCAATTCCCAAGGCCGCTCGATTATCTCCCTTAGCTGTTTCGCAAGCGGAAAGAACCAATAATTCTATGGGAGTAGAGCGGCGCAAATCTGTTTTTTCCAGTAAGTTACTTAGTTCATTGACATTAATGCGGTCATCCCAAGTCAGGATGTATGTCTCCTCAGCTTTAGAACTAAATTGACCATGAGTAGCCAAGTGTACAACTGGGAAACTAACCGCATCGATCGCCTTTTGGATAGCTGTCTTGGTAAACTCCTGATTTAGCAGCACTTTACCAGGTATCTGAGACTGAATTTGCTCCAGTTCCATTTTTACCGCAGGTAGCGCATTAAAGCCTTGACGAGCCTCAGAAAGCCCAGCTTTTAAAATTTTTAGCCGTCCTCGCACCAAGGACCTAGGTTCCAGTAACTCTAAGCCTGGAGTCAGAGCAATGGCATACTTTTGAGTTAGGTATTGCTTCCCGTCGTGGAGAACCGCCATCGGAACGTTCCGCAAAGAACCATCCAGGACAAATACCAGAGTTTTAACCTCACTCTTGCTTAAATCTGTCTCAATTGGTCGGATTAACCAGTTATATACCTGTTGGGAAAGTGGTAAAAACCTCTGACTGATTGGGTTAAATAACTGTGATCGCAACTGTCTTAGGGTACTTTCAATCTGCTCTTTGGGAAGAGAAGTTGTGTAGCGACGCAAACGTTGCTGAGGCAAGCTAAGGATAATTTCTAAGCGATCTGCCAGAATAATTGGATAAATTACCGCTGCTTTCTGGTCAACAGCATCTATTTGTACGGGCTTTGTATTCAAACAAGCGGAGCGAAAAAAGTTATCAAGTTCCGCTAACTGTAAGGATTCAATCACCTTGCGAGCAACTTCTAAACGCTCTTGACTGGTTATCTCCCCTACGAGGGGGGAAGATGAGCTTGCGGGAGGTTGTAGGAGTAACCCTACAAGTTCTCTGTATACTGGTTCCACACCCTCCCGAAAGGAAAACTGTACTTCTGAATTAATGGCGGCCAGGTCGTTACGCAGAGATTTGAGAGTGTTGACGGCTTCGGTGTAAGCTGCGATCGCTCCTTTTTCATCTCCTGTGGCTTTTAACAGTCGTCCGAGTTGCCAGGAAGACCGATAGGCAATTTCTGGCGCGTTGAATGCTTGAGCTAAAACTAAGGATTGTTGGGTGAGTTTTTGAGCTTCTAACCATTGTCCCTTCTGCTCGTATAATCCTCCAAGACTTACCAAAGCATAGGCTTGCGCTCTTGAATCTCCCAAAGTTTGAGCCTGCTGGATTGCTGTAGCTAAGATTTGGGCAATTTGTTGAAGATTGGGGATTGGGGATTGGGTAATGGGTACATTGCCCTCTCACCGCGTCAGGACACCGCGTCAGGTCAGGTGCGCAAAAGCCATCTCCCTCATTCCCCAACTTCATCAAACTCTGGGCAAAGTTAATCCTGGCATAGACCGCTACACGACTGGGGGGTAAGTCAGTTTAATTGAGTTTGAATTTGTTGTGTTAAAGGCTGGACAAGAGGCATAAATACTTGTCTTTGTTTTCCCCTGCTACGATTAGGCTTAACTGGTTGAGTTGAGCTTGAATCTGGGTTTTGGGTGAGGAAGCTGTTGCTGCTGCTTGTTGATAATGCTTGAGGGCTGATTGCGGTTGCTTGGCTAGAGCGGGCTGTGTTGCCTAAACTGAGTAAGGTGGCTGCAATGTCTGGTGGTGAGGGTAATTTTTGGGCGATCGCCAAACTTTGCTCTAAGACTTTTTGAGATTCGCTCAAATCGCCAATTAACCGTAAGTTATTGCCCAAGTGACGCAATCCAGTCGCTTTGAGTGGGGAATCTGCTTGAGTTTGCAAGGTTTGGTTAACTTCGGTGAGTGTGGTCAGCGCACGTCGGTAAAGTCCCAGCACTCGCAGAATTTGCGCTTGATTGAGCAAACTACGGATTACTCCTGCTTGGTCGCCAACTTGTTTGTAGGTAGCGGCTGCTTGTTGCAAAGTAATCATGGCTGCTGTTGTTTCTCCCTGTGCCATTTGCAAACCGCCTTGGGTATTCAAGACCTGGGCGAAAATGCGGCGTCTGTCAAGTTTATCGGGTGCTGTTTCGAGAATTTTTAAAGCTTTGGCGATCGCCTCTGACGCTTCTGACAATTGTCCTAATTCTTGATAGGCCAATGCTAAATTGCTCAATACCATAGCCTCGTTTAGGCGATTGGGCGAACCCCACGCTTCGCGATCGCCTTGAGACTGGTAAGCAAGAGAAGCTTGTTGCCATATCTTGACAGATGCAGCAAATTGTGCATTTTCGTAAGCTTCTCGTCCCTGTTGCCATAACTGGGTAGCTGTGGGGATATCTTGGGTAAGTGGAATTCCTCTGGAAAATTGCGCCAAAACTGGTTGGCTGACGATGCACAAAAGTACAGTTAAGCTGGCAAGTAGCAAAGGAATAAACCGTCTTCTACTGAAGCGGATAGGCTTTGCTTGAGAGTCATTAGTCATTGAAGACTGGAGACTGGGGATGTTTACAACATTTACTCTACTTGGAAATTTCAGCGTCCAGTTGTGAAATATTAGTAATAGTTGAATCAGTATCCCGCCGCGACCTGATTACACGATAAACATCAACCATTTGTTGCTTACCTTTCAAGGCTAAAGGCCCCCAAGATTCAACCTCAAATTCTCCCTGAATATGAACCAAAGTTTCGTAACCGATGAGCACACGACAGTTACTAGGTTGGCGTTCTTTTTCACAGCCTTCGAGACGAGCAGCTATATTAACACTATCGCCAAGCACACCATATTCTAAACGGTCTTTACTCCCCAAACTACCAGCAACAACAGGCCCTGTAAATATCCCAATCCGCATCTGAATCACGGGTAAATTAAGACGCTGCCATTTCTGGTTTATTTCTTCGAGGCGATCGCTAATTGCCATTGCACAACTTACTGCTCTTCTAGCATCTTCTGCAACTTCTCTCAGGTGCATACGAGTTGTCGGCACCCCAAAAATTGCCATCAAACCATCACCAGTAAACTTGTTCACAACTCCCTGATTTTTTATGATTTCGTGGTTCATGACTTCTAGTAGTTGATTTAACCACTCTAATAAAGCTTCCGGCGTCATATTCTCCGAGATAGTGCTGAAGTCTTTGATATCAGCAAATAGCATAGTAGCGGTGAGTCTGATTCCTGGTAATTTCCCAGATTTGAGGAGGCGATCTCGTCCTTGCCAAAGTGCTTCAGCAATCTCTGGGGAAGTATTTTGTCCTAACAGCTTCATCACAATTTGTTGCTTTTGTTTGGCGTGATGGGCACGATAAGCAACTACAGTACCCGCCATCAAGACAAATCCCAAAGCTGGGGAAGCAAAAGGCACCCAGCCAGTATTTGTGAATAAATAAAAGCAGCTACCAGACAAAACAGCTAAACCTACAGTGCTGCTGAGCGCTAAGGCGAGGGGATGATAAGCTTTTCGACCTATAATTCCTCCAATCAAAATCCAGCCACCAATCCAGAGAATTTCCACCTCTTCTGACCAGAACCAAAATAATGGTCGTTTATCTGTCGCAGCGTCGAGAATTTGGCTTACCATTTGGGCATGAATCAAAACCCCTGGCATTTGGAAGTTTTCTTTAAGGGCTGGGCTGTAGGGAGTTGTGAACCTGTCTTTTAGGCTGGTTGCTGTCGAACCAATAATGACAATTTTGCCTTTTACTAAACTCGGATCTATTGATTTGTTCAAAAAATCGCTCACGGAAATTTTCTGGGCTACATCAAGGGCTGAACGATAATTGAGTAATATTTGGTATCCCTCAGCTTCAATGTTTTGATATCCTCCAGAATTGGCTTTTAATTGCTCAAATACTGCTGTTCCTAGTTGGAGATAATTAGGATTTTCTTTGCTATTTTGAGGTGAAATTCCTTGCTGTTTCAAATAGGCAAGGGCAAGTCGCAAAGAAAAAGAATAGAGGACGCCCTTTTCTCCTTCGGCAAATAAAAGATTGCGGCGGACGAAATCATCTGAGTCAACCGGTACGTCGTTGAAACCAATTTGATTGACCGGAACATTTTGTGGTGCTGGTATCCCGGCGCGAGTATCTATGCTTTGAATAGCTATTAAATTCGGTTGCTTCAGTTGTTCTACCAGCTCTTTGTGACCAGGTTCTATGGGGAAATTACGATATAAATCCAGACCAATTACTGTTGGTTGAAAACTTTGCAATTTTTTCAATACTTCAGCCAAAACTTGATCAGAGAAAGGCCATTGCTTCTGATTTGTAATGTCTTCTTCTGTAATTTCAATTACAAGGATTCGGGGGTCAGGTGTTGCTTGTTGAGGTCGCAGTCGCACCATTTGGTCATAGGCCACAAGTTCTAGGGACTGTAGTCCACCCTGTTGTCGCACTCCCAGTAAGACAGCAGTAATGACGATTGTTGCAACTGCCATAACTCGCATATTTGCTAAGTCTGGCAAGGAAATACGAACCTTTCGAGTAAGGTGGAAAATCATGAATGTCCTAGAAGATGAAAAAACCCCGTTACACCCACAAGAAGGAAAGCTACTCTCGCTAGTCCAACCTCAGTTGATAACAGAGCAACAACACACTATTACATTTATGGCACAGGGGGTATTACCCCTCAATCTTCATATTATTCAGTGGTCAGTGGTCAGTTGTTAATACCCAATCCCCAATCCCCAATCCCCAATCCCCAATCCCAAAATCTGACTTTTTGGCGAGAGCCACAGTTAAGGGCTGCGTGTAAGATATAAAAGGCGACAAATCTTAAAAAAAATTCATGATTGTTTCCCACTCCGGATTGGAAAAAATTAAAGAATTCTTAAAAGAAAAAGTATTCTTTGGCAACGAACCAACTCCTGAGTTGATTGCCATCTTAATCGTCTATTTTGTCCAGGGAATCTTAGGTTTAGCGCGTTTAGCTGTTAGTTTCTTCCTTAAGGATGAACTAGGGCTAAGTCCCGCCCAAGTAGCAGCGCTAATGGGCGTTGCAGCCTTACCCTGGGTAATTAAACCCATATTTGGCTTTCTCTCAGACGGACTACCCTTATTTGGCTACAAAAGACGCCCCTATCTAGTTTTATCGGGATTTTTGGGGACAGCAGCTTGGTTGTGTCTCGCAACTGTAGTTCATACAGCTTGGGCCGCGACAGGTGCCATTCTCCTGAGTTCTCTCTCCGTCGCCATCAGTGACGTGATTGTAGACTCCCTGGTTGTAGAACGTGCACGGGGAGAATCCCTAAGTCACTCCGGTTCCCTGCAATCCCTCACTTGGGGTACTTCAGCAGTGGGAGGCTTAATTACGGCTTACTTTAGCGGTTGGTTGCTAGAACATTTCAACACCCAAACTGTCTTCGCCATTACCGCAACATTCCCTCTACTTGTCTCAGCCATTGCTGGATTAATTGTCGAAGAACGGGTATCATCACGCCCTAATATTTCCACAGTTTGGAACCAAATCCAACAACTGCGCGGTGCAATTAGTCAAAAAGCAATTTGGTTACCCACAGCTTTCATCTTTTTGTGGCAAGCAACACCAACAGCAGATGCCGCATTTTTCTATTTCACCACAAATGAGCTAGGCTTTGAACCAGAATTTTTAGGGCGCGTGCGCTTGGTAACTAATATTGCCTCCCTTGTGGGCATTTGGCTATTCCAGCGCTTTTTAAAAAACATTCCTTTCCGCAGATTGATGGGTTGGACTACGGTAATTTCCTCCCTCTTAGGAATGACAACCCTAATCCTAGTTACTCATAGCAATCGCATCTTGGGTATTGATGATCATTGGTTCAGTTTGGGAGATAGCCTCATTCTCACCGTGATCGGACAAATTGCCTTCATGCCAGTTTTAGTAATTTCGGCGCGACTTTGTCCAACAGGTGTAGAAGCAAGCTTGTTTGCAATGTTGATGTCGGTTTGGAACTTGGCAGGATTGTTATCCCACGAAATGGGTGCTTTACTTACTCATTGGCTGGGTGTCACTGATACTAACTTTGACAAACTTTGGCTGTTATTGGTAATTACAAATGTCTCAAGTTTATTACCACTACCTTTTCTAGGTTGGCTACCAGCAGCCGATCCACAAATCGAAATTGAACCAGTTGATACTCATCGTTCCTTACCCCAAGCTGAAGTATTTGAACATCATCTCACCGGTTCTCAGTCAGAACAGCCTTTTTTACCAGATTTAATTCCAGATTTTATGCGCCACACTGTCGCTTCAAAGTCAGTTGAAAATAGTACTGATTCCTGAGTACAAAGACAGAATAGATAACACTGACTCAAAGAAACTGAAAAATCAGCAATTACTAATCACCGATAGTAATCATCAATAACTAAACGCCAAGATCCCCGACTTCTTCAAGAAGTCGGGGATCTGGAAAACCCAAATCGATTGCCATATTACCAGTCAACCAATAACAAAAAAAATGCAGACTTTACCTACCAAAGAGCAATTTCCAACTCCCGGATCAGAAGTATCCTTTGAGCGCAAAGATTGGAGTAGAGGTTATGAATCTCAACCCAATGAATACGAATATTGGATTGATGATATTGAAGGAGAAATTCCTGCTGCGTTACAGGGAACTTTGTTTCGCAACGGGCCCGGATTGTTTGAAGTAAATGGACAAAAAAATCATCACCCTTTTGATGGGGATGGGATGGTATGCGCGATCGCCTTTGATCAAGGTCGCGCTCACTTCCGCAATCGCTTTGTGCGTACCGAAGGCTTTCTGAAAGAACAACAAGAAGGAAAAATTCTCTATCGTGGCGTTTTTGGCACTCAAAAGCCTGGTGGACCTTTAGCAAATGCCTTTGACTTACAACTCAAAAATATTGCCAACACCAATGTTATTTATTGGGGTGGTAAACTCTTAGCACTATGGGAAGCAGCCGAACCCCACCGTTTAGACCCAAAAACTTTAGAAACGCTGGGTAAAGATTACCTGGATGGACTTTTAGAAGAAGGTCAAGCCTTTGCTGCGCATCCGAGAATAAATCCCAATGACGGTAATCCTATTCTGGTTAACTTTGCTCTAAAAACAGGTCTTTCCAGTACTCTTACCATCTACGAATTTGACCAAACAGGCCAACTATTACAGCGTCAATCTAGAAGTATTCCTGGCTTCGCTTTCATCCACGATTTTGCGATTACCGAAAATTACTACATCTTCTTTCAAAATCCAGTTAGCTTCAATCCGTTTCCTTTCATTTTAGGATTTAGGGGTGCTGGTGAATGCGTGAAGTTTCAGCCAGATCAGCCCACGAAAATTGTCGTAATTCCTCGTAATTCTCAAGAAGCGGCGCAGATTTTGGAAACGCAATCTGGTTTTGTTTTCCACCACGCGAATGCTTTTGAAAAAGACGGAGGAATTTGCATAGATTCAATTTGCTATGCATCTTTTCCTGAAGTCGAACCAAATAGTGATTTCCGGGATGTGGATTTTGAGACACTCGCACCGGGAAAACTTTGGCGGTTTACACTTAACTTGAACCAGCAAAAAGTAGAACGTCGGCTATTAGAAGAACGCTGCTGTGAGTTTCCCTACGTTCACCCAAATTACGTAGGACGGCCCTACCGTTACCTATTCATGGGTGCTGCTGAAAAACAGAACGGTAACGCACCTTTACAAACAATTCTCAAGTTGGATGTAACAACAGGTGAAAAACAATTTTGGAGTGCGGGACACCAAGGTTTTGTCAGCGAACCAATTTTTGTACCTCGACCAGATACGAATCAAGAAGATGATGGCTGGGTGCTGACCTTAGTTTATGATGCCAGCAAGCATCGCTCTGATCTCGTAATTTTAGACGGCCGTGACTTAAACCAAAGTCCTGTGGCGCGACTACACCTGAAGCATCACATCCCTTATGGTTTACATGGCAACTGGACACCCAACGTGTTTTAGGATTTAAAGTCAAAGAGGGTATATAGTACAATCACCACACCGTAGGGGCGCAAGGCCTTGCACCCCTATAAACTATGTACTCCACGCGGTTGAAATTTGCTATATCCTAGGACTTTTTGTGTTTTGATTAAATCTTATTAAGGCTCATGCGCAATTGTTCCTCCCGGCGCTGTAGTTCTTTAATCAGTGCAGAATTGTGGAGGTAAATGTCCTTGGGAGCGACTGCTGGATTTTTTCTAAGATCCTGGGCTAATTGGTAACAAAATTGGCATTTTTCTAAAATCTTGATGATCGAAGGTGCAAATTTAGCAAACATGGCTTCGTCTTCTTGCGTAAAGCCTTGAGTATCGATTCTTTTAAATAACTCGTCTTCCGGTAGATAATTAGGCTTCAATTTATTGATTAATTGCACAACAGCAACTAAATTTCTATCCTTATTCAACAATGGCCAAGCCAGCATTGTATAAGTGCGGTACATGGTTTTCTTATCGGTATTCTGTGCTTCTTGGGAACGCGGATCGTCATAGACATCAAAAGGAATATTGATAACTTGTAAGGAACTAGCTGCTAAACCAGCAATCCCTTTATCCGCAGGAATATCTATCAGTAAACAGCCACCATGTCCATCATCTGCAATTAACGAACCGAGTTCTTTTCTTTGTTCATCAAGTAAAAAAATGCTAGTGCGATCCGCTCTCAGCAAATCCCCCGCTTTGCGGGTAATGCGACGCAACATTTCACACAGAGTACCCACAAGCTCATTGATCGCTGCGTCAACGGCGCTAAGTTCTACCGTAGGATTAAAGGCAGAGACAGAGCTAAGCGCACGACTTGACTCAATTGTCTTACCTAGGTCGATTTCTAGAATCGGCCAAGTTTCTGGGCTCTCCTTCAGATTTAAGCCAGCGATTTCTTGCCAGTTCAGCTCCAAGATCTGACAAATTTTTGTAAAATTTACACGATTAACAGGTTCGCCTTTGAGAAAGAGATTAACGATAACTAGGGTCAGAGCTCGCCCTAATTCGTCAGCTAGGTCTTGATCGCGTCCATCAAACTTACGCTTCCAAGCCAAGTTGACTGCTTTGATGTATTTGGGATGCACACTATAAGATCTTGGCATATCTTTAGTTTCGTAAAAGTGCTTATGCTCAGATGATAGACGAGGATGGGTACTATAACCGAAGCTAGTAGTAGGGCAATTCAAGGAATTATAAAGACTTAAAAAGCCATGAAATTCAGCATAGTCATCACTACTTATAATCGCCTTAGTCTGTTGCGACGTGCGATTGACAGCGCTCTTGCTCAAACCCTCCCTTGTGAAGTTGTCGTAGTTGATGATTGTTCTTCGGATGGCACCCAAGCATATGTACAAGAGCGCTGTGAAGCCCTTGCGAGTTGTGGGGATAAGCGTTTGATTTATCACCGCAATTCTTCTAATCTCGGTCACTCAAAAACAGTCAATACTGGTGTCGCCACTCTCCACTGGCGATTGGATTAAGCTACTGGATGATGATGACTATCTGGCGCCAAACTGCATTCAGGAGATGGCTGGGGCGATCGCCTTACGTCCCCAAGCCGTGATTTGCTCAACTCAATCAGCACAAGTTGATGCCAAGGAAGATGTAATTAGCATAACTCGAAAAACTGGCCCAGGGAAAGCTTTTTATATTGCCCAAGAAGATATTCATTACGCTATGCTGTTGGATCAGGCTCCTTTTGGCACGCCAGTTCAAGTTGCTTGTTCCCGCGATGCTTTTCTCAAGTCTGGCGGTTGGGACTCTAGTTTAGATGCAAATTTTGATGACATTGATTCTTGGGTAAAAATTGCCCAGTTTGGGGATGCTATTTTTATTAATCAATGTCTTGGTTATCGCACGATTTGGCCAGGAGCATATAATCAAAAATTTTCTTTGCAAAAACGGCTCGGCATTAATATTTTGATTAAGCAAAAAATCTATTCAATGGTGAGTAACAAACATCAGATTAATCTGCCTAAGTTTGAAGATATACAAGCCTATGTAAGGTTACATTGGGTTTTAGTAGCACTTAAACAAGGAAAGCTGTTGGCTGCTATTAAAATGTCTTTTCCTGCTAGTTTTTCGCCAGGTGCTTGGAAGCTTTTAGGGCAAACTACTCGCTTACGAAAACATACTAATCAGCAAACTTTAATTCCCAAATTGGTGTTGATTGAAGATTAATTGCTAAAATAATCTATTCAGTAAAGTGATATTGAGGAGTTCAAATCATTATCCCTACACCTGAACAAAAAACGCAGTGCTATGTATTGTGCTGCTGGTTCACTAAGCTTTACTTGCCTATCAATATTGTTCGTATGGATGAACGGACAGGGAATGTCTTCTTCTTCGCAGGTGAAGAAAATATCATAGAGATATATCCTAATGGACGCTGGAGGTACGTTGGATGAGTAAGCCTAACTTTCAAGCAATGAGCCAGAAAGAGTTGCATGATTACTTTCTCAATCATCGGGACGATCGGGAAGCTTTTTATGCCTATGTAGACAAGCTACATCAGGAAGGAAACTGGATTGAAATGCCTCCCTTAGAGTCATTGCAAGATTTGGAAAAATATCCTGAATTCACTAAGCGCTTTCGAGACGGTTCCAAAGCGCAAGAACAGGAATAGTAACTGATTTACTATGCCTTGGTCACACTATCAGATCATCTATTCTGAGACTCTCCCGATTAAAAACGGGAGGTTCTTAACTTCAACTATCCGACCCTACGGGCAGATAGCCATACCCTCTTCCAGGCTCTCAGTTTTCACCTACAACATCCTGACTATTAGATACTTTGGCTAAGACTTCCGCAGCGACCCACTCTACCTCTGGGCAACGACCAAAGGAGGAAGGACGAATCCCCCCAGTTGCAGGTTGAATATCCGTTGCTGTTCTCCAAGCCGCTTGCAAGCGCAGTTCCGCACTCTGCCAGTCTTTGACCAACTGGTTCACCTGGAGAACGAACGTATCGGGTTCTGTGTGTTTCGCCAATAATGCAGAATATAAATCTCTCTGAGCAATAACTCCACACTCACATTGGTGGACTCGCTCGGAGAGTTTTTTCTTCTTGAGGCGACCACACTGGCAAGTCTGGGATAATTTCGTGTTGTACGTAGGAATTTCTACCACCTTTCCACCGGCTCTTTCAGCCTTGCTTATGAGGTGAGATACGAACATTCCTGGCGCACGTTTTCCCACAGACCTACCAAATAACTTTTGGAACGCTTTGTAACTGAGTTTTTCTAGTTTGATAGTGTCCCCAGTTCGGAGGATATCGTTGACCAACTCTCCGTGCAAACTCTTTCGATGAGCAGCTAATTTGCGCTCTAAATTAGCCCGGGAGTTTCTGTCCTTAAGGTAAGATTTAGAACTATTCCACTTGTTTTTTCCTTTCTTAGCTGTACCGTTGGAATTGAAGTTTTCAGGATTGTTGGCTCGGCGTGACCTATCCATTTTCCTCTGAAGTCTACGAATATTTCTGGTGTTAAATTCCAGAGCGTAAGCAAACTCTTTGAGCTCAACTTCAGTATCGGAAACGATAGCAATTGTTGATGGCCCCAAATCAAGTCCAGTTATACCTGTTCCCAGATAATTTTTCGGCTTGATGAATGGTTTGCCCCCACAAACCAACTGAGCATAGAATCTGTTTTTCCCTGATACTTTCCTCCGCACCAATCGCACGTATTTAACTTTTGAGTTAAGCCCATGTAAGATTACCGAGTCGTTGGTAGTAATCAGGGCTTTAAGTTGTAATCCACTCCATTCAACGGCTTCGCGCTTCCACTTGATCCCAGATTTATTGGACTTCCCCTCAACAGAATCCATCTGGTTTTTGCTTTTAAACCTGACTGACTTGGCTTTGCCAAATAGGACTTTTTCTACTGCTTTGTAGGCACGAGTCGCCAGTTTCTGTGCGGTGTTGGAATCGATATGGTCGCCAATCCAGGAATGTCGTAATTTGGTGCTATAGGAGTGGAGGGCATACTCAGAGAAGTCAGATCGCTCTCTTGCTCTCTTAAATAGAACCTTACGTTCTGGATTGGACGGTTTGAGGGAACGAGCCTTGTTAAAGTCTTTCGACTGTCGGATGAGTTTCACTCGACGTATAGCTTCACCAAGGCAAGCATTGTACATTTGCCTCGCAGCTTCCAGTCTGGACAACAAAACGCTCTCATCCCTTGAACTTACCATTAAAGGTAGTTCGGTAACGAATGAGAGCGTTGCGGCACGAAGTGCGAGCGTTGTTTTAGCTGGGGCTTTGGGCATCGTTGTTTGTTTAATGCTTCGTCCAGGAGATCATGTATTCACTATATACCATGTTAGGCGGTTAAAACCGCGTTCTGGCGTTCCTCCCTTCCCTTCTTGGAAAATATCCGGGATAAATGCCAAGAAGCCATCTTCAAAAAATCACAAGCTTTAAATAAAGAACAGCCCGAAAATTCCCATCCCCTAGAAGAGGATGAGAAGATTAATCAAAAGCAAAAACTAGATCTTGACATTGATATTCCCTAGATCATCCTTCACCGTAACTTGAGCGCTACGTGTTTGACCTTGTGGATTTTTTACCTGACAACTGAAAGTATCCCCAGCTACTGCAGCTCGGAGTTTATTGCCGCAGTTAACTGTCACATTTATGCCTGCTTTTTCCTTAATATTTTTCTGAATTATATCTTCAATTTTTGAGACAACTAAGAGCCCTCTGGTACGCGAATCAAACTTGCCTTGGCTGTCTTCCATCTTGACCTGTATACCAAAATTAACACCCTGCGCTCTAGCGCGGCACTCAAAAGTTGCACCAGCCCGAAGACTGACATTGTTTGGGCAATTAACTGAATCTACAGGAAGCCCTAATTGCCTCCTGTAAAGACCCTGGAGTGATTGCTCCATCTTTCTGACATTAGAGGCATTGACATCATCGGGAGCCGCCGAAGCCGCTGGAATAGTCGCTCCGACACTTAGCAGGACTAGGGGGATAAGTCCCTTAATTTTCCAGGAATTGATCGAGTTTGTTTTCACAAGATTTGCTGTGTAATAATTCTGTTTCAGGATAATTTTATCCCTTGTAAAAATTTTACAGAAAGAACTAAGTAGATGCACATAAATAAACAAAAACAACTTCTAGGGTGGGCAAAGACGCATGATTCTATCGCTTAAACAGTATTGAAGCTATGCAATGCCCACCTGACCTTTGATTTTGTCTAGCTACTTAGAGCTTGACATTGATATTTCCTTGCTCATCTTTCACCGTAACTGTTGCTTCACGGGCTTGACCTTCTTTGTTCTTCACCTGACAAGTAAAACTATCTCCTGTTTTGGCCGATCTAATTTTGCCACCGCAGTTAGCCGTGACATCAAGATTCGCTTTTTCTTTAACAGTTTTCTGGAGTAGATCCTCAATTTTTGACAGGAGTAATAACCCTTTAGTTTTCGAGTCAAAACTGCCCTCCTTAGTTTCCATCTTGACTTGTATACCGAATTTTACGTCTTGTGCTGTAGCTTGACACTCGAAGGTTCCACCAGGCTTAAGCTCGGCGGTTTCTGGGCAAGTTACTGAATCAATGGGAACCCCGGCTTTCTCGGTGTAAAGACGCTTGAGTGCTTCTTCTGCCTTTTTTACGTTTGAGCTCTGTGTAGAACTTGAAGTTGCAGGAGAACTTGAAGTTGCAGGAGAACTTGAGGTTGCAGGAGAACTTGAGGTTGCAGGAGAACTTGAGGTTGCAGGGGAACTTGAGGTAGCAGGGGAACTTGACCGATCTGGAGTAGTCGAAGCCTTGGGGGTATCAGTACAGCCGGCTAAGACAGCAGTTGAGCCAATACCTAGCGCCAAAACTAGCATGAGTCGCTGGATTTTGCTGGGTTTGATGAAATTTCTCTTCACAGGATGCAGGGCGTTTTGATACTGTTTCACAGGAGTTCACTTAAGGGTTTGCTTTTAGGAGTGAGGAACTGTTAATTTATACCTATTTGAGCTGGCAAAATCCAGAAAATTGCCGCAATCAGGACAGAATTAATTGTGTACCTGTAAGATATCAAATCTGTTTCGACACAGGAGTAAGGTTAAAACACAACCAATTAATTAGCCATTCTAGCGATTGAGCTATGCTGAAAAATTATCCTATGAAAGAGCAAAAACAAGCCAATCTCAAACGTTTTACTGATTACTCCTCAGTACAGTCCTTACCGGAAATTTGGCCTCTGACTGCCAAAAAATTTGCCAAAGTCGTCGCTCTCAAAGACCCTCATGCTAAACCAGAGGTAGTTCTTACTTACGCCGAGTTATATCATCAGATTCAGCAATTTGCCGCTGGCTTACAGGCCGTGGGGATCGTGCCAGAATTGGATCAAGAAGGCATCCCTACTCGCGTGGCTCTTTTTGCCGACAATAGCCCCCGCTGGCTGATTGCTGACCAGGGAATTATGACTGCTGGTGCGGCCAATGTGGTACGTGGCGCCCAAGCGGAACGGGAGGAACTGCTGTATATTCTGGCAGATAGTGGCAGCATTGCTCTGGTAGTGGAAAATCTGGCTAGCTTGAAAAAATTGAGTGCTGGCCTAGACTCGCTCCCGATTCAACTGGTGATTCTACTCTCCGATGAAGAACCATATGTAGACGAGACTTTAAAAATTTTCAACTATTCTCAGTTGATGGCTGCAGGGAAATCCCACCAACTGACCCCTGTTACCCACAACCGCCAAACCCTAGCAACCTTACTCTACACCTCTGGCACTACTGGTAAACCCAAGGGCGTCATGCTCACTCATGGCAACCTCTTGCATCAAGTGACAACTTATGGTATAGTTCTAGCCCCAAAAGTGGGCGAGCGCGTTCTGTCTATCCTCCCTACTTGGCACGCTTACGAGCGATCGGCTGAGTACTACATCCTCTCCCAAGGCTGTACGCAGATTTACACTAACCTACGCAACGTCAAGAAAGACCTGAAAGAATTTAAGCCAAATCTGATGGTGGGGGTACCCAGACTGTGGGAATCGATTTATGAAGGCGTACAAAAGCAGTTCCGAGAACAACCAGCGAGTAAGCAGCGACTGGTGAACAACTTCCTCTCACTAAGTCAGCGCTACATTAAAGCGCGGCGTCTGCTTCGGGGAGAGAGCTTAGAATGCCTGAATCCGTCAGCGTTCCAACGTCTCAATGCCAGTGTCCAAGCAGCAGCCCTGTGGCCCGTTCACAAACTGGCAGATAGATTAGTTTATCAAAAAGTCCGTGAGGCAACAGGGGGAGAAATCAAGCAAGTCATCAGTGGTGGAGGTTCCTTAGCTAAGCATTTGGACGAATTCTTTGAGATTATTGGTGTAGAAATACTGGTGGGCTATGGTTTGACCGAAACCTCTCCAGTTACCAATGTTCGGCGTCCTTGGCATAATTTGCGGGGTTCTGCAGGACAACCTCTCCCTGAAACGGAAATCCAGATTGTTGATCCTGAAACCCGTAAACCTCTCCCTCAAGGAAAGCGCGGCTTGGTACTAATTCGAGGGCCACAGGTGATGCAAGGCTATTACAACAAGCCGGAAGCAACAGCTAAGGCAATTGATCCCCAAGGTTGGTTTGATAGTGGTGATTTGGGTTGGGTGACTCCCCAAAATGACTTGGTGCTTACTGGAAGGGCCAAGGATACGATTGTGCTGACAAATGGGGAAAATATTGAGCCGCAACCGATTGAAGATGCTTGTTTGCGGAGTGCTTATATAGACCAAATTATGCTGGTGGGCCAAGATCAGCGAGCGATTGGTGCTTTAATTGTTCCCAATCTGGAAGCCCTGCAACAGTGGGCTGTATCTCAAAATCTGCACTTACATTTACCAAATCAGGACTCTGGACAAAAGACGACTGACTCTCTAAGTTTGGATAGTAAAGAAGTTCAAAGCTTATTCCGTAGCGAATTGAACCGGGAAGTACAAAATCGCCCCGGCTATCGCCCAGATGACCGCATTAGCTATTTCAAGCTGATTGTCGAACCGTTTTCGATAGAAAATGGCATGATGACTCAAACTTTGAAAATCAGGCGGCACGTTGTCATGGAACGCTATCGCGATATCATAAACGGGATGTTTGGCTGATTCAGAGAAAAAAAGTTAGCGGTTGGTAGGTAAGGTGCGCATCGCCCTGAACCTCCAATCCCTATCCTTTGGAGTCTCCCTTCAAGTACGAAGCTTGAAACCTGTAATTTTCAGATTTACATTGTGAGAGTGAAAATGGACGAATCTAAATCAAATCTCCTCCTGAAACGACCAGTCAATATCAAAGCCATCGTGACCCCCCGATGGAAGGAGGAGGTTCAGCAACAACTTCAGGGGCAAATTAATCAAATTGACGGTCAACTGCAACAGCTAGATATGCAGGGACAACGGGCGATCTCCGAAATTCAAAAGCAAACTTTGCAACCCCTGGGTACTCAAGTCAGCCAACAAATTGAAAGTATTCAAATTCAGGTCAATCAAAAGAAAAGTGAACTGCTAGAGGAAAAAAATCAGCAGTTACAGCAATTGCAACAAGTGCAGTTGCTTGAACTCGACCAAGAGGTTAGTCAAGGTACAATAGAAAGTTTTTTCCGCGTCGAATTAGGGGATAATTTGGTACGCAAAATGAACGTGGAAATTCTGCTACGGGATGGAATTGTAGAAGAAATTCGCGGTGATATTTAGGGGTAATTGGTAATGGGTAATTGGACAAACAACCAACAACCAACAACCAACAACCAACAACCAATAACTTCACACACAAAGTTTAGTTGACCAATCTTGATGACCTCGCCCTTGCTGACACTTAAAATGGGAGCCAGCCCACACTATCTTCCAGGACTTAGCAGTAGGGGCTGAGTTTGTTGGCACCAACTCAACGCGATATCTGATCGCAGCAATTGAGTCATCAGCTACTCCAGTTTGGGTAATAGTGACGATTGCCTGATCTGGTTGGGGATAATCTACTGTTACGTCTCGCGAACCGCCTTCTGATTCAGTTTTTCCGAATACTGAGAGAGCGAGTTCTTTTGGGTCACTACCTGTGAGCGATTCAGTTTTCTCAATCTTTGTTAGGGAAATTGGTTTGTAGTCTTTCCTTGTAGTTTCAGTAGCTGCGGGTTTGTCTTGGCTTTGCTTTTGGCGACTCGCGGTTGAATAACTAGCAGCAGCAGGTTTGGTCTGAGGGGAAAAGGGAGTAGCAATAGTTGGTGTTGCCATCGAGCGATCGCTAATCTGATTACAAGCACTCAGGGTAATTGCTATACCTACTAACACCACGAGGGAAACTTTCAAGGAAGCTGTCATCAGATTTCCACTCCATTTCAACTTAATCTGTAACCTAATTCTAGTCGTGTACTTTTTCGTCAGGAAGATTCCAACTCGAATAGTTACAGAGTCATTCCACAAGATAAAATGCGATCTGGCAAAAGTTCTTGCTAGCTTAAGCTAAGTCCATTCAGAGATATCACCCCATGATCCACGAAGTTTTCATGCCAGCCCTCAGTTCCACAATGACCGAAGGCAAAATAGTTTCCTGGGTAAAATCTGCCGGGGACAAAGTTGAAAAAGGCGAAACTGTGGTAGTGGTTGAGTCGGATAAGGCGGATATGGATGTTGAGTCCTTCTATGAGGGCTATCTGGCTGTAATTACTGTAGCTGCTGGTGACACGGCCCCTGTAGGTGCCGCGATCGCCTTAGTAGCAGAAACGGAAGCAGAAATCGAGACAGCTAAACAACAAGCTGTCCAATCCAGCCAAGAACCCGCACAAGCGACAGCTCAAAAAGCAACGACACCAACACCAGAACTTGTGGAAGCAGCCCCTGTTGCCGCTGGTAACACCAACAGCAGCAATAATGGAAGGATGATCGTCTCACCCCGCGCTCGTAAGTTAGCCAAGGAACTGAGAATCGATCTAAGCACCTTAAAAGGTAGTGGGCCACATGGGCGAATCGTTGCCGAAGATGTAGAAGCTGCAGCGGGTAGAAGCATTACCACCGCACCAGTAGCCCCCACCAGAACACCCGCCGTTACTCCAGCAACTGCTCCCGCAGCCAAGCCAATACCCGCCCCAGCAGCGGCCGTTGGCGTACCTTTAGGCGATGTCGTACCCCTGAATACGCTGCAAAATGCGGTAGTCAGGAATATGGTTGCCAGCCTTCAGGTACCTATCTTCCACGTAAGTTACACCATTACTACGGACGCACTGGATAACTTATACAAAAAAATCAAGTCCAAGGGTGTGACAATGACAGCACTGCTGGCCAAAGCGGTAGCTGTTACTTTGCAAAAGCATCCCAAAGTGAATGCTAGTTACACAGAACAAGGGATGCAGTATCACAGTGCGATTAATGTTGCTGTAGCCGTGGCCATGGCCGATGGAGGATTGATTACGCCAGTATTGCAAAATGCTGACCAGGTAGATATCTATTCCCTGTCTCGTAACTGGAAAGACTTGGTAGAACGTTCCAGACTCAAGCAATTGCAACCGCAGGAATATAATTCTGGCACCTTCACTTTGTCGAATTTGGGGATGTATGGCGTTAACAATTTTGATGCTATTTTACCCCCAGGACAAGGAGCAATTTTGGCGATCGGCGCATCGCGTCCCTGCGTCGTGGCAACTGATGACGGATTGATGGGGGTAAAGCGTCAAATGCAGGTGAATATCACTTGTGACCACCGTATCATCTATGGTGCTGATGCTGCGTCGTTCTTGCAAGATTTGGCGAAATTGATTGAAACTGATCCGCAATCGCTGACGATGTAATCCCCATGTGTAGGGGAGAAGCATTTGCGCCCGGATTTATCGGTTAAATCCAAGTTTTTATCCGCAAATGCTTCGCCCTTCAAGGATTTATGCAAAAGTCAATTTTCCTAAAATTTAATCTAATCTAATAGTTGAATTAAGTCAGCAATTACATCAAGTCGAAAGTTATAAACTAAATCTTTTAAAGCTAATTTTAAATAAGCGTTTTCTTCTGGTATTTGTTCAAGGAGTGCAACAACATCTTCTTCATAGAAGGTTGAGGCTGCCAGATAAAGCTGTTTGTTCCATTCAGCAGGCATAATCTTAAAATCTTCACTTGTTAGCGCCCTCCTTTGGGCTAGCATTTCTTGGGGAGGAATTTCAGGTAACTCATAGAGATAACGCACACCCAAGTGCTCAGCAATTTTTTCTAACAACAGCTCTTCTCGGAAAGGTTTAGCAATAAAATCATCACATCCAGCTTCGAGCATCACAGCTTTTCTTTCTTCAAAGGCAAAAGCAGTCAGGGCAATAATCACAGTAGATTGACCTTTAACAGAATCCCTAATGCGCTTGGTGGCTTCATATCCATCCATCACCGGCATTCGCATATCCATCAAAATCAAGTGAGGTTCTATACTTTTCCAGACCTCAATTCCTTCTTGTCCATTAGTAGCTTCAAACACCTCAAAACCTAGTGGTGAGAGCATTTTAAGCAGCAACTCGCGATTTTCCCATCTATCCTCAATCACGAGAAGGCGATATTGAGGTTGGTCTGCTGCTAACTCAATCACCCGCCCTTTTGACAATGACTTATTAGCTTCCTCCCCTGTAGGGAGCGTTACTCTAATATCAAAAGTAACGACTGTTCCCTTGTTCAGTTGACTGTCGAGAGAAATATTTCCTCCCATTAATTGAACAAAACATTGACTAATGGGTAAACCTAGACCAGTTCCTTCTTGGGATTTGTGACCAGTTTCGCTTTGGACAAAAGCATCAAATAAACTGCTTAATTCTTCTTTGGCAATACCGTCGCCAGTATCCGAGACTTCAAATATCAGTTTTGTTTCCTGTGTTGTTTGGTAGTCTTCTTGATTAATGACCGATGATACACGCAGAGTGACACTACCTTTTTGGGTAAATTTGATAGCATTTGAAAGCAGATTAATCAAAACCTGACGTAATTTACTTTCGTCAGTTTCTATATACTGAGGAAGGTCTGGACTAAGTTCAAAAAACAGTTGCAAGCCTTTAGATGTAGCTTTTAGTTGCAACATCTCTTGTAGACTATTAATCATACGAAATAAATCAAAGCAATGGGGATTGAGTTGCGCCATCCCTGCTTCGATTTTGGACATTTCTAAAACATCGTTGATCAGTCCCAGTAAATGCTCTCCACTGCGATTGATGATTTGCAATTGTTCCTGTTGTTCACGGTTGAAGTTTTCACAGCGACTGAGAATTTGGGTAAAACCGAGGATAGCGTTGAGGGGAGTGCGGAGTTCGTGGGTCATATTTGCCAGGAACTGACTTTTAGCTTGGTTCGCTGCTTCGGCCTCACGTTTGGCTTTTTCTAGTTCTAAGTTTTTTCTTTGATTTGTTTCTAATAAATGTTGTCGCTCCAAAGCATAGCGAATGCTACGGACAAGTTGGGAGCTATTAATGCAGTTACCTTTAATCAGGTAGTCTTGTGCCCCCAAAGATAAGGCTGTTACTGCTGTTTCTTCATCATCAAGTCCACTGAGAATGACGATTGGGACTTCTGGATATTGAGCATGAATTTGCTGAAAACTGTCTAGTCCTTGCGCATCCGGTAAGGAAAGGTCAGAAAGGATGATATCGATCTCTTGCTGTTTGAGATATTCGAGTCCTTGCTGTACACTCATGGCGCTTTCCAGGTGAAAGGGAAAATTTTTAGCTCTGGCTAAATAAATTTCAATGAGTTCGATATCCTGCTCATCGTCCTCAATTAACAGAATTTTAACGGTCGAGTTGGGCATGGTTTGATCTCCAATTTTTAAAATGCCCACGTGCTTACTTTGACTCCTTGACTGGTGCTGTGCTTAAAGCATTATGACGTGAAATTTGCAGGTAAACAAAGGGCTAGTTTGTAATTGTTAAAAAATACAGGCCAGCCGCGAGCGGCTGGCCTGGGTTACTGCAACAAAAATATACAACAATCGTGAATTTTTTGTGAATTTAGATTTCTTCAAGAAGTGGGGATTGAGCAAAATTAGTAACGACAGGGAAATTTGACCACTGTAAACCAAAAGGAGTCTAAAGACTTGACAATGGTAGAAAATCCTTCCATATCTACAGGTTTTGTCATGTAGGCGCTAGCCCCTAAGTTGTAGCTTTTCATAACCTCTTCCTGGGCTTTGGAGGTGGTGAGGATGACAACAGGGATATGTTTTAGTTGTTCATCACTTTTGATAGCTTGTAGCACTTCTTGCCCATTCAGTCTAGGGAGGTTGAGGTCAAGTAAAATTAGATCTGGTTCCACTGCATTAGCATATTCTCCTTGTTTGCGCAAGTAAGCGATCGCCTCTTCCCCATCATTTACCACCTTTAAGGGAATTAGCAGTTGAGATCGTTGAAAGGCGATCTCCATTAGCTCGATATCCCCAGGATCATCTTCAACTAACAAAACTTCAACAGATTTACTCTTCATTCAGTTTAAAATCTAGATTGCTGTGAGATGCTAAAAGTCTCAGATTCCCGACTTCTCTAAGAAGTCGGGAATCTCCCATTTAAATTGGGAGGGTTAAGTAAAAGATTGTACCTTTTCCTAGTTCAGATTTCATCCAAATCTCTCCCCCATGACGCTCGACAATTTTGCGACAAATGGCTAAACCAATTCCTGTACCCGGATATTTAGAGCGGTTGTGTAGTCGTTGGAAAATTACAAAAATTCGCTCGCTATATTCAGGCTTGATACCAATACCATTATCCTGGATCGAAATCAACCATTTTTCTTGCTGTAACTGAGCGTTAATCTGAATTTTTGGTGAAGTTTCTGTGCGAAACTTGATGCTATTGGCAATTAAATTCTGGAACAATTGCGCCATTTGTACAGGATTTGCCTGCACTGTAGGGAGTGGGGTTGTTGTAATTATGGCGTTATTTTCGGCAATTACTACACTTAAATCAGTTTGCACCTCGTCCAGCACTAAATTTAAATCCGTTGGCTGTTTGTTTAACTCAATCCGACCCACCCGCGAATAAGTTAACAAGTCATTAATCAGCGCTTGCATCCGGCTTGTGCCATCAGTAATGTAATTAATGTATTTATCTGCATTTTCATTTAATTGCCCTCGATAATCCCCTGCTAACAATTCAGTGAAACTTTTGATTTTTCTCAGTGGTTCCTGTAAATCATGAGAAGCGACATAGGCAAAGTTTTCCAGTTCTTGATTGGAACGAGCAAGATCTATATTTGCTGCTTTGATTTTTTCTTCTGCTTGTTTGCGTTCGGTAATTTCAGTAAGAATGACGCCGACAGCTACAACTTTTGATTCATCTTCAAAAATAGGAAAGTAAGAAATTAACCAGTCGCGCTTTACTCCCGGAAGTTGAGGAGTGTCAGTACTTATTTCCCGATTTAAAATAGGTTTTCCTGTGGTCTGCACTTGTTTTAGGATAGGAGCAACAAATGGTGCGATATCTGGGATGACTTCTGTAAGTGTTTTGCCTAAATGCTCTTCTATAGAAGAACCGTTAATCTCTGCTAAAGTTTGATTGAGCTGAATAAATCGCAACTCTTCATCATGGATACAGAGTCCGACATTAGCGCAAGCTGCGGCTTCAAAAAAGGCATTCAAGAGTTTCTCTCGTGAGGCTAATTCTTGTTCTAGAACTTTGCGTTCGCTGATGTCTCTTCCTTCAGGAATCAGCAGTATTACTTGACCAGTTTCATCTTTGATAGGCTTCAAAGAAAAATCAAGAGTGATGACTTGTCCCTTAGCACCTTGAACATCGACTTCATAGCGAATGAAACTACCGCTAGCAGCTTGGGCGATCGCCTGTTTTAGTTGCTCCTGGGTTTGGGTAGAAATTCTCCACCAAGGAGTTTCCCACAATGGCTTCCCCACACAATCTGCAAGGGATACTCCGCCAAAATCCAACGCAGTTTGGTTAATTTCAATAATCGTCCCGTCCACTTCTAGTAAGCTGATGAATTGGAAAGTTTGGTTAAAAATGGCGCGAAATTTGACTTCGGAAGTGAGTAACTGAACTGTCCGTTCTAGCACTCGCTGTTCTAATTCTGACTCGATTTCTTTGCGATCGCTAATATCAGTAATTGTCCCGACATAGCCGATAATTTCCTGATTATCACTCCTGACCGCCGTGGCTTTTCCGAGTACCCAAGTCGTCACACCCTGATGATTTTGAAATCGATACTCTGAAGAAAATGGCAAGTTATTTAAAGCAGCCTGATACCATTCCTTAAAGACACGCTCTCTGTCATCGGGATGGATGGCATTTGACCAACCAGTTCCCAAGGCTTCCTGTTGGGTGAATCCAGCAATTGAACACCATTCCTGGTTGACATACAAGCAGTTCCCTTGAGCATCAGTGTTGAAGATGCCAACGGGAGACATTTCTGCCAAAATCTTATAGTGCTGCTCACTTTTTTTCAGAGCGGCTTTAGCAAGTGTTTGCTCAATGGCGATCGCAGCCATGTGAGCTGATGCTTCAATTAGTTGCAGGTCTTTTGTAGTGGGAGTGCGAGGTTGACGGTAGTAGATGGCAAGTGTACCCAGTATCTTACCGCTACTAGAAAGGATCGGCCAAGACCAACAAGCAGCTAGATTGTAGCTTAGGGCTAGGTCGCGGAAATTTGTCCACAGGGGATCATTGGCAATATCAGAAACAATCACAGGTTGACCTAAATAAGCTGCAGTACCACAGGAACCAACGCCGTAGGCAATGGCAATTCCGTCAACTGTTTGATTGTAGTCCTCTGAGAGCGACGGTGCCGCACCATGTCGCAGTTTTTTGCCATTAGTGTCAACCAACAAGATTGAGCACAGCATTTCCTTGGAGTGTTTCTCAAGGTTTCGGGCTAAGGTGTCGAGAATTTGGGAAAGTGATGCACCAGTGGCGATCATTTCCAACACTTGTTTTTGCTTTTTCTGTAGTTGTTCAGTTTGCTTATAATTTTCGATTTCTTGTTGCAATTGATGAAAAAGTTGCGATTTCTGAAGTGAAATTTCGATTTGGACAGCGAGTTCATCAAGCAAGTTTAGTTGCTCATTGTGCCACTGGCGAAAATCGGAACATTGATGGGCAATTAATAATCCCCAGAGTTGGGATTCTTCGACTGACCTAACCCCCCCGGCCTCCCTTCCCTCTGAGGGAAGGGGAGAGTCTGACTCCCCTCTCCTAAGTTGGGATTTTTCGACTGACCTAACCCCCCCGGCCCCCCTTCCCTCTGAGGGAAGGGGGGAGTCAGACTCCCCTCTCCTAAGTTGGGATTCTTCGACTGACCTAACCCCCCCGGCCCCCCTTCCCTCTGAGGGAAGGGGGGAGTCAGACTCCCCTCTCCTCTTAGGAGAGGGGTTGGGGGAGAGGTCAGCATTTTGTGTTCTTAACAAAATTGGGACAACCAAATTTGCTTTAATCTGAAATTGTTCCAACAACTGAATATGGCAATCACTTAAACCTGCTTCGTAGATATTAGCAATTGCTCGCTTTTTGCCTTGACGATAATCCTCTCCCGCTCCCCTCTGAAAGCAAGTATCAATAATTTGAGTATTGAGGGTGGAACTCCAACCAGTCGCTACAGATTCCGCGACAATTTTGCCACTCATATCGGTCGCAAACTGATAGATGACTACGCGATCGCACTTCAACAGTTGCTGTACTTGGGTGACGGTGGTGTTAAGAATATCGTCTAAGTTGAGGAATTGGCGAATAGAAAGAGCGATCGTCGCTGTCAACTTTTGTCGTTCTTGGCTTTGGGCCAACTGTGGACTTAGATGCTTCCGTTCCAGTACACTGTGGACAGTATGATTGAGGATTTCTGGGGTGATCTGTCGCTTAATTAGATAATCTGCTGCGCCGTTTTTCATCGCAGCGACAGCTACAGATTCATTTCCCTGACCTGTCAACATTATTACTGGCAAGTCAGTTTGTTGGTTTCTTGTGTTTAATTCCGCCAGAAACTCTAGTCCATCCAAATCTGGCAGAAAGTAATCCAGTAAAATTACATCAGGTTTGGTAGTTAAGCACAATTGCAAACCCTTTTTTCCAGATTCCGTTTCCAAGATTTGATAACTGTATCGCTGATCTTTGAGTAAATAGCGGCGATAAGTTTCTCGGTCTTCGGTAGAATCCTCAACGATTAAAACCGTCCTCAATTCCTGCTGCATCATGGCTAAGGTTTTACTTACAATTATAAAGCCCCGGATGTTTGGAGAAGTCGGGGCTTTATAGTAGCGCAAGCATCTTGCTTGGGGAATCACAGGCAAGATGCCTGTGCTACATTGGATGCTTGCCAGCAATTTGGTATAAAGTCGAAAATTTAGCTGATATTCACCTTTTGCCGAGTCTCAGGATAAATCCAGATCATCTTGCTACCTTGTATTTTCGGTGTTCGCGCTTGCTGAATTAGCCCATCAAGCGTCGCTTCAAACATTTTTTGCCAGATGTAATCCACTAATGGTTTGCAATATCCGATTGCTTTGCCATGAAATATTGCTGTAATTGTTATCCGTGTCTCACCTGTTGGTAAATCCTCAAATAACCAGAAATAATGGTACTTTATCCCATCTTCCTCTTTCCACCAATTAACGCTTTCTCCTGGAACAATTCCTCCCACTGTTTCTACTGATGTTTTTGTGTTCAGGGGATAGCCAAGATTGAGGTCTTGTTCAAATTGAGCGCCCACTTTCCATCCCGGTTCGCCAACCCAGCGAGTCGCTACGTGCAGAGGATTAGACCAATGCGACCAATCCTCCAACTTAGTCCAAGTCTCCCATAAAACCTGGCGCGGTAGCTTTACTTCCTTGGAAGCAGAGGCGATAAATGTTTTCCAGTTTGGTCGTTTAATACCCATTTGCTGCAAGGCATTTTGAGTATAAGAATTGCTTAGAAACGTGCTTTTTTCAGAGAACATAATTGTTATTTTTTGGGTATGAAACTAACCGTCACCTAAAGCAGAGCGACCCATAAAAATCACCTTTTATCTAAGAGTAAAGACTTTTTTTTGACTGCACATCCGCATTTTCACTGGTTTAAACTACGCATTTTTACTTAAATATTTGTTATGTTTTTTTGCACCTCTTTAGTTAGTCGCTCTTGTTCTGTTAAAATAAAAGCGTAGCTGTTATTGCAAAAAAATAGAGTTAATCTGTTAGAGTATTTCGTTGAAATTATCTCAGTTTTTTTCAGATAAAATCAGGTTAATTACCCCTAATAAAATATGTTTGTAGTCTAGAGATGCTGTAGTCAAAGCTAGATTCAGGAGAACTAAATTACTTACTACAAGCTTATGGAGTGGGTATCAGGAAAGAAAATTGGTGTGGGGAAAAAAATAAAAACCGCCCTGATTCCGAAAGGCAGATTTAGGGCGTTAGTTGTCAGTTGGTAGGGGCTGGTTTACAAAACCCGCCCGTACGGTAGGGGCTGGTTTACAAAACCCGCCCGTACGGTAGGGGATCACCTTTGAAAGCACCGAAATATATAGGTCAAAAAGACAATTAAAAAACGCACTCTTCTACGCCCTTGTTGTCAGTTGGTAGGGGTGGATTTTGTAAACACTCCCGTACTTATCATTTCAAGCGATCGCACTAAATGTGCCCATTCATCAGCAATTTCTTCAATAATCTTAGCCGTGGGTTTGCCAGCACCATGTCCTGCTTTAGTCTCAATTCTGATTAACACTGGTTTCTCACCTTCATGGGCTTCTTGCAAAGCAGCGGCAAATTTGAAACTATGAGCAGGAACTACACGATCATCATGATCTGCTGTTGTAATCATCGTCGCAGGATAAGATGTTCCCGGTTTCAAATTATGCAACGGTGAGTAAGCATATAAAGCCTTAAATTCCTCCTCATTTTCAGGGGAACCATAATCAGAACACCAAGCCCAACCAATCGTAAACTTGTGAAAACGTAGCATATCTAATACTCCCACGGCTGGGATTGCAGCAGCAAACAATTCGGGACGCTGAGTCATACAAGCACCCACCAATAAACCACCATTACTACCACCAGCGATCGCTAATTTTTCTGGTTTCGTATACTTATTTTCAATTAACCACTCAGCAGCAGCAATGAAATCATCAAACACATTCTGTTTATTCAGCTTCGTTCCTGCTTGATGCCATTCTTCTCCATATTCACCACCACCGCGCAGATTCGGTACCGCATACACTCCTCCCATTTCCATCCACACCAATCTGCTAACAGAAAAACTGGGTGTTAATGAGACATTAAAACCGCCGTAACCGTAGAGGTAAGTTGGGTTATTTCCATCTAACGACAACCCTTTTTTATGGGTGATAAACATCGGTATCTGAGTCCCATCTTTGCTGTTGTAAAAGACTTGTTTTGTCTCATATTCAGCCGGATTGAAGTCAACATTCGGCTGTCGAAATATTGTATTTTCCCCAGTTACCATGTTGTAGCGATAGATTGTTGCTGGTGTGGTGAAACCGGTGAATGCATAGAAAGTTTCTGTATCATAGCGTTTGCCACCAAACCCACCAGCAGAACCAATCCCAGGTAATTCAACTTCTCTGACGAAGGAACCATTCAAATCAAAAATCTTGATTGATGAACGGGCATCTTTTAGGTAATCTGCCACAAACTGGTTATTAAGTATACCGACCCTTTCTAGGGTTTCTTCAGCTTGAGGAAGTATTTCTTTCCACCCCCCCTGAATCCCCCCCTTAGCAAGGGAGGGTGAGGGGGGTTTGTTAATATCTATGGCAATCAAACGACCGCGAGGTGCATCTAAATCTGTGCTTACCCAGAAGAGAGAGCCATCATTATCAATAAAGCTATAGCTAGCCTCAAATTCGCTAATTAATTCCACAATTGGCGCATCTGGTGTCTGCAAATCTTTGTAGAAAATTAGGTTTTTTGGGTCAGCCCCTCGGCTAATAGAAATAATCAAGTAACGACCGTCTTCTGTAACACCAGCACCAAACATCCATTCTTTCTCGTCGGGGCGATGATAAATTAGGATATCTTCTGACTGTGGTGTACCAAGTTGGTGATAGTAGAGTTTGTGGTAATAGTTAATATCTTCTAATTTTGTAGCCTCGTTTGGTTCGTCGTATCGGCTATAGAAGAAGCCTTTACTGTCATGAGTCCAAGAAGCACCAGAAAACTTTACCCACTTAATATGATCTTCCCGATCTTTCCCTTTTTCAATTTCGCGGACTTTCCACTCTTTCCAGTCAGAACCAGAGGTAGATAAACCATAAGCCATCAGTTTCCCATCTTCACTGATTGTCAAGTCAGATAAGGCAATTGTGCCATCTCCTGAAAGGGTGTTGGGGTCTAATAATACTGTTGGTTCAGCGTCGAGGGAGGTTAAGGTATAAAGGACGCTTTGATTTTGCAGTCCATCGTTTTTGAAGTAGAAGTAACGCTCTCCTTCTTTAAAAGGAATCCCATATTTTTCGTAATTCCACAACTTAGTTACACGCTCTTTTATCTGTTCCCGAACTGGAATTTCTTCGAGATAGCCAAAGGTGACTTTGTTCTGCGCTTCTATCCAAGCTTTGGTTTCCTCTGAATCTGGATCTTCTAGCCATCTGTAGGGGTCTTGTACTTTGACTCCGTGGTAGTCATCAATTTGGTCAACTTTCTGGCTGGATGGGTAAACAAAACCTTTGCTGTCAGATTGCATAAGTTGGGGTTTTAAGGGCTAATGTCTAGTTTAACGTCGTTATCCAATGGCTCAGGACTTATGAAGAGCGAAGATCTCTTCTTAGTGAAAGTACCAAGATCCCCGACTTCTCCAAGAAGTCGGGGATCTGAGGGGCTGACAGTTAAAGCTGGCAATCCGAAGTCATGACGATTATGATTTATATATAGAGATTCAAAGCTAGTCACTCACTACATGGTAGATATAAGGGAAATTCCTGTGGCGCAGATTCGTCGTCCCCTCTTACGAGTCAATGACCAAAATAAGGTAAAGGCCCTGATGGAATCGATTCAGGAAGAGGGATTGCACGAACCCATCGATGTGTTAGAAGTAGATGGGCAATATTACGGTTTCTCTGGTTGTCACCGCTATGAGGCTCATCAACGTTTGGGAAAAGAAACCATTAAGTGTAGAGTACGAAAAGCACCTCGCTCAGTTTTGCAAAAGCATCTGGCTTGAGGATTGTTGAGCAATTTTTCTAATAAATTACGAGGATTTTATGGCATCTAAAAAAAGCGACAAAGCGATGAAAGTTGATATTGGAATTGGAGAAAGCGATCGCAAAGAAATTGCCGAAGGACTTTCTCGTCTTTTGGCTGATACATATACGCTTTACCTGAAAACGCACAACTTCCACTGGAACGTTACCGGGCCAATGTTCCAAACTTTGCATTTAATGTTCGAGACACAATATACGGAATTAGCTTTAGCAGTTGATTTAATTGCAGAACGTATTCGTGCGTTAGGTTTTCCTGCTCCTGGTACTTACAGTGAGTTTAGCAAACTAAGCTCAATTGAAGAAACTTCTGGTGTTCCAAAAGCAGATGAAATGATTCGCTTGTTAGTTGCAGGACAAGAATCAGTAGCAAGAACTGCTCGTTCAATTTTTCCAATTGCTGATGAAGCAAATGACGAACCGACAGCAGATTTATTAACTCAACGTTTACAAGTACATGAAAAGACTGCTTGGATGTTGAGAAGTTTGTTGGAAGAGTAAAGGGCATTGTTTGTTGTTTGTTGTTTGTTGTTTGTTGTTTGTTGTTTGTTGTTTGTTGTTTGCGTATGGGCGTAGAAGAAAGCGCCAAAATGTTTGGATATAACGACAATTTAACAATCGCTTTTGCTACGCCCTTGCTGTCAATGACCGAGAAGCAATGATCAATTACCAACAACCAACAAACAATTACTAATGACCAAGCAAAAATGACACAGGAAAAATCTCAAGATTTAACCCATCAATTGCAACAACTAATGCAGCAAGTGGGTGTTTCTAGCTTGAAAGCACTTAGCAAGAAAGCTGGAGTTTCGGAACGACAATTACAGCATTTGCGACAAGGAAAGGTAGCGCAGATGCGGCTAGAAACTCTGATGAAAGTTAGTCAAACTCTGCAAATTTCCCTACCTGAATTACTAGCAATTTTTGGTGGGACTAAACTCGAAAAAAAGCCAGATTTGCAGCAGGAATATCAGCGTCTGCAAGCACAATTAGAACAGCAGCAAGAAACTTTAATGCAGGAGTTTCAGCAGTTGAGTTTGCAAGTGCTAGAATCTTGGATGATGCAATGGCCAACTGCAGCTTATGCAGCACAACAAAATCAGCAATTACCAGCAGTAAAATTGTTACCTTTGGTGCGACCAGTAGAGCAATTATTGGAAGAATGGGGAGTAGAAAAAATCGCCTCTGTAGGTTCAGAAATTCCTTATGATCCACAATTACATCAACTGATGGAATCCACAGCACAACCTGGAGATTTGGTGAGAGTGCGTTACACGGGATACCGCCAAGGTGAAAAACTTTTATACCGTGCCAAAGTTAGTTTAATTAGCAATACCAACAAAGTTTGATTTTTTATAATTAGTCTGATTAAAGCTTCCTACCAAAGACTGACTTAGTTATCTTCCATTTGGCTGATGATTATTCTGTGTAGATTTGTTGCACTAGATATAGTGAAAAACAAAACTATGGAGATAAGAAAATAATGCGTAAATTAAACATAGGATTATCAGAAGAGCAGCGTCAAGGCGTCACTGACTTATTGAATCACGATTTGTCCGATGCTTATTTGCTGTTAATCAAAACCAAAAAGTATCACTGGGATGTTGTTGGGCCTCAATTCCGTTCCCTACATACTTTGTGGGAAGAACATTACAACGCTTTGACTGAAAATATTGATGCGATCGCTGAGAGAGTTCGCACCTTGGGTGGTTATCCAGTCGGGACTGCTGAAGGTTTCTTGAAATATGCTTCTATCAAAGAAGATGCAGGTAGTCTTCCTAATGCTTATGGAATGGTAGAACATCTAGTGATAGACCACGAGCAAGTTATCCGTAATTTACGGGAACATATAGATCAGTGTAGTGAAAAATATCACGACCAAGGAACGGCTGATTTCCTAACTGGATTGATGGAACAGCACGAACAAATGGCTTGGATGTTGCGTTCCTTTATTGAAGGAGAATCAATTCAGCCAGATGGTAAGCTATCGGGTGAAAACATGAAAGTTCGTGTCGAAATGATGTAATTGCGTCAGATAGATTGAACAAGAGGTGGGAATTTCCCCGCCTTTTTTTGCGTTTAATACAACGTCAACGCGAGTCTCACCACTCTCAATAGAGAAAATTCCAAAAGTCGAATTGACCCCCCGCACTTCGTGCCGCTTCGCTAACAATCCCCCCGAAACAGAGGGAGGAAATTTTCTTGCTCATTCTAGTTACCAAATCAAGTAATTTCTTTTACAATCTGATTGGCTGGTTTATTGACAACTGAATGATAGATTATGAAGAAGCGGCATCTTTTACAGGCTGGTGCAGTAATAGTGGGTGCAGCTTGTTTATCACCTTTTTTACTTAAGAGAACAAAAGTCATGGCAACATCTAACAGTGAATTTGAAATTACCAAAACTGAAGAAGAGTGGCGCAAAGAATTGACGCCAGAACAGTTTCAGGTACTACGTAAACACGGGACAGAACGCGCTCACACCAGTTCACTGGATAAGCAATATGGTAAGGGAACTTATGTCTGTTCGGGCTGTGGGCTACCGCTTTTTTCATCGGATACTAAATTCAACAGTGGGACAGGTTGGCCTAGTTTTTTCGACCCACTGGAAGAGGCGATCGACACCACCGTAGACAAATCATTGTTTATGACCAGGGTTGAAGTACATTGTCATCGTTGTGGTGGTCATTTGGGCCATGTATTTAACGACGGTCCCGCGCCTACTGGTAAACGTTACTGTATGAATGGAGTATCGTTGAAATTTATTGAAAGCTGAGCGGAATAATCCCTAAAAGTAGAGGAAAGATCAAGCCATCACCTATTCCGTTGCACTGAGTTTATTAGGCAGCATTATTGCTTAGGCTTTCTCAATTCTAAAGAAGATAATAGGGTTGCCATTGACAATTCTTTCCTCTACTTTCTTCATTTCCAGCTTTTCTGATACCTTGTGCGACTCAATGTTAGGCTGGTCAGAACTTGCTACAAGATATTCATAGCCGAGTTCATGAAAACCATACTCTAAAATTTTCTTAGCAGCTTCAGTTGCATAACCTTTTTTGCTTGCTTGCGGTAGCAAAGCATAAACCAACTGAGGCTGATTTTCCTCAAAAAAATACCACAAGCCAACAAACCCAATAATTGCTTGTTCGTTTTTCGTCTCTATGAACCAGAGACCAAATCTTTTTTCATCAAATAGTTTTTGACTCTCTAACAACATCTCTTAAACTTGTTGCAAAGATAAGATATTATCGTCGCATAAATATTTTCTAACGTATGGGTCAACAAAAATGCTGTGTAGCGTATTAAGCTCAGTCATTAAGATCGGTTTTAACAGCAATCTCTGAGTTTCCAAGACTAAGTTCATGGCATTTAACCAGACTTGAATTTATAATTCTATGCTATCTAAAGCCGATCTTTCTCATAACAAATTGGCCCCGGCTATTTTGCTTTGAGTAAGCAGATCGCCCTCCACAAGAACGTCCTATACTATCTGTATCGTAAGAACACTCGCAATTACCAGCTTGGGATTCCCGTGCCTTAGTATTAGGGTTAACTTGTCTTAGCTGTGGTTTTGGCTTTTGGATCAAGGTTGCTTGAGGAGTAGCTCGTGGACTAGGTTCAACAACTATAGAAATTGGTTCTGAAGTATCTTGAGTTATGAGGATACTGTCAGCGCTCCAAGCACAGCTAGACTCGAATCGTTGACCAAAATTAATCAGTTCAGCGAGACTTCATTTTACTTTTACTGATTTCTGTTCCTTCAAAGGAAATCTTTGTCGTTGATATGTTCAGCAGTGGGCCTAGCTCATAAATGTTATTGTATCCGTAGGCTTTCAAAGAAGTGTATGTGGCAAGGTTGAGAGAAGCCGCAGGTGCTTTAGCAGCAAATGCAGCAGGACTTCCTTCAAAATTGTTATTGCAATAGATTAATATCTGGGAATTCTTGTTAGGAACTACGGAGGCAAGAGAGCTTTCTGTAAATTCTGTAAATGGTAGGTTTTTAGCTCCTTTGATATGACGCATAGCGTACCTAGATGCGCTGCGTGCATCAAGCAATACAACGTCGCCTTTATTCATCATAGCTATAAACTGTTCTTCGGTTAGTCGTCTTGATTCTCGTTCTTGCGAAGACTGAACGACTATTTTCTTAAACTCGCTGTAATCAATCAGACGATTAGGTATACTTTCTTGAGCAAATACTGGAGCAACAAAAAGTGTCACTGAGATAAGAACAAGAGGTAGTTTCATATGCTTGAAGTTGCTTGATGTATCAAGACTTTTTGGTCAATCTAATTTCAATTATATTAAATTTGCTGTTTAATGTCCTTTAATTAGTTAATCAAATCGCCTCATCAACGATTAGACCGCCATACAGGAAAATTTTGGGTAAATCCAGAAGACTCATCATTTTTTCCTGATACGACGCAACCCCTTGAAGGTATTGATTATTAATTGCATGGCTATTAGTAGACACCGCCATTATTTCTAGTGGATTGAGGAAGAACATCACATCATAAACTGCTTCCACCATTACACCAGCAACTATGCCCTCAACTTCCACAACCATTACTTTAGCAGTATCAGTTATACCCTTGAACTGCAGATTCAAAAAGCTGCGCAGATCAACTAAAGTAAGAATCTCACCTCGCAGATTCGTATTGCCGATAATCTGCGTCGGACAACAGGGAATGGGAGTTATTTTAGGGATATCAGTAAACTCCCGCACCATTGCTAAATCAATGCCAAAAAGTTCACCATTTAAAGCAATTACTGCTATCGGTTTGAAACTTGCTGAATTCTGATTTTCTACCGAGAACTTGAGATTTTCAGCTCGTTGCCGAAAAATTGCTCTTTCTTCCTGGGTAGCATTTGGGCAAAAAGCAGATTGTTTTTCCAATAATAATTTAGATGAATTTGCGGTAAATTTGCCGGGATTATTACTATCCTGAATTTCCTTTTTTAGGGAGACTTCAACAGAAGTTAACTGTGGGATTTCTACATGGCGGAACAATTTTTCTGGATTGCTTAAAATTAAAATATCTCCTGCCATTTTAGCAATACCAGCCAGATTTTTTTTCTGCTCAACTATCGCCAAACCTCGCTGATCAGAAAGTGCAGTAGTAATTTCCTCCGGGGATATTTCTCTCGGTTCATGGACTTGATTAACAATAATGCCTACTCGCAATCCTTCCCACCTTAAAATCACTACAATATCTGTCAATTGATAGTCTGGTGATTGACAGCCAAAACTGAGATTAAGAGCCATGACTGGCAAAAGATCTCCCCGAAAATTAGCAAGGCCAATAATGTCACGAGGAGCATCTGGAATCGGTGTCAACTCTGGTAGATCAAAAATATCTTCGACGTAAACTGTGCTAATGCCATACAGAGTGTCATTCAAGCTAAATATGAGATGGTCATGCTTTTTCATGGGATTTCTCTATCAATGATTTTTAGGACTGTTTCTACTTTTAAAATTAGTTCAGCAGCAGTCAGATTACCCAGTTTAGGTATTTTAGTTTCAGGAGGTAATTGCTTCAGGAGATTCAGAGCTACTTGATGTAAGCTAATATTTGTTTTGTCGAAATTGTTCTCATTCTCTGCCAATGATAAGTACTCTAGGGGAAGATAATCATTAGGCTGAGATAGCTGAGGTATGTCATCTAAATTATCTACCTGACGCTGATAGACTAGGGATTCTGGAAAGACTTTCGTCTGAAATTTGCTTAAATTCTGCTCAGAAAGTTCAGCATGTCCTGTGATTAAATATCCGCCAGGTTGGAGGGTCTGGTAAAACTTATCTAAAACCTTTGCTATTGCTGATGATTCAAAGTAAATGAAAACATTACGGCAAAGAATTAAGTCCAGATCTCGCAGTTCAGTGTTTGTCTGAGGAAATGAATCTTTGACTAAATTTAAAGCCTGAAAGTTAAGCATTTCCTTAATTTGCTGATCTAGATGATATTGATTGTTAATCAACTGAAAATATCGCTGCTTTATTTCCTCATCAACATTCCGAAATGACCAAGGTCTGTAAATGCCTGTTTTCGCTTTTTGTAGTGCTTCTTGATTGATATCTATACCCAAAAGTACCAAATTCCATTGCTCTAGTTCAGGAATCATTTCCTTGAGAAGAATAGCGAGAGAATAAGGTTCTTCTCCAGTTGAGCAACCTGCACTACATATGCGAAGAGTTTTGCTGTGTTGCTGGCGTTGAATTATTTCTGGCAAAATGTGATTTTTTAACAGAAAAAACTGTCCTTGGTCTCGAAAAAAATAACTTTCGAGATTAGTTATATCTACCACGAATTTTTGCCATTCTTGATTGCTATCAAGAGTAGCAGACTCTAAAAGTTGATAGTAATTTTCTGGAAGAGATAATTTGAGAGCTTTCATCCTTAAAAATATTTTTTCGCATAAAGTTGCTTGCTCTCGCTCTCTAACCTTTAATCCGGTATGCTTGGCAATTAACTGAATAAAATCCTGTCTTAGCTCTACACTTAAAGATTCTGAATTCGACATCTTAATCTCCGGGTTATCTTTACTAAGACCAAGAGGACTGTTTTTGGAAAATTTCCAACAGCATCGGTGCTATTGCTTGAATTGGTAAAATTTGTTTTGCTGCTCCTAAATTAATCGCTTCTTTAGGCATTCCAAATATTACGGAAGTGGCTTCATCTTGAGCGATAGTAAAGCCGCCAGCTTGAGCAATTTCCTGCATTCCTTGGGCTCCATCTCTACCCATACCAGTCAACAAGATTCCCAACGTTGCCTTGCCATATAATTTGGCTACAGAATTAAATGTAACTGTTACAGAAGGGCGATGTCCTGCCCAAGGCGGTGCATTAGAGCAGATAAATCTACCCTGACCATCCAATTCTAAATGCTGCTGTTCTTGTGGGAAATAAATATTTCCTGGTTTGGGCATATTTCCTGGCTGAGCAATTTGAATTGGCAACTGACAACTGGTGGCTAACCAATCAATTAATCCCTGCAAAAAACCTAAACAAATGTGTTGTACGCAAATTATCGGCACAGGAAAATCGGATGGTAGCTGAGAAAATAGTTCCTGTAGGGCTTGGGGACCGCCTGTAGATGCACCAATTACGACTACTTTCGGCTTAGGGTAGGAGTTGAAAGAGTAAGGGAAAAACTTTCCTATCTCCAAGCTTTTTGTTTGGGAAACGTACTTTCGCTTCTTAGTTAATACCTTTACTCCAGACAGTATTTTAATCTTATTAATTAACTCCTGGTTGAGCGACTCATTATCAGTTACTAACCCGGCACGTGGCTTAGGAAAAATATCTATCGCCCCTGCATCTAAAAGCTGAAAAACATGATGAGTATCTTCTTCTTGTACTGAATTGCTAATCACTAAAATTGGTCTAGGATAGAGCGCCATGACTTCAGATGTAAGCTCCAAACCATTCATCTGGGGCATATGGAGGTCTGTACAAATGACATCTGGCTGAACTTTGGGAATCAGTGCCAAAGCTTCTAAGCCAGTGCGAGCTTCTCCTACCACTTCAATCTGCGGTGATGTGTTCAGAATCCTTTTTAAAATTACTAAAGTAATCCGTGAATCTTCAACTAACAAAACTTTGATGGGCATTGGTTATTATTCATTGTTTATTAGTTATTGTTGGTCAAACACTTAAACAAGTCTTCCTAATGTTTCCAAGAGAAAAGCTTGATTAAACTTCCCTTTGATAATGTAAGCATCAGCCCCTGCATCAGCCCCCCTTTTTTTATCTTCATCACCAGCAAGCGTGGTTACCAAAATTATCGGCAATTCATCATATTTTTGATTCTGACGAATCTTAGCCGTTAGGGAAAAACCGTCTAAATTAGGCATTTCCACATCAGATATTACCGCATCAAAGTTACGAGTTTTTAGTTGGTTATAGCCATCTAATCCATCTACAGCTATCACTACTTCATACCCCGCTTTTTCTAAGAGTCGTTTTTCTTGGGTGCGAACGGGTATGGAGTCTTCTACTAAAAGAATGACTGACTTCCTTTTAACTGTTTCCCTGGATTTGATTGAGACTACTGATGTGGTATGTTGCAATGATTTGAGCAAATCTGGGGGATTAAGAATCATGCAAACTTCCCCTGAAGCGAGAATGGTTGCTCCCGTAACATTACGCACCCGCTTCAATAACTGACTCTGGGGTTTTATTACCACTTCTTGAGTGTCCAAAAGGCGATCCACAAAGAATCCAAATTGTTCGTCTCCCACCTTCAACAAAATGCAAGATCGCAGAGCATTTTTTTGTTGTTCAACCTTGGCATTGGAGAGATAAACAGAAGAGTTGGAAAGTTCCAACAAATCCGCTAGATTAGCAACAGAAATATTTTTACCGTCGAAGCTAATGCTTTCTCTACCCTCAATAGTCGAAATTTCATCTTGCAGGACAAGTAAAGACGTTTGCACAAACTCGATTGGTAAAGCATGAACAATCCCTTGAACCTCTAAGAGCAGTACATTGAGAGTTGCTAAAGTTGTGCCTAACTGTAAGCGAAAAGAGCATCCTTGACCAGGGGTTGATTCTATCTGGATATTGCCTTTGAAGCGTTCGACGTTGGTGCGTACTACATCTAACCCAATTCCCCTACCAGAAATTTCTGTAATAAATGTTCGGGTTGAAAAACCAGGAACAAATATTAGGGAATGAATCTGGCTTGGTGTCATATTCGCCAGTTCTTCTGGGTGGTATAGTTTACGTTTGATAGCGGTTTGTTTAATCTTTTCGCTGTCTAACCCTCGCCCATCATCGGCGACTTCAATTACAATGTTGTTGGCATTTTGGTAGCCCCTAAGCCAAATAGTTGCAACGGGAGGTTTGCCAAGTTTTTCTCGTTCTTCAGGAGTCTCAATGCCATGATCGATCGCATTACGAATCATATGCATTAAGGAGTCTTTGATTTCTTCAAGAATGCGTTTGTCTGCGGTTGTTTCTCCTCCTTCAATAATTAATTCCACTTCTTTTGATTGTTGTCTGGCTAAATCTCGCACCATCCGGGGAAACAATTGAAATATGGTGGATAGGGGAAGAAGCCGTAGGGTGCCAATTTTTTCTCTTAATTCTCCAGCAATGCTCTCTAGTTTAGTGCTGTTTTCCTGAGTTGAAGTTCTCAGGGACTCCATCATTTTTTCTAGGCGTTCTTCGTAGGGATTGCTAC
>JAYFMV010000002.1:0-7500 GCA_042408245.1 Potamolinea sp.
CTGACCCTAGAAGAAGACCCCTACGACCGTAGCTATATCTTGTACAACATGGGGCTGATTTACGCCAGTAACGGTGACCATGAGCAAGCTTTAGAACTTTATCATCAGGCTATTGAATTCAACCCCCGTCTCCCTCAAGCTCTCAATAATATTGCCGTAATTTATCACTACCTGGGCGATCGCGAAAAAGAAGCTGGAAACGACGAACCTGCTGAAACTTTGTATACTCAAGCAGCAGAATATTGGCAAAGAGCGATTCGCCTAGCCCCAAATAACTACATTGAGGCACAAAACTGGCTGAAAACTACAGGTCGCTCGAAAATGGATATCTACTTTTAAGTTATTTGTTGTTGGTTATTTGTTGTTTGTCATTTGTCCGAGTGTTTTTAACTAATTACCAATGACCACTGACAAATAACAACTGACAACTAACAACTAACAACTAACCACTGACAACTGACCACTGACAACTGACCACTGACAAAACCCATGATTGACCGCGAACAAGTTCGCAAAGTTGCTAATCTTGCCCGTTTAGAAATGACAGGGGAAGAAGAAGAGCAATTTGCTACTCAGATGAATAATATTTTGGAGTATTTTGAACAACTGAGTGAATTAGATACTGATAATGTACCGCCAACTACACGGGCAATTGATGTTAGTAATGTAACCAGACCAGATCAACTGCAACCCTACCCTGATCGGGAAGCGCTTCTTAGGGAAGCACCGGATCAGGATGGCGATTTCTTCAAAGTACCAAAAATTCTCAGCGCACCAGAGTAATTTGTGATTGGTCATTTGACTAATAGACAAGATTGCAAAAGTTGAAATGCCTCTGTAGGGGCGATAGCGACGTAAGGAGCGTCAGCATTTGCGCCCGGATTTATCGGTGAAATCCAGATTTTTATACGCAAATGCTGACGCTCTGAAGACTCGCTATCGCTTCGCTAACGCCCTTCTAAGGATCACAGGCTAGATAGCCAATCCGACATTAATAATGGGAGAGAAAATTATGGCATTAGGTCAACTAATTGAGGGAAAGTGGGTATCCAAACGCGAACAAGAAGACGCGCAAGGAAAATTTATCCGACCATCAACGACGTTTCGCTATCGCATAACTGCTGACGGTTCCAGTGGCTTCAAAGCTGAACCAAACCGCTATCATCTCTATATCAGTTGGGCTTGTCCTTGGGCACATCGCACCGCAATTATGCGGAAGTTGAAGGGTTTAGAGGATGTGATTAGTTTATCTGTTGTCGATCCAATTATGGGTGAAGAAGGTTGGGCTTTTTCAGATTTCCCTGGCTCGATTCCTGATACTGTGAATGGGACACAATACCTTCGGGATGTTTACCTGAAAGCTGACTCAAAATTTACTGGACGAGTGACGGTTCCAATTCTCTGGGATAAGCAAACTGGAAAAATCGTCAACAATGAATCCCGAAATATTATTCATATTTTAGATACAGAATTTGTTGAATTTGTCAAGTCTGATGTGAATTTTTACCCGCAGGATTTGCAGGAAACTATTGAGAAAGACGATTGATGCGATTTACCAGCCAATCAACAATGGTGTTTACCGAGCGGGATTTGCTACTACTCAAGAAGCTTATGAGGAAGGGGTAACGGATTTATTTGAAGCGTTAGATTATTGGGAAGGAATTCTGAGTAAGCAGCGCTATCTTTGTGGCGATTCGCATTACTGAAGCTGATTGGTGTATGTTCACAACTTTGTTTCGCTTTGATGCTGTTTATTATGTGCATTTTAAGTGCAATTTGCGGCATATTTATGAATATCCAAATCTCTGGAATTATCTGAAAGATTTATATCAGCAGCCAGGGGTTAAGGAAACTTGCAATCTTGAACATATCAAGTTGCATTACTACAAGAGTCATCCGAATGTTAACCCATATGGAATTGTTCCCAAGGGGCCAATTCTTGATTTTGATGCACCTCATAATCGGTATTAAAAATGCCTAACGACTGAAGTCGCGGAACCACAGGAACAAAGCCTCTCGACCCAGGCTGAATTTATGTTTTCTTTTTTAGTGTCAGCGTCTCAGAGCCCCGACTTCTCCAAGAAGTCGGGGCTCTTCTCTTCACGAATCATTTAGGATTGCTATAGAAAAGGTAAACCTTGGATATTGACCTACCGAGAAATGCATATGGCTGACGCAGAAAAAGATTTAGCTCTCTCTAGCTTCAAGGATTGTCGAGCTTGAGGATCGACAAAATATTACAGCAAAATATGCGGTAGGGGTGAAGCGCCAGTTAAATGAATTAACAGAGGAATTCAACAACCTGAAACTGCTTTTCCAAAAGCAACAAACTTTGAGCAATGGCTTGAATGATATCAAAAATATTAGCTCAGTTGAAGTTGAGGAAATTGAGATAGATGAAGTTGATTCAGTAGTTCAAGAGGAGGGAAGTGTTACAGTTTTCAGTGATGAAGGATTCAAGATAAGGAGCAAACCTTGAGGGAGCTAACCTAAGCCAAGCTTATTACAGTACAGAAACTATATTTCCCAAAGATTTTGATGCGGCTGAAGCTGGTGCTTATTTGATTGCTCCAGGCGAATTGCTGCAAAATGCTAACTTGGCTGGTACTCAACTTAATGGCGTAGACCTGAGTGAAGCGAACTTACAAGGAGCAAACCTAACTTGGCTGGCGCAAACCTGGATAACGCAAAGCTTACTGGCGCAATTATGCCAGATGGAACAACTCACGAATAAACTTTGCCAAAGTTCTGATTTACAAAAGCGGGTAAGGTTGCTAAGAAAGTACTTCCTTTACCCCCTAAAAAGTGTTTTCAAAGCCCAAAATTTGCTGTAGGGGCGTTAGCGAAGCGATAGCGACGTAAGGAGCGTCAGCACTTGCGCCGAGATATTTGGGTATTTACCAATAAGATAAATACGCAAGTGCTTCGCCCTTACTGGCGATAACTAACGCTCCGCTAACGCCCTCCGAAGGTTTGAAAACACGCCCTAACCACAAAGCCGCTGCAAAGTAGTCGTAAAATCAGGATAAGAAATAGCTGCAGCCTCAGCACCATGAATAGTAGTTGTACCAGTAGCATTAAGAGCAGCAACTGCTAAACTCATCGCAATCCGATGATCAGTATGACTATCAACATCAGTACCTGTCAAAGCTGTACCACCTGTAATTTCCAAACCATCCGGTAATTCCGTAATACTTGCACCCATGCGATTCAATTGGGAAGCCACAACCGCAATCCTATCGCTCTCTTTAACTCGCAATTCCTCCGCATCCCGAATTACAGTTTTTCCTTGGGCAAAAATCGCTGCAACTGCCAAAATTGGAATCTCATCAATCAATCTGGGAATCAAATTTCCCGCAATTTCACATCCTTTTAGCTGTCCATGTCGTACCCGTAAATCTGCTACAGGTTCCCCCGCAACAACTCGCTGATTTTCCAACTCAATATCAGCACCCATCATCGCTAATGCTTCTAAAATTCCAGTGCGAGTAGGGTTAACTCCAACATTTTCAATCAACAATTCAGAACCCGGTACAATTGCACCAGCAACTAACCAAAAAGCGGCTGAACTGATATCACCAGGAACAATAACAGTTTGTCCTTGCAGACAGGCTCTACCTGTTACAGTAACGCTGTGGGTTTCGGGGTCAATGTTAAGTTTTGCCCCAAAAGCTTGCAACATCCGTTCACTATGGTCACGGGAAAGTGCAGGTTCAGTAACGGTAGTTTCTCCTTCTACCATTAAACCAGCTAGGAGGATACAGGATTTGACTTGTGCTGAGGCGATCGGGGAGTGGTAGTGTATAGGTTTGAGCTGTTGTCCTTGAATTGCTAAGGGTGCGAGAGAGTTACTCTGGCGCCCCCAAATGTTAGCACCCATTTGTTGTAAGGGTTTGACGACGCGAGACATGGGACGCGATCGCAGGGAACTATCACCTGTGACTGTGAAAAAGCGTCCTGGGTGAGAAGCAATAATTCCTAGCATCAGTCGCAGAGTTGTCCCAGAGTTTCCAGCATTTAAGACATCTGCTGGTTCTTGTAACTGTCCCAGTCCTATCCCTTTGACTATGACGTGTTCTGTATTCAGTTCAGAAATTTCTGCACCCATCGTCCGAAAACAGCTAGCTGTGCTGCGGGGATCTTCTCCTAAGAGTAGTCCTTGAATTTGGGTTTCTCCTTGGGCCAGTGCGCCTAACATTAAAGCACGATGGGAGATGGATTTGTCTCCTGGAACCCGCAGACTTCCCTGTAGAGATAGTCCTGATGTCGGTCTATTGATGATTAAGTCTTGTTGATTTTCGGTGCTTTTCAGAGTGATGACAGCATCTAGCATGGGGATAGCAAGGGGTGAGACTGCGATGCTCGATTGTATCAGAATGCTTCGCTTTTATAGCGCTTTTTTACTCACTAGAATGCAGAAACCCCACTCCCACTATCACGCTCCCTCCCCTTAGTAAGGGGAGGGTTGGGGAGGGGTGCATTTTATACAGATACAATCTGCTATATCGCTCCAATCTATTTAAATCCTTTTGCTGTCTTTTCTTGGCCTTTTCCCTTACTCTTTGATTTTGATTTGTTTACTTCTGCCATTGCTTCTTGAAATAGGTTGTGTAAGTGTATTGGTACGCTGGCTAGTTCTGGTAATTCTGGTTCTACAGGTTTGTTATGTTCTTTCAGTAAAGTGTCTAAGTCTTGCTCAATCTTAAAATCTGGACGTTCCAAGAAAGTTTGCAATACTTTTTCCAGTTTTTTGGGATACAGTTGTGTTAGTTTCTGCCAAATAAAAGCGTTAATTGTTGGTTCTTCCAGAGATTTTTTTACCAATTTATTGGTATCTTTATTTGTCTGCCAGTCATCTGATTCTAGAATGGCTTTGAACTGAGTGTAGGTAGGCAAAAACATCTGACCCCAGCGAGGATGGGTGAAGGCGGTTATTTGTTCAGCTTTCTTCAATTCAGGAGGTAATTCAACTTTAGGCATTACCATTTTTGTGGGACCTTTACTGGAATCAAATAGTTGAGCAACTGTTTGTGAATCAGCACCGGATTCTTTGGCTGCGGCTTTTATTTCTT
The DNA here is from genome assembly GCA_042408245.1 of Potamolinea sp. Lineage (GTDB taxonomy): Bacteria > Cyanobacteriota > Cyanobacteriia > Cyanobacteriales > Coleofasciculaceae > Potamolinea. Next base: position 5,073 of record JAYFMV010000002.1, read on the forward strand.
CTTCTGTAACTCCTGCTTCTTCTGCAATTTCCGAGAACGATTTGGATTCATCAATACCCATTGCTTGCAAACGTTTTTTGGTCATTTGCTCCTGCAATTCGGTCAGTTTCTTGTTTAGTTCATATCCCGATAGTGTCACTTCGTCACTACCAAAAAATTCATGGAATTCTTGGTGATATTCTGCTACTGATTGCCAAGCTTGTTCTAGCAATTCGGGAGCATCACTGTAAAGAGATTTTTTGTGATTGTCTTTGAAGTTACCAATTGCCACTGCTAGTTTTGGTTTACCTAAGCGACCTAGATAGCTATAAGGACCTGAGAACATCCAATAAGAGTCAGTTACTGGTGCGATGCGGGAAAGTAAAATTTCACCTTCTTTAAACCGCGCCATTTCTTCTAAGGTTACAGAATTGTTTGGCTTGACGGTGTAATTTTTTGCGGTTAGCCAGTTAATCAGTTCAAAGCCATCTGGCAAAACTTTACTGACAGCAAACAAGCCGATGAAACTATGTTTCCAGCTTCTCACTAAAGCGATCTCGCTTTCTGATAGTTCTGGGTGATTGTTGATGAATAAATCCAGGGGTGTTTTATCTCCAACTTGTCCTTCAGTTGCAAAAGTATCAATCAGCAGATTTTGTTGGTAAGCGACATCATGACGATTACCCTGAGAACGTGATTTAGCAGCAACATATGATTCTAAAGACTCTGCTAGTTCTCCTTCTGCGTCGAGAACAAATTCTATTAATGCTTGCTTTAGTTCGTGTGCTCGATCCAATATTGCATCCACAGCAGAATCTCTAAGCTCAACAACATTAGCTTATCGAGTTTCCTGATGAAAAATACAAGATCGAGGTTGAAGAGACAAAATAAAACAAAGCCCCTTCCTGTAAGAAGAGGCTTTGTTTTCAAATATTGACCTGGCACCGAGCTATTTTACCGTGGGGCTACCCCCAAAGTATCTTCGCCGCAGCAACGTTTCACAACCGAGTTCGGGATGGGTCGGAGTGGTTCCATTGCGCCAAAAGCACCAGGAAGGAAAAACCCTCAAGACTGCACAGTAAAGAGAAAGAACAAGTTGAATTAAGGGTATGAGGTCAAGCCCTCGGTCGGTTCGCACGCCTTGGCTGCATACATTACTGCACTTCCACCTAGCGCCGAATAACAGGTGTTCTACCTGAGACCTTACCTACTTTTGTAGTGAGAGCACTCATCTTGAGGCGGGTTTCCCGCTTAGATGCTTTCAGCGGTTATCCTGTCCGAACATAGCTACCCGGCAATGCCACTGGCGTGACAACCGGTACACCAGAGGTTCGTCCACTCCGGTCCTCTCGTACTAGGAGCAGCTCCTCTCAAATCTCCAACGCCCACGGCAGATAGGGACCGAACTGTCTCACGACGTTCTGAACCCAGCTCACGTACCACTTTAAATGGCGAACAGCCATACCCTTGGGACCTGCTCCAGCCCCAGGATGTGATGAGCCGACATCGAGGTGCCAAACACCGCCGTCGATATGGACTCTTGGGCGGTATCAGCCTGTTATCCCCGGAGTACCTTTTATCCGTTGAGCGATGGCCCTTCCATACGGAACCACCGGATCACTATGACCGACTTTCGTACCTGCTCGACTTGTCAGTCTCGCAGTCAAGCTCGCTTATGCCATTGCACTCAACGCACGATTTCCGACCGTGCTGAGCGAACCTTCGCGCTCCTCCGTTACTCTTTGGGAGGAGACCGCCCCAGTCAAACTACCCACCATGCACTGTCCCCGATCCGGATAACGGACCGAGGTTAGAACCTCAAACACACAGGGTGGTATTTCAAGGTTGGCTCCACGAGACTGGCGCCCCGCTTCAAAGCCTCCCACCTATCCTACACATGACAGTTCAAAGTCCAATGCAAAGCTACAGTAAAGGTTCATGGGGTCTTTCCGTCTAGCCGCGGGTACGCTGCATCTTCACAGCGATTTCAATTTCGCTGAGTCTCGGGTGGAGACAGTGGGCCAGTCGTTACGCCATTCGTGCAGGTCGGAACTTACCCGACAAGGAATTTCGCTACCTTAGGACCGTTATAGTTACGGCCGCCGTTTACCGGGGCTTCGATCAAGAGCTTCGCCGAGCTAACCCCATCAATTAACCTTCCGGCACCGGGCAGGCGTCAGACCCTATACGTCCACTTTCGTGTTCGCAGAGTCCTGTGTTTTTGATAAACAGTCGCAGCCACCTGGTTCTCTGCGACCCTTCGGCTCCAGCTGTACGCTCACCTACAGGGCACACCTTCTCCCGAAGTTACGGTGTCAATTTGCCGAGTTCCTTCACCCGAGTTCTCTCAAGCGCCTTAGAATTCTCATCCTCGCCCACCTGTGTCGGTTTGCGGTACGGTCTGTGTAGCTGAAGCTTAGAGGCTTTTCCTGGAAGCGTGGTATCACTC
>JAYFMV010000002.1:12500-94667 GCA_042408245.1 Potamolinea sp.
CCCAAAATGGAACTCGCACCGGCAATCAACTGTTTTTGCAGGCGTTGATATTTTTGTTCAAGCGTTGAGTACACCGCTTGTTATCACTTATATACAAAAGGGTTTGATTGAGAGGGAAGAAAAAGTAAGGGTGATAGGTAATACTCCTAAAGACTGGGAAGTATTTACAAAATGTAAACTAATATACTACAGTTTGTATTGTCAAGATTTGCTAGCAAAAACCGATTTAGGAAGTGCCTTAGTCCTGCCTTTTCCAGGCATAAGATCTAGAATATGTAACTCAGATTGTTAAGGAGTGTTAGCTGTTAAGACAGACTAACGTACTTTTAAGAGTCTGATCTGCAATTTAGCACAATAAAACTTGACCTAACTTCATTTCCTCATTCCTCAAAAAATTTTCAACGTCCCATATTTTGATAAGGAAAAAATTTAGTGAGCCTAGAAAGCCTCGTTCAAAACCCCGAAATCCCAGCAGACTCAGAACTAGCACTATCATCACCCTATGACCCTGCTAACTTTGACGCTAGTGTGATGACGACCTACGGACGCTTTCCCATCGCTCTGGAAAAAGGGAAAGGTTGTCGCGTTTGGGATACCGAAGGGCGTGAATATCTCGACTTTGTAGCAGGAATTGCTACTTGCACTTTGGGACATGCCCACCCAGCTTTGATAGAAACAGTAACACGGCAAATCCAAACACTGCACCATGTTTCTAACTTATACTACATTCCCGTGCAAGGGGAATTAGCTAAGTGGATCATTGACCATTCGTGCGCAGACAGAGTATTTTTCTGTAACTCTGGAGCAGAGGCAAACGAAGGGGCAATTAAATTAGCTCGGAAATATGCTCACACTGTCTTAGAAATTAAGAAACCAGTAATTTTGACTGCTCAAGCCAGTTTCCACGGACGGACGCTAGCGACGATTACGGCTACAGGTCAGCCAAAATATCAGAAAAACTTTGACCCCTTGATGCCTGGGTTTAGCTACGTACCTTATAACGATATTCAGGCGCTAGAAAATGCGATTGGAGATATTGACGAGGGCGATCAGCGAGTCGCAGCGATTATGCTGGAACCCCTACAGGGAGAAGGTGGTGTCCTTCCCGGAGAGCGAAAATACTTCCAACGGGTGCGGGAAATTTGCGACGATACGGGCATCCTGCTGATTTTGGATGAAGTACAGGTTGGTATGGGCCGCACTGGTAAATACTGGGGTTACGAGAATCTGGGAATTGAGCCCGATATCTTTACCAGTGCCAAGGGATTAGCTGGTGGTATCCCCATTGGTGCGATGATGTGTAAGAAGTTCTGCGACATTTTCCAACCAGGTGATCATGCTAGCACCTTTGGTGGAAATCCTTTTGCTTGTGCAGTGGCGCTGACTGTAGGACAAACTTTAGAACAAGATAATATTCTGCAAAACGTCCAGGAACGCGGCGAGCAACTACGGACAAATTTGAGAGCGATCGCTGATCAATATCCCAATCTTTTTGCTGAAGTACGCGGCTGGGGTCTGATTACTGGTATCGAACTAAAACCTGATATCGAGCTTACCTCAGTGGATGTGGTGAAAGCAGCTATGGCACAGGGGTTGCTTTTAGTACCAGCCGGACCAAAGGTGATTCGCTTTGTTCCACCGCTGATTGTCTCAGATCAAGAAATCGAACAAGCAACACAAACCTTTGAACAAGCAATAGCAGCTTTGGTCTCGTAAGCGTCAAGAAACTATAAGGGCACCTAAGAGAGGTGCCCTTACCTGCTATTTAGCAAAAATTAGGGACAAGAAAATTTCGGGCCGAGATTACCTTCAGGATAGGCGCTAACCCCGCTAGAGATCCATCCGCTAGTCGGGGCTACAATTTTCACCCAGACACGATTGTTCTCTGAGGCATTTGTTTGTGACTGTTGGGGACTAGCAAGCTTGACTGTTGCTTCTTTAGCGACTCCTCCAATTGTCGCCGAGCCTTGTCCTGGCCCTTGGCGGATGCTCAGATCTCGATTAACTACGCGGCAGATACCTGCTCCTGTACCTGAGCTTGGTGGCTTGGTGGCCGTAGTGCAGGTAGTGAGATCATTTGCTTGTACGTAGCCAACTACAGGGGAACTAATCCCTATCCAACCACTACTACCGTTGTCTGCTAGTGTAACTTGTTCGTTAGTGTCTAAGGTTCGGAGAGTGCGACTGGAGGTTAAACGTTGTGAATAGACAAAGATACGCTGTTTAGCTGTGCGACATTGTCCCACAAGGTTTTGTGCCAGTTCAAAGCTTCCCTGACGCTGAAACGAGGTGGATTCTGATTCTTGAATGGGATTATTTGTTGTAGTGTTGGTACTGGCGGTTGCGGGAGCATTTATAGCCCCTAAGACACTCAACACTAAAGCAAAGAGAGCGATAGGCTCAAACCAATAGCTCATCTTTTTCATGCGGTACACTCCTCATCTAACCAATTTTTTTTGAGAGACTTCCAGAGCAAACAAATATCCAAGTTTTAGTTTCAGAAGGCTCACGAAGATTTACTAACCATCCTCTATATCACTTGGGACTATGATTGCTACTATTTTGGGAGTCTCTTCGTCCCATAGCATACAGAAAAATTTGCGGACAATCCTAGTAAAACTCTTTTTGCCACAAGAGCTTGCTCAAATGTTAGAGACTCATAACATAAGAATAGTTACTGACTTGCACTAATGTTGAAAATCGTTACAATAGGCAATTGTGTGTGAGCGAAACCAAGCGGTTGACGCGAGTTTTAGCTCAAGCATTGCTTAATCTAAGAGCACTGACCAGATAAATTGTCAAGAAAATTTAGAAGGAATTTTGGGAATAATGGATTGCCGCCACATTCAATTTTGCGATCGCAAGTCTCAAATAGATTATGACCAACTCCAAGCACTATTCCGCCGGGAAGCATTTTGGGCCAAAGACAGAACCATCGAAGATTGGAAAGTGGCGATCACAAATAGTGACCCTGTAATCAGTATTTGGGATGGCGATCGCTTGATTGGCTTTTCCCGGGCTACCTCAGACGGTATCTATCGAGGAACGATTTGGGATGTGGTCGTGGACTCAGACTATCGTGGAGCAGGACTAGGAAGTAAGTTGGTAGAAACAGTAATCAGCCATCCCCGGATGAACCGTGTAGAGCGCATTTACCTAACGACTACACATCAACAGCGCTTCTACGAACGCATAGGTTTTGAATGTAACTCTACTACCACGATGGTCTTGTATAACCACCCTTTGTCTACTCATCTACCAATGCCAGTTCTACAGTCTCAGGATTCCCTAGGGGTATAGAACACTGTAGCCGAGTAATATTTTCGGTGGCGGAATCTTTGCCTGAGACTTCCAGCACTTCTAAACGACCCTGCATTGCTTCAACTATAGTCTGAACCATCAATAAAGTTAAACCCGGTGAAATGTCAGAGGTTTTACCGGGTTTTATCTGTTCTTCTTGATTCTGGGTAATTAAATCTACCGCTTCACTCCAAATGGCAGTGGAAGATTCGAGATCAATCCAAATGTTCGCTTCCTGAGAAGACTGGGAACAAGCGGCCGAAACCTGAATGCTGCCGCCATCTACCTGAACTATGGCTGTGTTCACCAGTCCTGCTAACACTTGCTGAAAGCGACGAGAGTCGGCTAGTACGTATATTTCTGGATCGGGGGGAACCACTTCAAACGGGATATTGCGATTGGCTGCTTGCATATGAGTTAGAGTGTAGAGATTTTCAAAAACCTTCGTCAAGGGTAAGGATTGAATCTCCAAACGGTTTGTGCCATGTTCAGTTTTTGACACAGCAATCACCTCGTCTAAAACTTTGACCATCTTCAAAGCGGCAATGTTTGCTTGAGCAACAAATTCTTGTGCTTCTTCAGGAGAGTCACACAAACCTGACAAAATTAACTGATGCATACCAATCAAACTACTCAAGGGCGATCGCAACTCGTGAGAAGTCCGCGCCAAAAAACCTGATTTAAAGTAACTCATCTCCTTCGCCATTGCGTAAGCCAGTTGAGTTTGTTTTAATTCCTCTTTGATAGGCTGAATATCTTCTTGTTCTGTTTGTTGGGGAACAGAGACTGTTAAAATTACCGGCTCCTGTTCGGGAACAGATACAACTGAAACCATTGCTTCCTTTTGTAGAACAGGCGAAACTGAAACCACTGACTCCTTTGAGGAGCGGGTGATGCGATTCACCAAAATTCCTAGCCCAACGCCCACTAATAAATAGATTAGATCCATCTCGCCCATGCTGTTCAACCAAAATTTAACAGAAAATCTGTCCTGCACTACTTAACCGTGAAATCTTCTCAAGCATAGCGAGTTTTTTCAGGATGGAAAGTAACTGGCATCAGCTTCAATTTTCCATTTGGATGCTACCCTGACGTAATATTTCCCAGCCGTTACCTGTCCATTTAGCGACTGTTGAAGGGATACCAGTTGTTACTGATTTGTTCACCTCTAATTCAGAAGGCTGGAGTGTCAGAACATCAGGAAAATGTGCTTCAATTTCTGCCATCGTTTGTAAAGGTGTCTCACCGGATCGGTTGGCGCTGGTAGTTGCTAAAGGGCCAGTCTGAGACAAAATGGCGATCGCCACGCTAGAGTTTGGTACTCGCACCCCAATCGTCTTGGAATCAGTTGGGTTCATTACCTCTGGAACTTTAGCTGAGGCTGGTAATACTAATGTCAGCGCTCCTGGCCAATGCTTTTGAGCAACTTGCTGCCAAATCTCCAATTCAACGGGAGTACCAGTGACAAATGGCAAGAGAGACAACATCGATGCTCCCATCAAAATTAAGGGTTTCTCTTGAGAGCGCTGCTTTGCCGCAAAAACTAATTGTGAGCGATCGGGTCGCACCGCTAAGGCTGGTACTGTGTCTGTGGGAAAGCTTACCAGTTTGCCTGAGCGTGCGCCTGTAACTAGGGTAGACATTGAAACTTGTGTCATTTGTCAGTAGTCAGTATGCAGTGGGTAGTGGCTCTCGAAAAAAGCGCCCAAATATTGGGGTCTTACCGACTATTTAACAACGCAAATGCGAGAGCCTGTTAGTTAAGTGGTCAGTGGTCAGTAGACAAATAACAAAAAACAAATCACTCTTCACGGCGATAAGCAAGAGCGAAGCGGTCAATGCCAGCTAAGTCTGAAAATATCTGAATTTTGTAGTAACTGCCTTGCTGATCTAGCAACTCGGCTACTGTCTCAGCTTGTCCGGCCATCATTTCAATTAACCAGACGCCGCCAGGACACAGGTAATAGGCAGATGTTTGAATTAGTTGCCGAATACAGTCTAGACCATCAATTCCGCCATCCAGGGCAAGAATTGGTTCATGATTCTTGACTTCTTGCTGTAGTTGTGGTAATTCATCACTGGGTATGTAAGGTGGGTTTGAGACCATGCCACTAAACTGACCTTTGAGGGCGTCTAGAGGCTCCCACCACGAACCTTGATAAAAATGAATTTTATTTGAAAAACCTAGCTGTTGAGCATTTTGTTGGGCAATGGCTAAAGCAGCACTGCTGTAATCAACAGCATGAATAGTGGCATTTGGAAAAGTATCTGCTAGTCCAAGGGCGATCGCGCCACTACCAGTTCCCAAATCCGCCCAGTTTCCTGCTATAAGTTGGGGTGTTTGGCTATTGTTGGCTGCTGCTTGTGCCAAGTCTATCAAATACTCAGTTTCTGGGCGGGGAATCAGAACTGCTGGGGAAACTTTTAGGGAAAAATGACGCCACGGGGTCACCTCAGCCAGGTACTGCACTGGCAATCGCTCGTAAAGACGCCGTTGCCATAACTGGGATAGTACATCGAGCGGCTGTTGTAGTTCGATCTGCGATCGCCCTTTAAAAGACTCCAAACGTAATGTCAGCGAGTCTAGCCCAGCCACTTGGAGCAACAGCCAGTCTACTTCAGCGGCTGGGATACCAGCGTCTTTGGCTGCTAGGCGGGCATTCTGACGCCATTGCCATAGTGCCAGACCTGATGTGTTGTGCATTAAAGGAACTTGTTTGAATCTCATACCAGTAGGGGCGCTCTTGCTTGGCACCCCATACTCAAAGGACAACGCTTGAAAGGCTATTGAATACCTTGTTACTTACGTTGGGGCGCATTTTGTGGCGCAGCGGGAGCAGCTTGGAGTGTGCGCAAAAATTCTATGGATTCTTTGGATGGCACCAACACAATATTGTTGAGCTGAGCGTCGTTTTTGGTCTGTAAGGTCTGAATTACACCTTCAAGAGGTACAGCCTGTATTTTAATGCTAGAAGCAAGCTGAGGCTGTTGCTGCTTGAAACGGTCTACCATCACTTGCAATTGATCTTTATCAAAAAAGAAAGGAATGATCTGCTTATTATTTTCTTGAACAGTGAGGTATCCCTGGTCTGGGCCACCTCTAGCTACAAATAGGGGAGTACCCTGAAATTGCTGCTGTTGTTGACCACTTTGGGCCATCAGTGCCTGTGCTAACTGTACCTGTTGCTGCACTGGGATGAAGGTAAATTCCAAATTACCTGGCTTGTTGCGACTATCTTTATTCAGCTTGTAAACTTCCCCCAAGGATACAGGGACGACTTGCACAGCTTTGCCTATCTCTGGCTTTTCTTTCTTCAAGCGATCAACAAAAGCTTGAGCATCCTGTCGGCTGATAAAGACACCTGCAATTGATGATGCCTGATTGTTCTGTCCATTTGGAACAGAAGCAACCAATGGTGACCCTTGTGGATCAGTGACAGTAAAGACTGGCACAGATTGCAACTTTTGGACTACCTGCTCGTCTGGCAATGCCAATGCTGACAGATTATTTGTCAAAAAGGAGCCGAGGAGAGTACTCCCTACTAAACCCAGCGTTGCGCTCCAGCGAACCAATGATTTCATGAAATTACCTCTGAGTTTGACCTGAGATCCCTTGTCACATTTAGGATACCGCTCTGGCTTTGGGATGATACATCGACAGCGCTAATTTAACTTTCGTTGCTCAAATCAAAGCTTGTTTAACGCTACCTATTTTGCGGTTTATTTTCCACTATTCCTTACCACTTTTTGAGTAACTCGCACAATTACCCTTGTGGGTGAATTCCCTGACTCTGTGAAATCTTGAATAGTTCCATGCACTAAGTTGAGAATACTTGTGTGTTCGCAGGATTAATCTATATAAATTATCAATCGGGATGACAGGATTTGAACCTGCGACATCCTGCTCCCAAAGCAGGCGCGCTACCAAGCTGCGCTACATCCCGTTTACTACTAAAATAGTATAACCTACTTTTGCTACATTTTCGTCAAGCTCACAAAATAATTAAATTTAATCGGGATACCAGAACATACCTTTAATTCCTTCTGGATCAGGCATAAATCCCATTCTTCGATAAAAATTTACTACTTGCGGATCGGCGAATAGTGTGATATTGCTAATATCCTCACTGCGAAGTTTCTTGATCATATACTTCATCAACGCCTTACCTAGACCCTTGCTTTGGAAATCTGGGTGAACTACCACATCCCAAATTGTGGCATTAAAGGCATGGTCAGAAGTAGCACGGGCAAAGCCGATGAGGCGTCTTGTGTTACCTCGTTGTTGCCACATAGATCCTACCAGGAAACTGTGCTGAATTGCTTTCCTGACTTTGCGCATGGGGCGACGAGACCAACCCACAGCGTCGCAGAGTTCTTCTAATTCGTAAAGGTCTATATCCCGTTCCGTGCTAAAAAATATGCGGGAACTATTGTCGATGCGATCGCCAAGTGTTTCCCTAGGAGACTCGCTCGTACCTTCCACTGCATCTCCTTCCAATTGTGTCTGCGCCGATGCAGCATCAGAACTGCTAAAAAAGCTTTTCCAAAAACCCATGCAGGTGCGCCTGTGGCATTTTCCTAATTTTGACCCCAAACACCAATCAATTTCTTTTTCCTTACGGATGAAATTTTCTCTGTTGTAGAGAGACGATACTTAACATTAAGTTTATCCTAAACCCTAGTGGTACAACCAGCCGTAGGCTTGAACTTTTGTCAGGCATATGGAACTAAAGCATCTATAAGATGATGATTTACATTCACCTAAGCCCCTCAAAAATGGCATAAAATGAGGAGTTCTGATAAGTATTATCGCACCTAATTTAGCCAAAACTTCGTAATGCATATGATAACACAACTAAGGACACTGTATCTTCCAATCCCGGAAGTGGATAGAAACTCAGGCTTGACCTAAAGCAAGCTAGACTGAGGCTATGCCAGCAAAATTTGTGAGAGATTAACCAGATACAATAGGTTCTTTCCTTGAAACGCACAAGAATTGTATCTTCCAAAAAAGCTTTCGAGAAAAGCGATGGCTTACGCCAACCTCGTTCGTCGGCACGTCTTCTACCCCTATTTATGCCTGCGGGTTTAAAAACATCCACACTAGAACTCTTGAAGCGCTTCAACCGGGCGTTTCCGCAGTTCTACGAGCAATTTGTCAGTAGCGAGATACAACTGCAAAACCTCAGACTCGCTTATCGGCTTTACAAAACCAGGCGGGCTGTGATAGAGATCAAACCGGAAGGCTCTAAAAGCGCCCTGCATTTTGCCTACCGCAACCAATCTTTTCTTCTGAGCGACATATTTGGCGTTTTGGCTGCCTATGGACTAACTATCCACAGTCTCAGTCTCTACGGTCAAATCAGTCCGCCAATGCTGGTATTTATCAAGCTGGTTGTGTCTCGTGGCAGCAAAGCCCTAACTAACACTGTGGCAGAAAACGTCTGCCGTGCGGTGCGGGAGGCTTTGGCGGGACGCTTTGAAGTCGAAGAAATGCTGGCTGTAGAATTTAATCTGGATGCTGGTTTGGAGCAGGTGGAGGCAGAATTTTATGTCGATCCGGTTTTCCATCTCCCGGCCCTGTTGATTGAGGCAGATAACCAGCCTGGCTTATTTTACAAGGTGATGTACGCCATCTGGCAAGAAGATTTATTGGTAGTCAATGCCAACTTGCTGGTGTGGCGCGGACGAACTAGGCTAATTTTGTACTTGCTGGGGCCTAATGAAAACTTGATTCCTGAATATTTGGGTCAAAAAATTGCTGAAGGTGTGCGACAGCGATTACTAGGACGTAGGTTTTAGGAATTGTTGGAACTGAGAGGCAAAGAAGGGAGACAAGGGAGAATTCATTCCTACATTACCTTTTTCCCCAATCCCCAATCCCCAATCCTCCGATACGATGAAAATATGGCAATCATTGATATTCTGGGAGTGCCTCACGAATACGAATTAACGGCTCCCACAGCATCTTCCTTTCCTGTTTTGGTGTTCATCCACGGCTGGCTTCTGGGCCGCAGCTACTGGCAACCTCTAATTGAGCGTTTGTCATCCGATTATCAATGTTTAAATTATGACTTGCGGGGATTTGGAGACTCCCAACCCCCAACCTCTAAAACTCAGACAACGCCCTCTAAGCTGGACTTGGAATTTTCTGAGGAGTTAGATTCAGATACAGTCGATATCTCTACTTCCAGCTATACCTTAGCAGCCTACAAAGTATGTGCGTCATCTAGCCAGTTTTCATAAGTTATTTCAAGGTTGTGGAGAAAACGTATTTGAAATTCCTGGCTGTGGACATATGGCAATGGTAGAGCAACCAGAGGCTGTTGACACTCAAATCCGTCAGATTCTTGCTAATTGCGAAAAGTTGAAGCAATAGGTAATTGCCCAAAAATTTGTGTGAAATTCTATATTTTTCTATAAAAATCACAAAATTGGTTACAGAAAGCGTAACACTCAAGTAAATCTGATTTTCAGGCTGACATATTAGCTACATCATCATCTTTGAAATTAAGTGAAGAAATAAGCAACTAGGTGTAAAAAAAACCACGATAAATATGTAGGGGCGGGTTTAGGGATAAGCTTAGCTACGAATCCCTATCTTATATTCAAAACCCGCCCTTGCCATGGGGTTTAGGGATAAGCTTAGCTAAAAATCCCTATCTTATATTCAAAACCCGCCCTTGCCATGGGGTTTAGGGATAAGCTTAGCTAAAAATCCCTATCTTATATTCAAAACCCGCCAAAACTATACGGGTTTAGGGATAAACGTCGCTCCGAACCAGTATCTTATGTTCAAAGTAAACCCTACCCATATTGTGTTTATTTTCACCTACTTGCTTAGTTAGAGAAATCTTTCTCTACACCTAGCTTGAAAACAAAGATGAACCTAATTCTCTTATTTGGGTAAGCAATGCTGCTACAAGACCCCAGAGACTATCAAATTATCTTTCTCTCTCTCTTCCTAATCTTAGGCATTGGGACAAGAGACTGGACAATCCGGCCAGACTTAATCTTAGTAATAATGGTGAGTTGCCTACTGACTCAGTGGGTAGCAATATCTATCTTGCCAAACTTTCAAGAAAAAATTCAGAACAGGCTTACAAATAAACCTGTTTTTCTATTCACTGATTTGACATTAGTCAGTTCTCTCAAGCTACTTTCACTCAAAAGCGCGACGATAACAGCCTTAAGTTTAAGTCTGTTGCTACGAGCTGACCATTACACCACAATGATTTTAGCTGGTTGTTTGGCAATTCTAAGTAAATTTCTGTTTCAAGTCCATTGCAAACACTTCTTTAATCCAGCTAACTTTGGCATTATTGCTACTTTAATTCTGACTCCTGATGCTTGGGTTTCGCCTGGACAGTGGGGGGATGATGGCTGGTATGCGCTATTGTTTTTAGGCACTGGTGCGATGGTTCTGAAACGAGTGGGAAGATGGGATACAACGGCTGCTTTTATAGGTTCTTACGCCATCCTGGAAGCGATACGTAACTTCTGGCTTGGTTGGACTTGGGATGTATATTGGCATCGCTTAATGAGTGGGTCTTTGCTACTATTTGCTTTGTTTATGATTACTGACCCACGCTCGATTCCTAATGCTAGAATCAGCCGCTTAATCTGGGCGATGTGTATTGCTGGATTAACTTTTATTCTGCGAAATCAATTCTTTGTTTCAACAGCCGTTTTTTGGGCATTGTTTACTCTCTCACCTTTGAGTGTGTTTCTCGATTTTATCTGGTCAGCACCTAAATTTTCTTGGTTATTTGTGCGAAGAGAAGAAGAAATAACAGCCGAAGTGCCTGTGCTACCAACTTAAAACAGATACCTGTCTAAGCAAGTAGGTGAAAACAAGCATAACTGAAGGAAGGGCAGGTTTTGGACATGGGCAATTGTTTAGCGAAATACCTGTAATAAGTAGGGGAAAATAAGCAGACCTGAAGGAAGGGCGGGTTTTGGACATAAGCAATTGTTTAGCGAAATACCTGTAATAAGCAAGTAGGGGAAAATAAGCAGACCTGAAGGAAGGGCGGGTTTTGGAAATAAGCAATTGTTTATAGCAAAGGTTATCCCTAAACCCGCCCCTACACACTCATCTATTTCTTTAAAACCCTACTTAGCAAGCAACAACAAACAACTAACAACAAGGATTTTGTGATGAAGAAATTTCGTATCCTGATTAGTTTATTAATAGCACTTGTTGCTGTTCTTTGCTTTGCTCCTAATGCTTGGGCTTTTTGTGGGTTTTATGTGGCAAAAGCTGACAGCAAACTTTATAACAAAGCTTCCCAAGTTGTCATTGCGAGGAATGGCGATCGCACTGTTCTTACTATGGCAAATGACTATCAAGGAGAAGTCAAAGATTTTGCACTCGTTGTACCAGTTCCTGTTGTTCTCAAGGAAGAACAAGTAAACGTAGGTGACCCAAAAATTATTCAACGACTTGATGCTTTTAGTGCACCCAGGTTAGTAGAATATTTTGACTCAGACCCTTGTGACCGTCGCGTTTATGCACCGAGACCCGCATCAGCACCCATTACCTCAGGAAGAACAAGGGCAGGTAGTGATGACGCTCGTTCCTTGGGTGTAACTGTAGAAGCACGTTTCTCGGTGGGAGAATATGACATAGTTATCCTTAGTGCTAGGGAATCTAATGGTTTAGAAACGTGGTTGAACCGTAACGGTTACAAGATTCCACAGGGAGCAAATCAGCTACTGCGTCCCTATATTCGGCAGAATATGAAATTCTTCGTTGCTAAAGTCAACCTAGAAAAGTTTGAGAAATCTGGTTACCAATTGCTGCGACCTCTCCAGATGGCTTATGAATCTCCCAAATTCATGTTACCAATTCGTTTAGGGATGATTAATGCGACGACTGACCAAGATTTGCTTGTCTATGTTTTATCACCAAAAGGTCAAGCTGAGGTAACTAATTACCGAACAGTGAATGTGCCTTCGGATGCGGAAATACCAGTTTTCGTTAAAAAAGAATTTGGTGATTTCTACAAGGCGATGTTTCAAACTAGCTATGAAAAGGAAGGGAAAAAAGTTGCTTTCCGAGAGTATGCTTGGGATATGGGTAGTTGTGACCCTTGTTCTGCTGAACCATTGAATCCCGAAGAACTGCGCAAAGCTGGCGTTTTTTGGCTCAATTCCAACCGAGGTAATAATGTCTTTATTACTCGTATCCATGTCCGCTATACTCGCGATAAATTTCCTGAAGATTTGATGTTCCAGGAAACTGCAAACAGTCAACAATTTCAGGGAAGATATGTTTTGCGTCATCCCTTTACTGGGGAAGCGAAGTGTGACGCTGGACGCGAATATAAACGGTCTTTGCGTGTACGATTTGAACAGGAAGCTCAGACTTTAGCTAAGTTAACTGGATGGAAAGTTCAGGATATCCGCAAGAAAACCAATATTACTCAAGGTGAATCTACTCCTTGGTGGCAAAATATTTGGCCTTGACTGACGGTGAATCTACTCCTTGGTGGCAAAATATTTGGCCTTGACTGAAGATGAAGGGAAATACTCTTGATTCAGGGATTTCCCTCTATTTTGTTCAGGAAGTGCATAAGTGCTTACCCTCCTGGAGATATAGAAGAAGAGAGAACGTAGTTGATTGGAAACTTAGATGAAAAACGCTTTTGGATGGCTTGGTTTCACTACTTCTGCTGCGCTAGTTTGTCTACAAGGAGCAAGCTTTGCTGCGGATACTCAACAAAGTCTGAACATTAATTCTATGCCTAATGGCGAACTGCTAGCCCAACAGCAAAGGTTTCCCGGACGTAATTTTGGTAAGGGATTTCGTGTACCAATTTTAGATCGAGCTGGTGGAATTCCGATAGTTGCTGTTACCTTGAATGGTGAAAAATTTCCCATGCTGCTGGATACGGGTGCTAGCATGACGATGATTACTGACAAAATGGCTAGAGCAAGCGGATTTAGACAACAGGGTACAGAAAGAGTAAGGGTTGCTGATGGTCGGGTAAAGGAAGTAAAAAAAGGGACTATATCTTCTATTAAGGTCGGCGACGTAGAAATGAACAATTTCGATGTTTTGGTGGGAGAAGTTCCGCTTTTAGGACAAAATTTCTTCGGCGAATATAACGTGACTATTGCACAAGATTTTGTTGTCTTTCGGGAAAGAGTACGCTAGTTACTACTGTTTACTACCTGTATCTCTTTTAACGGTCTAAACTCTTTGTAAAGATGTCGTTTTGGTAGTTATTTGTCGAGTAGTCTACCTCATCTATAATCACAAAAAAATGTTAATCCTTCTTCTAGGCAGTTGACTACCTCGACTGTCTAGGAGTTTATTTCACGATCTAGTTACCCAAGCTTACTGCGTTGCCACGATTGCCCTCACTTAATGGTATAACCTTGATGGTTCAGCCAATCAGCGAACTTCACCACGAATTATCACATTGGGAGAGACAGAAATGGGTAAGGCTATTTTCATTCAAGATGAAGCTGAATTTGATTCACTCCTGGCAAATGGGTCTTTGCTAGTAGTAGACTGCACTGCGAGTTGGTGCGGCCCCTGTAGATTGATCAGTCCTTTGATCGATCAATTGGCCGATGAGTATAGCGATCGCGCTCAGGTTTTTAAGTTAGACCTGGATACTAACAAACCAGTCGCTAAACGATTTGGGATTAAAAGTATTCCCGCTGTCATGTTCTTCAAGCAAGGTGAATTGATGGAAACCCTGGTAGGTGTTAAACCCTACGAAGAATTCAGCAGCGCTGTAGAAAAGTTCTTGTAGTTAGCTTTGCTTTAGTTAAATCGGCTTCAATACACCTATTCCTGACTTTCGGAGGTTCTGCAATGCAGATAATCTAGATTGTATGGTGTCCAAATTGTGGCTGCTTGGCAGAGCATTTTATTGAGCAGTTTCCTTTCGGTAAATTGTTCCTAAATCCCTGTAAATCAAGTAATCCAGACTGAATATTCGCTCTGTGATTACTTGATGTAGAATACTTAACGGGATTAGTTTATCTTTTCCTTTCTGTAAAGCTCCATAACTTTAGTGATAGGAAGCCGTGAATGCACTCCCAAGGTTAGGGGAGATGTATGTCCTAGCTTGAGATGTTCTGCAGCGGCACAGCCAATCATCGCAGCATTGTCTGTACAAAACTTCATGGGAGGGAAAAGTACTCGCAAATTGTGCTTAGCTGCTGCAGCTTGTAAGTGCTGTCTCAGTCCGCTATTAGCAGCAACACCACCCCCAATAGCAATGGTGTTGATTCCGTAGTCAAGTGCGCAAGCGATCGCGCGTTTGGTGAGCGATCGCGCTACGGTTTCCTGAAAACTCGCTGCTAAATCCTTCACAGGCAATTCAGATCTCTCTTTCTCCAATTTTTGCACCAGCCGCAACACTGCTGTCTTCAAGCCGCTAAAACTGGAATCATAGGGATGATATCCCCCACCTGGAAGGGAAATCTTGCCCTCTGGAAGGGGAAAGGCTAGAGGATTACCTTCACGGGCTAAGTTGTCGATTACTGGTCCTCCTGGATACCCTAGATGCAACAATCGCGCTACCTTGTCAAAGGCTTCCCCAGCAGCGTCATCGCGGGTTTCGCCTAGGGTTTCGTAAATACCACATTCTTTGACATAAATCAAGCTTGTGTGACCACCAGATACCAATAAACACAAAAACGGTGGTTCTAATTCAGGTTCGCCCAGATAACTGGCGTAAATGTGACCTTCAAGATGATGGACGCCGATAAATGGCTTTTCGTGGAGAATCGCCAGGGTTTTAGCCGCCGTTACACCCACTAACAGCGCTCCCACTAAGCCAGGAGCACAGGTAGCAGCAATACCGTCAATCTCTGGCCAATCTAGCTTAGCTTCCAAGAGTGCTTGGGCGATCGCCTGATTGAGTGTCTCCACATGAGAGCGCGACGCCACTTCCGGTACAACGCCGCCATAGGGACGATGAACTGGAATTTGAGAAGCGACTATGTTACTACAAATGGTGCGATTTTTGACAATCGCCACCGCAGTTTCATCGCAACTGGTTTCTATTGCTAAGACGCAAGCCATTGCCAAGAACCTTGATAAAAAAGATACTTTTATTTAATTAAACTTTACTGGGTTAACTCATCAGAGTAATATTGCTTCGGTGTACAAATAGTCTCCGATTTTTTGTACACAGAACTTTTTGTTTCGTAACAAAAGGAAATAATTTCATGAGACGATTGTTAGCTCTGTTTTTTGCTGTTACTTTGTGGTTTGGCTTTGTAACCCCTGCCTCCGCTGATGTATCTGGACTTGTACCTTGCAAGGAATCTAAAGCATTTCAGCAACGGGCAAAAGATGCGCTGAACACTACTGCTGACCCTGATTCTGGGAAAAAGCGCTTTGAGCGTTATTCTCAAGCTCTCTGTGGTCCAGAGGGACTACCTCACTTGATAGTAGATGGTCGCCTCAGTCATGCTGGTGACTTTCTAATTCCTAGCATTATGTTCCTCTACATTACTGGCTGGATTGGCTGGGTCGGTCGCAGCTATCTGCAAACGATTAAAAAAGGAAGCGACCCAGAAATGAAAGAAGTCGTTATTGATGTGCCCCTGGCCATCGGTAAAATGCTCACTGGCTTTGCATGGCCCCTAGCAGCGGTGGGAGAACTACTCTCTGGCCAACTGACTGCTAAGGAAGATGAAATCCCAGTTTCACCACGCTAGTAACTGTTGAATTACTTATCACTTTGAGGAGAAGTTTCTATGCAGGATTTAGTCAAATTTCTTTCCACTGCACCTGTTTTAATGATGCTTTGGTTATCGATTACTGCGGGAATTTTGATTGAATTTAACCGCTTTTTCCCTGACTTACTTTTCCACCCAATGTAATTAAAGGGATTCCCACCTCTGACGTTGAGATTAAGATCAAAACGTCGAGGTATGACCAAAGGAGACTATCAGCCACAGTCTCTGCTGTATCGCGGTAGTTAAAATCAAGGCCTCGTTTCCACCGCTGATGGGAACGGGGTCTTCAGCTAAGATGCAACAAATTATAGTTTGGTCAAGTTAGCGATGGCGATAGCTACACCTTTTGTGCTGAAATGATCAGATTGCTGATTGTAGGCTTATAAAGGGAGGGTAACTATTTCATGGGACATCTAGCGCTGCTGAGTGTATCTGATAAGACAGGGCTAATCGACTTAGCCCGTCAGTTGGTAGAAGAATTTAAGTTTGATTTAATCAGCAGTGGTGGAACCGCAAAAGCACTGCAAGCAGCAGGACTTCCTGTAACTAAAGTATCTGATTATACTGGCTCTCCAGAAATTTTGGGCGGTAGAGTCAAAACCCTACATCCCCGGATTCATGGGGGAATTTTGGCCCGTCGAGATGTAGCGCAAGATTTGGTGGATATGGAAGCTAACCAAATTCGGCCCATTGACTTGGTAGTGGTGAATCTTTATCCTTTTGAGCAGACAATTGCGAAACCAGGAGTTGAGTTAGCCCAGGCGATCGAACAAATTGATATTGGTGGCCCTGCGATGTTACGGGCCTCAGCCAAAAATTTTGCTCACCTGACGGTTCTGTGTAATCCAAAGCAGTATGACAGCTACTTGGAGGAATTACGTCAGCATGAGGGAAAACCATCCCTAGAGTTTCGTAAAAGCTGTGCACTGGAGACATTCTCCCACACGGCTGCTTATGATCAGGCGATCGCCACTTATCTCCTAGGTGAACAAGATACTGCGTCCCTACCAGAACAATTCACCATTTCTGGGAAACAGCTACAATCCCTACGTTACGGAGAGAATCCTCATCAACCAGCATCATGGTATCAAACAGGAAATACTCCTTCTGGTTGGGCTGCTGCGACTAAAGTGCAGGGAAAAGAACTAAGTTACAACAATTTGGTAGATTTGGAAGCAGCAAGGCGAATTATCGCTGAATTTCCCGATACACCAGCAGCAGCGATTCTCAAACATACAAATCCTTGCGGTGTAGCTTTGGGAACAACCCTTTCTGAAGCTTATGAAAAAGCTTTCAACGCCGATTCTGTATCTGCTTTCGGTGGTATTGTTGCCTTAAGCCAGCCGATTGATGCGGCTACAGCAACAGCCTTAACTAAAATATTTTTGGAATGTGTAGTAGCACCAGGTTGTGAACCCCAAGCTCAAGAAATTCTCGCAGCGAAATCTAAAGTACGTGTGTTACTTTTGCCAGATTTGAAGACAGGGCCTAAGCAAACAATCAAAGCAATTGCCGGTGGTTTCTTAGCACAAGCTTCTGATGATCTGTTTGCGACTCCAGAACAATGGGAAGTCGTAACAGAAAAGCAACCAACACCCGAACAATTGGAAGAATTACTATTTGCTTGGAAAATTTGCAAACACGTTAAATCTAACGCAATTGTAGTAACAAAAGATTGCACAACTTTAGGTGTTGGCGCAGGACAGATGAATCGTGTTGGTTCTGTTAAACTTGCTCTAGAACAAGCAGGAGAAAAATCTCAAGGTGCCACCCTAGCAAGTGATGGATTCTTCCCCTTTGATGACTCAGTAAGAACCGCTGCTGCTGCTGGAATTGTTGCTATAGTTCAGCCTGGAGGTAGTTTAAAAGACAAAGATTCCATACAAGCAGCCAATGAGTTAGGTTTAGTGATGGTATTTACTAAAGTCCGTCACTTTTTACATTAAGAGTAAAGCAAGATATGGTTTGGGCATGGCTGATTATTCCCTTAGTAGTGGCCTTATTCATCGGCTACACAATTAGTAGCTCAAACCTCGGTTTGGAAGCTGCTTGGAGGAATATGTTAGCTACATCTTTGTTCCTCTTAGTGGTATTTGCCATTGTTTTGAGCTTGTTTTTTCTCCCCCCACCGTGGGGGGAATATATCTTGTCAGCTTTATTGATAGTCTTTTCCGTAATGAGTTGGCTGACAATAATTACGGCTGGACTACGCAAAAGACAAGCAGGTTTTCTTCTCTGGAATTTAGGGTGGCCATCAACACACAAATATCTATTGGTGGCAAGTTTCTTGTTTTTTATATCGGCAATTTTGCAAACTATTTTGTTTTTCAATTTAGGCAAAAAAGGCTTTTCTGGAAGCATGACGATTCCTGAATATTCCCTATCTCAGATAGTTTTGTATTGGTCAGTGGCAATATATTTATTTTGGGCTGGATTGAGTAAATTGGAACTTAGGGAAAACGGTATTTACTTCAAATTTGGCTTGATTAAGTGGGATAAAATCACTAACTATAGGTGGGAGGGAGCGAGCGGTACGACTCTGACAGTTTGGCTAAAACAGAGCCTTCCCTTATTTCCAACTAGGAGTTGGCCGATTCCTTTAGCTCTAAAAAATGCAGTCGATCGAGTTATATTTCAGCGCACATTAGGTAAATATTGAAGAGACATCTGATATTATCGAGCAAGTGATATTTACAGAGAAGCCTGTTCTATTGAGGAAACTATAAAGTACCAGGAACAATAAAGTCAGGCGTTTGAATTTCTGGATGTTTCTTTAATAACTCATTCACTTTTTGACGAAGCTCTAAAATTTCTGATTGTTCCAGGTCATTTTGACGAGTATTCTCCTGGGACAAGTTTGAACCACTCTGAGAATCTTTTTCAAATACCTTGCATACATTTGAAACTTCAGAAATCGGTAAATCGCAATGCTCGAAAATAGATGTTACAATTTGCTGTGGATTTGCCACTAAATCTTCATAGCGAATCGCACAACTAGGAATAGCTTGTTCGTAAAGTGACAGATAACGTTGCATAGCAGAGAGCCACATAGTTGTATATAAATCAGTAGCTTTAGAGTCAGTGAAGTCTATATAACTAGCATACTCCTTGAGTAAGGGGATAAATCTACTATAAAATTCTATGTTTTGCTGTATTGTCGGAAGCATACTACTAAGGTAGACAAAAGCCCTGATAGATGATTTAACTACAGCTTCTGCATTGCGATATAAGAAAATAACTTTTGCCTGGGGAAACGCTTGGTATAGTAAGTCTCCCAGTTCAATAACAATGCTACGAAATTTGAGGATATAGCATGAGTGTTTTCTTTTTAAAGTAGGCTTACAAAGAAGATAAATACAATTCCTTAGCAGTGCCGCTAGTTCATTGTCATTGCTACCATCAGAATGGCGGATGCCGACAATTTGAGAAAAAATATCGGGTTCTGATAAACTAACAACTGTATCAAGTTGATTAAACACTTTGCTAAGCAAGGTAGAGCCACATCGTCCTACCGAGTAAATCAATACAAGCTGTTCAATCGGTTCTTTAATCTCTTCTACAAGCTGATTAATGTCTTCAAAAGGAACTGCGAACAATCGCTCAGCATATTCATACTGTGCCTCGTAAAAAAAAGGAGCTTGGGAAAGATCAATATCTAAAGGTGTTTCAACAAAAATTAGTCGTTGGTTTTGCGGGTCGAGGCAATATAAACTGATGTTGAGATTTTCAATAATAATTTTTGGGTCAATAATCTCTGCTTCTACATATTCAAAATCTTGCAGATTGACTACTGTATTCGCGTTGGCTCGATTTTTATTCTGAATGTGAAGAATATTAGTACTCATTACGATTTACTGTCATAAAAATAAACTAAAAAAGCCATAGTTAAATCCTACAGCTAATCAGCAACTTAAACTCAAGACCCAGGATTTGGTATGAAACCCCATGCTCAAAAAATTCCTTCTGTTGCATACTGGCTCACCCAACATTGATACAAACCTCATCGCCTAGTCAAAAATATCAGAATCTGAAAATCAAATGCTTGAGTGCCGACAAGACGTGATATGATAAGCTACATATGGGCTAATCAGATCATCGGGATGTAGCGCAGCTTGGTAGCGCACCTCGTTCGGGACGAGGGGGTCGCAGGTTCAAATCCTGTCATCCCGATTGTTAATTATTAGACCTCTTGCGAAAATCCTTGCAAGGGCGAAGCATTCGTATAACAATGCTAGAAAATAGCGAAAAACTTCGGTACGAATGCTTCGCCCCTACAGTTATAAATCGATTTTTGCCCTAGATCTATTGATTCAGAAAGAGCGATAACGCAAGCGCTGCTGCAAGCAGATCAGCGATCGCCCTGAATATCAAGGCAGCCAAGACCAGATTTCAATCTGTATAAACCGCACAATCGGACGAGTATAAGCAACAATCAAAGGCTTAGTACTACCGTCAATTTTCGCATAGCCAGTCATCGAAGCCTTGAGGATTTCTTCTGAATTAGGAATATCAACAATTACCCTAATAAATCGCTCAGTTAAATTGGAAGTAGGAGCCTTCGTACTCGTACTAGAAGCATTCTGTTCGGAAGCAGCCGGTTCAATAGAAACTACCTTTCCCCTAAAAGGTCTATTGGGATATGCTAAAAGCTTAATTTCAACCCATGCACCTAAATTAAACTCCCCTACATTATACTCCGGAATTCTTACTTCACCGCGAATATTCCGGTCATCTTCAGCAACAGCAAAAGTATTCCCCTGCTTCAGGTAACTACCCACTTTCTGGTCAAGATAAGGGGTAATTAAACGACCATCTAAAGGCATAACTAATTGAGTACGTTGTAGCTGTTCTTGCTCATATTTTAACTGTTGTTGTTGACGCAGCAATTCAGCACTAGCAGCTTCAATTTCCTTACGAGCGGCTGCAATTTCCCCTGGATGCGGGCCACTCAAAACTAAACTAAGATTCGCTTGTTTTTGCGTCACATCTTGTTGTCTAGTAGCTACTTGGTTTCGTGCTTCTTCGACAGTTGCTTGCTTAACTACCAAATTTTGGCGACTTGATTCAATATTGAGGCGTTCAGTTTCCGCTGTTTTTTGTTTATCTTCAAAAGCTTGCCGAGAAACAGCTCCTCCGTTGTATAAATCTTGAAAACGTGTAGCCTCTTTAGAGCTAAATTCAGCCTTAGATATCGCAACATTAAGCTGATTTCTAGCTTCTTCAACTTGCTGTTTAGCGACTTCAACTTGTTGTTTAGCGACTTCGACTTGTTGTTTAGAAACTTCGACTTGTTGTTTAGCAACTGCAACTTCTTCTGGACGGGGAGTAGACAGAAGTTTGTCCAGTTGAGCTTTTTCTCTTTGTACAACCGCTTCCTGATTTTTGACTTTCTGCTGTGTTGTTAAACTAGCATTTTCTATGTCAACTGCTTCCATCGTAGCAACCACAGTACCCGCTTTTATCCATTGTCCATCTCCCCCTTTGAAGATAACTTTAACGAGTTTTCCATCCACTTGCGCTTGAATTTCTTGCTGTGTGGGTGGTAATAATTGAATTTGTCCTCCTGGACGATAGGGATAGGGAATGGAAAGAATTACAGCAATACAAAACAGAATGAATAATTGAATAGCTCGCTTTTTCCAACGTTTAGGTTTTTTTTGACGAGTGATTTGTTCTCTGTCCAGTACAGCAACATCGGCTGTCTTTTTGTTAGCTTTTTTTCTGAAAAAAAGTGTCAGCGGCTGTCGCAAAGCTGCGATTATAAATAAGGTAATTAATATCCCTCCAGTCGCTCTACCAAAAATTCCCTCAAAATTTTCGGCTATTCCATTAGCTATAGAAAAGGCAAGTAAAAGCACCATAGATAGCCAAAAAATTACGGCTATTGGCCCATACAAAAGCATCCCCAACTTCTCTTTTAAGGAGAACTCTTGTGGTAAAGGACGACGTTTGAGTACCATTTCCCAGACAAGATAAACTCGTCCCAGAAAGTTGGGAGGAAGACGCAAGTAAGTAATTGCCAAAAAATAACCATCAACAGGTATAAGAGGACAAGCGTCTAACAAAAAGTCTAAAAAACTAGCATGGGCTAATAAAAGCGCCCAAGTCCCTAAATTGCTTCCAGTACCGTGAGTCCAGTACCAAATTAAAACTCCCAAGACAAAGTAGACAAGTCTAGCAAGTAAGGGAGTAGCAAAAAACCATAATTGCTGCTTACGATTCAGTTCCCAGACACCTTTTCTATCGCAGTAAAAGCGAGGAAAAAAACCAGCGGCTAGAACTAAGCCAAACTTTTGTACTGTCCCCCCATAATATGCGCAAATAATTGCTTGAGCTAACTTAGCTGTTAAGGAAACAAAAATTACATTAAAGACATAAGTTGTTAAATAAGGTAGCGCTTCTACTGAAGAAGCCATGTATTGCCAAAAGACAGATTGATTATTAAAAAAGGTATAGAATGCTAGGGGAAGTCCAGGAATCAGGCTCCAAACTACTAGCTGAAAAAATCGCCTAAATGGCTTCATGAGCGAGGCAAGAAAAGCAAATTTATAACTAGGCTTATTGAGAGGCCAAAGGTAAATTGGGCCTTTCTGAGGCTTCTTCTCTTTTTTTTCCTGGTTTGTTTCTAATTTTTTCTCCTCTACTGAGGTTATTTCTGGAAGCAATTGAGGTGGAATATTTGGGGTAGGATTTAAAGGATCTGTTGAGGAAGCAGAATTTTTAGGCTTTAATGGTTCCAAAAGCCCAAATTCTGCAATTTGCTGAGAAAACCCCTTAAAGTCTTCTTCTGTCAGCGATAATCCGAAATTACTTTTGAAGTTATTTACGATTTCTAATATGCTTGCAGTACCATTCATCGACTGACATAAAAAATACTCCTCTTCGCCAAATTGAAAGATTTCGCCAGAAATAGGTTCTTTAATTGAATAGCGACTTGCTTGACTTTCTTTATCTGTTGCCTTAGTAATAATTAAATCTTGGCGGAAGCAGTTTTGCAAGGGGTCATACATTAGTCTTTCACCCTGAATTTCCTTTTTTTACTAAGTAAAAATCGTGATTAATTTTTTATATTAAAATTTCAGACGCCTCATCTTTAAAACTGACTTCTAACACAGGTAATTAGTAATTTTATAACAATTATTTAAAAAATTAATAACCTTGCTGTTCGGGTTCAGTCAATGCCATAATTAATGCACTTACAACAAGATATCGTGGTTAAGTTAGAGATTTCTTATGGCAAATTTCACTCCCCAGGTAAAGCGAGTAGGCAAAAATGATAAGGAACAGTTAAAGCTTGCTTTTGGTCTGGCCAAAGAACAGCGCTTTGACGAGGCTTTAGCGGAATTTGAGACAATTATCCAAAACAATCCCAATGCTAAACTTGCCCATCTAGGTGCTGGAAACATGCTTTTCAGACAGAAACGTTATGATGAAGCTCTGAGACATTTTCAAATAACGACTAGACTAGACCCCTTAATGCCTCAAGCTCAGGTAGGAGCAGGACAGGCTCATTTAAGACGTGGTGACCTTGAACAAGCTCTGGAAAAATTTCAGACAGCTCTCAATGTCGATCCCAATTATACCGAAGCCTATCAAGGTATTGGTCAGGTGCTGGCGAAGCAAGAAAAGCATGATCAGGCTATACAACAATGGCGCAATGCTCAGCGTCTCAATCCTCAGTTAATATCGGTACGTCTGCTGATGGCTCAAGCTTATCAAAAGCAAGGAAAGCTGGCAGAATCTCTCTCGGAACTTAAGTCGGCGCTGAATATTGATCCTACCAGATGGCGAACTCACCAAGGCTTAGGTCGTATCTATCTTCAACAAAAAGAATATGTTGCTGCAATTGAAGCATTTCAGACAGCCCATAAATTAAATCCAGAAATCTCACCCGCTGCTAAATTGGGATTAATAAAAGCTTTAATCGAAGTGCAACAGCTAGATGAAGCAACTGCACTCCTCAAGCAAGTACCTCGAATTAAGCGAATTGAAGCAAGAAAGCATCAACTTTGGGGAGATATTTACCAGCGTCAGGGATTATTAAAAGAAGCAGCAGAGGAGTATCGTGCGGCGACATTACTAGCAGCAGAGGAAGGCGCTACTCTGGAAAATTTGGCAGATTTGGATGCTATTTTAGCAGAAGATGATGAGGAGAAATTGCAGGAAATAATTGAGCCTTACAAAGCTGCTGCGGAGCAACAGCTTTCTGAAGCTCAACAGCGCAATCGTAAAAGCTTACAATAGTGCCGATTGAATAGCTAAAAAGTGAAATAATTAAGTAGATGGATGAAGATAAACGTGACTTTCTTGAGGCTAGTAATGGGTAATGGGTAATGGGTAATGGGTAATGGGTAATGGGTAATGGGTAATGGGTAATGGGTAAATATCTTTTTCCCATTATCCATTACCGACCTGGAGCCAGTGATGTTTAATTAATCCTACATAGTTAAGAGCCAGCAATTTATGTAGTCGTTTTGCCTAAATCAAGTAATTAAATTATTAGCTAATCTTAAATATTAATTATGCAAAAAACTAAAGAGCAGGATAAATCCTTGAACAGTTCTGAACAAACACCAAGCTGGGATTCGGATAATAGCCTAAAGTTTGAGTCTAAATCTGAAGATATTCAAGAATTGTTTGATGCTTTAGAAAACCCCTCTCTCAAGAGTCAACAATTGGTTACGGCGATTACAGTTGCAGTGATTTCAGCTTTAGCAGTGCTTGCCGTTCTTCAAATATTCATACATACTATTGGGCAGCAGTGTAACAGCATTATTTATTCAGTGAATAATATTGGTTTAGCTGGATTAACAGGGATAACTGTTGGGCTGACAACTTGGGGCTTAGGGCGAATTAGTACTAATCAAATTAAGCATCGCCTAGATAATCTACAGGCTCAGTTTAAAGCAGTGAATGCCAAACTTAAGGCGGCTGAACAAAAAGCAGAACGAGAAGAAAAGGAAAAGGAAAATTTACAGACTCAAGTGAGTCAGCTTATCCAGAATATAGACTTAAATTATAGTAATGATTTGACTCTAGAAGCGGAATTAGCGCCAAGGGAAGAGGAAGAAGAGGGTATAGAGCCTCCGGGGACTTTACTAGACTTTCTTGACAATCTCCATAATTGGTTTAAAGTTACTACAACTCCTGAACAACTTCTAGGTTCCAGTACTTTAGAGGAAGTTAAACAAAGAAAAGATGAGCTTCAGTATAGACAAGTCTGGCTACAAGCATTAGAAGAGGAAACCAACAGAGAATTGCAATTACTTTCCGTAATTTGTCAATCGTCAGAACAAGAGCAAGATAGATAAATTAAGGAGGGTGAAAAAATGTTTGAAAACGATACTTCAGAAAGCTTTTATCTAAAAACTAACTCTGAGCTAACTAACGTTGGCGTCGATAACATCACACTAAAAGATGAGCGGCGCAATCGTGAATTACCAGTGAGAGTTTACTATCCTCAAGAGTCAGGTTCATTTCCCGTAATTATTTTTTCTCACGGTACAGGAGGCTCGAAAGAATCATTCTCCTATTTAGGTAAATTTTGGGCTAGTTGTGGCTATGTTTGTATCCATCCAACCCATTTTGGGAGCGATTTTTCGCTTGTACAAAAGATTGGTCTGCAAGCGCTTCTAGAAATCACTAATCAGCCAGAATCATGGCTGGAACGTCCCCAGGATATCTCTTTTTTAATCGATTCCTTGTCAGAATTAGAGCAAAAAATTCCTGCTCTTGTAGGCAAAATCAATCAATCTTTTATTGGTGTATCCGGCCATTCCTATGGCGCATACACAACTATGTTACTGGCAGGAGCAGTAATAGAAATGCCAGGTAATCAAACAGCTAGTTTTGGACAAGATGACCGCGCTTGGGTGTTTTTGCCCATATCTCCTCCTGGAACAGGTCGTCTGGGTTTAAATGACT
The DNA here is from genome assembly GCA_042408245.1 of Potamolinea sp. GTDB lineage: Bacteria > Cyanobacteriota > Cyanobacteriia > Cyanobacteriales > Coleofasciculaceae > Potamolinea. The sequence continues at coordinate 38,436 of JAYFMV010000002.1, forward strand.
GCTCTTGGGATAAAATTGCTGCACCGATGATGTCAGTTAGTGGTTCCAAAGATCAAGGATGGGAAGGGGAACCTCCTTCTTGGAGAAGGGAGGCTTTTAAATATATGCGGCCCGGTGATAAGTATCATGTACTAATTAAAGGAGCCAATCACTTTTCCTTTGACCCTGATGTGGGTACAGGAAGAAAACCGTTTCAGAGAATTAATAGAATTAATCAGATCGCTGGGCGCCAAAACCCCCAGGAACTAGAGAGTAAAATGCTGATAAAAAGCTATCTCAAAACTGCCAGTATCGCCTTCTGGGATGCCTATCTTAAGTTCAAAAAACCTGCTAAGGAATATCTTTCCTCCGATACCCTGACAACATCTAGTAACGGCGATGTAACAGTTTTGGGAAAATAACATAAATAAAAAATATCCCTGATCTACTAAGAAAAACTTCTCTCAAAAACTCTGCGTACCTCTGCGCTTTTCCTCAGCGTACTCTGCGTTAAAAAATAAAATCTCCTGCTCACTACCGAGAAACTAGAAACCAAACTTGATATAATCATTTTTCTTATTATCTCCTCCTCATGCGGACTTTTTATCGAGAACAGAAGCCCGGTCTTAGCAGCACCAACTTCCGAAAAATTTGTGAAAACGGTTTTGGCGATCGCAACAACGCCTATGCTCATTCTATGGCGTGGTTCCAGGATCATTTGTATGTTGGGACAACTCGCGCCAATCTCTGTCTAATCCGCAACAGCATGAAACACGTAAAAATTGATGTGTGGCCTGTTGAATGTCCTAATCCAGTCTATTCTCCCGAATTTGAAAAAACGCAAGCAAGAGCCGAAATTTGGCGCTACAATCCGCCGTTAGATTATTGGGAAAGAGTTTTTCAAGCTCCCCTGATTATGGGTAGCGAAGCTGAAGAAATTAGTCGTGAACTTGGCTATCGCGGGATGGTGGTTTTTCAGGGAAAATCTGATAGTCAACCTGCGTTATATACCAGTAGCTGGTCTCGTTCTCGCGGGCCGGGGCCGCTAATTCTGCGGTCAGAAGATGGGAAAAATTTTGTCACTGTTTCCAAGCCTGGATTAATTAATCTTCCTATCAACAGCTTACGCTTACTTATCCCCTTCAAAGGACGACTCTTTACTTCACCTACTGGTGCGGCTCAAGGTAATCCTAACACGTCTGGAGTGCCGGTAATTTATGAGAGCAGCGACCCTGCGCAAGGAGAGTGGATAGCTGTCAATGAACCTGGATTTGGAGACGTTAATAATCGGACGATTTTTGAAATCAGGGGTTTTGGTGATTATTTATATGCGGGAACTGTTAATAATAATGGCTTGCAAATATGGCGAACTTTAGCTGAAGGTAAGCCTCCCTATCAATGGACTAATGTTATTACTAATGGTGCTGGTCGCGGCAGTTTAAATCAGATGGCTGCCAGTATGATGGTGTTTCAAGATGCTCTTTATGTAGGGACTGGCATTCAAAATGGTGGCTACGATCACTTGAATAAAATAGGTCCTGCGGGTGCTGAGATTATCAGGATTCAGCATGATGGTTCTTGGGAAGTAATGGTTGGCGAAGTACGCAACGTAAAACGTGCTTTGAGTGGGTTATCTGCTGGATTTAATAATATCTTCAGCGGCTATATTTGGCGGATGGGAGTTCATGAAAATTGGCTTTATGCTGGGACGATGGACTGGAGTAATATTCTACGTTATACGAAGCTTGAAGATAGACCAGATAGAGTAGTCCGGTTGCTGGGAAAGGTGGGTATAGAAAACATCGTTCAGGCATCAAGGCGGTTTTGAGTTATGGCGTTCTTGTGATGGTGAAAATTGGCTGCCGGTTACTCGTAAAGGTTTTGGTAATTTTTATAATTACGGAGTGCGGAATATTGTTTCTTCCCCTTATGGTCTTTTTGTTGGTACGGCCAATCCTTTTGGGCCAAAGGTAGCTAAACAAATAGATGAACGGTGGACGTATGTAGATAACCCTGATGGTGGTTTGGAGGTTTGGTTGGGTAAGCACAATATGTAAACTGTAGGGGAGAAGCATTCGGACGAGCAATTTTGCTACTCTCCCAATTTTTTTTATCAGAATGCTTCTCCCGTAACTTTACGGAATATCACTAAAAGGGAAAATCCGCATCGCAAAGCCTGACGTAAATATCTCTTTGATTATCTGAAAAAGACCTTCTCCCATGCAGTAATCGGGTGTTGTCAATCATCAAAATATCACCTTTTTGCCAAGCAACTAAATAAGTCAATTTATCGGTAACATCCTTAATTTCGTTGATGATTTCATCGGGGATGTGTGAGTTATCCTCAAATCTGACAAGGCTGGAGTTACTACCTTTGACTTCCTGCTCTATTACTGGCAAAATGTTATTAATGAAAACCTGGTTCTTGCCACATCGACTTTCTTTAATTGCTGAGGAAACATATTCTGTAGTAATTGAGTTATCCGGCTTGATCTGTAACTGCATATCGTTGTCATTACATACTTGTTCAACAATATTCAAGTCTTCAGTTTGATAGATTTTTGGCCAGACATCAGCAGGATAAGTACGAATATACTTTAAACGTTTTTGATGAAATAATTCCTGTGTGGAATGACTTAACTCGTTGTAAACTTGGATACCATCACAAACTGTGGTTTCGCCATCTCTCAAGGCTGGGGTTGCACAGTAGAACCAAAGGATATCTGGTCTCTGTTTTCTGTAATACATTTCTCCATGAAAAGGAACAGCAAAATTTAGTTTACCTCCTGTCACGGATAAGAGAGTTTTGTCATTATTAATCATTTCCCGACTATAAGCACCACCAACATAAGAGACAAAGTTTGTACCCAATAGTTCAGTAAATTTTTTGAACTTGTCAGTATCAACGTCAAAGCCTCTAAAAAGTAATAAACTATCAGATTTGAACCAGTTAATAATTTCCTGAGTATCTAGTTGGCAGATATCACTCTCAGTTCTCCCGAATACTGTTGTACCGAATTTTTCAGATATGGGTGCTGTTGTTATCTTCATAATCAGGTATTCCTCTTGATAATTAACCACTATAATCAATCATAAATGTACGGTCAGAGATGTTAAATATGTTAATAAAGTTGGTCTGGTCTTTCTTGGGAAGTAGATATTTAGTGAGATTTTTATAATATTATGGGAACTATAATGCTGAGGAGAGAATCAAGTTTTTATAGTAAATTAGTTAAAACTAGGAAGCCGCTATGAATCGTGCCTTGCATCGAGCCTCCTTCCTGATCATTACAGTACTGGCGTTTTCTTTCGTTTCAGTTACAGGCTGCATAGGAGCTTCAAAGGAACGACCGTCAGCTACGGAAGCCGTATCAGATGTCGCTCCGGTGACAAACATAATTGAGGACGCTGTGAGTAAAAACCGCTTACGGGGTGCTGCAATTATGCTCGTTAAAAATAACAGGGTGATTTACAAGAAAGCTTTCGGGAACTACAGTGTGGATCAAGTCGTACCGATCGCTTCTTCTAGCAAGTGGATTTCCGCATCGGTGATTATGTCCGTAGTAGAAGATGGCCAACTTTCTCTGGACGATCCTATTTCTAAATACCTGCCTAACTTTACTGACAAAAAGGGGAAAATTACGCTCCGGCAGCTACTATCTCATACATCGGGACTACCGGGTAACCATCGCTGTCTAGCTAGTGATTCCATGACACTTGCTGAGTGCGTTGATCAAATTTCCCGCGTGAATCTCCAGTCTGATCCAGGTACTGAATTTCGCTATGGAGGTGTTTCTTTCCAGGTTGCGGGAAGAATTGCGGAAGTTGCTAGCAGGAAGTCGTGGAATACCTTGTTTGAGGAAAAGATTAAGAATCCCCTCAATATGACTAACACCAGCTACGGACAGACTCAGAATCCTCGCATTGCTGGGGGAGCATCTTCCACAGTTCAAGACTACGTTAACCTCCTCCAGATGCATTTAAATAACGGTGTTTTCAATGGTAAGCAGGTGCTTTCCGCATCTACAATTGAGGAAATGCAACGCGACCAAACTGGTGATGCGCCTATTGTTTTTACACCTCAACCAGATAACAGACGTTACGGGTTAGGAGAATGGCGCGATCGCGTTACTGCTAATGGTAAGGCGGTGCAACTCAGTAGTCAAGGAGCATTTGGATTTTCGCCTTGGATTGACCGGGAACGTAATTTGGTTGGAGTCTTCTCTGTCAAGGATAGGTTGCGTAATGTTGCTCCTCTTGTTAAAGATATGCAGCAAGTTATTCGGGAGAGGGTTCAGTAGTTCTTGTTTTAACACAGAGGGTGTAGAAGTTTACTCAGAGGATGCAAAACATTGAGCAATAGGTAATACCATTTCTCCCTGTAGATGCACTGGTGGAGCCTGTACAGACAGGCTTTGTTTGTCTGGTTTCCAGTCTTCTAGACTGTAGGCAATTTACATATTGGGGTGTTCCGAATTATCTATTACCTAACTATCTTAAGCTTTAGTAAACCAAAGTAAGGCTGATGGAACTAGATTTGCAGGATTGGGGCCGCTTCCTGTAGATTTATCCAAATAAGTTCGACCAACTATGATAAAGCCGATTCTATCATCTTTTGGCCCTGTTATATATGGTACAGCCGCACAGTATTGTTGCTTCCCACAATTGCGAGTGATTTTAACAGCATATAAATTATGTGCTTTACTCGGTCGCAAATATTGTTTAGCTGAACCTTGAGTATATAAACCCACAAAAGAAAATGTTCCGTCGTTACCTTGTCTGAATCCTTGCGATTCTCCAGACCAATATGCAGCTAAAGTTTTCTGGCCAACAAGGGTGTGATCTACTCCCAGCCACATAACAACATCATCGCTATTTTTTGCTAATGTAATCTGACAATTTCCGTTCCTTACTTGACCTGGAGAAAAGTCACAGGGAAAACTCGTATAAAGCGCATCTGGTGAATCGAAAACACATCCTGTAAAATTTGCTCTACAGTCGTTTGGTTCCACATGGAGTAGCTTTTCAGGTATGCGAGCTTTGAGCCTATATCCTTGTTGCGCATATTTAAGTTTGACATTCCTTTCTAACTCCGCCAAATTCTGATCTAGTCCTAACCTGTACTCAAGAGAATTTGCTCTGATCGTCTTTTCCCACCTTGTTAAATTGTTAAAAGTTACATCACCAGTTTTTCCGGGCCCCTTGATAAAAACTACTGCTGTAGTAGGAGCATTTTGTTGCAGGAAAGTATTTACTTGTTGTCTCTCTGTTTCGCTTTGAGCAGTTAGGCGCAATAATAATGATAGCTGCTCTGGATAAGATGAATTTCCTAAGTTAGCCACGCTTGTAGGGACAAGATAGGTATTAATGATCGCATCAGGAACACCAGTTGCACGTAAAGCCTGTTTAACTACATTTATAGTGTTAGTATTAGCTGCAACAATCAAAACATATTTACCGTTTGAACCTTGCTGTAAATTACTATTGTTCAAGCCAAGGTTGACGCTGGTTTGAATTGGAGTATATTTTGATTGACTGGCTTCATTGTATGCCAAAGTTTGGTAAATAGTGAAGCTATAGTATGAGAGATTCTGAAGAGGAGACATACTACCTGAAATGACCAAAGCATCATCTCCATCTAACTGAAAACATGGGGGAAGACCCTTGATTTTCTGTTTCTGTTCATCGCATACTGCTGAACGTATACCTGGTGTATTTATATTGACCCAAGCATAGCGAGTGTTAGAGCTTCCAAAACAAGTACTTGTGTTACAAGGAGGTGGTCCAGGTGGCGCTCCAGATATTCCTCCCGTTGAGCAACTACAATATTTGCCTATTGCTAAATTACCAGGATAAGCTGCATAACCAGCCGGTAAATTGCCAATAAATGATGTTTGTGCAGTTGTTGGTTGAGAGTGAAAGGGAAGATAAACAAAGAGTAGTAAAGTTAGTACACCTGCTAGCAATGCAATTATCCGGTTTAACTTACGTTTCATTTTCCAAAAAGTCCTGCAATCTGAGAAGAGGTAGTAAAGGAATGAAAAAATTTAGGTAGGATAAAGCTGGACTTCTATTTATAGAGTTTTGAGGCTACTGAAAGATTACTGAAGTAACAAGCTTTAGGAAAATTATAAAGGCAAATTTAATCAAGAACAAGTTGTGTGAATTAGCTAAAATATAAATATGGAAATCTTCATAGAATCTTTTGATAAAAGGATAATTGCAACTTACTGCTAGGAAAACATAGACTCTTTATATAATTGATTAGCAGCTTAGTAGTTTAACCTTACATGACCGTACCTCAACCGATATTCATTCTTGGCGCTCCCCGTTCTTTTACTTCGGTAATCTGCGCGATGTTAGGACAGCATCCTGAAACCTATGGAGTTCCAGAACTCAATCTATTCATCACCGAAAACCTGGAACAACTGTTAAAGCGATTTAAAGGAATCCGTCAGTTTCAGATACATGGTTTACTGCGTACTGTTGCTCAACTTTACGCTTTGGAACAAACTACTTTGTCTGTGGACATGGCTTATCGTTGGGTTTTAAACCGAACTAACTGGAGTACTGGAGAGGTTTATCTTGAATTGTGTCGTCAAGTTGCACCACTAAGAATTGTCGATAAAAGTCCTGCATATACTACCAAACCTGAAATTCTCCTTCGCATCGGCAAAACCTTTCCTAATGCCCATTATATTCATCTAGTGCGTCATCCCAGAAGTCAGGGAGAGTCGATGATGAAAGTTGCTGATGGTACTCTTGCTCTCCTTACTAATTCAATTGATTATTCAACAAAACCAATTACAATCGATCCTCAATATTCCTGGTACAGTATGCAACGAAATATTTTAGATTTTTTGAGTACGGTTCCTCCTGAACAACAAATTAGATTGCGCGGTGAAGATATTTTAAATGACCCTCGTTCGCATTTTGAGAAGCTATGTAAGTGGTTAAATTTAGCGTGGGATGAATCTATTTATGAGGCGATGTTACGTCCTCAAGATTCTCCCTACGCTTGCTTTGGACCCTATGGAGTGCATTTGGGGAATGACCCTAATTTTTTACAATCTCCTGCTTTTCGCTACCAATCTATAAAACCTAGCCAACTGGATGGATATTTACCTTGGCGTCGAGATAAAAAAGCTTTTCTACCGATGGTTTTGCAGTTGGCTAAAGAATTTGGTTATGAGTAATATCATGTCCTCTGGCATCGTTATTGTAGAATTTAACCGCAGATAGCGAAGCTAAGCCGTGTCTTGCCTGCGGCACGCTACGCGGTTTAGACCTAACGGTCTCGCTTCGCTAACATGCCCAAAGGGCTGTACGAGCGTCTGCACGCAGATAAACGCAGATGTACGCTGCGATATTTTTTTACAGTGTCGATGTTACCGGACATGATATAAGGGTGGGTTTTGTTGTAAAGTTATCTGTTTCCTAGGATTATATTTGCTAAATATGTACCGACAAAATGGGCGGGTTTTGTTGTAAAATTATCTGTTTCCTAGGAGGATATTTGCTAAACCCGCCCCTACGAACAAGGGTGCTTAATATCAATCTTAGCTGAATTAATTGCTACTCCATATAACCAAGCATTTGTAGTTGAGCGAGGATTTTTTCTTTTTCCTCATCGCTAATGTCTTCAGACTCTTTATCTGCTTTATTTTCCAGGGAATTTTGTTCGCTGACAGCAACTGGATGACTAAGCAGATAATTATCAGTTAAGAAACTTTCCGCAACCTTCCCTTCTTGGTCTTTAGGAATCGGTAAACCTAGACTGTAGAGCATGGTTGCGGTAACATCAACAATCTGATGCAGTTCTCCCACAAATCCAGATTTAATGCCGTTTCCTCCAGCCAAGAAAATGCCATCGGGGTGATGAGTACCGGCTGGAACTTCACGCGGTTCGACTATAGGTAAAACGTTTTTGATGGAAACAAAACCATAGTCTCGGAGTACCAAAGTTAGGTCAGGTGCTTCCTTCATCGCTTGTCCAGAATAGACATCTTCACGCTTGTAAATCGCTTGGATAATCCGTTCTTCTGTATTCGGATCTTTGAAGTTTTCTAGGTCATGAATTAGCTTGTTGCGGAAAGCTTCATATTCTTCTGGTTGAATACCAGGTTCACCAGGATGTTCAGCAATGCGAATAGTAATACCATTACTGGAAGGTGTACGGCAATAAGCGACCGTTTTTTCCCAATCCAAGTTAGCAAACCAGCTAGCTTCACGGCGTTTTGTAGCCTCGCTACCGTCCATTTCTTTCCAGGTGAGATAGCCTTTTTCGTGTAAGAAAGAATTGATGCGGACGATTTCTGTAGTTGCTGTAAAACCGTGGTCGGAAGCCATAAATACTTGAGTATTTGGCCCAGCTAATTTTACCAATTTTTCAATGTAACTATCCAACTTGCGGAAGTACTCAAGACAAAGTTCACGTACTCGTTTTTGCCAAGGATTAGGATTAGTTGGGACTAAAGCGGGGTCAACAAAACTCCAGATTTGATGCTGTAACTTATCCACACCATCAAACAAAACCGCCATCAAGTCGGGATTATCTTCCCGTAGCAATTTTTCAGCAATACGAAACCATTGTTCATCGCGAGGAATGTGATAGCTAACCCAATTTTCTGTATCCTCCTCCGTCATTATTTCCAAGCTTTGTTTTTCCCTATCGAAATCCCAAGCTAACTCCTTCGGGTCAAAGTCTGGAATTTCCTTGAGTCGGTCATATAATTCTGGAGGAGTTGTATTGCGTCGTAAATGTTTCCAAGGGACAAATCCAGGAATTAATGAGCCTGCAACCGGTTTGGGTGGCGCTGTAATGGGAAAGTTTAAGGCGACAACTGTACGATTTTGCCTACTTGCCATTGACCAAATTGTTTCTGTCAGAATATCTCTGGAATCGGAGAGGGTAAAATATACATCGCCTCCCTTTTCTTCAGCCCTGATAAAATCATATACTCCATGACTTCCAGGGGTGCGACCTGTCATAATAGAGACCCAAGCTGGAGGAGTAAGAGGATTAGGAGTAGAACGTAATTTTGCTCTACATCCATTTTCCATGAAATGCTTAAGGAAGGGCATTGTGATGCCAATTTCTGGCAAATCACGAGTCATTTCATCTAGTACCGTAAAGGTAGCGCCATCTAGTCCGATAAATAAAGTTTTAGTCATTGCTATTTTTCCTAAAGTTTGTGGGAAACGAAGCTTACTAAGTCTTCAATGGTGATATCCTCAACGTATTGACCGTTCTTCATCAGTAATTCGTTAAAGCCAAGCTTTTTCTGGAAATGCTCCTCGATAGCAACAACCAAATGAATGATGTCAATCGAACCAAAGTTTAGGTCTTCTACTAACTTAGTTTCGGGATTAATATCGCTTAAATCCAAGTCCCATTCTTGGGTCATATCTTGGAGGATATGGACAATTGCTGACTGAATCTCTACTTGGGCGAGTTGCATAAAATTCACTTCTTAGCTTGATTAAGTTTGACAAATTGCTAGTATCTCATCATTTTGATACCAAAGTTTGACCTGAAAAAAATTACCTGAGTGAGTCACAGTTATCTGTCGTCCATCGGTAGAATAATGAGTGATGAGCCAGTTATTCGGATTACCCTGTAATCCCGTCCCTAGTGCTTTTGCAGCAGCTTCCTTGGCACACCAAAGCCCTATGACAGCAGGTAAAGAATCTGGTTTGGGAAGTAAATTTAGTTCTTGCTTGGTGAAAGCATAGCTGAACCAATCATCATTACGAATATAGTTTAGTCTTTCTAGATCTATACCGATACTCATATTTGACTGAGCAAGCGCAGCAACAATATAACCTCTACTGTGACTAATGGAAATATCGGGTATATTCCCGACCATCTCCAACTGAGGAAAACGCGCTACAGGCTTACCTAATTGTGTGGATAAAATTTCAATATCCACTGGTGCGAGTTCCAGATTAAAAGTCTGTTTTACCCACTGACGCAATGCATCCTTAGCAGCAATTCTCCCTAATAACCAGTCAGTGCGTCGCGGGCCTTTTTCAGGTAACTGATACCAAAAATCACGTTCTCGTTGATTCAACATTAAATGAGCAAGTACTCGTTTCCAAATCCCCCACCCTTCATCTAAGAAAGCTTCAGGAAAAGGTTCGATACGGCGAAAAATTATCCCGGTTTCTGCTTGCATCCAGCTATCAGATAAGTAGGCACTTTGGGGATGTAATCTACACTGATAATACTTATGTGGGACAGGGAAAAATCGATCTTGCCATCCTGACAAACGAGCAATGACTCTACCAGTTTCATCGATAAAATCGAAGATAGCTTCTGTTTGGGTTTCGCTAGTAAATCCCATTAAACCCCGACACAAGACGGGACTGTTAGCAGGGAGGGGATGCTGATATTGATGAAAAGATTTCACCTGAAAGGGAAAGACATTGAAATCGGTTCCAATTTGTTCTAATACCCAATAGCCAACTAATTGTCCAGCAGCATCTAAAAGTCCAGCATCTATCTGAAAAATCGGTCGCTGAATATATTGAAAAAAGTCGTTAATTTCAATGACTTGTAAATCTGCTTCGATACCTTGTTTATCCCATCGACGTATGTGTTTGACACCCTGAAAACGTGGGCCATGAAACATTCCTGTACGGTACAAATCTGCATCTGGATAAGCTGAAGGTGCGGGGTTATTCCAGTTAACAGGAATAGGACTAGGAGATGAGGCAAATTGCTTAGCAAGTCTCACGTATCCTTCAAATACTGGAGTTGTATTTAACGTCCCTTCTTTGGTGGGGGGGGTTACACCAGCTTGGAACAATTTCACGTGTACACTCCAAGTCTGTGAGTCAGTTTGAGGCTGCATTTGTGCGAGTATATTTAATACAATCTCGCCTTGGTCTAGGGCTAACCAACGATAACCCCGCAAATTATCAAGTCCAATAACTATTTTATCCCCACCTAACAAAGCGGTCGCAGCTTCAGCAAGGATTTCCATACTGATAGTAAAGGGGATGACTGGAAGCGGAATTAGTTCTGGATGTTGCGGAGAAAGTTTACCCCCGATGGTATGGTCATACAGAAAAATATCATGTTCCAGGTCAAAGCGGCGTTCACAATACAAATGCGTGTCACCTCTTTCAAGAATTTGACCTAAGAGAGGAAATGCTTCTTCTTGAGTTAGGGGAGATGGAGCAAGGTTAATATTACTGTAATTACCCAAGTTTGAGTAAACCATTGTTGTTACTCGTTCTTGGTTGGTAAGAAATTCTTGCATTAAGTCAAAATGGGCCGTTAATAATTCAAGTCGGGAATTGGATGATGGGTAATGGGTAATGGGTAATGGGTAATGGGTGATGGGTGATTGGGAAGATTCAAGGGTCAGGTTACTATCTTCATTTCCCTTCTCGGTTCCTCCTTCTTCCTTATTCACCTCACTAACAATTGTTTCCTGGTTTGGCTTACTTTCTTTCGGACGCAACTTTTGTCGAATCTCTTCCACAAAATGTGAACTTAAGTGCATCACTGGCATGGTAGAATCCAGAACGGGAATCTTTTTTTCCTCAGCAGCTATTGTCACATCTAGACTTAACTCAGTGACTTGTCGATGCTGATACAAAGCTGCCATATTTGTCTCAACACCATTGACAAATAGTCGCGCTAGCAAATTCTGAATTTCTGTCAGTCCAGATTGACGCTGACTATTGCTAGCTAAAGCCAGGAAATCACGGTTACGCAGAGTATCAGCCACGAAAGCTGTAAGATTACTACTAGGGCCAACTTCGATAAAAGTTCTGACTCCCTGACTGTAGAGTTTTTCAATGGTTTCCCGAAAATTTACTCTACTTGACCACTGCTTAGTTGCTAAAGCACGAATTGCTGACGGTTCCTCTGGAAAAGCTTCACCAGTAGCACAACTGTACAGAATAGTATGACCTTTGCCTACATCCAAAGCATCATAATAAGCTCTAAAAGCAGTTCCTACATTCTCAAATAAAGGAGTATGATAAGCGCGGTCAAAAGGTAAAGGTAAACATATTCCCCCAACAGCCTTAAGTTTAACTGTAACAGCTTCAATATCACTGTCACTACCAAACAATACAGCCTGATTTGGACAATTATCCATTGCTAAATACAGGCTTCCTTGTGAACCATCCACCAGTTCTTGTAGGAAACTTGAGTCAATCCCACCGACTGTTATTAAACTTCCCTTGGGAATACTATCCTTTGTGTCTAAATCTTGGTATATTCCATTAAGCAGGCGAATTTTTTCCTTCATTTCTTGTCGCCCACTCAGACGCACAATACCTGAAGCAAATAAAGCCGCAAACTCTCCAGTGCTGTGACCAAGCATAACATCAGATTTGATTGCTAAATCCCTCAGCAATTCGTGTAAAGCCATGCTAGCTGTAAACACGATTTCCGAAGCGACGTTCATGCTAAATAACTGTTTCGCTGCTAACTCGCGTTCTGCTTCTGTAAGACTGGTTGGGGGAGGAAAAATTATGCTACTCGGTGGCTGTTTTCTGGTTTCTGCAAAAGTTTCGTCTAAAAAATCGAACCACTCCCTTACTTGAGGGAAGTACAGGCAAAGGTCAGCTAACATATTAGGATATTGTGAACCTTCTCCTGGAAAGAGAAAGGCTGTTTTACCTGGTTCTACTTGTGAAGTATGCTCTTTATAATAAATGCCTGTTCTTGTTTGTATCTGAGTACGTTTCGGGTCTTTTAATTTATCTACTACAAAGCTGAGTTTAGTCTGTAAATCGGGAAGATCTTTCGCGATCACTGCAGCGCGATAATTGTTGTTAGGACGAGTGGAAAGGGTATAAGCCAGGTCAGCCAGGGAAATGTTAGGATTAGCTTCAATAAGCTTTTGAACACGATTAATTAAATCAATCACGGCTGTACGGTTATCAGCAGCAAAGATTAACAGTTCTGTCGGCCAATCTTTATGCAAGTGTTTAACATCTTGCTGCTGAGTCCCTGTATATTCTTCTAGAATTGTATGGGCATTAATTCCACCGAAGCCAAATGCATTTACCCCAGCACGACGGGGTGTTTCTGAATTGCCGTGAATCCAGGGACGTGTCTGATTATTGACATAAAAGGGAGTTTTTTCAATTTCTAGGTCTGGATTCACCTCGTCACAGAGAGTCGGCGGCAAGATTTTGTGGTATAATGCCAGGGCAGTTTTAATGATACTTGCGGCTCCCGCGGCTGGAAGACAGTGGGAAATCATCGACTTGACAGAGCCGATCGCGCAATTAGGTGTATCTCCTCGACGCTTACCGAAGACGTGGGTCAGAGCCTGAATTTCCGTGCGATCGCCTACCATTGTAGCGGTGCCATGTGCCTCAATTAGTCCGATAGTTGCCGGTGCAATGTCATTTTCCAGGTAAGCTCTTTCTAGAGCAAGCACTTCCCCCTCAAAACGAGGTGCTAGTAATCCCAATGCTTTCCCGTCACTGGAACTACCCATCGCTTTGATTACAGCATAAATGCGATCGCCATCTGCTTGTGCTTGGGTGAGTCGTTTGAGGACGACAATCCCTACACCTTCTCCTAATAAAGTACCATCAGCAGCGCGGTCAAAAGGTCGAATATTAGAACGCGAAAGCGCATTCAGATTCGTAAATAACATCATTCCTTGAGGAGGTGTTGTGGTGTGTATCCCTCCTGCTAGCATCATCTCACAACGACCGTTTAACAATTCTTTGATTGCTAATTCAATCGCTACTAGAGAAGAAGCACAAGCAGCATCAATTAGATAATTCGGCCCCATCAAATTGAGACGATTCGCAATGCGTCCGGTAATCACATTGGGGACTAATCCTGGTACTGTTTCCGCAGTAAAAGGTGGTATGCTGGCTTTGAGTTCTTGACGTATTTTGTCTAAAGTTTCTGTATCTAGTTCTGGGTTGAATTGCTGGAGTAAACTGAGGGTTTGATCTACCACCATTCCATGTTGTAGCCAGGTAGCGTTTCCTCGGTGGAGATATGTTCCCCTTCCTAGAATAATCCCTGTCTTTTCTTTGTTGAAAGGTCGCTCGATATATCCCGCATCTTTGAGGGCGTCTCGTGCTAATTTGAGACCAAGAAGATTATCTGAATCTATTCCGTCAACGGAATTTGGCATAATTCCAAATTCCAGGGGGTTGAATTTGGCTAAGTCTCCCAAAAAGCCACCTTTCCGAGTATAGATGCGGTCGTTTTCTGTAGAGTTTGGGTCAAAATGACAACCTGACCATTCGTCGGATGCTTCCCGAACTGCATCTACTTTATTCAATATATTTTGCCAGTATGTCTGTAAGTCTTTTGCTCCAGGGAACAAGGCTGACATACCGATTATAGCGATGTCAGTAGTTTGGTTATTAGTCATTTCTAGTCGTTGGGCATTGTGATTATATGTTTTTTTAACGCAGAGGACGCAGAGGGAAGACGCAGAGTTTCGCAGAGTTTTTAGTTAAGCTATATATGGTTGCAAAATCAGATAGGCTCGATACATGGTAGTTTTTAGGTCGGAGTCTAAAAGTTCTACTGCAATTTCTAAGGATTCAGCATCAGCATGGGTGGAAGCACGAGCGGAAAATAAGACTTTTTTGCCTACTGGTGTTTCCAGAATTAATGGCTGTAAAGTTTTCAAGTCTCGTACTTGTGTTACTGTCCATTCTGTCCACGCTGATTGGACAAATTCAGTCATCCATTCCAGTACTAATGCATTCGGTAAGACTGGTTTTCCCTCTATACAGTACTCGGAAAGATAGGGGTCACTCTCCCAAGAGAATGTATGTTCTAGTGTAACGGTACTATTAGGCTGAAGTTGGGGTTGTTTAGACAAGAAGGGATATTTTTTCTGCTTGATTTCTCCTTGTCTCGCTTCATCAGCTTCCCAAGGTCCCTCACCTGCAATTACCTCTGTTTCGCCCTTTGTACCATAACGCAATTCATCCCTAAAGAACTGACGACCTGCGGCTAACGGAATCGGAATAATCCCCCGTTCTCTCAATTGCTGTTTGACGCTTTCAGAAGCCATCCCAATTGTGTCCCAAGGACCCCAATTTATAGAGACAACTCGTGTGTTTTCCCAAGTTCTATCTAAATACCAAGCAAAGCGGTTCATTACTTCGTTAGCTGCTGCATAATCAGATTGACCACGATTACCATAACGACCGGCGATCGAACTAAATAAGACTAGCAATTTTAAGCTGTCGGGACGCAAATGACGACTGAGGATAAATGTACTGTCTACTTTGGTGTCAAATACTCGTTCAAAGGAAGGCAGAGGTTTGTCAACGATCAGCTTATCTTCTATAATTCCACTACCGTGAATGACTGCATCAAGACGGTGATGACGTTTATAAATATTGTCGATCAATGAGCCGAATTCCTGAATGTTTCGCACGTCTACTGGTAGGTACTCAACACGTGCATTCCTTTTTCTAAACCGTTCCAGATTACGACGGATAGCGCGATCGCCTAATAATTTCAGCAGTTGACGCTCAATCTGTATCGGTATCAAGGATAATCCTTGTGTTTGTGCTTCCTTTAATAAAGCTTGGCGCAATTCCCCAATATCAGCAATTTCAGCAGTTACAGGTGACTCTTCTCCAGGTTCAGGCGATCGCCCAACTACAATCAGTGTCATCCCTGGGATAATCAGTTCTTCGGTAATTTCAGCGGTGATTCCACGTCCACCACCTGTTACTAATACTACCCAATCAGCAGATGCTGTCAGTTGAGGGGAATTGGTATTTAAGGGTACGGGAACACTATGGAAGACGGTACGCTTACCTTCAGGGTAACCAACTTCTACCCGTCCTCCTGGCAAAAGTAATTCATTGACGATATGCTTTGCTATCTCTCTAGGAGACATCTTCCTGTCAAAGTCAATGGCTTTCCCATGGACACCTGACCATTCAGCAATCAAGGTCTTTAGTAAACCAGTGCTACTTCCACCCGTAGGTAATTCATTATCACAATTACCTTGGCGACCAAAGTAACCGCCAAACAATGAAGCTGCTATTACCCTACCTTGCTGTTGTTTCCCTGCTTCTTGGATATCAGAGGCACACAGTTGTAACAACTGGAAAAAACTTTTGGTTTGTATGTCATTATACAGACGCCAATCTGATATTGTGCTGGGCATGGGAATAGTTGCCAGGGATGCTAAGTGTATCACCCCAGTAACAGCACCGTGGATTTGACGCTGACCAGCAACAATACTAACCAGTTGTTCGGTTTGAGTAAGAACGGAAGTTGGAATAATCGCTGTTTTCGCTCCCATCTGCTGTAAAATTTCACAGACAAAGGGAGCGACGGAAAATTCGTCTTCAGTAATCAGATACAATCCCCTGGGGGATATTAACTCACACTGGGGTAAAGCTTCTTGAAAAGCTTGCATTATGTAGCGCGGTATGGACTTACCCCAGTACTCAACTTTCCCAGGCCATTTTTCTCCTGAGAACTCTGTGTGGTAGATGGTATTGAGAGCAACTTTTCTACAATACCGTTGAGGGACTTAACACGTGTCAAGCTTTCCATCTGTTCCTTGACGCTTGTCGAGTAAGGTTCAGGAAGGTTTTTCCCAAGTGCACCCAGGATTTCCACTCGCTTGATCGAGTCAATACCCAGTTCTGCTTCCATATCTCGATCTAAACCCAGCATCTCCGTAGGATAACCAGTGCGATCGCTTACCAATCCCAACAAGATTTGAGTTAATTGATCACGGTTGGGAACTGTTGTCTGTGGTTCTTTGTTACTGATAGCAGTTAGATTCTGTGAGAGCAACTTTTCTACAATACCGTTGAGGGACTTAACACGTGTCAAGCTTTCCATCTGTTCCTTGACGCTTGAAGAGTAAGGTTCAGGAAGATTTTTCCCAAGTGTACCCAGGATTTCCACTCGCTTGATCGAGTCGATACCCAGTTCTGCTTCCATATCTCGATCTAAACCCAGCATCTCACTAGGATAACCAGTGCGATCGCTTACCAATCCCAACAAGATTTGAGTTAATTGATCACGGTTAGGAATTTGTCCTTGACTACTGACAACCGGTGACGGAATAACATTTGCTACTACTGGAGTTGATACGTCCTGGAGTGCTTTGCTTCTAGTCTCTACACTAGGAGGCTTCACTGTACCATTACCGTTATGTCTTCCGTTTGTTGATTGGTAGAAATGTTCCGATGAAACGTCTTTATCCTGGGAAGCGTGTGTTATAACAATACCACTATCACTCTTGTGTTGACCGTTGACAAGAGTTGGTCCAGAAGCAGGAATTATCGGTGTAGGGGTTGTGGGTGTTGTAGATTGAGGAACATAGCCCATCTGTCCAGCACTAAGGAATTGTTGCATTACCCGTTCTTGTAGCGTCAAAAATTGGCGCATTGTCTGCTGGTAAGCTTGGTAAGCAACTAAAGCAGCATCTGTTGTAACTGGAATAGGATGATGGGGTGATGCTGGTTGTACTATTGACTGAGATGCACTTTGTTCAGAACTTGACGTTGACATCGCTAATGGTGTGGTAGATTGCGTTGGGGAATTGAGAATTAGGGGTACTTCAGAAGTATGTAAGTTTGTCGTAGTTACAACTTCATCCTTCATGCTTCCTACTTTTGACTTTATACTTTCTTCCCGCGCTTCCAAGGTGAGGGGTGGAAGCTTACCTGTATAACCAATTGCTTCACTTTGAGGTCTGACACTACCACCATTTACCAGCCAAGTTGTTGGTGATAACTTGGGTTTTTGTGTCAATTCCAGCAGTTTAGATAAATCTAGTTGCTGTACATCGCGTCCTTCAAACAAAGCAGTTAACTTGATACTAACGCCACGTACCGCTAATGTCCCCAAAGCTAGTAGTAGTCCTCGCAATCCACCACCGTTACCATCCAGGGAGACAACAGTATGGTCTTTTCCGTCCAGAATTTGACCAATCAGTTTACTTAAAATACTCTTAGGCCCAACTTCCACGAAAATGCGTGCACCATCTTCATGCATTGTGTTAATTTGTCCCACAAACTCCACTGGGGAAAGTAGGTGTTGTGATAATTGGGTGCGGATGCAGTCAATGTCAGAGTCGTAGGGACGAGCGGTATTGTTAGCGTAAACAGGAATTTTCGGAGACTCCATCGGTGCTGAGGCGATCGCTCCTGCTAATAATACCTGAGCAGACTCTACCAAAGACGAGTGGAAAGCGCCAGCAACAGGTAACATTCGCGCCATGATTTGCGCTACATTCAGACTATCGACAACTTGTCGAACCGCCTTTTTTTCACCGGAAATTACCGACTGTAAGGGAGCATTGTGATTAGCGATCACCACTCCACCAAAGCCTTGTAAGCGAGAAAGCAATTCTTCACGAGTCACCTGAACTGCCGCCATTGCGCCATCTGCAGCAGCACAAGCAGTATACATGGCCCTTCCTCTCGTTTCAGAAAGCTTGAGAAACGCTTCCCTTGACAAAACGCCAGCCGCGTGAAGTGCTGTATATTCTCCATAACTATGTCCACCAAGCATATCGGCTTCCATTCCTAGCCGTGCAAGAATGTCGAGATATCCTGCTTCTACAGCACCAATAGCCGGTTGAGCAATATGAGTATCGGTAAGCTGCTGTTGGTTATTTGTCTCTTCTGCTTCTGAATAAGCACTAGGGGGATAGATAAATTGGCTCAAAAGTTTAGGAAAACGTGCTTTTAGCTGCTGATTCGCCAATTCTACCGCAGAACGCATTTCTTGGAAGTATAGCGTCACTTCTCTCGCCATATCTGGATATTGCGAGCCTTGTCCAGGGAACAAAAAGGCAATTTTGTCCTTTTTTCTGACGCCTGTTTGTTTGTTTATTGACAAATTTAACTGAATATGCAGCGGCAGAGGCGCATTGATTTGAGTATTTAAATGAGCCAGAACTAAATCTAAAGCCTCTTTTAGTTGTCCCAAGCTCTCAGCTACAATGCTCACACAAACAGTTTGACCTTGCTCCTCTTGTGCAAGTCTCGCGTAAGTATAAGCTAAATCTCTCAATCGAGGTGAAGCACCACCTTGCAAAGCCTGACTCAGGTACTGTAACTTTTTGCTCAAACTCTCCCCATTTTCGGCACGTAAGACAAACAGTTCACAGGGCCAACTTTGGTTTCCTGGTGCTGTGTCAGCGACGTTACCTTGATATTCCTCCAATACAGCATGAAAATTAGTCCCACCAAAGCCGAAAGCACTCACACCAGCGCGACGCGGGTAATTAGGATTTTCTAACCAAGGATGAGCTTCTTTTAAAAGATATACCGCACTTTCTGGATCGGCGATCGCCTCCAAAGGAGTCTCAACCCCATAATGAGGAGGTAAAGTTTTGTTATACAGAGAGAGAGCAACTTTAATCAACCCTGCAACACCAGCAGTGCTCTTGGTATGACCAATCATGCTCTTAACTGAGCCCACAAGACAAGACTTACTCTCTGCTTTCTCAGTTTGCAAAGTGCTGAGAATTGTCTCCAATTCTGCCCTGTCACCGGCTACAGTACCAGTACCATGAGCTTCATACAATCCCAAAGTGTTAGGAGAGAAACCTGCTTTACTGTAAGCACGTTTGAGAGCTCGCATTTGTCCAGCAGGTAGGGGAGCAGTCATCCCCAAAGCCTTACCATCACTGGAACCAGCCACTGATTTAATTATCCCATAAATGCGATCGCCATCTCGTTGTGCATCAGCTAAACGTTTCAGGACAACAATCGCAATTCCCTCACTAATGGCAATTCCATCAGCATTCTTGTCAAAAGTACGACATCGGCCAGTTGGGGAGAGAGCCTGTGTTTTACTAAAACACATATAGGCAAAAGGACTTTGTACTGTGTCCACCCCACCAGCAATTACTAGATTACTGCGACCAGTTTCCAACTCTTTGACCGCTAAATCAATCGCTGTCAGGGAAGAAGCACAAGCAGCATCTACTGTAAAGTTTGAACCACCCAAATCAAAACGGTTCGCGACTCTACCAGCAATCACATTCGGTAACAAACCGGGAAATGATTCTTCCGTCCACTCAGGTAAGCGTTCCCAAACTTCCTCTGAGGGAGACTCGACAACTAGAGGAAGGATAGAGCGAGTAGCATATTGTTGACCGAGGTCAGCAATCCCACCCCCAGCGCCTAAAATTACAGAAGTATGCTCCCGATCAAAGTCACCTCCAGCTAATTTTGCATCTTCCAGAGCTCGTCTTACTGCTTCCAGAGCAAGTAACTGCAAAGGTTCGATGGATTTCAGAGACTTGGGAGGAATGCCAAAACGCATGGGGTCAAAGGGCACATCGTCGATGAAGCCACCCCATTTAGAATAGATTTTGTCACGGGCTTTTTTGTCTGGATCGTAGTAGAGACGCCAATCCCACCTGGATTGAGGAATTTCCGTAATTGAATCTACCTTACGGAGGATGTTTTCCCAAAAAGTTTCTGCATACTCCGCTTGGGGAAGTAAGGTAGAAATGCCAATAATGGCAATATCAGAAGGTTGGTTGATTGTTGATGGTTGATCGTTCTCTGTTGCTTGTTGGAGTAACAGTTGGGAACTATTTTCAGCGACATCCTGATGTAACTGTTGGACAGTACAAACGCGATCGCGCAAAGTAGCTACTTGCCCAATCATATACATCCCGTCGCGTACTTGTTGCTCTTGCTGGACAGGGATAATTTCGCTTCCTTGACGTACCAAACCCTTACTAGCAATTCGTAAGCGTCCGAGAGTTAAGTCTTCCAAGGCGTTTTTAATTTCTTCTGGAGAACTGCCACTCTTGAGCATCTGTCTGCGAATTGCATTAAACTCTTCAGCAAAGGGAGTAACAACGCAGCGGTTAGCATGACCAACACCAGTTTCTAGATTGATGGTACGGGTACAGCGCAGAGCTTGGTCTTGATATTCCTTAACAATCGCTCCACAAGCAACAGCTTCTTCCGTAAACAGATAAGCACTCCCCATCAGTACGCCAATTTTTATACCACGTTCTGCCAGAGGTACAGCCATTGCGCTCACCATCGCAGCCGAAAGGGCATCGTGAATCCCACCAGCGAAGAGAATATGTATATCTGATTCTGTACCCGTCAAAGTCTCCCCTTTGGTAAGGGGGGGATTAGGGGGGGTTGGAACGTACTCTAATAGGGTAGAAATTGCGCTTTCCCAGAGCAAAAAGCTGCTCAAAGGTCCAACGTGTCCGCCACATTCCCTACCTTCGAGTACAAACCGTTTCGCTCCCTGTTCCAGGAACATTTTGAGTAAAGCGGGAACAGGTACGTGAATATAGGTAGCAATACCTTCAGCTTCTAATTTTGCCGCTTGATCGGGACGGCCCCCAGCAATTAAGGCAAAAGGAGGTTTTACCTTGAGAACTTCTCGTAACTGTTCTTCACGTACCGCTTGGGGGACAAAACCCAGAATACCAATCCCCCAAGATTGTGTACCTAGCAGCGCTTGAGTTTTCTGTAATAATTCTCGTACTGCACCACAGCGCATTAGTGCCAAAGCTAAGAGTGGTAAACCTCCTGCTTGGGAAACAGCATTGGCAAATTCTGCTGTATCACTAACCCGCGTCATTGGTCCCTGAACAATAGGATATTTGGTTTTATGAGATACCGCCAAAGGTGTATCAGCGTTGAGCGGTTGTAGTGTTTGAGCCAGTTGAATTTGTGCCTGACTTGTTTGAAGGAGCGCTTGTATAAATCTACCAGTAGTGCGAAAGCGTTTGGCGTATCCTGCAGCTAGTCCTACAGTTTGTCCCATCGGCCAAGCAAGGATTCCAGGATCACCCCAGCCAAGTAAAGGTTGAGCTTGTTGCTGCCAAACTATAGTTAAATCAGCAGCGTTTTCAACTTCTAACTGAAGAGCCAGTTTCTGTAAAGCTGGAATGCAAGAGAAACCAGGACGAGACAAAACGCGACAATTGGCAGAAATTCTCTCACCAATTACAGTTGCTTCTTGACCATTCAAATTATGTAAGTATTGTTGCCATTCACTCTTGAGCGGCGATTCGGCCATCAGCCACAATTGATCATCTAGCACAACACCCGCTGATCCTGCGGCCCTACAAGCTGCTGCTGTATGAATGCCGATCCCACCCTGTACGTAGACTGGTAAGGGCTGTCTCTGTACAAGTTTTTGTGTCAGCACAAACGCCGAATCTTCTCCAACCCAACCACCACTTTCGTGTCCTTTGGCAATTAGTCCAGCGATCGGGTAGGGAAAAGAGGTAAGTGAGGTTTCTTCTCCAATTTCCTCAATGTTGGTAACTTCCAGCAAAAGTTGGCGTTCTTTGTGATTGGGGAGGGAAGCGATCGACGCTAAAGCCTTTCCATTCCAGCTACATAGAATCAACCAATGAGCGCGTCCATCAAGCATCGCCAATAATTCTTGGCTTTCAGCAATCTGATCTAAGCGTAAACGCAACCCCACAGACTCATTCAGCTTGACCGAGTTTAAAAGTTTCTCCAGGTTCCTGATCGCCTTGTGTAAATTGCCTTGGCTGCAAAATTCCCGATCAAGTACCCCCACACCACCAGATCGACTGGCTGCAATTGCTAAGCCAGGATGAGCAAGTTCTATAGGACTTAGGGACAAACAGGTAAATTTATTCATAAGCTTTGGCTTCTCAAGTAGGAATACATCACTTGTCGGCAAGACAACTTTACTAGAAACTTTAAATACAGTTGTTACAAAAGTAAATTATTATTACCTGGCTTTAATACTTATCACCCTTAACTTGTCCTTTTATGCAAAAAAAATTAATTTTCTAATTAACTCACTTCCGGGTTTAAGACTCGATAGCCAGAGATTTCTCTTGTACTAATAAGTTCTGTGTATTTCCAGTCATAGCCGTACTTGCCTGTTTCGTCAAACAAGTATCTAAAACTTTTTATGTTATGAGTCTTGTCTTTTTTATTATTCCCCTTGAAATAAAACTCTATTTAATGTATATGC
Source organism: Potamolinea sp. (assembly GCA_042408245.1). Classification (GTDB taxonomy): domain Bacteria; phylum Cyanobacteriota; class Cyanobacteriia; order Cyanobacteriales; family Coleofasciculaceae; genus Potamolinea. The sequence continues at coordinate 61,360 of JAYFMV010000002.1, forward strand.
TAATACAGTTTTTCTGGATTCTCAAGTCTAAGTACCATGTCCATCTAAATTTATATTTCCCAGGAGTGATGAGGAAGTAAGCGAAATTTTATAAAGATATGATGAAGTTAAAGTAAGTTTTGAGGCTACCAGGAAACGAGTTTGGCAAAAACTATTGGCATAGGGCATATTGGTGTTTGCGGAATTAACTTAAAGGTGAGCTAATGACTCAAACAGTTTCCGAAAACAGGATGTCATTGATGAAGCATCAGCAACCTGGAGTAACGATCTGGTTTACAGGTTTGAGTGGTGCGGGCAAGAGTACAATTAGTCAGGCAGTGGAGAAAGAATTACGATCTTTAGGCTTGAAAGTTGAAGCACTAGACGGTGATGTAGTGCGTCAGAACTTGACCAAGGGTTTAGGATTCAGCAAGGCAGATCGGGATGAAAACATTCGCCGCGTTGGCTTTGTTGCCCATCTCTTAACTCGAAATCAAGTTATTGTGCTGGTTTCAGCAATATCCCCCTATCGCGAAATACGGGAGGAAGTTCGTCACAAAATTGGCAATTTTGTTGAAGTTTATGTGAATACACCTCTAGAAGTTTGTGAAAAACGTGACGTGAAAGGGCTATATAAAAAAGCTCGTGCTGGAGAAATCAAGAACTTTACGGGGCTTGATGATCCCTATGAGCCTCCCCTCTCTGCGGAAGTGGAATGTAGAACCGATCTGCAAAGCCTTGAAGAAAGTGTTTCTCAGGTTTTAGCTAAGCTTCGAGAATTAGAATATCTGAGTTTAACCACAGACAAAGTTTAATTCAAGTCTGAAGCAGGAGCATCCCATTTTTGTAAGCTACCAGAGCTGGCTCAAGGTCTGCTGGTCAACATCAATCAGGCTTTTAAAGTCGCACTACTGAAGATTTTTGCGAAATTGGGATGCACCTCCTCTGAACCTTCGACAAGATAGTTTTTGCCGTAAACTAATTATACTAATTCTCTTAATTTTATGGGCATAATCCCTCCAAAAAAGGTACCTCAAAGCATTTTTCATGCATTATTGGGCCATGACCAAAATAACCATCTTCTCCAAATAATTCTCCATGATCTGCTGTGATAATTATGTGGGTATTGGTAGGACATTTGCTAAATAGCTCGCCCAAAAGTCCATCTATATATTCGACACATTTAATCTGCTGTTTGTGCAAACGTTCCATTTCTTCTGGCTCGAAGAAGGTATCATTTTCCTTGTCTTGATTTCCCGCCAACAAAAACTCATCCATCTTCTTAAACACTCCATGTACTCCAGAAATATGAGGTAAATTCTCACCTTGGAGCATATAAGGATAGTGAGTTTCTCCTAAATTAAAAAAGTAAAATCGTGGCTGTTCATCGGGAAATTCCACTTCACGAACCATTGTGGCAAAATCATTATGATTTGCCATTAGCATATAGTCATCAAAGAATTTATTGATGCTGGTAAATTGATTGAGAACTGGTAAGGAAACGCGGCCAATCGTTTTATACCCGTGGTCTTTTAGGACTTTGGGTAAAGAAAGTTGAGGGACAAATGTCTTAAAAGACAAGTTAGGAATTTCTAGTCTGTCCACCCATTTTGAGAATTCCTGTTTGTATACCTCAGAAGCAAACACCCCACGTGGGCTGTTGTGAGGAATCATGCCCATCAGTAGAGCATAGTGGGAAGGGGATGTCCAAGAAGCATAGCTGTAGCGTTGCTCAGCCTGACCCAGCTTATCCATATTAGGGGTAGATGCTGCTTGGTAGCTATCATAACGACAGCTATCCATAATGATGTAGACGAAATTATTGGGCATACTAACGGCTGTATCGGCTCAACTTACATTTTTAGACTTAATTATATTCAGAAAAGCTGATTTCTGATACAAATATTTACATTAAGAGCTATACTTTTCCCCTCTCAGAGGTTTAATGTTAACATTTGGTGAATTTAAACCTACAGTAGATAGCAGAGATTTCTTAACAAAGATCTGCCCAAAGATAGATAAATTTATCTAGTAACTTTTGCAGCCATTATTGTTGAGAACTTGCTAAAAGATTAAATAATTAAAGTGCCAGAAAATGGTATCGCGGTCACTGACCCCGGACTGAAGTCACGGGGAACCTGAAGAGGAAGATTCACCAACTTCTTAATTCGAGACTAAAACGGTGTCTAACCATTAATCTAACTATAAGTTCCCAGAGATAGTATAAAATTTCTAGCGTTTAGTCACCAAGACAACTGTCCTGATGTTAGCTTTACGCAAAAACTGCTTATGAACAGCTACCAATTCCCAGAGGATTTCATGTGGGGCACTGCAACGGCATCCTATCAGATTGAGGGTGCGGCCCTAGAAGCTGGGCGAAAAGAAAGTGTCTGGGACACATTCAGTGCTACCCCTGGACGAGTACTTAATGGCGATACTGGTGCTGTTGCTTGCAACCACTATCATCTCTACGAACAAGATGTGCAACTGATGGCGCAATTAGGCGTCAAGCATTATCGTTTTAGTATTGCTTGGTCAAGAATTATTCCCGATGGTCGCGGTACTGTCAATGAACAGGGAATTGATTTTTATAAACGCTTGGTTGACTGCTTGCGACATTACGGAATTACTCCCCATGTCACACTGTTTCATTGGGACTCTCCTCAAGCTTTAGAAGATTTATATGGTTCTTGGCAAAGTCGCCAAATGGCTTTTGACTTTGCTGACTATGTTACTGCTGTTGTCAGTCGCTTGGGCGATCGCATTTCCCATTGGATGACAATTAACGAAATCTTCTGTTTTACTCACATGGGCTATGCTGTTGACAAAGAGCCAGTTCATGCCCCTGGAACTCGTGTTAACTCACTAAAACAAATTTGGCAAACTTCCCACCACGCTTTACTTGCTCATGGTTTAGCTTGTCAGGCTATCCGTGCTGCTTCGCCGGTTCCCTGTTCTGTAGCGCTGGTAGATAATTTTACTGTCACAGTTCCGATTAACGAGTCACCGCTTCATATAGCAGCCGCAAAAAAGGCTTTTCATACTTGTGGAACAAATGGTGGCATTATTTTTCCTGCTTTGACTGGTAATTATAGCCCTGCGATGCTTGAAGAATTGGGAGCAAATGCACCGGATATTCAAGCAGACGATTTGGCAATTATTCATCAGCCTTTAGATAGTTTAGGCTTGAACATTTATTCGGGAACTTATGTTCAAGCGGCGGATAATGAAAGGGGTTACGAGTTCCTGGATTTACCCAAAGGCTACCCACGGATGCATATGCCTTGGTTGAATATTGTACCTGAGTGTCTTTATTGGGGCATTCGTCATGTGAGTGAGACCCTTGGCTGTCCGGATTTGCCAGTATTTATCTCTGAAAATGGCTGCGCTGCACAAGATGAGTTAAATGTCAAGGGCGAAGTGATTGATACTGACCGGATTATGTACCTGCGTCAGCATTTGAAGGCAGCACATCGAGCGATCGCTGAGAGATATCCTCTCAAAGGATACTTCCTTTGGAGTTTCATGGATAACTTTGAATGGGCTTGGGGGTATGACAGGCGTTTTGGGATTGTCTATACAGATTACCCGAAACAAAAACGTATTCCCAAGGCAAGTTTTGAGTGGTATAGGGAATGTATTCGCAGCAATCGTGTTGCTTAGCAAGATTAAACAAGATTGCAAAAGTCAAAATGTATATGTAGGGGCTTAGCATTTGGAGATAAAACCTTGGGTTTAACCGAAAACTTTTCGCCCAAATGCTAAGCCTTTCTAGGATTTTTGTCAGAGGTCTATTAGTACTTATAGTAGATGAAATCAAAAAATTATTGAGGCTTTGAAAAGCCTCTCTCCTGAGATGATACTTATAGTTGGCAAGAGAGCCAGCAGTTTAACGCTCTTTTAACAGCGTCGATATTGCATCCCTGGCAACTGAGACACCAACCCTAATAATTCTAACTGCAACAAAGCGCTAGAAACAGAACCCGCCGCCATACCTACTTGCTGCACAATTACATCAAAAGATGTAGATTCAGAGCTTAAAACTTGTAAAACTTGTGCCAATTCTGGCTGTAACTGAGGCAATGGTTTGGTTTTTTCTGGAGGAAACAAAGACAACTGTTCAACTGCATCTAACTGCGGTATTTCTCCCAATAATTCCAATAATTGTCTTTCATCTTTCAGAATAATCTGTGCGCCTTTATTGATTAATTCTAGACAACCTTCTGAACGTTCATCATCCAATCTTCCTGGCAAAACATAAACATCCCGACAAAATTCATTAGCTTGGTAAGCTGTAATTAAAGCACCAGATTTACTAGGTGCTTCCATAATCAAAATTGCACGACTCAAACCAGCAATAATGCGATTGCGCTGAGGAAAATGATTAGAGTTTGGCTGAGTACCAGCGCAATATTCACTCACTACCAATCCCTGCTTCTGAATTTGTTCGTAGAGAGTGCGATTTTCCCACGGATAAACCTGATCAACACCAGTCCCCACAACAGCAATTGTTCTTCCACCCGCTTCTAAACAACTGCGATGGGCTTCAGTATCAATTCCCTTAGCCATACCAGAAACTACAGTTAAGCCATGTTTAGCAAGAGTAGTGCTAATTTTCCTCGTCCAATGCCTACCATACTCGGTCGGTGAGCGAGTGCCAACAATACCAATCATCGGTTTGATGGCTAAGTTTTCCTTTGGTTCCACCAGCCCTCGATAGTACAGTACTGGGGGTGGATTAGGAATTTCTTTTAACAAACGGGGATAGTCAGCGTCAGCAAGTGTCCAAAAATAGGGATTTTTTTTCGAGTGTTCTTCTAACAGTTGTTCGGGATTAATTTGTGCTCGCGCTGTCATTACTGCGGTGACAATTTGAGTTCCAAAGCCCTGAACTTTCTGCAAATCTGCTGCACTAGCTTTCCAGGCATCTGCTAGAGTACCAAAGTGATGTTGTAGACGCAACAGTAATACTGGGCCAACACGGTTAACTTGTGACCAAGCCAGCCAGTAAGCACGTTCTTCTTGCAAATTTTCCTCCTCTTAACTAATTTTTACGTTCTCCAATCAAAAAAACGCGCGTAAATATAAGCAATTCCTTCAGCAATAATTGACCTTACTCCACCACTAGAAGTCCACCATGATTTTGGGTCATAATCAAATGGTTCTGAAGCAATGACTCCAACTTGGAGATCGGGGGCAAAGATTTTCTGGTAAATTAGCCAACTTCTCCGAGTATGGACATCTAAACTATAAAGATTAATTGATTTTACAGGCAAATTTGCTTTTGCGATCCATTGAAGCACAGCCCTGGCAGAGGAAGAGGTACGATTGATAATAACGTCCGGTGCAGGCACAGCTACTAGCTTTTCTTGATCAAAACCAAGTTTGAGTAAGGTGGCTGCAGCCAAGTCGGCAAAAGTATTGTATCCAGTGACATAGAATCCATGTGGTAAGGGTAATCCTGTGGTAATCAATTTTTGATAACCACCTTTTTCAAACTCAGTGATCGCCTTTTTCAAAAATTTGTCCCCCATCGCGCCTTCCACCACTAAAATCTCTGATTTAATCGGAGAAACAGGGGCAAGAAATGGGTGGATATGAGTTACAAAAAATACTATTAAAGTGCTCAAAAAAAGCAGGATATATAGCCATCCCTGAAACGTAGGTAACCACATTTCTTGCCGCTGGATTAAACGCATGATTGAAAATTTTTAGGAATAACCGCTATTGTCAAATATTAATTTCTTGGTTCGAGAGTTTTTTGGGCGTCTTTAGTGCAAACCTGATTCCCAGATACCAATGTAAAGGCGATCGCCTTTTTGCTTTTCAATCACACCCTTGAGAGAATTAAGAGTAAATGAGTACTGCTGAGTCTCTCCCTGCTGTACTTGTTGCAATCCTTGCTGGATTTGCTCATTGAGCTTACAGCCTAACATTCCATTCAAGGTAAGCACCATAAGCTGAGCATCAACTTCACCAATAAAAGAGGCCTCGGTTTGACGAATCCGTTCAGATTTTTTGTCAAACAGAAAGCCTAAGCTCACTTTCTGGGGTATTAATTCATAAAATACAGCACTGGTATTAGGCCAATAGCCTTGTGTACTTCCAGTGGGGGCGCCGAGTAGACGGATAACATCTCCTTTCCCTATTCCTGGCTGAAATCCTGGAATTCCGACACCACTGGGGACTTTGTGACATTGAGTTTCAATTATTTCCCCTAGTTGTGGTGGAAATACTTCAAAGGACGATGACGGCAATTTAGAAGGCTTTGAGGAGAGAAAAAATGTATCTGGTACTACTTTCTTGAACAAAAAAAGTTGAGAAGGTAGCGACACCAGGGAAAGTCCGGCGAGAAGGTAACTCGCGACAATTAAGATACCCATGACAAGTCTCTAAAATTTTGTATTGAAGTAGCGCCACCCGTGCGAGTTGAAAAATTCCCCGACTCACTATAAGAGAGACTCAGGAGAATGACTCCAACTAATCAACTGTGGGAAATTCTGACCCTCAAAGGGATTCAGTTCTATCTCGCTCAGGCGATGCCCCTTCTATCTCGATTTCTAACACAAGACTAGAGAGCTATGCCAATCATTTCACTGTTTTAGGTAAAATCATTGAAACTTATAATAGCATTTTCATTGCCATTTTATCTACTAAAATTTATTTCTTAGGCTAATTTATTTAATGTCAGTCATCAAATTATCTTTAAATAATACACCTATCTCATGACTATAGATTTTCTAGAATTATCAACTTGAATAAATTACCTATAAGTTAGAGAATGTAATTGGGGAAAGGTGTAATTATTACCCTTTCCCTAATTACCCAAAACCTAGGCGTTACAACAATCTACTGCAAGTTAGTACCAGTTATGAATGAGTGCTATGCTTTTGTTGAAGATAGACAAAAACCGACTTATCACCAATATCAGGTGGAATCGGTTGCACTACCTTACGCAGTGCAAATACAACAAACAGAACTGCCCAGACACCGAGTAAAACCTGTTCTAAAGCAGGTGGCAAAACACTAGCCAGATGTCCCATTAATAACAGAGGAACTAGGGGTGTGAGTAACTTTGTTTCAAAGCGATTGAAGCAAAAAGCTTCTTTGAAATAAATCCCTGTCAAAGCAGCAAAAGTGAAACCAATTCCAAAAATTGCAGTCGGGTGGTTGTAGACAAATAGGGACAAAGGTTCACTGCTAGAAAGTGCCAGCACAGTAGCCGAAATGCAGCCTATACCCCAAAAAATTTGCAAGATTCGATGCAGAGATTCCATATAAATATGAATTGTCACCAAACTAACACCCAGCGCCAGGGAGAACAAAGCATAAAGGGGTGTCAGGGCTGTAAAAATGGTTGAGTTCCAGCCTGGGAATAAAACCAGCAAGCTACCAAGCGCAAAGCTTAAAGCCGCCACCAGTAAGCCGCTGCGGTAGATAATCACGCCAGTGCGATCGCTCTGGGTGATTGTAAAATTCCCAAACTGACCTTCGTAAACTTCCAATTCAGACTGCTGAAGTTGAGTCATAGTATCTTGCTTTAGCTTGCTTTAGAAGTGTTGAATCTCTTTACAAAAGGCTACAAGATTTTGCTAATTTGCGCCAATTGAAGTACATTCAGATCAGAGAGTTCAATGAAAGAGCAACGCTCTTAAAATGTCAAAAAATAATCAAACTGCTGTCGCACTATCGGTGCTAGTAGTTCTAGGTCTCTTTAGTATAGCTGCTGGTCTGGCTTGGGTTGGATTTCAGATAACGCAGTCAAAATCTGACTCTACAAACACTGCTACATCAACCCCAGATAACCCAAGTACTAATGCTAGTTCACCCACTGAAGTTTCAACGGCTAATGCCAGCAAGCTAGATTACAGTAAATTGCAGGAAGATTTGCAGAAAAAAGACTGGAAAGCAGCAGACAGAGATACCTATGAATTGATGTTACAGGCGGCTGGGCCAAAAGCACAAGCCAAGGGTTTCACTCCTAAGAATGAAATGGCAACTCTATCCTGTGCGGTTGTGAAAAAAATTGATGATTTTTGGACTAAAGCTAGTGGTGGACAACAAGGTTTTAGCGTCCAACAAGACATTTTAAAAGCCCAGGGTGACTATCGCAAGATGTATGCTCAAGTGGGATGGCAAGCACCAACCGGTGAATGGTTAATTGACTGGAACTATAACCCGCAAAGTAAAAGAATGGAGTATAAACCAGGAAAGGAACCAAACTTTAAAAACCCCCCTCCAGGTCATCTACCAACTGTGGAAAGAGGTTATAACTTTGATGTCTCGATTAATGAGGTGCTTAGTCGCTGTGGTATCTAAGTTAACCTAATTTCCACCCTAGCTTCCCAGTCTAGTTGTAACTGAGACTGGGCGCTACCACCGACTTTGGCAATTTCTAGCCAACCGTGACTTCCAATCAAAGCGACTATCTCCCCTGCTTGGCCGTCGCTGTAGGTAAGACTTGCTGGGATGAGGCGATCGCCTATAACAACTGACCAAGTTTTTCCCTGAAGATCAGCAGCGGGAATATTGCTAACTAAATTGCCGAAGTGGTCAATATACTGGATGTAACCAGCGATCCTCGTAGCTGTTAGTGTCGGTTCTCTGATCGCTAACTTAGTTAGGGTTGCTGGGTTAATTGGCGAACCCAGTTGTTCTAAAGGAACGCCACTAGCAAGATAGGCACCGACCGATGCAAAGATATCCCTACCGTGAAAAGTGGTGCTAGGTGTGGTGGTTTGCCAGTATTTCGAGTTAGTTAATTCAACTGCTTTCACTACTGAATTTTGATTGAGAACGCCACTAAATAACCCGTTGTCTGGCCCAACCAAGAAACTCTTATGAAGTTGAAGGGCGATCGCTCGTCGCTGACTTCCCACTCCCGGATCAACTACAGCAATATGTACAGTCCCCACAGGAAAATAGGGATAAGCGTTCATTAAATTAAAGCTTGCTGCGGCAATATTTTGGGGTGGGATTTGGTGAGTCAAATCCACTACATTTAAACTGGGGTTAATTTGGGCTATGACTCCCTTCATCACCCCCACATATACATCACTCAAACCAAAATCACTTAACAAAGTGATGATTCTATTTTCAGGCATCTTGAATCAGTCCAGTCATTAACAGTAAGGGCGTAGCATTTACGTTATTAAATTGTCGGTTATAGCCAAATATTTAGGGGCAAATGCTACACATTTACACCAATGATAACTAACAAGAATGACGTAGTATTTACGTTGTTAGATTGTTGCTAATACCTAAATATTTGGGAGCAAATGCTACGCCCCTACACAAGTTACAACTGACAACTGACAACTAAACTTTCTATTAGTATTAAGTCGTTATTTTTTTCTCCAGAGGCGTTACCAGAAGCTGTTGGCAAAGCTGATCCAAATCATCTGTTCTTTCGTCAATAATTAGCTGCGCCAATTTTTCTAAGTTCTGAATATTGTTAGCACTAGCATCTGACATGTCATCATTAGCTTCATTCAGAAATTGTTGAAAACGATAATATTGTGGTGGTTCATCTTCAGCCCTTGGTAACAATTGTTCCAATTGCACTGCTACTGATTCACTAGAACCATCCAGAGTAATATTAAGCAGCGGTTGTACCCAGCCAAGTAATCCCCAATTTTTTGCTTCTGCCAAGCTATATTTGCGGGTAAGAGAACCAGTCCCCAGCGAGACTACCAGTATCTCATTTAGCCCAAGTGGTTCACCTTTGATTAATTCACCTTTTGGTGATTTTCCTGTTCTTTTAGAATCAATTATTGCTTCCATTAGTGCTAGGGTTGTTGGATTGTTGGCAAAAACTCCACCATCCACCAATGAATAGAAACCCCTGTCAGTGCGATGAGCTGTCGGCACCTGATAAGGTTCAAAATAAGTAGGTGCGGCTGAAGTTGCCATGGCCGCTTGTTTCATAGTAAAACCAGTGCAGATTTTCCGAAAAACTGGAGATTCTGTTACTTGTTTGCCTGATTTACTGGTAAAGAAAACAGGAGTCCGTAGCTCAATATCGTAACTGGTAATGAAAACTTCTCTCAGTGCTTCCTTAATAGGAGTCTCTCCAAAATATTTTTCTAAAACCTTATCTTTTCCATCTGAAGAATACTTGGGTCTGATTAGGTCATCAAGCTTAGTCAAGCGCTCTGGAAATGGTTCATAAAAGATTTCATGTCCTTTTTCTCTATACAGTTCGACTAAGTTTTCTGCTGTGAAATTAGCTTGTTGGGGATTCTCTGGATCTGGCTTAGTGAGTCCCAACGCTAAGATACCTCCCGTTGAAGTACCAGCAACTAGATCGAATAGTTCAAAAATACGCTTCTTGGTGCGCTTTTCAATCTCTGCTAGGATTTTCGCTGGAATAATTCCTCGAATACCACCACCATCGATTGACAATACTTTGAATTTGTAAGCCATTGCACTCTCTTAAATAACCGTGTAAAATTTTCCTACAGTTTGCCTGTTAACTGTTCCGGATGTTAGCGACAAGGCTTGATAAATTTTTGTTTCAAGCTTGGGGGACGCATAAGGCGATGCTTAGCGATACACTATCTAAATTCACGCAAATCAAAACTCTGGCGACCACAAAATAGAACATCCTCGAATTTACAGATCTATTGAAACTGATTTTGTGGCTATAGGTATGGGGGGTGTGAGTCTTTACCTAGTTCGCTTAGCGATCAGGGCGATCGCGTCGTTAGGCCACTCACTTATCCAGTAAGGTGCAGTCGAGAACTTGTCTGTGGGGTGAGAGCGATTGATTACTGTACCCTTGCCAATCGGATCTGCGTTTCAGTCACCACAATAAAGTTGTCAGGTAGTTGTTCAAGATACGTGTCCAACAACCTATGACTCAGATTCTGACACTGGAACTCAACGATCAAATTTTCACCGCGATTCAACAACAAGCTGAAGCGATTGGCATCTCTCCTTTGGAACACTTAATCTTGGCTCAGAAACGAATGTAGACAATGAGAGCATTGATGCAGATTTGGTGAGAGAGTATGCAAGTACCCACGACAAAGGAACATACAATTCGACCTGTCTCCAATGATCGTTTACAAGTACCCGATTAACCATAAGCACCATTAGGTAAAAATCCTAAAAGTTGCTTCAATCTATCATCTGCTCCTTCATAACAATGACTAGGCATTTGATAGTTCATGAACGGTTCATACTTGTGTCCAACCAGTCTCTTAGCGTAGGTAATCTGTGTAATGTAACGAGTGGTAGAAGAAGAGTTTCTAGAACCTCTATGCCATACTTGATTGTTAAAACAAACCACAGTACCTATTGCTCCCAAACAACTATGAACTTGCTCCTGATATTCTGAAATATCAAGAGGGCAGAACTTCCCGAACAAATGCGATCCTGGAATTACCTGAGTTGGCCCATTCTCTACAGAGAGTACATCAGTAAGGTAATAATTTACGGTGAAAGCAAGAACATTCAGACGAATGTTTGTTAAAGGTTTACCATCCAGAGAAAGTATGTGTGGTGTATCGTCTTGGTGCCATGCATTTTTAGCTAATCCGTCAGTTTCTGGGGGAATCTTAAAGGAGTTATTGTGGATAACGTGAATGATATTAGCATTGGGAATTCCAGCAGACATTGAGTAGCCTGCTCCGTTGGCTTCACCGATTAAATGTTCTGCGAATGTTACGATGGGTTCTAAAGCAAAAAGCTCGAGATTGTGTTGGGAATCCTCGAACATTCGATTCATTATCTTCTTGGATTTCTGATAATTTTCCCCTTCAACTTTTTTCAAGGCTTCATCTAAATCATTTCTTAAAAATTCACATTGTTCAGGTGTTAGTACATTAGGGATGACCAGAAAGCCATTAGCATGAAAAAACTCAATCCATTGATTTAATTGCTCTGTGCTTGGCTTATTTTCAGCTAAGTAATTAGGCATTTATTACTCACTTTTATGCTAATTTGAGGGGAATTACTTAGGTAGTGTAGACCCAGTTTAGAGCTTGGTTAGAACATTTGGGGAAGGTATGGGGCGTTCCGCTAATTGTCGTACCACTCTCTTACACTTCCCTCAATTGTTCCAACTGTGTGGCTTAAGAACTCAAACCAGTTTGTCTGAAGATTTTCTTACCAAACTTTCCAAGGAGCTTTACCGCTCTCCCAAAGTTTTTCCAGGTAATTTTTATCTCGTAAAGTATCCATCGGTTGCCAAAATCCATAATGTTTGTAAGCAGAAAGTTGCTCGCTTGCTGCTAACTTTTCTAATGGTTCTTTTTCCCAAACTGTCGTGTCATCTGCAATGTAGTCAATTACTTCTGGCTCTAAAACAAAATAACCACCATTAATCCAAGATCCATCGCCATCTTCTTTTTCCCTAAAACTACCTACTTTCTCGTCACCCGACAGGGAAATTGCTCCAAAGCGTCCTACAGGTTGGGTTGCTGTCAATGTGGCTAAACTCTTTTGTTTTTTATGAAACTCAATTAATTCTTTGATATTCACATCACCTACACCGTCCCCGTAAGTGAAGCAGAAGGCTTCTTTGCCAATATGCTCCCTTACACGCTTTAATCGTCCTCCGGTCATAGTCTGGTCACCCGTATTAACCAACGTGACTCGCCAAGGTTCAGCATAGCCGCAGTGAACGTTCATTTGATTAAATCGCATGTCAAAGGTGACATCGGACATATGTAAAAAGTAGTTGGCAAAATATTCTTTAATTACGTACCCCTTGTAACCACAACAGATGATAAAGTCGTTGATGCCATAAGCTGAGTAGATTTTCATGATGTGCCAAAGCACAGGCCTACCACCAATTTCAACCATAGGCTTTGGCTTTAGGGCAGTTTCTTCACTAAGACGAGTACCTAGTCCACCAGCCAGGATCACTGCTTTCATGTAATTACCTCTTAATTTTCAAGGAGACCAATTTGTAACCTTGGGAAGATCCATTAGCACTGTAATTTAAGATAGCGAAAAGTTTATTGCTACGCTTCTCCAGCATAAACTTGTCGCTAAATAAGAATCAAGATTGGGGATTGGCTATAGATAAAATCCCTATCCCTTGAGCGATTTAGGTGTGAGAGTAAAGATGTGTTACAGGTAATCACGCAGTTGAAGGCCCTAGGGCTATAGTTCAGGACTCTAGAATTTTGTCGCGATTGCCTTACAGCCCTTTGGGCATCCTACGGCAGGCACTGCGCCTTGCGCAATCGCCACTTCCTTTAATACCCTACTATTCACTAATTTCTGTATCTATAAACACATTTTGACTGCAAATTCGCTTCAGCCCATGTTATGTTGGAAGAGTGAATACATACACCAAAGAACGAAGAAGGACTGTTTACTGTGAACAAAAATCTTAAAAATAAAGCTGAAAATTCGGCCGCCGTCCGCCGCGATAGCCTGCAAAAAAACCTAGAGCATCGCTTAGAAGTAGCTAGGGCAAAGGGCGACGAAACATTGATTCGTCAGCTCGAACAGGAAGCTAACTACCTCGGACTAGACTAAATTGCGAGATAAAATTAATCCTGACACCTGAGACACTACACATTTGAGAATGTCAGGAAAACTTAACAGGGGTGTCAACCGCTAATTGTGACATCCCTGTTTTTGTGTCCTTGGACGACTTATCGTCCACCGATAACCACATCCTTGATCCGCAGGTGAGGGCCACCTACACTAACCGCTAAAGGCATTTGTCCACCCTTGCCGCAGCCACCGCTAATATAGATAGAATCGTTGCCGATCGCCTCAATATCTTTGAGAGTTTGGAAAACATTGCCAGTAAGATTAATATCACTCACAGGCTCCGCTATCTGTCCATTGCGAATCATATAGCCTTCAGCAGCAGAAAAAGTGAACATCTCACCATTAGTTTGCCCTCCCAACATCCGCACGGCATAGACACCTTCTTCAATATCCTTAATCATGTCCTCAAACTGACAATCCCCCGCTTCAATGCCAGTATTAGTCATGCGTACAATGGGCGGATAAGTAGCACTAATCGCCCTAGCATTGCCAGTTGGCGACTCCTGCATCTTCCCAGCAGTTTCGCGAGAATGCAAGCGGCCCTGCAAAACGCCGTCCTTAATCAAATACTTGTGTTGAGCCGGTACGCCTTCATCGTCATACTTGAGAGAGCCTGGTAAACCATCAAGAGTGGCGTCATCCACAACATTTAGCTGAGAAATCCCCAACGGCTTACCGAGAGTGAGCAATTCTTGCATCTTAGGGTTTTCGTAGACAAAATCAGCCTCCGAAAGATGCCCAAAAGCTTCGTGAATGAAGACCCCAGCGAGGTGAGGGTCTAAAACCACCGTATATTGCCCACCTTTGACAGATTTTGCTTCTAATTGACCAACAGCACGTTTTGCTGCACCTAAAACTTGGTCTTCAATACCCGTGATGGCGTTGTAATCAGAACGGGAGTGGACAGACTCGAAACCTTGGCGGACAATACCAGCATCGGTACGAGCAATTACCCCAAATCTTGCGGAGACATCCAGCCTTTCTTGAGCAATACAAGTACCAGTAGAATTGACAAAATAGGTGATCCCGAAGCGATCGCGCAAACCCACCATTGTCGTCTGAATCCTGGGGTCAAAATCCAGTAACATTTGGTTATATTGCTGCATTAACTGTCGTTTTTCTGCCAGAGAAACGCCACGGGGATCGCGCCCCAGTGCCACTTGTACGTAATCTTGAATCGGCTCAATCGGCGCTAAAACAGTCTTTTGGTTCCCCACCAAACGAGCTTGAGAAATTGCTTCAGAAATCCTGTCTTTTAACTCAGATAAATTATTAAAAGTGACAAAACTCCAGCCTCCCTGATGACAGGCGCGGATGCCACCGGCTAAGTTAAAATTACGGTCTACAGCATCTAGCTGAGGGCCGCGAAAGGAAATCGCTGTTGACTCACTCTGCTCAACCCTGATTTCCAGGTAGTCAATCGTATCGCGGTAGGAAGCGATCGCCGAGAGTAATTGCTCCTGTATTGAGATAGCCACGTTCTTCAATCTTCCCTATTTACTTTTGTTTTTAAAATCCCTCTCTCCAGTCTAGAACTTATCCCAGTTTTTCTTAATTAAGGTTTACGCAATTCTGGATTTCGGAGAATTTCTAGATTTTTTCACTCACACACAGTCTCCCAGCTCCGCTTATTTCTGAATCTGCCTTTTGCAAGTGGTTATACTGGAGTTTGGGATAATACCCATCAGACGTGTAACTCTAGATTCGCTCATAAGGAAAGGTTTATGACAGAGCGACTTATTCATGCTTTGAGTGCTTTGCGCCAGCATAGTGGCTGGATAATTTGGAATTTGTTTCTGGCTTTTATACCCTTAGCTTTGAGTATTTGGTTATTCCGCAGTTCATCTCGTTCACGCTCTATTTTATGGTGGGTGGGATTTCTGGTTTTCATCGCCTTTTTGCCCAATGCACCTTATCTGCTCACGGACATTATTCATCTAATTCAAGCAATTCGCGATGACTACTCAGTATGGGTCATTACTCTAGCGATTCTACCTCCCCATTTAATCGCAATTTTGGCTGGGTTTGAAGCCTACGTTATATCTTTAATTAACCTGGGTTATTACTTACAACGAGAGGGAGTTGGTAGGTTGGTCATTTGGGCTGAATTGATGACTCACGCTCTCTGCGCTATTGGTATTTATTTAGGGCGATTCCCACGACTAAATAGTTGGGACTTTGTTACTCAACCGGATGCTGTGGCCAGAACTGTGATGGATAATTTCACATCTAAACGTCCAATCTTGGTAATGGCAATCACATTTTTGATCCTGACAGTACTGTACTGGTTGATGAAGCAGGTAACTTTGGGATTTATACTAAGAATGCGCCAAAAATCTTCTGGCAAAACCACCACTAACTAAACCACAAATACGGAAATTATTTAAAACTTATACACACGGTATGGGTGTAGGGGCGAAGCACTTGCTTCGAGATCTTGAGATATTTAGCGCTAAGATCAATACGCAAGTGCTTCGCCCTGGTTAAACCCAAGATTTTATGTCCGATTGCGAGAAGCACTACAGGGATTTGCGGAAACACTCATCTTGCAATTGCGCGATGTTGGTATATTCAGTTTGCAGATGCTTCAGCAAGCGAGTATATAGAGGAAGAATCTTTTGATAAATCTCTACATTTTCCTGAATTGGTTGCAATTGCTCGGAATTTACAAGCATCTGCGAAACCACATTTAAAGATGGAATTTTCTCAAGCGCATAAAGTCCTAAAACTAGCGCTCCCAGACAAGAACTTTCGTAACTTACTGGAACAGTAATTTCTTGAGCAAAAACATCAGCCAAAATCTGTCTAAAAAGATGCGATTTAGCTAATCCACCAGACACATGAATACTTTTTGGTTGGCCAATGCAATCTTGTAAAGCTTCCAAAACAAGATTCAAATTAAAAGCAATTCCTTCTAGTACCGCTCTAATTAGATGGGCTTTAGTATGGCGTAAAGTCAATCCCACAAAAGAACCACTAGCATTAGCATCCCAAATTGGCGCTCTCTCACCAGCTAAGTAAGGATGGAAAATTAAGCCATTCGATCCCGGTGCAACATTTTGAGCCAATTGAGTTAATAACTCGTAGGAATCTTGCTCTATTTGCTGAGTATCACCAAACTGATCTCTAACCCACCGGAAGACTATACCCCCATTATTGAGGGCACCACCAATTAGCCAGAGGTTTTCAGTTAAAGCATAGCAGAATAATCGTTCTTGAGGGTCAGTCCAAGGTTGCTCAACTACTGTTCGTACTGCACCACTTGTACCCACGGTTACCGCAACACTTCCCGGTGAAATTGCGCCTACACTGAGGTTAGAAAGCACCCCATCACTAGCACCTATAACGATAGGTGTATTAGCTGAAATACCCAGTTTCTGAGCACTCGCTTCGCTAATTTTATCCACTACATGAGTTGTCGGAACTAAGCGCGATAAATGTTGTTCAGTAATTCCGGCAATTTCCAATGCTTCTTGATCCCAAGTTAGTTCCTTCAGGTTCATTAAACCTGTGGCGGAAGCGATAGAATAATCAACAAGATAATCTTGAAATAGTCGGTAAAAAATATACTCTTTTATGGAAATAAATTTAGCGGCTTGTTCAAATATCTGAGGTTGCTCATTGCGTAGCCAAATCAGTTTCACGAAAGGAGACATCGCATGAATCGGCGTTCCGGTGCGATGATAGAGAGCCTTTCCTTTTTGAGTTTGTTTGAGTTGAGTCCCCCACTTAGCACTACGATTATCAGCCCAAGTTATACTTCTGGTTAGCAATTGTCCATTTTTGCCAATAGCAATTAAGCTATGCATAGCTGCACTAAACGACAAAAATAACAACTGTGAAGGCTCAATTTTGCTAGTTTTTATTAACAAGTTCACTGATGTTGTAACGGCTGTCCAAATCTCTTCTGGCTCTTGCTCCGCTGCGAAGATTGTCGGTGTGTATAAGGGATATTCAATTGAATGCTGAGCAACAACAGTTCCGGTTTCTGTAAACAAAACTGCTTTGGTACTGGTAGTACCGATATCTACGGCAATCGCGTAAGTTTTCATCAAAGCTGAGTGCTGATTAATAAGCGCCTTTCTTTTGCAGAATAACTAAGACTGTTCGCAGTAAAATTTGCACGTCTAATAAAAGTGACCAGTTTTCAATGTAGAAGGTATCTAAACGCACTACTTGCTCAAAGTCAAGAATATCTGAGCGACCAGAAACTTGCCAAAGTCCTGTTATACCGGGCAAAACTTTGTGACGAATAAAGTGGTGTTCCGAGAATTTTTCAACATCTCTAATGGGTAAGGGTCGAGGGCCAACTAAACTCATTTCTCCAAAGAGAACATTGAATAATTGCGGTAGCTCGTCTAAGCTATAACGGCGCAAAAATACTCCCACTTTGGTAATCCGTGGGTCATTTTTCATCTTAAAAAGAACGCCATCTGTCGTTTCATTACGAGCTTCTAATTCTTTCTGGAGTTTGTCTGCATTAATGACCATCGTCCGGAATTTCAAAGCTTTGAAACGCTTATCATTTAGACCAACACGTTGCTGTTTGTATAAAATCGGTCCTGGAGAATCTAGTTGGATAATTAATGCAATCGCGAGCAACAGTGGAGAAAGCAGAATTATCAAAGATACAGAAACGACAAAATCAAAGGCTCGCTTTAACCAAAAGTCAGAGCCGGTAATTAGTGGAGGAGAAAACTTTATACTAGGTACACCACCGAGCATTGATATCTCTGATTTACGGTAAAAAGTTCCTAATTCTATACACAGAATTCTTAAGGTAATTCCTGCATTACGAAGGCTCCAATAAAGAAACATTCGATCTTTCACACTGCTCCAAGAAGAGACAAATACTTCAGATATACCGAGAAAATAACAAGCTTCAATAAGCACTCTTACATTTGATTTGTCTAAAACAGAAGTGTCTACACATTTAATATTTTTATAACAGTCTTGACTTTCTAGTATTTGAGCAGCTTTTTCATTCTCTTCTGGTGGACAAATCAGAATGGTATTATTGCGTATTGCGCCTCGTTTACGAATCCGCTTGAGCAGAAGATCTATCCCCCATCGACCACCACATACAAAGAAAATACTGAAGATCCAGGACAAAATATAAGTCGAGCGCGAAACAAATTCCCCGGGCCGAGAAAAAAAAGCGATGATTAGCAGCAGGATGTGTGACAATGTGAGCGTCTTAATCAGACCACGATAGTCATGGCGTTTTGCTCCTGCTTGATACAGTCCGTGTGAGGCCATTAGACCTATTTCTATGGGAATAACTACTAATAAGGATTTGGCACTTCTTTCTATATGCCAAAAAGAATTGAGAGGAGTACCATAGATTCCTGCGAGTACCCAGGCCGACGAGAGAAGGCTGACATCCGTTAACAATAACGTAATGTTACGCAGCCAGCCATTATAGGTATTTTTGCGTAATTTCGGAAAAACTGATGCACGTAAATCTAAGTTAGACATTGACTTAAAATGTAGATGATTCCTTGATTTTTAGCTGCATTTACTAGATTTCAAAGCTCAGTATATGCCTAGGCGTGGTTAATCAATTTCTCAATTTTTCTTTTGAGAAAGATATTTAAGTGTTTTTTATTTTTTATTTTTTCAACGGTTTAGAACTAAGTTAATTGTACACTTGAGTATAAAATATAATCATTTTTTTACCTTGATCCGTTAAAAATATTAAATCTTTGTTAAAGTTTGTTGAATTTGTAATTTCTTGTTCTTTGAAAAATTCCAACTTAAGACTGATGAGCTTCAGCGATGACAAGAACAATCATAGGATTAGCGGCTCAGTCAAAGCTTTTATACAGTGACTGGGTGTTCTTGCGGCATAAGTACAACAATAACTTATTATAAAGTAATACAAAACCACTAAAAAAATGTGAAGTCCTTATGAAGATAACCGATTGGCTCAGTCCACAAAGTCTTTTTTTGCCCATCAGTATTAAAATCAAAGGTAATGAGCCGCTAAACTTGGGGACAGGCAGAAAAAGGTCGATTCGCGACTTAATTACCCTAATTTGCGAATTGATGGAATTGACAGGCGAAAGTGTTTGGGAAACTGATAAGCTAAATAGTCAACACCGCCGCTGTTTGGATGCTCAAGGGGAACTTCGAGCCTTTTATATTATTAAACTCTGGAGCGATTTCAAGAAAGGGCACAAGAATGAGATTGAGCGGTGTAGCATACACGCTGCATGAAGAGGAAAAACCCGTTTTCAACCCTTTTATTCCTAGAAAACACCTGAGTTCGACTTTAATGAACCCTTATGCAATCTACCCAATATTCAGAAGAATTAGATTTTCAGAAGTACTGGCTGGTTATCAAACGACGCTGGTTACCTGCTACGGGAGTTTTCGTAGTTTTTGCGGGACTCGCACTCGTAGCTGCTTATATACAAAAACCGGTATATGAAGCAGATGGCAAGCTTGTATTCAAGCAGGATCGTTCTTCTTCCCTAACAGGATTGAAGAACGACCTAGGAGAAATTATTCGCATTGGAGATAAGAGCGAACCGCTAGCTACGGAAGCAGAAATAGTTCGTTCTTTCCCCCTTGTACAAAGAACTTTGGATTCATTAGGGCTCAAAGACGACAAAGGAAAACCCTTAGACCCAAAGATTGTCGTGAAATCGAAAAAGCTTAAGGTAGATCCGGTAACGGGTACAGACGTTATGCTGATTTCCTTTAAGGACAACGACCCTAAAATTGCGGCGACGGTGGTCAACCAACTTATGGATGCTTACATACAAGATAACATCCTGAATAATCGCGCTAAAGCTAAAGCAGCTCGTGTATTTATTAGCGAACAACTTCCCAGAGTTGAAGCTACTGTTATGCAAGACGATGCAGCTTTGCGTAAATTCAAAGAAGAGAATGGCGTGGTAGCTTTGAAAGAGGAAGCAGTTTCCGCCGTCAAAGTTATGTCAGACTTAGACAAGCAAATTACTGAAGCTCAGACTAAACTTGCAGATGCAAAAGCCAAGTCTACAGAACTCCGCAACCAAGTAGGTTTGAATTCAGAACAAGCTACAACTGTAAGTTCTTTAAGTCAATCTCCCGCAGTTCAAGACGCGCTCGCAGAACTTCAGAAAGTACAAGCTAAGCTAGCAGTTGAGCGAACCCGCTTTTTAGAAACAGCCCCGACAGTAGTGACGCTACAGGAAAAAGAAGCAGCACTGCAAGCAATAGTACAAGAGCGGGTAGGTCAGGTTCTTGGAAGTCCACAACAAGCCCCTGTTAAGAGTTTACAAGCTGGAGCCCTCAAGCAAAAATTGACTGCAGAGCTATTAGAGTCAGAAGCCGAGGTTTTGGGTTTGGGTGGTCAGTTGGGCGTTCTATATAGAACACAGTCTGCTTACCAAAAACGGTCAAGCGTTCTACCTAAATTAGAGCAGAACCAGCGAGAATTAGAACGGAGATTACAAGCATCCCAATCTACCTACGAAACTCTTTTAAATAAGCTTCAAGAAGCACAGGTATCAGAAAATCAAACGGTGGGAAATGCCCGTATTATTTCCGCAGCCCAAATTCCTAAAAAGCCTAGCGGTCCTAGCAAAATGAAATTTCTGCTAGGGGGAAGTGCTGTAGGTCTCGTGCTTGGTATCGCCACCGCCTTCTTGCTAGATATGATCGACAAATCAGTTAAAACTCTCAAAGAGGCCAGGGAGCTATTTGGAGCTACTCTACTAGGGAGTTATTCCTCTTCATAGCAAACCAGGAAAATCTCGTTATCCCGTTGGAGAATCAGAACGGCTTGCTCGTAAAATTGTTGCCAGAGATCTGCCTGGCTCCCCAATCGCTCAAGCCTACCAAATGCTTCAGGCTAACCTAAAGTTTATCAGTTCAGATAAACAACTTAAAACCATTGTAGTAACCAGTTCTGTTCCGAAGGAAGGAAAGTCGGAAGTCTCTGCTAATCTTGCTGTAGCAATGGCCCAAGTTGGACGCCGAGTACTCCTAATAGATGCTGATATGCGTCATCCATCCCAGCATCATTTATGGGAACTTACAAACTCAGTAGGTTTAAGTAATGTTCTTGTTGGCGAGGCTGAATTCAACACGGCCGTAAAGGAAGTAATGCCTAAGCTGGACGTGCTTACAGCTGGGGTAATACCTCCTAATCCAGTAGCTCTTCTTGACTCAAAAAGGATGGCTTCACTAATTGAGAATTTCTCAAAAAATTATGACTGCGTAATCATTGATACCCCTCCCTTAGCAGGTATCGCCGATGCTCCAATTTTGGGAAAAATGTCTGACGGAATTTTACTGGTGGTTCGACCTAAAGTAGTAGATTCAGTTAGTGCTAATGCTGCTAAAGAGTTTCTAGCGAGATCGGGTCAGAATGTATTAGGTTTAGTGGCCAATGGCGTAATTATTAAAAACGAACCAGACAGCTACTTCTACTACACTAAGGAAGACTATAGTAAGCAAGATTCTCCCAGCCAGGAACAAGATAAACTTGTCGTTGGTGGTAAGAGTAAACTCTCCCAAAAAAGTGAGTAGGGATAGTTCAAACTATCTCTGTTGATTCTAGGGAACGGTTGGAGAATTCCTCAATTGTTAGGGTAATCCTTCTATGTTCAACGCTTCCGTTTCCTAAACTTTCTCAAGTAACTGCTTTTACAGAAACTGAAGCATTCCTAGCTGTTGAGTAAAAGCAACCATCCTTTATTGCATCTTCCAGAATGAACTTACGGCAAAGTGCAGTCAACAGTGTAATTTGGTCTGCAATTACGAGTTGGGGTCGCCAAGCGATCGCCTTTATAGTTTTCTTCCTACTTGCTCGTCTACTAGGCCCAGAAACCTTCGGTTTGATCGCTTTAGCAGCCGTATTCATGGCTTTCATCCAGGTTTTTGCAGACCAAGGATTTGCCGAAGCTTTAGTTCAACGTGATCAACTAGAACCAGATCACTTGGATACCGCCTTCTGGACTAACATTGCTATCGGTTTGCTAATAACATTATTGTGCATCGGTGGTGCTGAATTAATCGCTGACTTATTTAATCAACCACAACTAACACCAATCATCCGTTGGTTATCCCTCAGTTTTTTGTTGCGTGCTCTTAGCAGCGTACAGGAGGCAATTTTCAGGCGCAATCTTGCCTTCAAAACCTTAGCGATACGATCACTCGTAGCGGTGGTTGTTGGGGGTTTGGTTGGCGTAACTATGGCCTTAATGGGCTACGGAGTTTGGAGTCTTGTTGGTCAGCAATTAATTAATAGTTTGATTCAGCTAATAGTTCTCTGGATAGCAAGCGATTGGCGACCTGGATTCAAGTTTTCTGTAAGTCATTTTAGGGATCTTTTCTCATTCGGAATCAATGTAGTCGGAATGAATGTACTCGATTTTATTAACAGTCGAGCCGATGATTTTTTAATAGGATACTTCCTAGGGCCGGTAGCATTAGGTTATTACAGCGTTGCCTACCGAATCATGACCATAGTTATAGATTTACTGACAAATGTCATAAATCAAGTCGCAATTCCTGCATTTTCCAAGTTACAGAAAGAACCAGAAAGATTGCGAGATGCATTTTATACTGTCACCAAGTTCACAAGCCTTGTTTCCTTCCCCATCTTTCTCGGCTTAGCAGCATTAGCACCCGAATTAATTCGCTTATTGCTTGGGCCCAAATGGATACCAAGCATTCAAGTAATACAAGTATTGGCATTTATTGGGCTACTCCATTCAGTTTACTACTTCAATGCCACCGTCATTATGGCCATGGGTAAGCCTTCTTGGAAGCTGCTGATCAACTTTATCAACTCTATAGCTAACCTTATTTCTTTTGCTATAGCTGTACAGTTTGGAATTGTGGCTGTCGCTACAGCATTTGTAATTCGTGGTTACGTGCTTTCACCGATAGAATTTTGGTTAGTCGGCAAGCTAATTCGCATTAATGTTTTCACTTATCTTAGCAACTACATTGCCCCCTTAACTGGGTCGTTCGCAATGGTAGTCACCATTTTTGTGGCAAAATACTTTCTAGGTAGTTTTGTGAGTTTGTATATATTGTTAGCAATTTGTATTGTGATTAGCCCATTGGTCTATGCTCTGACAATTTTCTTAGTTTCTCCAGCCTTGTTCCGACAAGTACTCGATTTAGTGCAGTCTGTTTTACCTGTAAACTTAGGGAAAAGCCCTAAAGTATGAGCAACAAAAAAATTATCTTTTCAGTCCATAAGTAACACATAAAAATACTAATCTTTACCAAACAAAAAGAACATTTCATGAAAAACAATAAAGCTATAGTAACACTAGCAATTGGCAAAAGATATTTAAATAATTGGAAAAAACTATGTGAATCAAATTGGCAAAAGTATGCAAAAAAACATGGATACGATCTAATATGTATTGATAGTCCATTGGATACTTCAGAGCGTGCTCAAAAACGTTCCCCCGCATGGCAAAAATGTCTAATCCTTAGTCAGGATGTTTCTCAGCAGTATGAAAGGATAGTATGGATTGATTCAGATATATTAATTAATTCCGAGTTGGCACCGTGTATTGTTAAAGATGTTCCAATTGATAAAGTAGGAGCTACTAATGAGTGGGCATCGCCAGCACCACACTTATATAGTCAAGCTTTAGCTAGAAGAAATGAGTATTTCAAATACGCTGGAATAGATTTCGTAAATGACGATACTCCACAAAAATTTTATAGCAACTATGGTCTTTATCCCAAATTTGATAGTACTGTTCAGACTGGGGTTATGGTGTTCTCTCCTCAGCATCACCGTCAGATACTAGAAAAAGTTTATTTTGAGTATGAAGAAAAGGGGAAATCAGAATGGAATTATGAAATGCGGCCGCTTTCGTGGGAACTTTTGAATGCAGATTGTGTTCACTGGATTGACCATCGATTCAATTTAATTTGGCTGGAATATTTGTGTTTACACTATCCATTTATCCTTGATCAATCACTGCCTCGTTTTCTAGAAAAAATCAAAGATAAGGGACAAAGATTATCCTTGAAAATGGGAATTCCACCACGTCCAAGCCTGAAAAAACAATGTGCAAACACAGCTTTTCTGAATAGCTTTTTTTTGCATTTTGCTGGGCGTGGCTTTGACTTGGTACTGGTTGATACCAAAACTAATTTGTGGCTTAATTTCCTCAAATAGCTGATTGAAAGTTGGAGACATAACTCTTATATGGCATCATAATATTTAGAGCAAAGTATCATCAATCTATTCAACCAGAGAGTAAATCAATGAAAGAATTCCTATACTTAGACTTTTAGTCACACTAACTTACTACCGATATCTATTGCGTACATCTATAAGCTTTCTACCACATCCCCCCGCTCCAAATCCCCATAATTAATAGTTAAGATGAACAACCTAAAAGTAGTTTTTTTATGTGAAAATATGTTTGGCAACCCCTACCAAGAATTATTGATTAAGTCTTTAAATTCTCAAGGGGTTGAAGTTAAAGAGGACTTTTGCAATGTTATCTTTCTGCCAAAAATTATTAAGGAAAAACCAAATGCTATCCACCTGCAAACATTGCATTATTATTTCTTAGGGCAGAATCAATTACATCGCTTAATTAAGTTTTTCATCTTCATTAGCCAAGTATTTATCTTAAAATTAATTGGCGTCAAAATTGTTTGGACTGTGCATGAGTGGAATGATAGATTTGAAGGTGGCAAGCGGAATCTTTCTCAAATTCAGTCAGCAATTATTGGCAAGCTTTTTCACGCGGTAATTGCCCATTGTGAAACTACTAAAAAAGAGATTACTAAAGCACTTAGTCTTGAAAATCAAGATAGAGATAAAGTTTTTGTGATAAGGCATGGTAACTATATAGGTTATTTTCAAAATAAAATTAATCAACGGGAAGCAAGAAAAACTTTAAATATTTTACCTGACAATCTAGTTTTCTTGTTATTTGGAAGCATACATCGTACTAAAGGATTTATGGAGGCAATTGATGCGTTTAAACGTCTACAAGAGAATAAAATATCCTTGCTAGTCGTTGGTCATCCTTCAGAGGAAAATTTAGAAGAATTAATTAAGGATAAAATCAAGGATTATGAAAATATTATATTTGTACCGAGACGAATTAACGATAACGAAATTCAAATTTATATGAATGCCTGTGATTGTGTTGTCTTTCCCTATAAAGTATTTACAACATCGGGCGCAGTCATCTTGGCAATATCCTTTGGCAAAGCTTGTATTGCCCCACAATTAGGATACTTTAATGATGTGTTAGATGAGCGTGGTGCTTTCTTCTATGATTCATCTCTGGAAGACAGTCTGATGCAAGCAATGAAACAAGTAATAGAGAAGAAAAATGAACTACCAGAGATGGGTAAACATAATCTAAAGTTAGCGGAACCTTGGAGCTGGAACTACGTGGCCGAGGAAACTATTAAAATTTACCAAAAATGATTGATTT
The DNA here is from genome assembly GCA_042408245.1 of Potamolinea sp. Lineage (GTDB taxonomy): Bacteria > Cyanobacteriota > Cyanobacteriia > Cyanobacteriales > Coleofasciculaceae > Potamolinea. The sequence continues at coordinate 87,282 of JAYFMV010000002.1, forward strand.
GAGGATAACTTGGCTAAGTAACGTCAGAAAAAACTACTCAGAGCGTTAAATCTCTTCCAAGATTAAGCCAGTAATGAAATTAAAAATATTCTCGGATAGGCGATATCTTCTCGATGGTATGGAACCAGACCCTATGCTTTATTTATTTTGGTCACAGCCATCGGGAAACTACCAATATCCTTGGCTGGGACAGTATGACCGCTATATAGAAGTTGGCTCTTCCTTCTTTGAGATGGTTCCACTAGAGGAAGCTGATTTGGCAATTTTACCTGCCAACTGGCGAACGATTAGGGGAGATAGCTGGCGGAGTAAAGTTAACAAACAGGCAGAAGATCTTAGCATTCAATTTGCGCAAAAGGCAGAGCAAGCAGGGAAGCCAGTAGTTGTCTTTTTTTCTGGTGACTGTTGCGAGGAAGAGATTCCCATTAAGAATGCTATTGTTGTTCGCCAAGGAAATTACTCTTACCTGAGAAAGCCGAACGATTTGATTATGCCTGCCTTTGTGGAAGATCTAGTCGAACACTACCTTGGAGGAAAGCTTCCTATTCGGCAAAAATGCAAAAAGCCTGTTGTAGGATTTCGTGGGCTTGTTAGGAAAAATTCCTGGAAAACAAGGCTGAAAACAGTTGCTTACGAAGGGTGGATGCTAAGCAAGTACGGAAGATTAGGGGTGCCACCTTATCAAGGACATATCTTACGTGCTAAAGCCTTGGAAATTTTGGCAAATAGTTCATTGGTCGATACAAATTTTGTTGCAGAAGAGCAATTAATGTTTTTAATCGAGGGAGAATTAGAAAAGAAACTACAGGCACGTTATAAATTTGCAGTAAACATGGCAGAAAGTGACTATATTCTCTGCTGTCGTGGTTCGGCAAACTTCTCCCATCGGCTAATTGAAACTCTATGTTGCGGTCGCATCCCTGTTTTTATTAATACAGACTGCATCCTGCCCTATGATTTAACGATTGATTGGAAGAAATATGTGGTTTGGGTAGATGAAAAAGAACTCCCACAGATTGCCGAAAAAGTAGCTGAGTTCCATAACAATCTATCGCCACAAGAGTTTGTACAATTGCAGTATGAATGTCGTAAGCTCTGGCAAGAGTGGCTATCTCCTGAAGGATTCTTTGCTAACTTCTATCGCCATTTTCAAGTAAGCACCCAAGAGTATGCTAGCTGAAAATGTCTGTGACAACAGATGGGATGAAGCGAGATAATTTGTCTGCAGCAAAAGAAGGTACTAAAATGAAAGTCTTACTCCTTAATACTTCCGATATTACAGGTGGAGCTGCTAGAGCTGCTTATCGATTACATCAGGGTTTGCAAAGTATAGGTGTAAATTCTCAAATGCTAGTGCAGGAAAAGTTCAGTAATGATAAAACTGTGACTGCACCATCAACAAGGTTAGGGCAAAGTATTGCGAGGACAAAAGTTGCTTTTGATGCTCTGCCCTTAAAGTTGTATCGGCAACGTCAGGATGCTACATTTTCTCTTCAGTTTATCCCCGATCGAATTGTTTCTCAAACTGCTCAAATTAATCCTGATATAATTAATTTGCATTGGATTGGTGAAGCCTTTCTACAAGTTGAAACAATCCCTAAGTTCAATCGTCCTTTAGTCTGGTCTCTCCATGATATGTGGACATTCACCGGCGGATGTCACTATAGTCAAGACTGCGATCGCTACACAGCAGCTTGTGGCGCCTGTCCTCAACTTCACAGCAATCAAGACTGGGATTTATCCCGTTGGGTACTCAAGCGTAAAGCCAAAGCTTGGAAAAATATCAATCTGACGATTGTGGGACTGAGTTCCTGGTTAGCTAAGTGTGCTAGTTCCAGTTCTCTGTTCCAGGATCTGCGAGTTGAGTTAATTCCTAATGGTATTGATACTCAAAGGTACAAACCCCTCAATCGACAAATAGCGCGAGAACTACTTAATTTACCTCAAAATAAACAACTGATTCTTTTTGGGTCACTGAAAGCAACCAGTGATCAAAGAAAGGGATTTCATTTGTTGCAACCAGCGCTTCATTGCTTGAGTAAATCAAGTTGGAAAGAGCAACTAGAACTTGTGGTGTTTGGAGCCTCTGAGTCAGATAATTCCACTGATTTTGGCTTACCGTCTCATTACTTGGGTACATTCAGCGACGATCTCTCTCTAGCTCTTCTTTATTCTGCAGCAGATGTCTTTGTTCTACCTTCTACTCAAGAAAATTTAGCAAATACTGTAATGGAAGCGATCGCCTGCGGAACTCCTTGTGTTGCCTTTAACATTGGTGGTATGCCTGATATGATTGAGCATCAAAAAAATGGTTATTTAGCCCAACCTTATGATATTAATGATTTGGCTCAAGGAATTGTTTGGGTGATAGAAAATGAAGAGCGACATCAAAAACTATCGTACCGCGCTCGTGAGAAAGTCGAGCAAGAATTTACCCAGGAAATCCAAGCAAGGCGTTACTTATCTTTGTTTACGGAGATTTATCAGAAAAGTAAGCGCTTTTAGCGCAAAATTTGGGCAGTTTTACGCTTACTCTGAAGCACCGGGAGTTGAAAATTGACCATTCAATCATTCAAGAGTTTGCCAGATAAGTTAGAAGCATTGATTATTAGCTCATTGCTTCTGTATTACTTGGGTGTTGACGTAGCTCCTGATATAGTCAAACTGATGAATGTAGCCAGCTATGCAATGCTTGCTCCTTTAATTATTTGGCGAGGGAAACGATTGCTTTATGTTGCTACCAGAAATATCCCGATGTTGCTCTTGATTGGGATGGCTATAGCTTCTGTTTTCTGGTCTGCTTCTGTTGACTATACTTCAAACGAAATTAAAGCTTTTTTACGTGCAACTCTGCTGGGAGTATACTTAGCAACGCGCTACAGTTTTAAAGAGCAGGTGCGGCTATTAGCGTGGGTATTTGGGATAGCAATAGTTCTCAGTTTGTTCTTTACCTTAGCCGTACCAAGTTACGGAACCCACGTAGAAGGGGGGGCCGCCAAAGGTATATTTACTTTTAAAAACCTTCTGGCTACCATTATGACCCTAGGAGGAATGCTTTTTATCCTCATTGCTCTGGATAGCAAAAAGCATCGTTGGCTTCCTTGGACTGTGTTTATTATTGCGGTGGCTGCGCTTGTTCTTAGCCAGGGAAAAACAGCTTATTCAGTCTTTTTACTTGTACTTTGCCTATTGCCTATCCGTAATGTTGTTAAGCAACAATATAAGCTTCGAGTAGTGCTTTTTATAGTTATATTACTAATTGGCGGCAGCGCGATTGTCCTATTCTTCGGCAACCTAGAATTCATATTAGTTGATACTCTAGGCAAAAATATGGAATTTAATGGACGACTTCCGATCTGGACTTTAATGATGGAGAAGGGGCTGGAACGTCCTTGGTTTGGCTATGGTTTTGTTGGATTCTGGACTTCCGATGAGTCTCTCTACGTTATCAATAATTCTTGGGCTGGAACTGGTGAAACTGCAGGAGTACGCTTCAACGCTCATAGCGGTTATATCGACCTGTTTCTACAATTAGGCTTTTTAGGAATGGTCTTATTTATAGTCGATTTTTTCGCGGTTTTAGCAAGAGGAGTTTCTCTGTTATTTTTAACCCCAATTCAAGAAACATTTTGGATTCTACCAACTTTAGTAGCTCTCTTATTCTTTAATTTTGCAGACACACTTTCAATCGTCACACCTAACTCACTATGGAGTATCTATGTATCAATAGGACTCTCAACTATTGTTCAACACAATAGAATTAAGAGAGACTTACACCTAAGCACAACTTCCTCACTTCAACCTAGTCAAGCTTCTGTAAGTTATCCGATAGTTACGCCAAAAACTGATTGATTAATAACGATAAATGCTTTAGCGTTGAAATAAAATCATGAAAATTCTTTTCTTGACAACTATACTTTTCAGTAAAAAACGCAACGGTGGTGAGGTTGCTTCACAGTGTTTTATTGATGCTCTCAGACAGAGCGGTCATCACGTTTCAGTTGTAGGATACTTCCGAAAAGATGATGAATTTGAACAAGAGCCACAAGATACCTTAATAGTTGATACTCGCCATACAGAAACCAGTAAAGCCAAGTTTTACACAGTTTTATGGTTAGGCTTAAGCTTTGTCCTCAATCTTCCTTACTCATCCGCCAAATATTACTCTGCTACCTATATAAAAATGGTAAAAAAACTTTTAGCGAACGACAACTATGACATCGTAATCATAGATCACTCCCAATTAGATTGGCTAGAACGTTTTGTTAAAACCACAGACAAAATTATAGCAATTGCTCATAATGTTGAGCATGAAATGTATATAGAACTTGCTGAGAAAGCTAACAAGCTAATATCTAAAAAAATTTACGAACGAGAGGCAAAACTAATTAAAGCAGAAGAAAATAATTTAGCGACTAAAGCGAAGCAAGTTTGGACGCTGACGCAACATGACGCCGAGTATTTTTCTAAATTTAATCAAGCAGGTGGAGTTCGAGTATTTGACTTAGCTCCCAGTTCGGCAAAGACACAAGGCAAACCGCTCGACAAAAACTTTGATATCGGTATTATAGGTAGCTGGGCATGGAAAGCAAATGTAGAAGGTCTTCAATGGTTCCTTGAAAATGTCTATCCTCACTTACCAACTGACATCTCAATTCATGTAGCTGGTAAAGGTGCTGACTGGCTAACTGATAAATACTCCAACATTCATTATCGAGGTGTTGTCCCCGATGCACAGGAATTTATGGCACAAGCAAAAGTCGTAGCGATTCCCACCCTTAGTGGCGGTGGAATACAGATTAAGACCTTAGATGCTATTGCATCAGGTTCGGCAATTGTAGCCACTCCAGTGGCTTTGCGGGGAATTTCTAACCCTCCTCAAACAATTCAAGTAGCCGAACGGCCAGAAGACTTTGCTAAGCTTCTAGTTGCGGCGATCGCCTCTCCATCTATGCAACAAGCTTTCGACGAGGCAATAAATTGGTATCGTACTCGCAAAGATAAATTTGTTGCTGATGTAGCCTCTGCAATTAGCGAATTATGACTGCTATGTAAAGTCTTTGTAAAAATCTGTAGATGGTGCGAATAAGTGATGAAAATACCGATATTATTACAACCAGTATTTAACGTACAAGACACCATCGAAAGATGGCGACAGCAATCAAAACATATCTAAAATCAGGAGTGATTAGATGAAAGTATTAGTTACAGGCTCAAGTGGATTAATCGGCTCAGAAGCTGTCGAATACTATGACCGCGAAGGACATCAGATTGTTGGTGTAGATAACAATATGCGGGCTGAGTTTTTTGGTCCTGGGGGCGATACTTCATGGAACCTCGGACGCTTAAAGGAAAATACTAAAAACTTTGAACACTACAATATTGACATACGCGATCGCCAGAGTCTTTTTGAACTGTTCGAGACAAAAAACTTCGATTTAATTATCCACTGTGCTGCTCAGCCATCCCATGATAAAGCTTGTCAGATTCCTTTGCTGGACTTTGAAGTAAATGCTTTGGGAACTGTTAATCTACTAGAAGCAACTCGGTTGTATTGTCCTGAAGCAGTTTTCATTCACATGAGCACCAATAAAGTCTATGGCGATGCTCCTAATGAAGTACCACGAGTTGAACTAGAAAAGCGCTACGACTACGCCCGACCTGAAGACTACAATGGTATTGCTGAAACTTGTAGAATTGACCAATGTTTGCACTCGTTGTTTGGCGCTTCTAAAACCGCTGGTGATGTCGTTGCTCAAGAATATGGTCGCTATTTCAACATGAAGGTGGGTATTTTCCGAGGTGGTTGTTTAACCGGACCATCTCACTCTGGTGTTGAACTACATGGCTTCCTTTCCTACTTAGTGAAAGTAGCACTTACCGGCGGTACTTACAAAGTCTTTGGCTACAAAGGTAAGCAAGTACGGGATAACATTCACAGCTATGATGTGATCCAATCTTTTGAAGCATATCGACACAATCCCAGACCAGGGGAAGTGTACAACTTGGGAGGTGGTCGCGACAACAGCATTTCTATTCTGGAATCCTTTGACCTGATTGAGAATCTAACAGGTAAAAAGGTGAACTGGGTTTATGTGGATCAGAACAGAATTGGCGATCACATCTGCTACATTTCCGATCTACGTAAGATGAAAACCCATTTCCCAGGATGGGGTCTAACTCGCAGTATCACGGACATTTTCCAGGAAATAATCACAGCGGAAAAAGAGCGTTGCGCAGTTAAAAGCTGACCTCTGATATGAGGGGCAGTTTTATAAGAAATTGCCCCTACCAAAATCATCTATTTAATGTGCATTGCTGGAGAAGATACATTATGTTAGCACCTCGTCAAGATACACAATCTGACCTAGCCAGTGGGAGGTTGAGTGACGATCGCAAGATTATGCTGTTTGAGCTTGATGTGAGAGGTCACCACCCAGGCTATATTCAACATTTAGTGACATATTGGTGTCAACAGGAATTACCTGGACATTTGGATGTTCTTGTCTCACCAAAGTTCATAGATCAACACTCCAATATTGTAGATATAGCTTCAGATTGCCATCAAAAAAATATCAATTTTGTGGCGATTAGCAAGGAAGAAGAAGCTGTTCTTGTTGATGGTGCACTCTTAGGAGATTCATTCAAAGGTCGCATTCAGCGTGCATTTCAGGAATGGAACTTGCTCAGTAAATATGCAGTATCTTTAGGTACTACCCACTGTCTAATTATGTACCTCGACACTGTTCTCTTACGTCTCGGTTTAGGAGCAAAATTACCCTGTCCCTTTTCCAGCATTTATTTCAGACCGATATTTCACTACAGTAATTTTCCCAAATTATGTCATGGCTGGGAGAGAGCGCGTTTGGCACTGGCGCGATAAAGTTTGCCTATCTCGTCTCTTAAAAAATCCCACAGCTTGCAAACAATTTTATGCCTCGATCCTTTGGCAGTAGAAAAGCATTAATAAATTTAAGAGCAAGGCAAAAGCCCTATATTTGCCCGACCCGGTGCAAATATACAACGACACAGAGACCGCAGCTGGAACAACTCAGAAAAAGTTTAGGAATTGAGACCAGGCAGGCAAGTATTTCTCTTGTTTGGGGTACTGTCTGAACGTAAAGGTATTTATCAGCTACTAGACGCTATTCTTCTAGTTACCACCGAACCTTTGCGAAAAACTCTGTCTTTTGCTGATCGGCCCTTTAGAACTTGGGCGAAAAAGAACAAATACAAGCTCGTATTGCCGAGATTTCTCAATCCCTGCCCATCCAAATTATTTGCAGTCATGATTTTATTCCGGATCGAGAAATACAGCCGTACTTTCAGCTAGCAGATGTCATCCTCGCACCGTACCAGCGTCATATTGGCATGAGTGCAATTTTG
>JAYFMV010000003.1:0-90287 GCA_042408245.1 Potamolinea sp.
GCGACTGTGCTCAAGGGAGGATAGGATGTCCAACCAGCTTCTGGGGCGCCAACAAAAAAGCTGGACATGAGCAATATTCCGCCCACTGGAATCATCCAAAAGGCTACAGCATTCAATTTGGGGAATGCCATATCGTTGGCGCCAATCATCAGGGGAACTAGATAGTTCGCGAAAGCACCGGTTCCCGCTGGGACGATCCACAGGAAAATCATCACTGTTCCGTGGATGGTAAAAAGTCGATTGTAGGTTTCAGGATCGACGAAATCGGAAGCGGGTGTTGCTAGTTCAATGCGAACCATTGAGGCTAGTATGCCACCGACAAAGAAAAACAGGAAAGATGTTACAAGGTATTGAATCCCAATTACCTTGTGATCGGTGTTGAAAGTGAAGTAATCTTGCCATTTCCTTTCCCCAGTCGAGTGAGGATGGGCAGGCTTATTAGCGTTTTCCTTGAAGCTCTGCTTGTGTCATGCTTGTTGTTTGTTGTTTGTTGTTTGTTGTTTGTCGTTCTGTTGTTTGTTGTTTGTTGTTTGTTGTACTTTTTTAGTGACCAACAACCAATAACCAACAACTAATAACCAACAACCAGTTACAACTGATTGCTAATTGCTAAATGGTGAGTCATGTGTTCTGAGTTGGGGTGCAACTGTTCCAGGGTTTGGGAAGAAATCCCCATCTCGGCTGCATAAGGGGCGAGTTTTTCGCTATTCGACAGATTGGCAGGTTTGGCAGCAACAGCTTGGTCTAAAGTGTCATTGCTAGCAACTTGTTGCTGTTCCTGAAGCCATTTTTGGAATTCTTCTTTTGTCTCAACAAAAAGCTGAGCACCCATTGCACCGTGATAAGCACCGCAAAGTTCAGCACAGATGATTGGGTACTGACCAACTTTATTTGCTGTGAAACGTAACTCACTTTCCCGTCCGGGGATCACATCTTGCTTAAGACGGAATTCTGGCAGCCAGAAGGCATGCAACACGTCTTGGGCTGTTAGCCTTAGATCTACTTCTTGTCCTACTGGGAGGTGCAATTCCCCTGATGTGACTCCACTTTCAGGGTAGGTAAAAATCCAGGCATATTGCAAGCCCATGACATTTACCGTCATTGGTACTTCTTTGCCGCGATTTTCTGGGGAAGCACCAAGACCAAGGGCTACTGTGCCGCGACTGTTACCTAGGGCTACCAGATTTTTATCTGCATTTCCCCCATTACTGTGGGCCATTTGTATCCGTTGATGGTCATGGGAAGCCATTGGATCTAGCCCACCCATCGCGTTGTAAATCTCAAAGCTATAGACGGAAATAATCAGGACGGTAACCGCAGGAATGGCTGTCCAGACAATCTCTAGGGGGATATTGCCATGAATCGGCGGGCCATCGGTTTTGTCATCTTTGTTGCGGCGAAATCTGAAAGCCGCAATTACGAGAGCTCCCTGCACTATCAGAAATAGCCCAGTGGCAATGGTCATCATCATGTTGAATAGGGCATCTACCTGAGCAGCTTCCTCAGATGCTGCTATCGGTAGTAGACCGTGGTTTTGACCGTACCAGAGGCTGACTAGGGTCAGGGTGATGCCAGCCAGCAGAGTGATGATTTGACTTGGAATGTTCACGGTGAGAGCTAGTTGAGGTGTTTCTACAAAACTTTGTTCGGCAGCAGTTGATTCAAAGTCCGCTCTAAAAGAGGGGGATAAGTATAACTCAGGTGAGATCGGTCAACCGCAGATTGGCACTTTGAATCTCTAGCTTTTCCGTCAGGTCATTTACCAAGGTAAGTCAGGTCACGAGTAAAAGAGTTGACAAATGCTTCTTTTTAAGAATCTTTTTAAGAATTTGTTTGGGATCGCTGACAATTGAAGGCACTCTTCACAAACAATCCCGTCAGTGATCGCCTGCTGTCAAGGGAATGTAACGATTTGTGGGATAAATTTAAGGTTTCCGGGAAAAACGGAGAATATGAAAAATCTCTAAAACTATTCTCAGCTCAGGCAATAGCCTGATTACAGTGGTAAGTGGAGTCCGGTCATCTTCCGAGGTATGGATGTTAGGTTGGGGATGAGCGGCTACTCTCAAGTTGAGTTAATTTTGGTGTGCTATTGGTGTTATGGCTGAATCAGTTCTCCCTCGGTCGTTTACTATTCACAATCCATCCCAACCACAAGATGTGATCCGTCGCCTTGTCTGGAAAATGGCGATCGCCACTTTGTTACTCATGGCTGTTGGTAGCGCAACGCGGGTGATGAATGCAGGACTTGCTTGCCCTGACTGGCCCCTGTGCTATGGTCAGCTTGTACCGAGCAAGCAGATGAATCTTCAAGTATTTCTCGAATGGTTTCACAGGCTAGATGCATCCTTGATTGGTTTGAGCGCGATCGCCTTGGCTAGTTTATCCTGGTGGTATCGACGCTCTTTACCCAACTGGCTACCTTGGGCTTCCAGCTTCGCCCTAGGCCTAATCGTCTTCCAAGGCGTCCTCGGTGGACTCACCGTCACAGAACTGCTCCGGTTTGATATCGTCACAGCCCATCTGGGAACGGCGCTGTTATTCTTCTGCACCCTACTGGTGATTGGTTGTGCGCTCTTGCCCTATAAAGGCACTGGATCTGCTGGCAATTTAGCTTGGATAAGTTTAGCTGCGGCAATTCTGGTTTATCTGCAAAGCCTCTTGGGTGGATTAGTCGGTTCTAGCTGGGCCGCACACCAATGCTTTGGCACCTCTCAACTCTGTACCGTGATCAATAGCCATATTGCTGGTGTTGTACCTCCAACCCTGGCGACGCTAGCTGTGGTGTTGATTGCATGGCGAACGCCTGCATTACACCCCTCCTTGCGGCGATTGGCAAATCTTGCTGGTGGATTAGTGGTTTTACAGATTCTCTTAGGTGTTGCGACTTTCCGCTTACATCTGCAAGTAGAACCGCTGACAGTTACTCATCAAGCCGTGGGGGCTGCTTTACTGGGTTCACTGGTAGCTTTCACAGTTTTGGCTTTACGCGATCGCCGGCATGCGCTGGGCTTTGCCCAATCGTACTACTGTTGTTCTGATGCAGACTGTTAGTGCTGATGTTTCTGCTACCTAAACCAGATAAAACCTATCCGGAAAGTACATCCCAGAAAAGAAACCACAGATGCACAAAAGATAAAAGCTGCACATTTTTCCTCCACCCTATACAGGGGGGAATGAGGGGGGTGCACACAAATATTTTGTGTTTAATTTCAAGGGCTTTTTGGATAGGTCAGATAAATTGTGGCTTTGAAGCCTAATTGTATGCAGTGCTCATATTGTTTGAAAAAAAGGGATCGGTAAAGTAATGATTGGGACAAGTATCTCCCGTCAACATGAAAACTTCCTGCAAGTTATTCATAGCTACTATCAACTGACAAAGCCTCGGATTATCCCTCTACTGCTGATTACCACAGCAGCGGGAATGTGGATGGCCTCGGATGGACAAGTTGACCCCTTCTTGCTGCTTGTTACCCTTGTCGGTGGTACTCTAGCTGCGGCTTCCGCCCAAACACTGAACTGCATTTACGACCGTGATATCGACTACGATATGATGCGCACCCGTCATCGCCCGATTCCTTCGGGTAAGGTGCAGCCCCGTGATGCACTCTTGTTTGCGATCGCCTTAGCAATTCTCTCGTTCACTCTCTTAGCCCTATTTGCCAATTTGCTGAGTGCTCTTTTGGCAATGTCTGGCATAGTTTTCTACATGGTGATCTACACCCACTTTCTGAAACGCCATACCACCCAAAACATCGTGATTGGCGGTGCTGCAGGTGCGATTCCCGCGCTAGTGGGTTGGGCTGCAGTTACTGGTAGCTTAAGTTGGGCCGCGTGGTTGTTATTTGCCCTAGTTTTCCTCTGGACACCTCCCCACTTCTGGGCTCTAGCCTTGATGATTCGCGATGACTACGCTAAAGTCGGTATCCCGATGTTGCCTGTAGTTGCTGGTGAAGAATCCACTGTTCGCCAAATCTGGTATTACTCGTTATTAGTAGTACCCGCATCACTTTTATTCATCTATCCTTTGGGAGAATTGGGTATTGTTTATGGAGTAATTGCCCTCTTCTTGGGAAGCATTTTTCTACAAAAAGCTTGGCAACTTTTGCAGTCACCAACTGACAAGACAATTGCCCGCTCAATGTTTAAATACTCCATCCTCTACATGATGATTTTGTGTACTGGAATTGTCGTAGATAGTTTACCCATCACCCATCAATTGATCGCTGGATTGACAGAAAATCTGCAAACGATGGTTACTGCAATTTCCAGTTGTAGTTAGGAACTCAAGTAAATTTTACTTGTAGGGGCGAAGCATTGCGACCTAAATATAATACTAATTACCAGAATTAGTGTTACGCAATGCTTCGCCCATTTTGTTTGTCCAGAGTGACAGTAAATTTTGTAGGTTGGCTAGAAGTTATGATACCCAACATCTGTATATTTGTCATTTATCGCTCTCACTCTACCCAACCGACGCTAAATAATGCTTAGCCCATTTTGTTTGTCCAGAGTGACAGTAAATTTTGTAGATTGGCTAGAAGTTCTGTATATTTGTCATTTCTCTCTCTTGCTCTACCCAGCCTACGCTAAATGCTGAATTTCTAACTACCACACAATCGAAACTCAACTGTTGATAATTTGCTCCACTGAAACAGTAATATCAGGGAATGCAAGTGGTTGAATTTCTCCTGTAGTCAGTGTAAATTTTGTAGCAGTATTCTCCATCTAAAGGCTCTCGAAACACCACCAAATGCAATTTTTTGAGATTAACAACCCAATATTCTGAGATACCGGCTTCGGCGTAGATTTTGCTTTTTCTCTCTAAATCTTTTTCTAAACTAGAGTTAGCATACTCAATTAACCAAAAGATATTTTCTGGGTAGGGATGATGCTCTCGATAATCACGCCCTAAACGTTGGACAATGGCAATATCTGGTTCGGGTTCCGAGTCGTTGGGTAGCGTAATTGGTTTAGCTTGACGAACCTGTGGCGCGCTCGCCCAACAATTTGAGCTGAGATATTCACCTGCTTCGTCACTACAATAAGCATGGGGTTCTCCTTCTGGTGGCATTTCGACAATTTCTCCCTGAAGTAACTCAACTCGGCGATCGCTCAAAATTCCAGCAGTAATCATGCTGTGATATTCGTCAATTCTCCACTTTGCAGTAATAAAACTCATGGCGATTAACTCCTAATAATGATTTTTTACTTCCCCTGCTAAATTATTTAATCCACTAAATCGTATCTGGATCAATATTTAACTCTCGCAATTTAGCCGCCAATCTTTCAGCTTTATTTAGAGCTAATTCTTTTTGCTGACGTTCAGACTCTGCGACTTCTTCAGGTGTAGGAACTAACTCACCCTCTGGCGTAAACAATCGCAATAACCCTTGATAAATACCCAGATATAATCCTAACTGTTGACTCCAAAAAAGCCCTTGGTGATTAGGACTTAAAGCGTGATATTTCCCATCGACTAAATGAAACCCAGCAAATTCTAACGTATACGGATCAAACCAAAAATAATCCGGTGTTCTGAAAGTATCTTGGTAAAGTTTTTTCTTAAATTCTTTATCAGTATTCGCTGTTGATTCCGAGAGAATTTCTAAGATTACATGAGGATATTTGCCATCTTCTTCCCAAACTACCCAACTTTTGCGGGTTTTGCGTTCGGTGTCTAGCACAACAAAAAAATCAGGCCCCCGGAAGTCTTCTGTTTTGCGCTTATTCTGGCTATAGTAAATTGTCAGGTTACCAGCAGCATAGAAATCATTCCGGTCTCGCCACAACCATTTTAGACATTTGAGTAAGAGCATGATTTGCTCTAGATGCAGTTCGCTTTCCAAGGGAGGTTCATCACTATATAAATCACCTGGGGGAAAGATAACATCTTCTGTGATCTCTTGGGGAGTGTCTAATTCTTTGGCAAGAGTCATGGCTTGGCGTAGGAAATTGGGAGTTTATGAACTTATTTTAACGCTCGTAATCAGAAACCAAGGAACTTTTACTCAAAACCACTCCCAAGGGAAAAGTATTTGTCTAGAAATATTGCCATAAAATAGGGATAGGTAATGGTTAATAGCAGTTACCCATTACCCATTACCCATTACCCATTACTTCTTCTTCAACCAGCTAAACATAGCTCGTAAATCCTTACCAACTTCTTCAATTGGATGCTCAGCTTCCTGACGCCGCATTGAAGTAAATCCGGGCTTACCTGCCTGATTTTCTAACACAAATTCACGAGCAAATTGACCGCTTTGAATTTCTTGTAAAATCTTACGCATCTCAGCGCGGGTTTGATCGGTAACAATCCGAGGACCACGGGTATAATCCCCATATTCAGCAGTATTAGAGATACTGTCGCGCATTTTTGCCAGTCCACCTTCCACAACCAAGTCAACAATTAACTTGACTTCATGGAGACATTCAAAATATGCCAACTCTGGTTGATAACCAGCTTCTACGAGAGTTTCAAAACCCGATTTAATTAACGCACTCAAGCCACCGCAAAGTACAACTTGTTCGCCAAACAAATCAGTTTCTGTTTCTTCGCGGAAAGTAGTTTCTAGGACACCGGCGCGAGTACCACCGATACCTTTAGCGTAAGCCATAGCGCGATCGCGTGCTTGGCCTGTAGCATCCTGATACACCGCAAACAAAGCAGGAACACCTTCTCCCTGTTCGTAAGTGCGACGTACCAAATGTCCAGGTCCCTTCGGCGCAATCATCACCACATCGACATCAGCGGGTGGGACAACTTGACCAAAATGAATATTGAAAGCCATGAGCAAAAGCCAGAACCTTTCCTGCTTTTAAATTTGGCTCAATTTCATTTTTATAAACCGTTTTCTGCACTTCATCCGGTAGCAGAATCATAATAAAGTCAGCAGCTTGAGCAGCATCAGCAACCGAGTGAACTTTTAAACCGGCTTCTTCAGCTTTCGCTACAGACTTACTACCCGGATACAGCCCAACAATGACGTTCATACCGCTATCTTTAAGATTGAGGGCGTGAGCGTGACCTTGAGAACCGTAGCCGATGATTGCAATAGTTTTACCGGCGAGTAGGTCTAAGTTGGCATCAGTGTCGTAATACATCCGGGCCATAGAGGCATCTCCTTGAGCAAGCGCTATCAGTGACTGCAAACTCTTTATTCTACCGCAAAACTTGCACTAAACTTTAGCTTTGCGACCTCTCTGCGTTAAAAAAACCTTGATTGAGAATTGGGCAATCTCCAAAACACAACTATTGCCAAAATTAATTCAGGATAAATAAGTTTTGATCAACTCACTACGCTGCTGAAAAAGAACTTCATCATTAAATCTCTTGCCATTCTCAGCAGCATCTTTGATCAGGTGTGACAAAAGTTGTCGTTCTTGGAACAAAGTAACTAAACAATCAGCAAGTTGTTTCCAGTCATGAATAGGTACGAACATACCACCACCAAAATCTTTAACAATTTCCTCCACATACTTACTTTGATAACCAATAATCGGTGTTCCGCAGACTAGAGATTCAATCAGTCTGCGTGATGCTTCGCTAGTGACATGAGTAAACAGCATAATATGGGATTGCCGTATTTTCTTCAGCAAGCGCTCTCGATCCTCCTCAAATCCGGTCAATTCTATAAAAGAAGTTAGTCCCCGCTTGGCAATCATGGCTTTCATTTCATTAAACAAAACCCCATCACCCATCCAAGTAGCGTGCAAATTAACACCCATTGTTTTAGCTCGTTCTACTGCTTTAACCCAGTCAAATGGAGCCTTCAGTGCATCTATTCTACCGACGTAACATATGCGAATAGTTTCATCGTTGCTGACACGCTTAACCTTTTCAATCAGCTCTAAATCGTTAATACTATCTGAAGACTTTGTATGAACGTCATAAATCAGATGGCTGTTATTGCAAAAGGCACTGTAAGCAGCATAACAATCTTGACCCTGCCACAAACCGAGAGCACAATTCTTGATAATTCGTTTGTGGTAAATTGCCATTAAAGGTGAATAGAGTCTCGCCCTTAGTTGGGTGTTTAGTTTTGCTTGTTTGCTGGCTCGTAGTATTACCTCATGTTCCACGCGATCGGTGTGGATAGCATAGGTTCTCCCCTGTTGATGAGCTTCCTGTGCCGCAACGGCCGCCCAATCACCAAACAAGCCGCCAATCGCAAATTGAAGGTAACGGCTGTGAGCAATTAATTCCCTTAAATAAGCTCCTTACTGAACCATAACAAGAAAAAAATTTTAATGGGGAATAAGCCCAGGGGAGCGGTACAAACTTCAAATCGATGGGGATTGGTTAGCGTTGTTGTATCGCACCAAGTCATCATTTTATCTTGTTCACCTAGGGCTTCGGGAATAGTAGGTGCAGCAACAACAATCGACTCAAAATTATCAGCCCATCGCTCTAAGCCATTGCCAGATTGCGACTCAACAAAAAGTTGGTTTCCTTTTACTCGAAAAGGAACGGGCAGAACAAGTAACATTCCTTTTTGATTCATCTTATTACTCACTTCAGGATAAAGGCAAGCTCATTTAACTACAACTAATGACTGTTTTTATTCGTATTAATACTCGCTAACTTTACAAAAATTTTTATTATTTTAACAAAATCTATTGCCTCGGCAAAATGTATGACATTGTATAGCTAATTAATGCCTAACTCAGTCTAAACATTAATTTTGAAAATTGATAATAAGTAATTGGGAAAAAGCTGTAAGTCGTACTCATTACAAAGTTAGGCTGGATAAATCTTAAATCTTGCCCCAATGTAATTAACCGTAGGGGGAAGCGCCTAAAATACGCTATTGTTAGCATCCGTAGCCTATCCAACCACTGCCCACCTGAGATGAAACAAGCTGGTTGAGAATACTGCAAGATGTCAAATAAATGCAACTCTGTATCAGCCAAGACGTGACAAAAATTGCTCTGTCAATCGCGATCTGCTGTACGAATAAGCAATAAATCCCTCTCGTGGCTTAACTGGTTTTAGCGACAAGGGATAGGGAGAACGATTTACCTCAAAATGACTTCTCTTCCAATAGAAAGATGTTCTACCGCTTCAAAAGGAATAAACTCAAACAAACTTTACTGATTCCGACTGAGTGGAATTAAAGATGAAAATTGGTTCTAATTATCTGGGTAATCATCATTGTGAATTTACTGTTTGGGCCCCCTTTCATGAAGAGGTCGCGCTTCAAATTGTCGCACCGAAACAGCGCCAACTTTCAATGCAAAAAGATGAATGGGGATACTTTAAGGTAGTAGCTGAAGACATTGATCCGGGAACACTTTACTTCTACCAACTCGGAGGAGATAAAGAAAGACCAGACCCCGCTTCCCACTCGCAACCCAAGGATGTACACGGGCCTTCTGAAGTAATCGATCACAGTCAGATGAACTGGACTGATAGCGATTGGTCTGGTATTCCTTTAGAAGAAACAATTATCTATGAAATACACGTCGGAACTTTCACGAACGAAGGCACATTTGAAGCAATTATTCCACGACTGAAAGAGTTACATGAGTTTGGTATTAATGCTATTGAATTGATGCCAATCGGGCAATTCCCTGGTAACCGCAACTGGGGATATGATGGCGTTTTTCCCTACGCTGTGCAAAGTTCTTACGGCGGCCCTGAAGGACTAAAAAAACTTGTTGATGCAGCTCATAAACAGGGGATATCAATCATTATCGATGTGATTTACAATCACTTTGGGCCAGAAGGAAACTACATGAGTGAATATGGGCCATACTTCACAGATGCTCATAAAACTACTTGGGGTAGTGGCATTAACTTTGACAAGGAATATAGTTACGGTGTGCGTAACTATTTTTTGGAAAATGCCCTGTATTGGTTTGAAACTTTTCACATTGACGCCCTTCGTTTAGATGCTAGCGATCACATATTTGATATCAGCGCCAAACACTTCTTACAAGAGCTAGCAGAAAATGTAGACAATCTTTCACAGAAACAAGGACGGAAACTTTATCTAACAGCAGAAAATGATTTAAGTGCGACAAGGGTAATTCGTCCACTTGAATTAGGTGGCTATGGTATAGATGCACAGTGGAATGATGCTTTTCACCATTGTTTGCATACAATACTAACAGGTGAACAAGCTGGATATTACGAAGATTACGGTACATTTGAACAGCTTGCGAAAGCGTTTAAAGAAGGTTTTGTTTACTCTGGGCAATACTCACCTAACCGCAAAAAATTTCATGGTAGTGATTCCAGCGCAATCCCTGGTCATCAATTTGTAGTTTTCACGCAAAATCATGACCAAGTTGGCAATCGAATGTTAGGCGAGCGCTTAACTCATCTAGTATCTTTTGATGCGCTAAAATTAGCTGCGGCCGTCCTACTACTTGCACCTAACATTCCCTTAATATTCATGGGAGAAGAGTATGCAGAAGATGCACCTTTCCTCTATTTTGTGAGTCACACAGACCAAGATTTGATTACGGTAGTCAGAGAGGGAAGAAAAAAGGATTTTGCAGCCTTTCATTTGGAAGGAGAATACTTAGACCCCGAAAGTACTGATACTTTCAATAAGTCTAAGTTGCAGTGGGATAAACGGCAAGAAGGCAAACACAAAGTTATGCTAGAACTTTATCAACATTTAATTCAATTGCGCCGGACTATTCCTGCACTGAAACAGCTTGATAAGCAAAATTTAGATGCATCTGTCATTGAGGAAGATAAGCTGATGTTCCTGCGTCGTGGAACTCAGTCAAGCCAAGTTTTCTGTATCATGAACTTTAATGATAAAGATGTGACTTTTGCAGCAAAACATCCCAGCGGGAATTGGCAAAAAATTCTAGATTCTGCTGATACTCAATGGATGGGGTTTGGTTCTACAATGCCAGAAAAATTGAGTCAGGAACAGGAATTAACAATTAAAGCTCAAAGTTTTGCACTGTATCAACAGTAAGGGTATTTACCTTTACTCATAGACCGATAAGAGGATTGAAGTTTAAATGCGTATTCCAACAGCAACTTACCGAATTCAATTTCATTCAGAATTTAAATTTGAGCAAGCAAAAAATCTGGTTTCTTATCTTGCAGAATTAGGAATTTCAGACTTATACGCTTCACCAATATTTAAAGCCAGAAAAGGTAGTACCCACGGCTATGATGTTGTTGACCCCACTCAACTGAATCCTGAGTTGGGTACAACAGAAGACTTTGAAAGGCTAATTCAGGAAATCCAACAATATGACCTAGGATGGGTGCAGGATATTGTTCCCAACCACATGGCTTATGATAGCCAAAATTCCTGGCTAATGGATGTTCTAGAAAATGGCTCTGATTCTGATTTTCGCGACTATTTCGACATTGAATGGGAACATTCTTATGAAGATATAAAAGGTCGATTACTTGCGCCGATGTTGGGTAATTTTTATGGGCAATGTTTGGAGAATGGTGAGATTCAGCTTAACTATGATGAAGGTGGACTAAGCGTTAATTACTTCAGTTTAAAATTGCCTGTAAGAATAGAATCTTACGCTAAGTTTATCACTCAGAATTTGGGACACTTGGGAAGATCGCTGGGAAGGGCGTCATCCTGATTTTATCAAGTTACTGGGTATTCTTTATTTAATGAAAAGCGCTCCTGGCGAAACTAAAGGTAAAGAACGTTATGATCAGATAGCCTTTGTCAAAGGACTTTTGTGGGAACTCTACACACAAAATACTGAAGTCAAAGACTTTATTGATAGCAATGTCAAGTTTTTTAATGGAGAAAAAGAAAATCCAGAGAGTTTTAATTACCTGGATATTTTGCTCAAGGAACAGTTCTACCGTCTCTCGTTCTGGAAAGTAGGTGCCGAAGAAATCAACTATCGTCGATTTTTTACTGTTAATGAACTTATTTCTGTCAAGGTACAGGAAATTAAAGTTTTTCACAAAACTCATACTCTGATCAGCCAGCTAGTTGAAGAAGGAAAAATAACTGGTTTAAGAATAGACCACATTGATGGACTTTATGACCCCACGGAATATCTAAAGCGACTTAGGGAAAAAACAGGAGATGTTTATATCACTGTTGAAAAGATTTTGGAAGTTAAGGAAAAGTTACCGGAAATCTGGCCCATTCAGGGGACAAGCGGCTATGATTTCTTGAATTACGTGAATGGGATTTTTTGCCAAGGAGAGAGCGAGAAACAGATTACTGATATTTACCAGAAGTTTACTAGGGTTGAAAGTCCTTACGAGCAACTGTTTATTGATAAAAAACAGCTAATTGTAGAGAAGAACTTGGCGGGAGATGTCGATAATTTAGCTCAAATTCTGAAAAAAATAGCAGGTCAATCTCGTTTGGGAATTGACTTTACTATGAATGGTTTGAAAAGAACCCTTGCGGAAGTGTTGACGCTTTTCCCTGTATATCGCACCTACATCAATGGAGATGGATTGAGCGAAGATGATAGCTTCTATATTCAGGAAGTTATTGAAGAAGCGAGAGGGCGAATTCCACTACTTTTGAACGAACTTAACTTTATTGAAAAGTTGCTTTTGCTGGAATGGGAGGAGTCTTTAACACCAGAACAAAAAACTTTACGGCTGCATTTCGTGATGAGGTTGCAACAATTGAGCGGACCTCTGATGGCAAAAGGAATTGAGGATACACTATTTTATGTGTATAACCGACTGACATCGTTGAATGAAGTGGGGGGAAATCCCGGAAAATTTGGCATCACACTTAGCGATTTTCATGAGTTCAATCAGAAGCAAAGTATTGTTTGGACTCACAAGATGAATGCGACTGCAACCCATGATACAAAACGCGGTGAGGATGTCCGAACAAGATTGAATGTACTTTCAGAGATCCCCCAAGAATGGGAAAAGCAGGTGAAAAGTTGGAGTGAAATTAATCGCTCTAAAAAAGTTAAGGTCAGGGGTAGAGAGGTTCCTGTTCCCAATGATGAATACTTCTTTTATCAAACTTTGGTTGGTGCTTATCCTTTTAAGAAAAATGAAAGTGAGCATTTTGTTGTACGGGTTAAAGATTATATGCTAAAGTCCGTAAGAGAAGCTAAACTTCATACGGCTTGGTTACGCCCCGATACTGATTATGAGGATGGATTTCTTAGCTTTGTGGAAAAGGTTTTAGAACCTTCTGAATCTAATCAATTCTTCAAGGAGTTTCTACCTTTCCAACAGTGGGTTGCTGAGTATGGAATCTTTAACTCGCTTTCACAAACATTGCTTAAATATACATCTCCTGGTGTACCTGATACATATCAGGGAACGGAGTTATGGGATTTGAGTATGGTAGATCCTGATAACCGTCGTCCGGTTGACTATGAGCAAAGAATTTCGTTTTTAAAGGAGATTAAGGAGAAACACGGAGACAGATATCTGACAGCTGATTGATGAGCTTTTATCTAATAAGGAAGATGGCAGAATTAAGCTGTTTCTAACTTACAAACTTCTGCAAACGAGAAAGGAGAATTTGACAGTTTTTCAGAATGGAGATTATCTACCTCTGGAAGTATTTGGCAAGTTTAAGGATAATGTTGTTGCTTTTGCCAGAAGCTTTGGCGATACTAGAGTAATTGCAGTAGCGCCCCGATTCCTGACAAGTTTGGTTCAATCAGGAGAATATCCCCTTGGCGAAAAAGTTTGGGGAGATACTCAGTTGGAACTTCCACAGGGAGTACAATCTATCTGGCGAGATGCTATCACTAACCAGACGATTTCCGGGAGCGGTAGGATTGCGCTCGCGCAGATTCTACAACATTTCCCCGTAGCATTGCTCTTGAATAATTCCCAGGGCTAAAAGCCTCGTGGTTACCTACATCTTGAGAGGGGTGATACAACTCAAAATGCTCTGGACCTGGCGAGATTAGCTGCACATTCCAAACCAGCCCACCAACAAATTGTTGAAGGGCTGAATTTTTAAGCAAGTCAACAGCATCAGCATTGAGAGATAAAAGCGGCTGAATATATTCGCCGTTTTTTTGTATATATTAAGGTAGTTTGACTTCATATAGCGCCTGTATTTAGGTATATAATCAGTCTCAACCTACGAGAGAGGGTCGGTAGAAGAATAAGTGATATTCTTATAGTTAAGCCAGAAAAAATGACTAAAAAAAGTATATTTCTCAAATAAGTTTATCTTGGATAAAAACAAGATAAACTTATTTGTTTATACGTTTGAGGTTGGTTTGAAATTCGGCATTAACTCTCCCAGGTAATTGCCTCTGTTGCTTCAGCCATTGAGGAGAAAGTTTGTGTTTTTTTTCAGGGTATAATAGACCAACAAAAACATTCTTAAAATACGGTTAATATCGGGAAATCCCACCTTTTCCAGCCGTATTCTACCGGTTATGCTTAACGTACTAGCTAGAGATAGTCAGGCTCATGAGAGCCAAACTCGATGGATAAAATACAGGTTACGTCGAGCCTAAGCGCGGAAAATTATCAACAACTCCAGGATTATATGATTCAGCAAGGAATTTCAGAAGCAATGGCGATTGAAGCTATTGTTAGCAGCTACTTTGCATATCAACCACTGGATGAACTGACGACGCGAATCAGTAAAATAGAGCAAGATATGTCTAATCTGAAACGCCATTTACTAGCACTAAGGTTCCGTTAGAGATTGCTAAAGCAACTCAAGTTATAGGTATACATCAAAGCTAACAATTTGTTTTTCCCTTGTTCAGTGTGAATAAAAATATCACAGTTGAAGGTTACAACTTTAATTATCGAGCGATTGGAAATTATCGTGATTTTACTCTGCTTTTTTTGCATGGATTTCTAGGAGAATGCAACGAATTTAATGAAGCTATCTCACTTTTGTCTGATCAGTTTTATTGCTTGTCCGTAGATTTACCTGGTCATGGACAAACTCAAGTATTTGGTGGAGAAGAATATTACACAATTGAGAAGACTGCTAAGGGTTTGATTAGCTTTTTGCAAGCATTAAATATCAATCAATGCGCTTTAGTCGGCTATTCAATGGGAGGAAGATTAGCTTTATATTTAGCTCTCCATTTTCCTAAGTATTTCTCTAAAATTATCCTAGAATCAACTTCTTGTGGCTTAAAAACACAAGCAGAAAGAAACCAGAGAATTGACCATGACTTCAATCTGGCAAAAAAGTTAGAAACTGAAAGTTTTTTATTGTTCTTAACAAGATGGTACGAACAACCTCTATTTGTTTCGTTGAAAAAACACCCTGATTTTGAGAGGATGCTAGAGAGCCGTTTACAAAGTAATCCTCTAGAACTGGCTAAATCGCTTCGTAATCTTAGTACAGGTTGTCAACCTTCACTATGGGGAAAGATTCGGGAAAATTTGATTCCTTGGCTTTTGTTTGTTGGTGAACTAGATCCAAAGTTTATTTCTATTAATGCTGAGATAGCAAGTTTATGTGATTTTGCACAGCTAGAGATAGTTAGTAATTGCGGTCATAATATTCATCTTGAAAATGTAAGTTGCTTTGTAGAAAAAACCAAGATTTTTCTAGTTGAAGACTGAGTAAACTAGCTTTTTGGTACTTCAGTAAAAAACTAGATAAGAAAGAACAGGATTAAAAAGCGTTACAAACTGCAAACGTTACAACAGAATCCTATCCCTGAAGGGATTGGGATTCTGTTAGGAACTCCTACAAGTGGAGAAGCTGCTTTAATGGTATCTCTACCGCATCCAGCCGATTTTCCAGTTTGTAGCCTAAATCATAGATGACTTTCTCCAAAAGATAAGCATCTAAAAGTACTTGTAACTCTTGTTGAGTTGTTGGTAAAAATGAGTCCTTGCTGGCAATTTCTAGATAGCTTTTCAGGAAAGCAGCACTTACCCAGTAATACCAAAACTGACTCCAAGCTTCCATCATGGGGAGATTTTCTGGACGAATCATCCCGCTTTCGACTTCATTGCGAAGTCCTTGGGTAGCAGCGTAGTTGAAGGATTGCAGCATTCCCGCTACATCTCGTAAGGGCGATCGCTTCATGCGTCGTTCACTCAAACTACGACTTGATTTTCCCTCAAAGTCAATGATGATGAAATCCTTACCCGTATAAAGCACTTGTCCCAGATGATAATCACCATGATAACGAGTTCGCATGGCGGTAATTTTTTTGTTCAAAACTAACTGAAAGCGCCCCATAATTTGCTCACTTGCATTCAGGACAGCTTGCGCTAACTTTTGGTTTTCAGGTGATAATGAATTCAGGCGATTTTTCAACAATATCAACACTTGTCCTGTCAGGTTTCGGGCGTATTGGTAAGTCGATCTCTGATAAAATGTTGAAAAGGGTTCTGGTGCAAAGTCGGGATTATCTGGGTCGCAAGCCAAAGCAATATGAAGTTCAGCGGTACACTGACCTAAAAGTTGAGCGCTAGACAGGTAAGAACCGATGGTACTCAGTGCTAATTGGGGAATTTCAACTCGCTTGCAAGTCTAAGAAGGAACCTGAAGGAACCGCCACTTTGTAATCTCTCCCTGCTGTACTGTAACGTGCTCAAAGTAGTCGCGCAGGCTATCTAGGGTATAGTCCCAACCACTGCGTGTATCTGGGATAAACTGTTGTAATATCCCCACGGTCATGGGTTCAGCTTTTGGGCTGTGGTACTCCAACTACCCCAGCAAGGGATGCAAAGTGTTGCAAACGTTTTTTCTCACTCAGAAAGTGCCCGATTTCCTGTTCGGGATTAATACCTTCCTCAAGTTGGTGGAAGAGTTTGAGAATGAAACGACTGTCATAAATTATGCAAGTATTCCTGTGTTCCCCTTTCAAAATATTGGTTCAAGGTGAGTTGCATCTGCCAAAAGTTGTGGGAATATATCAGTAGCTGTGGCTATTAATTCTCCGGCTATTCCCTTTATAAGAACGATTGTTGCGCAATTGCCTCTAAGGGTAAGGTTAAAAAGTTCTTGTCGGCGATCGCCTCAAATAAAACCCCAACCGAGTCTTTTTCTTGAATCTGAAGATGTGCAATAATAGCTTGAGAGTTTTCTGCTAAAAGGTGATTCGCTTGCTCACTTTCTGCATAACCTAGAAGCAGTAGGTAAGTTTCTGGATTTCCCTGAGTATAGTCCACCTGCAACCAAATCATTTTAGCTTCTGTGTCTTTGTAAACCACAGAGATTACTTCAGTAATTTGTGCAGATTGAACAGTTCGGGTTTTGCCATTAAACCAACGACAACTATGCAAATAATCTGGCAAGATCGACTCTAGAGTACTTTTCACCTCTCGCTGTAACAAAACATTTTGCCACTTACCATTGACAACCAAAGTAGGTAATTGTGCTTGAGGTCTAGGTAATTGAGTTAAGCTGGGTTGCAGTTTGAGAGTAAACCAGTAAAACGAGTAGGCACTGACACTGAGAAAATAGGACGATTCCCCAATTGCAGGAAACTGAGTGCGGCCAAAAATTTCAACTGGTATCATCCCTTTGAAGGCTGATAAATCTAATTCCACCGTTTGCACAAAACGGGATAAATTCGCCACAACTAAGATATGTTCTCCGTCATAAGTGCGGGTGAAAGCTATCACTTTGCGGTTTTCCTGGGTGCAGAAATTCAAAGTTTCCTTTACCCAAAGCTTGAAACCGTTTGCGGGTAGCAAGTAGGCGTTTCATCGAATACCAAAGAGAATTAGGGTTAGCTCGTTGTGCTTCTACGTTTACTGCTTCATAGTGATATTCAGAATCAAAAATTACAGGTAAATATAACTTATGGGGATTGGCGCGACTAAAGCCAGCATTCTTGTCAGAACTCCATTGCATAGGAGTGCGTACACCATTGCGATCGCCTACATATATGTTATCTCCCATGCCAATTTCATCGCCGTAGTAAAGCACGGGAGTTCCTGGTAAAGACAACAACAAACTATTCAGTAACTCAATCTGACGGCGGTCATTTCCTAACAAAGGAGCCAAGCGTCTGCGTATACCTAAGTTTAATCTCATATCGGGGTCTTGAGCATAGACCCGATACATATAATCTCGGTCTTCATCTGTCACCATTTCGAGGGTAAGTTCATCGTGGTTACGCAGGAACAATCCCCACTGACAGTTATCAGGAATTGCCGGAGTTTGTTGGAGAATATCACTGATTGGGAAGCTATCTTCCATGCGCAAAGACATGAACAAACGAGGCATTAGGGGGAAATGGAAATTCATGTGACATTCATCGCCATCCCCATAATATTGTGCTGCATCTTCAGGCCATTGATTCGCCTCGGCTAGCAACATCCGATTGGGGAATTTTTCGTCTACATGCGCTCGCATTTGCTTCAAGAAAGCATGAGTTTCTGGCAAGTTTTCGCAGTTCGTTCCCTCTCGCTCATACAGATAAGGAACCGCATCCATGCGTAACCCATCCACACCCATTTCTAGCCAAAAATCTAAGACATCTAAGACAGCTTGACGCACTGCTGGATTGTCGTAATTTAAGTCTGGCTGGTGAGAATAGAAACGGTGCCAATAATAAGCTTTTGCAACTGGGTCCCAAGCCCAATTAGAGGTTTCAAAATCCTTGAAAATAATCCTCGCTTCCTGGTATTTTTCCGGAGTCTCACTCCAGACATAAAAATCTCGTTCTACACTATCCTTGGATGCTATACGTGCACGCTGAAACCAAGGATGTTGGTCAGATGTATGGTTAACAATTAACTCGATAATTACACGAATACCCCGTTGATGTGCTGCTGACAAAAATTCTTGAAAATCTGCCAATGTGCCATAAATCGGGTTAACGTTGGTGTAATCAGCAATATCGTAGCCATCATCCCGTAGTGGCGAAGGAAAAAATGGCAGCAACCAGACTGCAGTGATTCCTAAGTCTTGCAAATAATCCAGTTTTTCTGTTAGCCCCCGAAAGTCCCCAATTCCGTCAGCATTACTATCAGCAAAGGCTCTAACAGGTACTTCGTAAATGATGGCGTTCTTAAACCACAGTGGCTCGTCGTTCAATGTTGAGTTTTGCATTTATTTTTGGATTTAGTTGCTTTTCAGGAGCATTCATCTTGAGTCTATATCCAAAGTATTATTGAAACCTATCTCAGTCTAATTGAAATCTATCTAGAGTATCATTGAGCTAGTCTTCTTGAAGAGATAATCTGGATTTTATATATGTAAAAAAATCCATATGACTTTGCAACGCGCCAGTGGAATTTTGTTACACCCAACTTGTCTTCCAGGTAGATTTGGGATTGGTGATTTAGGCAATTCTGCTTACGAGTTTGTAGATTTTTTAGAGAAAAGTGGTCAAAAGTTGTGGCAAATTCTGCCACTGGGACCAACGGGATATGAACATTCCCCTTATACGATGAACTTTAGTGCCTTTGCTGGAAATCCTTTGCTTATTAGTCTCGATCTCTTAGCAGAGGAAGGATTATTAAACCAGGATGAACTGACAGGGTTACCCCCAAGTGCTAAGGTTGTTCCTAATAAAGTCAATTTTGCTGAAATTATTCCCCATAAAACCAAGTTTTTCAAACTTGCTTATGAGCGTTTCCAGCAATCTTTAACCGGAAAATACAAGACGGAATTTGACATATTCTGTCAGAAACAGTCTACTTGGTTAGATGACTATGTTCTTTTTATGTCGTTACTGGAAGATAATGCTGGCCAAGCTTGGAATTCTTGGGAACCTGCGCTAGCAAGACGTGAACCAGATGCACTCAAAGCGAAAGCTGAGGCTTTACAGGATAGCATCAGGTTCCACAAGTTCTTGCAGTTTAAGTTTTTTCAGCAATGGTTAAAGTTACGCGAATATGCTAACAATAAAAACATCCAAATAATTGGCGATATTTCTATTTATGTTTGTCACAACAGTGCTGATGTTTGGGCAAATTCCGAAATCTTTAAGCTAGATCCAGAAAGTTTTGAACCTGCATTTATCGCGGGTGTCCCTCCGGATTATTTCAGTGAAACTGGACAACTCTGGGGAAATCCAGTGTATAACTGGGAGCAATTACAAAAAACTAATTTTGCTTGGTGGATCGACAGATTTAAGGCGACTCTACAATATGTAGATTTGGTCAGGGTTGACCACTTCCGAGGATTTGAAGCATATTGGCAAGTTCCAGCAGGGGAAGAAAATGCTATTAATGGTGAATGGTTGAAAGCACCAGGGAAAGAGTTCTTTGAAACTCTAGGTAATACTTTAGGTAATATTCCGATTTTGGCTGAAGATTTGGGTATTATTACGCCAGAAGTTGAAGAGTTGCGCGATAGCTTAGGTTTCCCTGGGATGCGTATTTTGTTGTTTGCTTTCGGGGAGGGTTCTAATAATACCCACTTGCCGCATACTTATGTAAGTAATGCTGTGGTTTATACTGGTACTCATGATAATGAGACAGCCTTGGGTTGGTGGATGCTTTCTTGTACAAAAGAGAAGCAATTTCTTGCTAAATATCTAGGTTATGCTAATGCTGAGCAAATCCAGGAAATTAATTGGGTTCTCATCCGTATGGCTTTGGCTTCAGTGGCGGACTTAGCTATTATTCCCTTACAAGATATTTTAGGTTTGGGGAGTAGTGGAAGAATGAATGACCCAAGTAAAGTTGCTGGTAATTGGCGTTGGCGCTACGATAGTTCTGAAATGCTGACTCAGGAATTGAGTGATAGTTTGTTAGATCTGACTCAACTCTACAGTCGATGAAATTTATTGCTCAAGCAAATCGCTCACAGCAGGCTATAAGTGCCTGTGAAATTATTTAAAATATAGCTATTCTCGGTTGGGTGCGGTACACTTTGACCTCTCTCCAAACCTCTCTCCACCTCTCCCTAACCCTCTCCTAAGAGGAGAGGGAAGCAGATAAATTTTGTCGCTTGGAGAGAGGCTTTGATTCTTACTCCCCTTCCAGCTAAAAATATTATTCCTTTTCCCTCTCCTTGTAGGAGAGGGCTAGGGAGAGGTGGGAACCCTTTGGGGGTTAGGTTTTTCTGCTATATTTCACACAACTGAGAACCGCTATATACTCAGCACAATCAGAGACTATGCTGAGTATAAATATTTGTTGAGAGCCTATTTTCCCAACTTAGAAAGCACTTATCCTAAAATAAAAATGATTGATATTGGACTCACTCACATAGCGCTTCCTGTCTCAGATGTTGAACACAGTATTGAGTTCTATTCTACCTATGCAGGAATGCAGGTTGTTCATCGTCGCCTTGATGCAGAAACAGGTGTTGCTGTCGCTTGGATTAGTGATAAGACTCGACCGTTTGTAATTGTTCTCATTCAGACAGCTTCTGTACATCCTGTTCTGTCTCCATTTGCACATCTTGGAGTTGGTTGCAAAAGTCGTGAATCGATGGATATGCTTTGTAACAAGGCTCGTCAGGAAGGTCTTCTGATTGAAGAACCCAAAGATTCTGGTTATCCCATCGGGTATTGGGCTTTCTTGCGAGATCCAGATGGTCACACACTAGAACTATCTTATGGGCAAGAGATTGGTCTTGTTGTGGAGGAGACTACTTAATTTTTAGAAGCGTTCTAATGTGCAAAGAAAGTAAAACTTGAAAAGATTAGATTCTAGAACACGATTAGGACGATATTTTTTATATAGTTCAGCAGTTGAGAATTTTTCCAGTACTTTTAGCTCTAAACCTCGACACAAAGTTGCAATATTGTCAAAGCCGATCAGCCAAGGTGCACCCATTTTCTCAAGTTTCTCTATGTAATCATTCATCTCCTGATATCCGGTTGTTTTGGCGATAACTTTTTCTGACATATAATCAAGCGACAACTTAAAGCTTTTCACATAGTCGCAGATTTGTTTCAGTACAAACCTCACTGCTTCTAGACTCAGGTAAGTGATATTACCTTCCCATAAAATATATGTTGGCAGATTAAAGTCAAAGTTATGCTGTTTCAGCAAAGATATCAAATCATCTTTGACATAATCCCCAGGAATATAACGGACATTTGCTGTAATATTATTTTGCTTGAGGCTTTCTTCCTTTAACTGAAGAGTCGCTTGAGCATCAATTTCAAAATAAGTCACACCTTCGGCTTGTTTTCTGATAGCGCGGGTATCTAAACCAGAACCTAAAATAACTACTTGCTGAACACCAAGATCAAGTTGCTGGGATAAGACATCATCAAAATATTTGGTTCGGATTTTAACCATTTCTTTGGACAGAGGGAAGGTTTTAGCTACTTCCTCAGCCAAATGTTTGGTTTGCTCGTTGAGAAAAAATTTAACTATTTCATCTTGATAAAGTGGTGCAGTTTCTGCATTTTCTTCGGCTCGAAATTCAGCAATAATAAAAGCCGTTCCACTGACATTTTTTATTTCTGACATTTGGCATCCCTGTAAAAAAAATAGTTGTAATTAATTCCTTCCCATTTGACAATAATTATTCTAGCGGGAAGGAAGTAATTTAGGTAAGTTGCTTGAGAGGAATTTTAGTTAATTCCTGCGAGAAAGAAGACAAAGATATATGCTGACGCACTACTTCTCTGGTAGCTGCTAAACTACAGGCTAAGTCAATTCCCTCCTGTCCCAGGACGCCTAAAACTTGATAGGGATTGTCTCTTTTCACTACAGGTAACTGATGCAATCCTCTTGCTCCCATGCGATCTAAAGCATCAGCGAGAGATTCATCTGGGTAGGCGTAAAGAATTTCTATTGTACAAACTTCAGCCAATATATGATGGTGAAAATGACCGTTATTCAATTCAGTTGTAGAATGGATTAACGCTCGATTAATATCCTGTAAACTAACAAGTCCCATCAGTTGTTCCGCCTCATTTACTACTAAGGCACTACGACATTGAGCAGTGGTTAAGGCAAGAGCTGCTTCTAATACAGACATTGAGCCTACTAACATTAAAGCAGGCTGATGCATTGCTTCTGCTACTGATAGTTGCTGCAAAATTTCTCGATCCAAGTTTTTCTCAACACTTAAACCGAGAGAAGCTTGAAGAGTTTGTTCTTCCATAGGCGTTGGGGCCATTCTTTCCATCAGCCAAGCGGAAATACCAACCGCTGCCATTAATGGTAGAACAATGCGATAGTCTCGCGTTAGCTCAAATAGTAATAATATTGATGTCAAAGGTGCTCTGACACTGCCTGCTAAAACTGCTGCCATTCCTACCATTGCATAAGCGGGTGGTGCCGCAATATTTATCATCCCGGCTGGG
Source organism: Potamolinea sp. (assembly GCA_042408245.1). Classification (GTDB taxonomy): domain Bacteria; phylum Cyanobacteriota; class Cyanobacteriia; order Cyanobacteriales; family Coleofasciculaceae; genus Potamolinea. The sequence goes on from JAYFMV010000003.1 coordinate 23,119, forward strand.
ATAATTATTGCTAGTAATTGCCCGTATAAAGTTCCTAAACTTGCTCCTAAAAACATTGCTGGGGCAAAAATTCCGCCTACTAAACCACTCCCTAAACTAATTGCTGTCATCACCATTTTTACGACTAGCAATGTCAGTAATAATGGTACGGTAAAGTCAACACCCTGAAGCATGGCTTGGATGGTTTCATAACCGATCCCCAAAATTTGAGGGATTTGTATGGCAGCTAAAGCGACACACAAACCTCCAATCACAGGCTTGATCGGTGTTGGTAGTTTTCCTAGCCAGCGCAAACAGAGGATTTCTCCTTGAAAGCAACGTCTTGACAATTGTATCGCTTGGGTGTACGCCAGGGATACGAGACTTGCTAGCAAACCCAATCCCAGGTACAGGGGTAATTCTAAGAGGCTGCGGACGTGATAGGCTGGTAGTTCAAAAGCCGGTTGTGCGCCTATGCCAATGCGGGCAATTACAGAGGCGACAACGGCTGAGAGTAAGACGACGCTTACGGCTGAGGTGGCGAAGGTGGTGCCAAGTACGACTTCTAAGGCGAAGAAGACGCCGGCAATGGGAGCGTTGAAACCCGCTGCTAGTCCCGCTGCTGCACCAGCACCAAGTAGTAAGCGATGCCGTTCCCTGGAAACTTGCAGCACTTGACCCAACAGCATACCAATATTTGCCCCAATTTCAACACTTGGCCCTTCCGGCCCCAAGGATGCGCCGGTACCCAAGGAAACTGCTGCAGCTATCATCTTGGTGACGGGTCGCAAAGGTGAGATTTCGCGGATGCCTTGTGCTGCGGCGATCAGGGATGACATACTGGGGCCAAAGTCAGGACGTGCCACGCGCATTAGCCCAACGATTAAGCCTCCCAGGGTGGGTATACAGGCTAAAGTCCAGGACCCCCAAACGGAAATTACCCCCATCAAGTCTGTCAGCATCCAGGTGTGGATGAGCTGAATTAGGTAATGAAATGTAACATTGCCCATTCCTGTGGCGCCGCCAATGACGACAGCCAGGAGGAGGACAACGGTTTCTGGTGAGGGTTGTAAGCGATTAAGAGAACGGATGAAAAAGGGCAGCGGAGAAGCTAACCCAGGCTGAGAAGGCACAATCGCCTTGTTTGGGTGGATGGCTGTCATTGAGGGGCAACAGGAGCAAGGATGAGAAAATATTTAAATTTTGTATCTTTTTTATTGTGACTTGATTCGTCGTAATTTGAGCCGATATAAAAAGGTTTGGAATTACGACTCTCAAGGCGATTGCACCCAGTAGGAAGAAAAGGTAGTTCAGAGGAAAAGGGTAGATTGGGAGAAAGAGGGATGATGAGTATTTATACGTAGCCTAAGTCAATTACTAATACCATTTCTGTTTTGATGCGCTACACCTAGATCCCCAGCCCAAAAAGCCAAGTTATTTCTTGTATTCCCCCTTTAATCAGGAGGGCTTTCAGTTTCTTTTACCTCCGAATTTCGGAGGGTTAAGGGGGTAAATGGGGATCAAGAATCTGATATTTTACTGTCAAATTAGAAAATGCTATAACTTTCTCACACCCAACCTTGAAAGAACTGTGCTAGCAAAAATTAGAAAGGTATAAGAAACTTTTCAATGCCTACTCTAAAAATTTACAATCCAGCCAGCCCCAAGGAAAAATTTTGCTTCTTATATATTGCAGCTTTCACTACGTACATTTACTATATTAAACTAATCTCGCCACTCTTTAGAACCTTTCAGCGATTGCTTTATTTTCTGTCCCTTTCTAAGGATACTTTGCTATTCGCTCTGTTAGCAATAAAAAATCAATATTTTTGGAGAGTAGAAATCGCCCTTCCTTACAGATAAAGCCCAACTGTGTAGCTGGGCTTTGTCTCATATTTATCTAACTGTTAAATCAGCAAAGTCCAGAAGGCTTACCAACGAATCCAAGGCCGAACTCTGAAACGAGGAGGAACCACAACGCGATAGACGTTGTATCTTTGTTGACATACTCCCCTAGATAAATCAGGGGGATTCAAAAAGGTTGTTCCGCAGCAGGTTGAAACCGTGCTGATACACCTTTTCTTCTTGTTTCAATGGCTCTACACTTTCGTGCTTCCCAAGTGCTCTTCGCGTCACCGTTACTGATTTCTAGGGTGATATTTGTCTCGACCATCCATGATAGGGTTGAGCTTCCCAATAATAGTTAGTGCGCTTTAACGCTATTGCAAGAATATCACAAATTAAACCAAACCAAACAAAAGGATAAATCCTTAATGACAAATGACTAATTAAGACTCACGACCGGGTGACCATTTGTCTCGCCATTTTACCGTACCCTCATTAGCAATAACCCAACGACGACCAACTAAATTTTCTCGCAAAGGTGACTGACCTTCCCGCCACATCGCATACTTGTAAGTAATCAGCTTACCAGCACTTTCATTAAAGGGGATTTCCGCAAACCAAGTATTAGTATTGATGTATTCCAAGGGGTAAGCCTTAGCAATATCCCATTCGCCTAATTCTGGACAATCTCCCGTTACCACAATAGTTTCACCAGGTTGGGATTGAACTCCATTAAGTTGTACCCGGACAATCGTTTGTCCCTTGACACGTTCCCCAACATGACTGATAACAATTACTTCCCGCGATCCTAATTCTAAATCATGGAGATGTCCGTCTGTGACTTCAAATTTACGTCGGGATAAAATATCCGTATGTTCCCCCTCCGGCAATTCAGTTTCAATCGGTTCAAGTTTCACAGGTTCACCGCGATTCATCGCCACAAAAACTAGCGAATCTCGATAACGCCGTACATAACAATAAACATCAGGAGTTATGTATTTTTGCCACTGACTTCCCATCGATACCGCTGGATTTAGTCGGCGTAATCCTGATAGCAACCGCATATCCCGATAAACAGGCGAATCTGTATCCCATTTGTCCATCATCGGACGGTTGTAAGGGTCATTGTTCCCGTAAGGATTATCATCCCCGTTCGTGTCGTCGTGAAGATATTGTTCCGTACCATAGAAGATACAGGGAATACCGCGAGAAGTCATGACTAAGGCGATCGCCAAACGCAAAACTTCCGGATCAGAATTCAACGTTTGGAAGCGATGCATATCATGATTATCGATAAACGTAATCAATTCAGTTGCACTATAGTAGCGATGATCTTGGTTCAGAACGTCTTGAACTAATTGAAATCCTGCTGGATCGTATGCACCTAAAGCCTGTCGAATTGCTATACAAAGACCAAAGTCTAAAATTGACATTCCAGACTCATTGGCAAATTCAACCGAAAGGTCGCTACTAGGGCTGCTATAAATCCATTCTCCGAAGATAAAAACATCCGGTCGATGGATTTGAATATCAGCGATAAATTCTTGCCAAAACCAGATTGGCATATGCTTCACAGTATCAACTCGTAAAGCATCGACACCTCGATCTAACCATTGCTTAATAGCCGATTTGATGTAGTTTCGATATTCAATATTGTTTTCATTAAAAGTAGCTAAACCAGACAACTCACAGTTTTGTACTTGCCATTCGTCTTCCCAGTTAGTTACTTCACCATAATGATGATACCAGTTATTTTTATCATTGTTAAAATCAGCAATTAACACCCCATCATCGTAAAGTAATCCCTTTTTGCCACTAAAATCTGGGCTGCTGTGGTTACAGACAATATCCAGAATAAACTTCATCTTTCTTTTGTGTAACTCAGCAATCAATTTATCAAAAATTGTATTTTTTCCCTCTTGAGTTTTGTTGAGGGAAGGGTCATCATCTTTGTTGATAAATCGAGGGTTGAGTCTCTTGAAATCCTTAATCCAGTAGCCATGAATAGCCGCACTTTCAATAAATAGTGCTTCCACTTGTTCAAACAATGGGGTAAGCCAGAGTGCTGTCACTCCCAGATTTTTTAAGTAATCCAGTTTGTCAATAATTCCTTGCAAATCTCCACCCCAATATTTCCCCCAATCCTTTCCTTCTGGATCATAAAGTTCAGGATTCGGCCCTTCGCTGTTTTCCGGGTCGCCATCATAAAAGCGATCCACAACAATGAAGTAAATAGTTTCTTGGCGAAACTCAATATCCCTGGTATAGAGAAAGTCTAAATCTATCTCAGTTTCTTGTGGAGCTTCGCCTACAATAATATCTATTTCCGATTCCAATTTTTCCTCGGAAACTTCATACTGATCTGACGAGCCTTGAGATGGACGAGTAGAGGTCATATTTGTTAGTTAAATGGTTATAGAGTTGACGCCAAGTAGGTCTAAGTTAGCACCGTTATTAGTCCTGAGTACTGAGTTCCAAAGTAATCAGTAAATACTCAAGACTCAGCACACCTTTTGGTGACTTATTAAAAATTTTAAGTAATGTTTGCTTGCTTGTATAGATGATTACTGAAAGATACCTCTTTGGATGGATATTTAAATTATTACGCACTAAATGAGTATTAGAAATTATCGAAATTACCAAAGTTTGTAGAACTGATATTTTACACTAAGCAGGTGGGTGGAAATAAACCCAACATAAGGAGGGCGGGTTTTGAACATAAGAAACTGGTTAGGGTCAGGCGTTATCGCTAAACCCGCCCCTACAAGTTTATCTTGTTTTTTTTACGCCTACCTGCTTAATACTCTCATCCACCAGTGAATTAATTCAGTGGCTAAAATCTGCGAGTCTTCTAAAGAAGACTACAAACCGATATTTATTCCTCTAAAGAGGACTTTATTCTCAGGCGGATGTTTATATACAAAACATAGGTAAAGTACTATGGCATCATTCAGCAGTTACCCCTACCCTTTGTTACGCAAAATGCAACAATACAAAATTCGAGCAGATAACTGAGCCATACTAGCAATTATTGAACTGAGGGCTTCTCATGAATCGCTCAACTCATTCTCATACCAAACTAACTTTACTCCTGACTACTCTGCTAGGAAGCATTCTTTTAGCTAGTTGTAACGCTCAAAACGATATTGCCTTAAATTCAGGAAGCGGGGATAGTCCTAATGCGCAAGTGTCGCAATCAGCGAATGCACCAACAGGTAAAGCCAGTGCGAAACAGCAACCAGCAACATCTGAATCGGCTAAAACTGCAAATTCAGTCCCGCAGTCTCCCCCGCAACTTATCAAAACTGCTGACATTTCTCTTGTCGTCAAATCCATTGATGATACTGTTAAAAAAGCCTCAACAATTGTCAAACAACAACAGGGCGATGTCCTAGGATTAAATGATGATAAACCACAAAACATTAGTACTCGCCACACCGCATCAATGCAAATTCGGGTACCGCAAGCAAATCTAGAAACTACCATCGATACACTTGCAAAACTTGGCACTGTACAGCGTCGCAACCTCCATGCTGAAGATGTCACTACTCAACTTGTGGATATTCAGGCACGACTCAAAACTTTGCGACAAACTGAAAGTAGTTTGCTACAGATTTTGAAACGTTCTGGTTCCATTGGAGATGTCCTCAAAGTTACCCAAGAACTCAGCAAAGTCAGACAATCAATTGAACAAATTGACGCACAACAGAAAAATTTAACTAGCAGAGTTGCTTACTCCAATATTAACTTACAACTAGAAGCTGCTGTTTCTGCTAACACTCCCCAACAACCATTAGGTGTACAAGCTCAAGATGCTTGGAATAATTCTACTCAATCGGTTGGAGAATTATCTACTAATTTAATGCGTTCCGCGATTTGGTTGGTAGCATATAGCCCTTATTTTCTGCTCTTCGGTGGTGCAATTTGGTTTGCTTACACTAGACTCAAAAAGAAACAGCCCAAAAGAGTAAATAAAGGTTCTGATTCAAATTTGTAAATTTGACACAAGCAGGGCAAAAAAATGGCGGACAGTGATTTTACCTTAAACACAGTCTTGAAAACCTTTGACTTGACTCTTAATGACAAGGTTGATATGTTCTCTGCTGTACCAGAGTTAGAATACAGTGACTTTTTGGCGCAAACTCTGCGAGAAAATATACCTTTAGCCCTGGCTAGTAACACCGAAAAAGCTCGTTCTGAGATGATTATTTCGCCAATTTTAATTGAACTGAGAAAACAGTTGAATTATCAAGTTAGTTTATTCTCTGGGATAGATTTTACTGTTGATGCTTCACTGGGATTGAATGGAAGTTGTGACTTTCTCATTAGCAGTTCCCCTGAATTGCTAATTCTTCAAGCCCCAGTGATTGCAATTGTAGAAGCTAAGAAGGAAAATATTAATGCAGGATTAGGGCAGTGCGTAGCTGAAATGTTGGCCGCTAAAATTTTCAATGAACGTGAAGGAAACAACGTTCAGGCAATTTATGGAACTGTTACTACTGGAAGTATCTGGAAATTCTTGAAACTTCAAGAAAAAACCATCGAAATTGACTTGGGTGAGTATTTTCTGAATAATCTAGGGAAAATTTTGGGTATTTTATCATCGGGAGTAAGGCTTAATAGGTAATGGAGACGGAATTTTGAGAGGATAGTGGATGTTCCTAGAGGGTGAAACAATTGTCGCGATCGCCACTGCTGTTGTACCGCAACAGGGAAGTGTGGGAATCGTTCGGCTATCGGGACAAAAGGCGATCGCCATTGCACATACCCTATTCTATGCACCTGGGCGTCAAGCTTGGGAAACTCACCGCATTCTCTACGGATATGTGCGTCATCCCCAAACGCAACAACTCGTAGATGAAGCACTGCTGTTGATTATGCAAGCCCCACGTTCCTACACACGGGAAGATGTGGTAGAGTTTCATTGTCACGGTGGCATCATGCCAGTACAGCAAGTCTTGCAGTTGTGCATTGAACAGGGAGCAAGGTTAGCACAACCAGGTGAATTTACCCTGCGGGCTTTTTTCAATGGTCGTCTGGATTTGACACAAGCAGAAAGTATTGCAGACTTGGTTGGTTCCCGTTCACCCCAAGCAGCACAAACCGCACTTGCTGGTTTGCAAGGAAAGTTAGCCGCGCCAATTCGACAAGCGAGAGCTACTTGTTTAGATATTTTAGCGGAAATTGAAGCCAGGATTGATTTTGAGGAGGATTTGCCACCTCTGGATGAAGCTTTGGTTGTTAGGCAAATTGAGCAATTATTGACCCAAGTAACCAGTATTTTAGCAACTGCAGACCGAGGCGAATTGTTGCGTACTGGCTTGAAAGTTGCCATTGTTGGGCGTCCGAATGTGGGAAAATCTAGTTTGTTGAATGCTTGGAGTAGAAGCGATCGCGCTATTGTTACTGAACTTCCTGGTACTACACGGGATGTGGTGGAGTCTCAGTTAGTAGTTGGAGGAATTCCTGTGCAAGTGCTGGATACTGCGGGAATTCGTGATACAAATGACCAAGTGGAGAAAATCGGAGTAGAGCGATCGCGCCGTGCTGCTGAATCTGCTGATTTAGTATTACTGACAATTGATGCAACCATTGGCTTTTGTGCAGAAGATCAGGAAATTTACGAACAAGTACAGCATCGCCCCTTTATTTTAGTTATTAATAAAACAGACCTTTCCCCAGCAGACAAAGTATCTTATCCTCAAGAAATTAAGCTTGTAGTAACAACAGCCGCAGCACAAAACCAAGGAATCGATATCCTAGAAACAGCAATCCTGGAAGCAGTGCACACAGGTGATTTGAAAGCAGCCGATTTAGATTTAGCAATTAACCAACGGCAAGCAGCAGCTTTAACCAGGGCGAAAATATCCCTACAACAAGTACAACAAACCATTACCCAAAAGTTGCCTCTAGATTTTTGGACAATTGACTTACGAGGTGCGATTCAAGCTTTAGGAGAAATCACCGGTGAAGAAGTCACAGAATCTGTACTTGACAGAATTTTCAGTCGCTTTTGTATTGGAAAGTGATATTTTGCGTAAAGATGTTTTTTTTAACGCAGAGAGCGCAGAGAGGGGACGCTCCAGCTAGCAGAGGCTGAATAATTCCCATACAAAGCATCGGCATTAACCAACATTCATTTTGCCACAAAAAACTCTGCGTCTCTCTGCGCAAAACTCCGCGTACTCTGCGTTAAAAATATAAGATAGCAATGCCAACAGATGCAATCTCAGGCGATTGCTTCCGAAAGTTCATGCCAACGCTGATGCAACAATTGTTGCATTGCTTGCATCACCTCTGGCAAATCCACAAATTCTGAAGCTTGCTGATTAATTTCCGCAGCTAATCGCTGTAGAGCGCTACAATCTCTGCAACAACGCAAAACACCTTGCCAAGCACTATACCAATTTGCACCCGCTTGCTGATGAGCGCGAATGGGTCTGAGACGTTCTTCTTCTTCCCGTAAGTGTTGTGCTTGTTGTGCCCAAGCATCTCGCCAGGGTTGCACAGCTTCAGGCTGCTTGTGTTCATCGTACCATTCCCGTTCTGTACGCAAGGTTTCACCCAACTTCTCAAGGATAGGACGAGAGGTGCAGGAGTTGATCACAGCTATTCCTTGTTCGATCCAGAGAGGTAAGCAGCGATAACTGAGAAATTTGGCGCGGGATTCCACGATTTTGACCCAAATTTGGTGTTTCCAGCACTCGATGCGTTCAATTTGCTTGAGGGGAATATTCAGGAAAGTCGCGACTTGCTGACGAACTTCCTCTAAGGGTAATTCTCTCGGATCAATGAATCCAGCGGTGATTAAGTTCTCAGACATGAGCGATCGCTCCTATGTTTGGGTAGATGTACTGTTCCCCAAAATATTAGCCACCCCGCTTTATTGGACATAAGAAGTCGGGGTGGCTAGATGAGTGATAACATTTCTTCTAGCCTCCAGGCTGGTTACGACAGTTGGGGGGTTAGCTGCTCAAAAGCTTTTGCTGAGCTTTTGAGTGGCGCTAAGATTATTAGGTTTTCAGAGTTAATAGTATTACATTAGCAGAGTCAGAGATTTTTATTCAAGGGTCAAGCTTTTTTTACAAATCTTTACCCTATTTCTGCTTTTAGATATCAATCTTTTGCCCAGCAGCGTCAAAACCACAACTGCCAAGAGTAATATGTCTTAAGTTGTATCTCTTCCGCCTGAGAAAGTTAAATATTCCTTAAGGATATTTAATCATCTATCTCAAGAAAGAAGTTGTGTGGCTGGGAGTGGTCAAAAATTGTAATAAGTTGTTTACGTAGAAAGAGAGAAGTGAATAATAGGCGCGAAGAAAACCTTGGTAACCCAAATATTTGGTTAAGCATTGACCCGAAGACAGTTAAGCAGAGAGTAGATAGAATTACTGCTCAACTGGAAAAAGTACTGTGTCAGTATGAGTCTCAGGTTGATGCTGCTGCTTCGGATCAGCAAAAAAAAGACTAGAAGACAGTTTCAGCGCCAAAAATTAAGCAGAAAGAGGGAAGTAATTAGTCGTGAGTTGTGCTTTCGTTAGGGAAAGCTCGTCTCAAGGAGAATCTTCAGTTGACTCACGATCACGTTAATAGAGTAGAACCTGACCAACTCACCAGAGAACAACACAACAGAATCACCCGAAAAAATATACTTTACAGCTTAGTTACTGGTCTAATTATTGGAAGTATTGCGGGTGTACCTTTAGGTTGGTTTGCCAATCAAATCTACTATCAACAACGCGCAGGTCAAGTCTTACTTTGTCGCCAAAAACACATCGGTCAACCCGAAGCTGAACTTAAAGCTTTGTGCGGTTCTGCTTATTAATGCTTTTGAGTATTCACTTGAATTATAGTCTGAATAATTAGGAACACTAAGGCAAGATTATCAGCCAAAATCTTGCCATTTTTACCTTGCTTCAGTGTAGTAGTAATCTTGGATTTGCTACTGCTTTGGGCAGGAATTTAGAGGGTTATTACTGTCAATCGCTTTTTTTGATAAGTTTTTAGAACAAGCTCCCTAGCTATAATAAACAGGCCCGCAAAGCCTTTCAGAACCTCTGCAATGACAACTCCACTCCCGCCAAAACTTCAGAGTCTACCCGCAACCTTTCCTCTAGAGGGTGCAGTCCGGATCGAGCTAGCAGAGGGAGTACCAATCTTTCGCGCTTCTAGCGTTGTACAGACTCGAATTGAAACCCTACTGTTCAAACAAGAAAGTACTCAACTCAATTCTGAAGAAGAACAAGAACTCGATGCGTTAGAAGAAATAGATGATTACCTAAGTTTTCTCAATCGCATCGTTCGCAATCTTTCCCTCACTCAAAACGAAGGGATTGTGTAAGCTTGGCAAACTCTCGTAAAATTCCTGAATCCATTCGGCATCAAGTACGCCAACGAGCAGCGCAGCTATGCGAATATTGTCACGCTTCTGAACAATGGCAGTATGTACTATTCACAGTCGATCATATTGTCCCACTTGCTCAGAACGGCGAGGATAATCTAGACAACCTGGCTCTAGCCTGTTTCCATTGCAACCGCAGGAAGGCTGCTAAAACAACTGCTATAGACCTTAATTCTGGTGCAGAAGTACCGCTATTTAATCCCCGAAAAAGCCTGTGGAGTGAACATTTTATGTGGTCTGCTGATAGACTTTTCATCATTGGTGTGACACCCACAGGACGAGCTACCGTAGCAGCACTCAATTTAAATCGAGCAAGAATTTTGAATGTTCGTGCGGCTGATTTAGCAATTGGCCGTCATCCACCACCAACAGATCCAATTCAGGATGCAAACGAGAGTAATTGATCCAGATGCTGTAGAAGTCATTATATTTGGTGTTATCAATGTCACATTTGTAGGGGCGGGTTTAGGAGTTTACTCGTGAGAAAACACCGATAACGTCTGTTCAAAACCCGCCCCAACCCACCGATAAATTGTGTCATATTTAAACCCAAATGGTATTATTCTGCTACTCTGCAAATGCTGCTGTACTCATTCTAGTGACTATCCCCTGACCCATCGAACTGGAACGACAACCTTAACCTGACCTTGATTTCGCCACAAATCAGCCAAACTAGAGTCTAGGCATCTTTTAACCAGAAAAGACTCATGAAACGCAATAATCAAGGCAAAGTATCCCGTCGTCGCTTCCTGCTAGGTTCAGCAATTACCAGTACAAGCATCATTAGCGCAGACTTGTTCTCAAAATCGGGATTAGCACAGGTTGGAGTACCGGCGATCGCCATCTCAGATCAGATGCGTCCTCAGATACCCTACGGTGTCGCGAGTGGTGACATCACAGTTGGTAACGCAATCATTTGGAGTCGTACTGACCGTCCTTCCCGGATGATTGTCGATTACGACATTGACAAAGATTTTCGCAAGGTAAAACGTATCATTGGCCCAATTGTCACCGAAGCCAGCGACTACACAGCCCGTGTCAACCTTGCCGACTTGCCACCGGGTCAGAAAATATATTACCGTATCTTTTTTCAGGATTTGAATGATCGACGCATCTTCAGTGAACCTGGAATAGGGAGTTTTCGGACACCACCCGTCAACAATCGGACTGTCTTTTTCGCTTGGAGTGGTGACACCGCTGGTCAAGGTTGGGGGATTAATCGTGACTGGGGTGGAATGAAAATCTATGAAACCATCAGGTTACTGAAGCCAGACTTTTTCCTCCACTCTGGTGACACTATTTACGCTGATAATCCAATTGCCGCGGAAGTTAAGCTAGATGACGGTAGCATCTGGAAAAATCTAACCACACCAGAAAAGTCAAAAGTAGCTGAAACTCTCAAAGAGTTTCGTGGGAATTATATCTACAATTTGATGGATGAAAATGTTCGCCGTTTCAATGCGCAAATTCCTATACTAGCCCAATGGGACGACCACGAAGTTAGGAATAATTGGTATCCAGGTCAAACTATCACTGACGACAACCGCTACACCGAGAAAAGAGTTGATGCTTTAGCTGCTAGGGCAAAACAAGCTTTTCTAGAATATACACCAATTCGCTTTGAGCCTAACGAACCGGGACGGATTTACCGTTCCTTGTATTACGGTCCTTCCCTGGAAGTTTTTATGCTCGATATGCGTAGCTACAGGGGGCCAAACTCACCCAATCGTCAGATGGGAATGAGTCCACAAACTGCATTGTTGGGTAGTGATCAGGTAGTTTGGTTAAAGGATAGTTTGCAGAAATCAGTTGCAACTTGGAAGGTAATTGCTAGTGATATGCCAATCGGACTGATCGTTCCTGATGGCAATACTAATTTTGAGAACTTGGCAAATAGCGATGGGCCTCCTTTGGGAAGGGAACAGGAAATGGCGGATTTATTGCGCTATATCAAAGCAAACAAGATAAAAAATGTTGTCTGGCTGACTGCAGATGTTCATTACGCAGCCGCACACTATTACAACCCAGCTAAGGCTCAGTTTACTGATTTTAAGCCTTTCTGGGAGTTTGTAGCTGGTCCCCTCAATGCAGGAACTTTTGGCCCAAACCAGCTTGATAATACCTTTGGCCCAGAGGTGAAGTTTAACAGCATACCCCCAGGAATGAAGCCAAATCGCCCACCTTCCGAAGGACTGCAATTCTTCGGTACGGTGAAAATTAATGGCAGAAGTAAAGTGATGACAGTGATGCTACACAACCTTGAAGGCAAAGTCCTTTACACAGTAGACTTGCCACCAGAGGCTTAGGGAACAATGTTGTTTGTGGTTTGTTATTTGTTAAACAACAAACCACAAACAACCAAGCCTTTATTCAGGAAGTTGCGCATAATCACTGTTTTTTAGGCGTCTGAGTAACCAGTCAAATCTGGCTTTGGCTAGCGGTACGTTATCGATGATTTCCGGAGATAGATCATCTGTGCCATTATCTTCATTCAGTAGGCTACCTTTGGCATAACCTAGATATCTGACCGTACCTCGCAAGCGAGTGGACAGGAAAATCGCGATCGCCCGATAAAAACGCGAGGCAAATCCTTCATCTTTTTGCAGTTTTTCAATTAATAGAGCTCTGGAAATAGACAATACTAGCGAGTTTTCAACAGCCTGAACAGTGGCAGAGGGTGGACGCGCATCAGCGAAAGACATTTCCCCGACTACCGCACCGCTAGTTAAACGAGCGATCGTTTTGCCTTCTAAGGCCGAAACAGAAACTGATAAAGTTCCTTCTAGCAGAATGTGTAATGTATCAATTGGCTGGCCTTCCTGGATGAGGACGGTGCCAGCAGCAACTTCCTCTCGCAGACCAGTCGAGACCATCCAGTCGATGTCATCGTCATCTAGTTCACCCAGTAAAAAAAATACTTTTTTCATAAATGGTGTTTTACTCACTCATTGTGGTAGCAGGAGAATGAATGCAACTTCCTGATACACCCTGATGCCAATGCTTCCTTATCTTAGATTTGAACTCGCTAATTAACCATATGCAACACTCACGAGTTTCTAAATTCCCAGAAACCAGAAGGATTTTTAACCTTTGTCTACCTGTATTCTAATATTGACCTCAACTCGTGCTCTTTAAAATATCAATCTTACCTGCATCAGTCAGATTGGTAGTCATCGTCAGAGCCCTGTTTTCAGCGAAAATCTCAGATCTTGTCAGTTATGTCAGATGTGAGCATAGGCAAATGATCCGGATTTTCCTTGAGTACCCGTGACAATATTAATATAGTTACTCAGTGCTTACAAAAAATGAACATAAAATAACTTTTGTCAAATTTGCCTGTAATTTTGCTGTGCTTTGGGGGATTTATTCATAGTTTTTCATAAAATATAAATAATAAATGTTAAGTCTCTTTACTAAGACGCGCAATACCAACATTACTCAAACATTATCCAAACATGACACTAAAAGCAAAATGTAATGCTGGAAGAGTCTAGATTTGAAATTAATTTCCTGGGGAAATTTTTCATGAAAACTGTATTGCTTGTGGAAGATGAACCGATCAACGTGGTTGTTTTCTCAAAGATTCTAACTAAGCGAGGTGGTTTAACTGTAAAACACACTGAAAATGTGGCAGAGGTGATGAAAATCGCCCAGTCAGGGGAAGCAGACATTATCCTCATGGATGTTTGTCTCCCTAACAGTTACCACCAGGGTAAAGGAGTAGATGGTATCCAGATTACTCAAATGCTGAAAGCAAATCCCCAAACTGCTAAAGTACCAGTCATACTTGTTACAGCCAATGCTTGGGAAGGCGAGGGTGGAAACTTGATTGATCGCAGTGGTGCGGATGGTTTTATTCCTAAACCAATAATTGATCATCAAAAGTTTGTCGCTCAGGTTTTGGCAAAGCTACCCGTTGAAAGCCATTAATGCTACTTGTGGGAGAAGCTAAGTATTGCCTACAAATATGGCAAAATTCATAACATTCAAGTAGAAGAGGTAGATCTGATGGAACGTCGCCGCACCTTTTCTGGTGTCACTTGGGAATCAATAGCTGGCTACTGTCGTGCTATCCGGGTGGGAAACAACATTTGATATCAAGTCCGTTGCTTGCGATTCTTGAATAGTGCGTAATGGTTAATCGGTATTTGTCTGTTAGTCGCTGAATTCTCTTCCCCAGAAACTGTCAGCCTCATCTAATTATAAATAATTGTAAATTTTACTGTACAAAAGCTAGAAACAGCATTCTAACGTCGATAAACTAAGCAACAGTGCAGATGTATTGATAGTTATCGACAAAAAAATGTGAGCGTCAATAGCCTGAATGATTCCGCTACAACTAACCCTTAAAAACTTCCTCAGCTACCGCGAAGCAACCCTAGACTTTCGCGGGTTACATACAGCCTGTATCTGTGGGCCAAATGGCGCTGGAAAATCTTCCCTCCTCGAAGCAATCACCTGGGTAATTTGGGGAGAAAGTCGCGCCGGTACAGAAGATGATGTTATCTATGCTGGCTCGAAAGATGTGCGAGTCGATTTCATTTTTCAAAATAATCAGCAAACTCATCGCATCATTCGCACTCGCAACCGGGGACAAAGTAGTTCCCTGGAATTTCAGATACAAACCTCCAACGGCTTTCGCTCTTTAACTGAGAAAGGTGTCCGAGCGACGCAACAGCAAATTTCTGATTATCTCAAGCTAGATTACGATACTTTTATAAACTCAGCTTACCTGCGTCAAGGTCGCGCTGATGAATTTATGCTCAGGCGCCCCAATGAGCGCAAACAAATTCTCGCCGACTTACTGAAACTCAATCAATACGAAGAATTAGCAGAACAAGCCAAGGATTTATCGCGCCAATTTAAAGGTCAGTCAGAACAACTAGAGCAAAGTTTACAGAAAATAGACCAACAACTGCAAGAACGAGAGGCGATCGCTCTTCAACAAGCCACCCTGCAAACAACACTGCAACAGCTACAACTTACCCAAGAAACCGACTCTCAACAACTCCAAGAATTACAAAAAGTTGGACACCAACGCAGTAACTGGCAACAACAACTAAGCTTTGTCAGACAACAATATCAAAATCTCAGTAAAGATTGCGATCGCCTAACTCAAGACATCAGCGCTACAGAAGTCGAAAAACAGCACCTCTCCACCCTACTTAATCGAGAAGAGGAAATTACCGCCGCTCATTCCCAATACATCCACCTACAACAACAAGAAGAAACTCTCTCCTCAAAATTCCAAGCTTACCAAGAAGCCCAACAACAACAACAGCAACTTCAACAACAGCTAAACCAACAAGCTAACGACATTAATCTCAAAATTAGGCACTCCACAGCTCAATTAGAAGCCCTAAAACCCCAAGAACAAGAAATTCAAGAATCTCTCTCCCGTTCAACAGAAGTAGCAACAGCACTCGAACAACTAAACTTTGCCCGAAAACGCCTTTCTCAACTGGATAATTTGCAACTGCAAGTATCTCCTATTCTGCAGCGCCGTAACTCAATCCAAACAGATCTCGATCGCGCTCAAGCCCGACTTAGTGCCAAATTAGAAGAACTACGCTCCAGTGAACACCAATTATCTGCTCAGATAGCAACAACGCCTCAACTGCGACAGCAGAGTTTATCTGTACAAGCGGAAATTGGACAATTGGAAAAAAAGCGGGTTTATCAACATCGAGTACAGGAAAAAGGGCTGGAACGACGACACTTTCAGGAACGCTTGCAAGAAAATCAGCGCCGCTACGAGAAACAAATTGCAGAAGTGACGCAAAAATTGCAAATGCTACAAGAGCAAAATGCTATTTGCCCATTATGCGATCGCCCTTTGGATGAAGCTCACTCTCAACACGTCATCCAGAAAACAGCACTCGAACAACAGGAAGTGCAGAACCAATTCTGGGTAGTGCGAGAGCAATTAGCTGTCTGCGAACGAGAACTACAGGTGCTTAGGGGTGAATATGCCCAATTATCCAAGGAATTAGCTCCTTATGATGAATTACAACAACAACGAGGACAACTAGCGGCACGACTCGAAGCCACCGACGAAGTACACTACCGACTCTATGAACTCTCTGAGGAAAAGGAACAACTTGAGAAAGCGCTCAGTGTTGGTGCTTATTCCGTAGATTTACATGAAGAACTTCAACAACTAGACGCCCAGTTACAGCAGCTTAATTACAATGAAAAAAACCACGCCTTAGCACGGGGAGAAGTTGACCGTTGGCGCTGGGCAGAAATTCGACAAGCTAAGCTGGAAGATGCACAGCGACGCCAGGAAAAAATTGACGAAAAAAAACCGCAACTCAGCTTACAAATTGAGGCTCTTTATGCTTCTTTGCATGAGTTACAAACGACGTCTTAACTGAAGCGAAAGTTAGAAAATATTGATGAACAAATTATACAAATAGGCTATAATTTGGCAGAACACAACAAGCTTAGGGCATCTCTGCGTCAAGCTCAATCCTGGCAATTGCGCTATCAAGAGTTAATCTCCGCTCAACAACAATATCCCCAAGTCTGTCAACGCTTAGCATCCCTTACTCAAACTCTAGTAACACGACGTTCTGACCTTGAAGATTTGGATTCACAACTAAAAGTTATTCTCAAGCAGCTAGAGGAATATCCAGACGCAACTAATGTTATCCAATCTATAGATGTGCGGATGCAGCAGCGACGAAGACAACTCGACGAGCAACTTTCTTTTCAAGGGCGTTTGCAACAAAGATTGACTCAATTGGAAACTCTGCAAACTCAATACGACGAGCAGCAGCAACAGTTTGCAGCACCTTTTGCGCCAATATCGCGTTTACCAAGAATTAGCCCAGGCTTTTGGTAAAAATGGCATTCAGGCGCTGATGATTGAAAATATCTTGCCTCAACTTGAGGCCGAAACTAATCATATTCTTTCCCGTCTGACTGGCAATCAATTACACGTTCAAATTGTTACCCAAAGGGCAGGACGGAAAAATTCTAAAAAAACAACAAAACTTATCGATACTTTAGATATCTTAATTGCTGATGCCAGTGGAACTCGTGCTTATGAAACTTATTCTGGTGGAGAGGCTTTTCGGATTAACTTCTCCATTCGTCTGGCCTTAGCGCGACTTTTAGCACAACGGGCTGGAACTTCTTTACAGATGCTAATAGTTGATGAGGGGTTTGGTACACAGGATTCTGAAGGATGCGATCGCCTAATTGCGGCAATAAATGCGATTTCCTCAGACTTTTCCTGCATTCTCACGGTCACCCATATGCCTCAGTTTAAAGAAGCCTTCCAGACGCGGATTGAAGTACACAAAACCCAGCAAGGTTCCCAATTAAGTATCTTAACTTGAACAGGACTTAGGCAAATTTTCTTTTTAACCACCATTGGTAGGGGCGATATTCTTGCGCCGCTACCATATGTAGCGTCTGTGCGTAAGTCCTGTTGAACTGGGGATTGGGGACTCATCGCCACGATAATTTGACAAGACAACAAAAGTGTAGTATAGAAATTCTGTCCAGAGAGACTTATAGTTTAGGTATTACGAAGTAATACAATAGGAAAATCCCTTAAAAAAATCCGTAAGTATACGGTTATTTATTGGGAAATCAACCCTTATTGTGTGTGTATTACTTAAGAGTTGATCGCTCAAGCTAGCCAATGTCCTTTGCTTTCTTAGTAACAGCAAAGAGTCTGGTTAAAAGATGGAACTCGAAAGCTTGGGTGAAATATCAGGGCATTTACTACTTAGGTGTATGGGATTTTAGATTGGGGATAAATCCCAAAATCCCAAAAAAACAGGGCGCATCGAACGGCGATGGAGAAAGATCGGGGTTCAAAGCTACAAAATGCCGGGAGATGTAAATAAACATGGGAACGAATAGCACCAACCAACTGTTTTTTGCTGCGCGACAACTGGCGTATAACCTTGGCATCGGTATAGCCTTGGCCACATCCTATACCTTTGTGCAGAGGGTGGAGCAAGTCAGTAGCACTCAGAAAACAGAGCATTCTCATTTCCTCTGGCTACTGATTGGAGGCTTTTGTACAGGAATTGTGATTTGGTTAATGCAATTGAGCGATGGGCAAAGCTTAACTGTTTCGTTCGTAGCTTTAGTGACAACAGCGCTGATGTTACTGCGCTCAGCGTTTCCTAAATTCACAATCCTGAGTCTCAAAGTTCCTAGTACTGAAGAAGTAGGCGGGATTGAGAAAAAGAACTATCCTTTTCATCCTTTTACTCCTTCAGGAGAAAATCCTCAACTCACTGCTATTAGTGCTGAGTCTGACTACGCTAGTATTTGGAATGTACCTCCCAATCAGGAAACGCGGTCACTTTGTAACTCCCTCACTACTCAGGACTGTGTAAAGCAGATCCTTTTAAAGAGTAATACAACACCGATCTACCATCCAACTACAGATGTCCTAACAGGAATGCTTGCCACTGTCTCACAAAAAGCTGCTCCTCCACAGGTAGAGTCAGCCCAAGAGGAGAGGGAACTTCAGTTGTCTAAGCTAACCGAAGAAGTACCAGGAATGATCTACCAATATTTGCTCCGAACAGATGGGTCTGTAGCCTTCCCATTTGTTAGTAGCGGTGCTCGCGAAATCTATGAATTAGAACCTGCGCAAATCCAGCAAAATGCCTCCCTCGTCCTAGACTTAATTCACCCAGACGACCGTGAAAGTTTTGACTCCTCTGTAGCCGTTTCAGCCAAAACCCTAGAACCTTGGAGATGGGAAGGGCGGTTTATTTGGGCATCAGGAAAGCTCAAACGACTGAAAGCATCTTCCCGACCAGAGTTACAAGCCAATGGCGATATTCTCTGGAATGGAATTTTAATGGACATGACAGAAAGCAAGCAAACTGATCTGGCCTGGACAGATAGTGCCCAGCAGTTCCAAGCCATCTTTGAACAAGCTGGCACCGCCATTGCTCAGGTAGGGATAAATGGTCAGTTTCTGCGAGTCAACCCAAAAATGTGCGAACTCACAGGTTACAGCCAAGCAGAACTGTTGCAAAAAACAATTTGGGAGATTACTTATCCCAAGGATCGTGCAGCCGATCAGATGTACCTTCAGCAGTTTTTAAGCGGTCAGCGAGAGACGCTAAAAATGGAGAAGCGCTATCTTCATAAAAATGGTTCTCTTGTTTGGGTAAACGTCACAGTATCCGTAGTTCGCGCACAGAACGGTGATCCACAGTATTTCATCGGCGTGATTTCTGATATCACTCACTACAAACAGACAGAAGCAACCCTGCTAGAACGCGATCGCCTTTCCAGCTTAGCGGCAAAAATCGGCGTAGCCCTTGCAACCCAGCGCCAACAAGCAGAAGATGCACTCTTGGAGCGATCGCGTCTTTCCAGCTTAGCTGCAGAAGTTGGCGTAGCCCTAGCCAATGGTGGTACCCTATCTGCAATTCTCTTGCGCTGCACAGAAGCAATGCAACAACAGCTTGACGCCAGCCGCGCCGCAGTCTGGACATTAAACCCAGCCACAAAAGAGCTAGAACAACTAGCAGTCGCAGGTGATCCAACAGCCCTCAATCTTGACCAAATTCAATTATTCGCTCAACAAACTCAACCTGACTTGAGCGACGAGCAGTTAGAAGAATTGCATCGCTCCCTACTTCCTAATAACTGTTCCGGTTACCCCTTAGTAGTAGAAGAACGGCTGATCGGCGTCATGACTATCTTCTGCGATCAACCCCTGACAGAAGAAGCCCGTCGCACCCTCAGTTGGGTCGCCAATGCGATCGCCGTAGCAATTGACCGCTATTGGGCCCGGAAAGAACTGCTCAGTCGTCGCGAATCCCTGCTGTTTGAGCTAGCCAATCAAATCCGTAATTCCCTAGAACTTGATACCATCCTAGAAACCGCTGTCCAGTCAATTCGCAGCCTTTTACAGATAGAGCGGTGCAACTTCATTTGGTACAGACGAGAGGCAAACCCAATGTACTGGGAAGTGGTTAAGGAAGCCAGAAATCCCCTTCTCCCTAGCCAGATTGGTCAATACAGCACTACTCAAGTGGCACCTTTTGCCCAGCGGCTTTTAAATCGGCAAATCATCCGAGTCGATGAAGTGGAGAAGGAAAGCGACCCCGCTCTGCGGGAGTTATTACTGACTCTAGGCTACACCTCAATTTTGTCAATCCCCGTTGAGACTAAACTTGGGGAAATTGGGGTGATATGCTGCGGCCACTGTAATGGAGCTAGACCCTGGGATGATAGCGAAGTAGAATTATTGCAAGCAGTAGTTGCACAATTAGCGATCGCCCTCGATCAAGCAGTACTCTACGCCCAAGCACGTCAATCCGCCCGTGTTGCTGTTGCACAAGCCCAAGAAATCGAACTTGCTCTCAAGCAGTTACAAGCTGCTCAAGCCCAACTGGTACAGAGTGAAAAAATGTCTAGCTTGGGACAGTTAGTTGCTGGTGTAGCCCACGAAATTAACAATCCTGTTAATTTCATTCACGGTAACCTCACCTACGCTAGCGCTTACTTCCACGAAGTCTTGGGTCTTTTGCACCTTTATCAAGAAAACTACCCCAATCCGACCGCCGCAATTCAAGAGGAAGCCGAGGCAATTAATATAGAATTTATCAGCCAAGATGTCCCCAAACTCCTCTCTTCAATGCATCGGGGAACTGAGCGCATCCGCTCGATCGTGCTGAGTTTGCGGAACTTCTCGCGCTTAGATGAAGCTGAAATGAAAATAGCTGACTTGCATGAAGGGATTGAAAACACCCTGTTGATTTTGCAACATCAGTTAAAGTCTAAGGATAAGCATCCTGAAATTCAAGTTTTGAAAGAGTATGGTGATTTACCACCCGTGGAGTGTTATCCAGGGGAGCTTAATCAAGTTTTCTTGAATATCCTCAGTAATGCTATTGAAGCCTTTGAGATGATGAACGACTGTTCAAAGGAAAACCTCTCACCGGCGATCGCCATCCGCACCAGCTTTTTAGATAGTTCTGATTCAGAGCAAAAATCCCAAAAAATCGTTATCCGCATTGCTGATAATGGCCCTGGAATGACCGAGGAAGTAAAAGCACGGCTATTCGATCCCTTTTTTACCACCAAACCTGTGGGACAAGGTACCGGCTTGGGATTGTCCATCAGTTACCAAATTGTGGTAGAACATCACCACGGTGTACTTACTTGTAGTTCTGCACCTGGCAAAGGCGCAGAATTTTGTATTGAAATTCCGATCCAGCAAATTAATTAATTGTTAGAGAAAATGTAGGATAGGCTGACCGCCTGTCCACCAGCAAGCGGTCAGCCTATAAGTAGGTAGATGTAAAAAAACGAAAGTAGATTTGTAGGGGCGGGTTTAGTCAGGAAGCTTGCTATGTAACAGTTTAATTGATTGAAAACCCGCCCGGACTATGTTCGTTTATTTATACCCACCTACTTAGCAAATTTCAAGCGCGTGGAGTACATAGTTTGTAGGGAAACGGCAATGCCGTTTCCCTACGGGGTGGTGGGTGTACCTTACTGAGACGAAAAACCCTATATCCTACTTTTGCTTCTGATTTGTCAGAATATCTTGATATTTTTCCTACTTTCCTTTCCCCTAGAGATACAAGAAAAAAACTAACCGCTATATACAAAGCAAGCAACCCTGAGAAGAATTTATATAAGCTTAGCTTTTACCTAATATTTTTTTTGCTAATTATGTATATTTAACTACAAAAAATATTGATATTTTAATTCAGGATATTTTTTTCAGCAGAGTATTAGCAGTAAGGCTCTCAAATACTTTGATAGCAGTAGGAAATTGCGATTTTTTGCTATCAGTACATTCAGCAGTTGTCAGGTTTTTCCTCTAGAAAAAAAAGTATTCTAAGTCAAAAAATATTTATGCACAAACATTTCATTCCAACTATTTTTTGCAAAAATTTACTATACTTGAATCTTCTGCCAGTAATTGCCCTGATGAGCTACTTTGACCTCGACCAAATCATCACAATACGGGAAATCAATGCCGCAGTAATCAACATCAGTGGACGCCAGCGGATGCTGTGTCAACGCACTGCACTGTTTGCTTTGAGACTGGTCTGTACTCAAGACTGCTTAGAACAAAAAAAGCTACGTCAGCAAATGCAAAGTGCCATCGAATTGATGGAAAAGTCGCATCACGCTCTGATTAATGGCGACCCAGACATGAAACTGCCAGGTCAGTCCTCAGAAATGGTGCAGGCAATATACTTTGAGGCTCCGTATAATCTACACAGGCAAATCTGTGACTACATCGCTCAAGCTAGATCTTTGGCACAAGCAAGTAGCGCTGAACTTACACAAGAAAATCCCAATTTACAAACAATTATCAGGGCATCGGCAACAGAACTCTTAGAAGCGATCGAGGCTTTAGTTTCTCAGTATCAAACAGAAAGTGATGCAGCTCAATACAACACAGAAAAGCAACAAGTCCAACTCTATCAAAACAGTTGTACTGCCACCGCTGCAGCCCAAGCTTATGCTAAACAGCTAGAGCAAACTTTGCAGGAACTAAAACACACTCAAGCCCAGTTGATCCAAAGTGAAAAATTGTCTGCGATCGGTCAGATGGTTGCTGGTATCGCGCATGAAATTAATAATCCTGTCAGCTTTATTTACGGTAATTTCCACTACGCTAGCGACTACGTTCAGGATTTACTAGGCTTGCTCAAACTTTATCAGGAATACTATTCTAATCCAGTTGAGCTGATACAAGACAAAATTGACGCTATAGACCTGGATTTCCTGCAAGAAGACTTACCCAAAGTTCTGAGTTCAATGCAAGTTGGGGCTGAGCGCATTCGCCAGATTGTCCTGTCGCTACGTAACTTTGCTCGCACCGATCAGGTAATGATGCAATCAGTCGATTTACATGAAGGAATTGATAGCACTTTGCTACTGCTGCAACATCGCCTCAAAGCTAGTGGCAATTCTCCAGCAATTGAAGTTGTGAAAGATTACGGACAACTGCCAAAAATTGAGTGCTTTGCCGGACAGTTAAATCAGGTATTTATGAACCTTTTGAGCAATGCTATTGATGCATTAGAAGACATACCTAACCGCATAGGTTGCATCACCATTCGCACCAGCATGAACACTGATAATTCTAGCGTGAGCATCCAGATTGCTGATAACGGTTCAGGGATGAATCAAAAGGTTTTGTCCAAACTATTTGAACCTTTTTTCACTACTAAACCGCCCGGTAAAGGTACCGGACTGGGACTATCAATCAGTCATCAAATTGTCGTGGAGAGACATAGAGGTATCCTGAAGTGTGACTCTTTACCAGACAAAGGAACAGAGTTTTATATTGAAATTCCACTCCAACCAGGTAAATGCTTATCTACTAATAAATCCAAAGTAGTAGCCATGAATTGTTGAAGGAAAAAGAGGGAGATGGGGAGATAGGGAGATGGGGAGATGGGGAGATGGGGAGATAGGGAGATGGGGAGATGGGGAGATGGGGAGATGGGGAGATGGGGAGATGGGGAGATGGGGAGATGGGGAGATGGGGAGATGGGGAGATGGGGAGATGGGGAGATGGGGAGATGGGGAGATGGGGAGATGGGGAGATTACCCATTACCCATTACCCATTACCCATTACCCATTACCCATTACCTAAAATCAGTAAGAACCTTTATAAATTCGCTCTTGCTGTTCAGGAGTTATCCATGCTGCTCTGGAGAACTGGTTTTTCGCAGGTAAAAATTGAGACCGAGCAGGATCGTATTCCGTAACCTCTCCCGTTTCAATCTGATAAACCCAGCCATGAAGATGAATTTGACCACTTTTGAGCCGAGAGTGGATCACTGGGTAGGTGCGCAGATTCTCCAACTGAGTGAGAACATTCTCCTCAGTGGTTGCGTTCATCAGTTCTTCACCCTCGTAATCTTGGTAATTTTCCTTGATCGTCCGACGAGTGGCTTCAGCATGCTTGAGCCATTCGTAAACCATCGGCATATCTTCTTCTAGTTTACCGATTTGCAGCAATCCCTTCATCGCGCCACAGTGAGAGTGACCGCAAACGATAATTTCCTCAACCCCTAAAGCATGAACAGCATACTCGACTGCTGCCCCTTCGCCGCCATTTGTGGCACCGAAAGCTGGGATGATGTTACCAGCATTGCGGATGATGAACATTTCACCGGGCTTAGCTTGAGTAAGCAGATTCGGGTCTATCCGCGAGTCAGAGCAGGTAATAAATAGAAATTTAGGCTTCTGTCCCTGTGACAGTAGCTCAAATAGCTCTTTGTGAGTATGAAAGTAAGTGGTTTGGAATTGATGCAGACCTTGAATCAGCCGCTTCATTGGTCAAATTTCCCTAACATGACGAAGGCACAGTTTATAACTTATCAGTTATCCGGCAGAATTCCTCGCCCATCGCTAAATGGACTTGGAATAAATATTAGCCTTATTTTTCTCCGAAAAAATTAAATAAGTATTTATCTCCATTTTACCATGCCGAGGCGCAGAAGTTTTTCTTAGTTTTCTTCCCTCCCAGTCATCCACGCTATTAACAAGATTGTATTAAGAGTAAAAATCAATACAATTATTATTTGGCAAATTAGTTATTATTTAGTTTCGTTCAAAAAAATACTCTGAAAAAAATAAAAAAATGATTATGAAAACCCCTAAAGCTGAATAGTTAAGTGACTTTAGATTACGGTTGTTGCTTTTCGAGCAATCAAACTTGCATCAATATAGTAAGTAGAAGCGTTTAGCCATAGGCTCTCTTTACTTCAGAGCATCACAAGAGAAAAGCGCTTCCCAATCGCTCGCTCATAAGGAATCTGAGGTGCAGCCAAAAAAAAAAAAATTTTACAGAAAAGAAAGTTAGTGATGAAAGAAACAAGCCAGCCATTTTTGCAACCAAGTTCTAGTGTCCGCGTCGGAATTTTGCACTCCTTGAGTGGGACGATGGCAATTAGCGAAGCTTCTTTAAAAGATGCTGCATTAATGGCGATCGCCGAAATTAACCAAGCTGGTGGAGTTTTGGGAAGACGTATCGAACCGGTAATTGAAGATGGCGCATCGGAGCCCACAACCTTCGCCCTCAAAGCCAAAAAACTGCTTCAACAAGACAAAGTTACCACAATTTTCGGCGGCTTTTCTTCAGCAACGCGCAAAGCAGTTTTGCCAGTACTAGAAGAACTCAACGCTCTGATGTGGTACGCAGTTGAATATGAAGGACTTGAAGTAGCACCTCAAATTTTCTACACCGGTTTGTGTCCCAATCAACAAGTAGGCCCAGCAGTTGATTGGTTACTCGAAAATAAGGGCCAAAACTTTTTTCTACTGGGTTCTGACTACGTTTTCCCTCGCACCGCCAACAAAATTATCAAAGCTCAGCTCAAACTTAAAGGTGGTACATTAGCTGGGGAAGAATATGTGCAATTAGGAACTACAGATTTTGGTGAGGCGATCGCCCGCATCAAGCAAGCCAAACCTGATCTCGTCTTCAATACCCTCAATGGTGACAGCAATTTGGCTTTTTACCAACAGTACAAAGAAGCCGGAATTAGTGCCGAAGAAATTCCCATCATGGCGTTGAGTATTGCTGAAGAAGAACTTCGCAGGATTGGTGGTAGCACCGCAGATGGTCACTATGCTAGTTGGAGTTACTTTCAGAGTATCGACACCAATAAAAATCGAACTTTCGTCACAAATTTTCAAGCAAACTATGGGAATGCTCGCGTCACCAGTGACTGTATTGAAGCGGCTTATACCCAAGTTTACCTCTGGAAACAAGCAGCAGAAAAAGCCGGGTCATTCGATGTGGAATTAGTACGATCCGCTGCTTATGGACAGACTTTTGAAGCACCTAGAGGTAAGATTTGCATCGAAGAAAACAACCATCTTTGTAAACCTTGTCGTATTGGCAAAATTTTGCCCAATGGTCAATTTCAGATAGTCTTCACCAGTGAAGCTGCAATCAAACCCCAACCTTGGTTAGGACTCGAAGAATTAAGCGACCAGGTATCGCCGGTTGTCTTTGATATGCTGGCTGAAGTATCACAGTCAATTCAATATAGCTGTCAGCTTGCAGAAAAGTCTCGTGAAGTGAAAGCAGCGATGACTCAATTAGTAGAAACCAACCAGCAATTACAAACAACCCAAGATAAACTCTTACAATCGGAAGCAAAATTTCGAGAACTACAAGCGCGGGAAAAACTGTTAAAAAGCCGTCTGGCTAGCCAAATCCGCAGTTCTCTAGAATTAGATCAGATTTTAAGTAATGCTGTTCAGGAAATCCGCAGTCTGCTTGAGATTGACAGATGCCATTTTTTATGGATTGAACAGTCAGAAGAATCCCCATATTTGCAACTGATGCATACAGCTTGGCGTACAGAACTATCGCCAGAACTAAAGTTTTCCAACACAATGGATCAGGTTCAGACAATAAGCGAAGCAATCGGACTTCAGGAATTGCTGCAAATTGATGACATTGCTGGTGATTTACAACTAGATGCTGAAACTAGATCGCGCTTCATCGACTTGGGATTGACAGCGTTAATCGTTGCTCCCGTTCAAACTCGTTCCCACAAAACAGGGGTAATTGTTTGCGAACACTTCCAGGAAAAACGCCCCTGGAAAGAGCATGAAGTGGAATTAATTGCTGCTGTAGTTGACCAAGTAGCGATCGCCATTGATCAAGCAGAACTTTACGAACAAAGCCGCACTGCTGCAAACTTAGCCACAGCACAGGCCCAACAACTAAAAGTAACTCTGCGCGAACTACATTCATCCCAAGCGCAGTTGGTACAAACCGAAAAAATGTCTACTCTGGGAACGCTAGTTGCTGGTATTGCTCACGAAATCAACAACCCTACGAGTTTCATTTATGGAAACCTCCACTACGCCAACGAATACATTCAAGACTTGCTGAAATTGGTACAGCTTTATAAACAGTATTATCCTAAACCTGTCCCAGAAATTCAGGCTCATATTGGTTCAGTTGAACTGGATTTTTTGATGCAAGATTTGCCGAAAGTTCTCTCTTCTATGGAAAATGGAGCAGAGCGCATTCGCCACCTAGTACTTAGCTTACGGAACTTTTCGCGCCGTGATCAAGGAAAAATGCAATCAGGTGATATCAACGAAGGGATAGATAGTACTTTACTAATCTTGCAACACCGATTGAAAGGCAATGGCGAGTGTCCCACCATTGAAGTGATTAAAGATTATGGTGAACTACCGCTAGTTGAGTGCTATCCCTCTCAACTCAATCAAGTTTTTATGAATCTTCTTGCTAATGCGATTGATGCGCTAGAGGAGGGAAAAAGTGGAGTGGGGACTGGGTACGAAAGACGGGACGCCTCTTCTAGATTACAGTACGATACACCAACAAACAGTTATTCCCAATTGCCAGTCCCGACAATCTGGATTCACACAGAAGAATCATCTGCTAATCAAGTTATCGTGCGAATTACGGATAACGGACTGGGGATGACAGAAAATACCAAGTCACAACTGTTTGACCCATTTTTTACTACAAAGCCCATAGGAAAAGGTACTGGCTTAGGGTTATCAATTTGCTATCAAATTGTCGTGGAAAAGCATGGAGGGAAGCTGTGGTGTGAATCAGCGCCAGGAAAAGGAACAGAGTTTTTTATTGAAATTCCTGTACAACAAAAAAAAAGCAATCAAGCTGTTAATAACACCTCTGTTTCGGTTTTGACCACTTGAGCCGTTAATTGCTAATAATTAATTTTTTCCTCACTCTTCCCCTCTCCTACTTAATTATCGGAACGGTGCCCATCCGGATAAATAGTTGCACTATCTAGGTAAGCATTAGAAAGGTCAACATTTTTGCTACGAAACAAGTTGCTACCGCTCAAATCAGCATTGGTTAAGTTAGTTTTTTCCAGGTTAGTGCGACTCAAATCAGCATTAGTCAGATTGGCAAAACTGAGGTCAGCGTTTGCTAAGTCCGCTCCTTGTAGATTAGCTCCCGTTAGATCCGCTCCTCGCAAATTGGCACGACGCAGAATTGCTCTGAACAGATTTGCTTGTTTTAGATCCGCATAGGAGAGATTTGCTTGATAGAGCTGAGCGTCACTCAAATTTGCTTTTTGAAGTTGGGCTTGTTTCAACTGAGCTTGACTTAGGTTAGAGTAGGGCAAATAAGTCTTTTTAAGGTTGCTGTCACTAAGATCAATCCCTTGTAGATTGGCTTCAAATAGGTCAGCCTCACTAATATCTATTCCACTAAAATCTCGTCTACCGCTGGTGTATTGAGCGAGTAATTCTGTTCCAGAAATCTTGTTCATTATCTCTGCTTGTTCTCTGGAAGCTTTTACTGCCTCCTACTGATAAGATTTATCCGGTACTGTCAATAAGTACTTTTGCTTAATTCTTGTTTAAATGTAAAGCATTGTAGCCAAGGACACTTTTGCTCTAAGGTTTTTTTAATATTTGTAACAAATTGCGCTTAATTCTCTACTTGGCCTTGACAAAAAAAATATAGTGGCCATAAAGAACGCTTATAAGTATCGCTCAACGGATTGGTATGATCTAACAAGTTAGGTGCTCTTGAATGTCAAGGTAAGCAACCCCGGTCTGAAGACACGGGGCTTCAGCAAATAAACTGAAGCCGTGCTTACCAGCCTCAGCCGCAAGGCTACGTTATCGGCAAGTGTTAAAGAACCTACCAGTGGATGCGAAGCTAGTCCCCTGCTCTAGAACCGAAAAGTTAAACAGTTTTAAGGTCCCTGAAACAGTGCTTTTTGGATAGTTACCGACTGATAACATTGGCGAAGCTAACTTTACCCAGAAATGGGCGGGGGACAACCATATCCCCACGGAGGGGCAACCATACCCCTCCACCCCGAAAGGGGCAAATGTAAAGCCGTCCTAGAAGGACGGGGTTTCTACCCATATTTTCGATGAAAAGTGAGAGACACCAAAAGTATAGAAAATACTATGTCAGAACTGCGTACATCCATTGCTAAGCACTATCACGAGCGCACCAAATACGATCCAGAGACAATCGCGGCAAAAAATAAGGTACTTGACTGGAAGAATCAGCCCATACCTTTTAAAGATTACAAAGTCGGAACACACTTTGACCTGAAGCCCTACCTCACAGAAGACCACCAAGCGTTTAGGGATGAACCTGGTAAAACTTGGCATCGGCTATCGCGGCTGTTATTTTGCAGCTATGGCTTGACGGCTAGAATACAGACGAATCCACCAGTGTATCTCCGATCTGCACCTTCTGCAGGTGGTCTGTACCCAGCCGAGGTATATTTACTTTCCCGTGGGACACCTGTATTACCAAAAGGACTTTATAACTACCAGTGTCGTACTCATTCTCTGGTTCATTTTTGGGATAGTGAAGTTTGGCCTACTCTACAAGCAGCCACTTTTAGGCATCCAGTTCTGGAGAGTACCGAGATAGCGCTTGTGATCACAGCGATTTTTTTGCGCTCAGCTTGGCGCTATGAAGATCGAGCATATCGGCGGATTTTTCTCGATACAGGTCATTTGTTAGGCAATATTGAGCTAGCCTCTGCTTTCACTGACTACCGGCCTCACCTGATTGGTGGTTTTTGGGATGAGATGGTGAACAATCTGCTTTATCTTGACCCGGAACAAGAAGGCGCGATCGCGATCATTCCTCTAGCAGATCAACTTGAGGCACGACAAGTTTTGCCACCCTTCCCAACTGTTTTGGACTCTTCTACTCAAATTGCCGATCCCAAAGTTCCAGAGGGAGAATTGCTAAGCTATTTGCATCGCGCCACACAAATCAATGAATCTAGAACTTGGGAAGTTGAGGTTGAGCAAAAAGATAAGGAAAGGACTTCGGAAACACTAGAAGATAAATATAACTTTCCCTTCACCTCCAAAGTTTCAACCGCCTCAAAACCCATCAATTGGGGAGGGAAAACTAGCAAGGAATTACCTTTACAAGAACTGGAAAACACGATTCTCAAACGACGTTCTACCCGTGAGTATAATGGGGCAAATCTAACATTTGAAGAACTCAAAGCTTTACTGGATTTTACTTACCAACCTCAGAACTATATCGAGCAAGGATTGGATGGCTCACCAGATTATTTCGATCTAAATTTAATTGAAACATTTGTGGCAGTGTCTGGGGTGGTGGACTTAGAGGAAGGCTGCTACTATTATGCCCCTAGAGCCTCTGAGTTGCGACAGATTAGATTTAAAAATTTCCGCAGGGAGTTACACTATTTGTGTCTGGGGCAAGAGTTAGGTCGAGATGCAGGGGCGGTGGTATTCCACACTGCTGACTTGAAAAAAGCAGTGGAAAAATATGGCGATCGCGCTTACCGTTATCTACATATGGATGCGGGTCACTTGGGGCAACGTCTCAATTTAGCAGCAATCCACCTCGGTTTAGGCGTGAGTGGCATTGGTGGCTTCTTTGATAACCAGGTGAATGAAGTATTGGGTATCCCAAGCGATGAGGCCGTTCTTTATATCACCACCTTGGGCCGTCCGAGAATTCTTTAGCGTCGAGCGACTCTACCTTTTCTGACGATTTCTCATTAAGATTTGAATAAAGCTAGAGAGGTAGAGCGTGATGAGTACGGTTCTGGTGGTGGAGGATAGTCCTACACAACGGGAGATGATCTCAGAACTTCTCAAAGACAGTGGATTGAGAGTGATTGTTGCTGGTGATGGTGTCGAAGCACTAGAGCAAATTCAAGGTCATTCTCCCGATCTTGTGGTTTTGGACATTATTATGCCCCGGATGAACGGCTACGAAGTTTGCCGTCGGCTCAAAAGCGACTCTAAAACCCAAAAATTAGCTGTGGTGATGTGTTCTGCTAAAAAAGAAGAATTTGACCGCTATTGGGGTCTCAGGCAAGGTGCTGATGCTTATATTTCTAAGCCTTTCCACCCCCAAGAGTTAGTCGGTACGGTGAAGCAATTGTTACGAGGCTAGGTTTCGCGTGTCCGTTAAGCAAAAAAAGAACTGCCTCTGAGTGAAAGAGGCAGCTATATATCCATCCAGTTATCCAAAACAAAAGTTCTTCTAGAGACCTGGGGTTTCTTCTTTGTCTACCTTGGGTACAACGTCAGGACGCTGTTTATCTTCCCAACCTACGGGACGCTTAGAGTTGTACCAAGCAATTGAACCAATTGTTACAGCCGCAATAAAACCCACAACATAAACTAGGGTAAAAGAAAGTGGAAAATGAGGCGCTGCCTCTACTCCTATTGACATCATTAAAGACATATCTTGTAAACTCCTTATTCTATGCAAGGTTATCGTACCAAAACTATCAGTAGCATTACTCACTCCTGGGTTTGATCTACTGGAGTAAAAAGGGGCTGGGTACTAAGCAAAGGGTGTCGGTGACTCTAGCAGGGATAATTATGATCAATTAATTATCATCGCGTCTACGACTTTCCTCGTTGCTTTCCTCGCTAGAAGGCTTTTTCTCTACTACTAAGTGGCGTATTGATACTCCTGTAATTGGCTGGGCTTTAACTGTCGGCTTGCGACCTTCTAAGTTGTAGGGACGTTCCGGGAAATCCTCAGTCTTCATCCCCTCTACTACCTTGACCATAAACTTGTTCCAGGTAGAAGCTGCAGTACCACTTGCACCATAGGTAGGTCTGTTGTTATCGTTACCCAGCCAAACACCTGCCACCATTTGGGGAATATAGCCAATAAACCAGAGATCGCGGGCTTGATCAGAAGTGCCAGTTTTGCCAGCAACAGGCCTTCCTCCTAACTTAGCGGCACGGCCAGTACCATCACTAACAACGTTCCGCAGCATCCAAGTCATGGTTGCAGAACTGTCTGCATCGATCGCCTCTTCACCCTTAAAGTCAGCATCGTAAATCAGCTTACCGCTTTGATCACGAATGCGGCGAATACCGTGAGATTTGGTGTGAACGCCGTTAGCAGCTAGGGTCCCATAAGCACTCGTCAGTTCTAGCAGATTCACCTCAGAGGCCCCTAATGCTAGGGAATATGTCGGATGTAGTTTCGATTCAATGCCCATTTTTTGGGCAACTTCGATGATTGGTTCCCAGCCAACATCAATTAAAGCTTTGACAGCAACCACGTTAATTGAAGAGGTGAGAGCGTCTCGAATATTCACCCAACCTCGGTATTTGTCACCATAGTTTTTGGGTTTGTAACCCGCTACACTAATGGGAGCATCAAGGTAGCCATTAGTAGGAGAAATTCCGGAGGCGATCGCCGTGCTATATACAAATGTCTTAAAGGTAGATCCTGGCTGACGTTGAGCTTGGGTAACACGGTTAAATTGTTGATTGAAAAAGTCTTTCCCCCCCACCATAGCCTTGATCTCACCAGTCCGAGGCTCAATCGCAACCATAGCAGCTTGTTCAAAACCGTCTTTGTAACCTTCGTATTCAACGGTGTCTAGAACAGCTTTTTCAGCAGCACTTTGCCAATTTAACTTTAAAGTAGTTTCAATGGTCAATCCCTTTTGAGCTAGTACTTCTTTCGAGACATACTTGGGAAGTTCTTGTTGAACGTATTCGGTAAAGTAGTTCGCTTTGCGCTCTAGTCGCTTAGGATTGCTACGTTTAGTGATGATCGGTGCGGCGATCGCTTCTTGAGCTTGAGCTGGAGTGATGTACCCAGCTTCCTGCATCCTACGCAATACCTCATCTCGACGCTTTTTGGCGGCTTTCCCATTGACAAAAGGTGAATATTCAGTAGGGGCTGCAGGTAGGCCAGCTAACATCGCTATTTCTGGCAAAGTCAGGTCTTTTACAGGTTTGCTAAAGTAAACCCAGGCAGCATCAGCAACCCCATAGCCACCTTCTCCCAGATATACCAAGTTTAAATAACGCTCTAGGATTTGATCTTTAGTGACATCCTGCTCAATTTTTTGAGCCATCCGCATTTCTTTGAGTTTACGCTCTAGACTGCGCTCCTGATCAAAGTAGACAATCCTCGCTAACTGCTGAGTAATCGTACTAGCACCTTCTGCAAAATGTCCGGCCTGCAAGTTAGCCAAAAAGGCTCGGCCAATTCCCTGGTAATCGACTCCACTATGTTCTTCAAAACGTCTGTCTTCTGTCGCTAGAAAGGCTTGAATGATTTGTTTGGGTATTTCCCGAAACTTCAAGTTATCATGGGTCGTTGGTCCAACTTGCTGGAGAATCGTGCCATCTGCTGATTTAATAGTTATTGTGCCTGGGCGGACAAAGGTCAAGACATCACTTGTCGCATAATTAAGGCTTTGGTCTAGTTTGAAAAACCCATAACCGAGAGCGATCGCCCCACCACTTACACCAACTCCCAACCAAAACCAGGGACGCCGATGTAACTTTAGCGGCCCCGTAAATGGGTAGACTACAGCCCCAGAAACACGCTTAATCCCGTTGAAGGTGGACTTCACTCCCTGTTGATATCTGGCCAATAGCTTTGGCTTTGATTCTTCTGGAGCTTTTTCTTCTTTTTGAAGATCACCTTGAGACTGCGCTTCCGGTGTTGGTTCCGTTGGCGTCTCCGAATTTAATTGACTAGGTATATCTTTATGCTCTGGGATGAACTTTGACACTTTAACTCCTCAGTTACACCACAAGCCGCCATAACTGTTTGCTTATTTTAGGGCTTGGGATCAGAATGTGCGATAGTTAACGATGGGATTTTTGATGTATTTTTGAATCTGGATGCCCTGAAAGCATTATCCTTATTAAGACTGAAAGCTTTCCAAAATTTTTTTTCAGTGAGTCGTGCAAATTTCTCCGGTCTTTAACCGTCTTGGAGCGCGATCGTGCCATTTGGGCTTGGCATTTCCGACTTCTTGGTTGGTGCTACTTTCCTCCTGCAAATAAGTTCTCCATAAGTTACTAGACCTTAAAATTAGTCATCGTTGAGCCTCTGTTGGCTTGACGTTAGCATAATACCCCTCTTGACTCATAGCCTTCCTTGAAGAATCAGCAAAAATTGCGTTCTGCAAGAGTTAACTAATTGTGTCTGGAGAAAGATTATCGCGTTTTTTGGTAATATGCAAAGCTCTCATTTCCAGTATCATCCTTGAAAAAACCACGCTGTATAAATAAATTCAATACTGGAGATTCTATAGAAATGGACAGAGAATTAATCGACGTTTTGGGTTGGATTGCCGGAATCCTGACAACGATAGCTTTTCTTCCTCAACTCCTGAAAACCTGGAAATCCAAGTCAGCTAAGGATGTTTCTTTGGGGATGATGGTTGTTTTTAGTATCGGTGTTTTTCTATGGCTAATATATGGATTTGCTATTGGTGCACAGCCTGTTATTGCCTGCAATTTTGTCACCCTGATTTTGTCCTTGCTGATTTTACTTCTTAAAATTAAATATAGGTGAGACATTTTGTACACTCCCAAAGCGCCCTTGACTACTGCTGTATTTGCATCCGAACGCCTTCTCTTTACACCAGCGACCCCTGAAACTGGTGCGATTCCTACTATCTTTGCCTTCCCTAATGAATACAGCGTTGGTATCACCAGCTTAGGTTATCAGGTGGTTTGGGCTTCTTTAGCCTCGCGCTCTGACCTCCAAGTTAGCCGCTTGTTCACCGATTGCCACGAACATTTGCCGACAAATCCAGAATTATTAGGATACTCTGTATCATGGGAACTGGATTATGTCAATATCCTAAATTTGCTGGAATTTTTGGAGATTCCGGTAAGAGCGACGGAACGTTTTAACAACCATCCTCTAGTTTTTGGAGGTGGGCCAGTACTGACAGCCAATCCAGAGCCATTTGCTGACTTCTTTGACGTAATTTTACTGGGAGATGGGGAAATCCTGCTAGACGCTTTCCTAGACGCCTACAAAGCAGTCCGCCATGCTGACAGAAATACTAAATTGCGACATCTCGCGCAAGTTCCGGGAGTGTATATTCCCAGTTTGTACGAGGTTACTTACCATGACTTAACTGGGGAAATTAAATCAATTGAACCAGTAGATAGCGACATTCCCGCCAAAGTTGAAAAGCAAACTTATCGAGGGAATACTTTGTCTGCTTCCACGGTAGTCACCGAAAAAGCTGCATGGGAAAACATCTACATGGTGGAAGTGGTACGCAGTTGTCCGGAAATGTGTCGCTTCTGTTTAGCGAGTTATCTAACATTACCTTTTCGGACGCCAAGTGCTACAGATTCATTGATTCCAGCAATTGAAAAAGGACTGGAGGTAACTAAGCGTATCGGTTTGCTTGGTGCTTCTGTAACCCAGCATCCAGAATTTGAAGTTTTGCTCGATTACATCAATCAGCCTAAGTATGAAGATGTGCGCTTGAGTATTGCTTCAGTACGTACCAATACAGTAACGCAAAAATTAGCAGAAACTCTCGCTAAACGAGATAGTCGTTCAATTACCATTGCAGTAGAAAGTGGTTCAGAACGCTTGCGGGAGATTATCAATAAAAAGCTGACAAATGAAGAGATTATTCAAGCTGCGATCAATGCTTTAACGGGAGGGTTAAAGAATCTCAAACTTTACGGGATGGTGGGTATACCTGGTGAAGAAATGTCAGACGTTGAGCAAACAGTAGCGATGATGCGAGACATAAAAAAAATTGCTCCTGGTTTACGTTTGACCTTGGGTTGCAGTACCTTTGTTCCGAAAGCTCATACACCATTTCAGTGGTTTGGAGTGAATCTAAAAGCAGAAAAACGGCTGAAGTTTTTGCAGAAGCATTTGCGTTCCCAAGGGATAGACTTTCGACCGGAAAGTTATAATTGGTCAGTAATTCAGGCGCTGATATCGAGAGGCGATCGCCGTTTATCTCGTCTCTTAGAACTAACCAGACACTATGGTGACTCTTTAGGTAGTTTTCGCCGTGCTTTCAAAGAGTTACGAGGGCAATTACCTGAACTAGATTTCTATGTTCATGCTGATTGGTCAACCCAGCAAGTCTTACCTTGGAGTCACTTACAAGGGCCACTTCCTCAAGCAACATTAATCAAGCATTTGAACACAGCTACTTCTTTCTTTAATCAGCCTCAAGCTATTAATATCAGATGACTCAGAGCATTAATTATATTGTATCGTTAGCGCTGACATCCCAATTAACTAACATTTTGCCCCAAAAACTCTGCGTTTCTCCGCGCAAAGCTCTGCGCTCTCTGCGTTAAAAAAAATATATAATTTTGATGTAAATTCGACATTGTATATTATCAACTTTTAGACAAATATAATTCAAGATGCAAACAACTGCTGAATATTACTGTGCTTTCTGTGGCGAAACTAATCTAACTTTTGTTGACCTAAGCGCTGGTGGACAACAATCTTATATTGAAGATTGTCAAGTGTGCTGTCGCCCGAATATTTTATACTTGCGGGTTGATGAAGAAACCTTGGATGTTGAAATCGACACCGAATATGAAGAATGAGCCAAAATTGCTTTCAAACGTCTAACGTAGAACAGGCCCCTTGCCTGTTTGGCAGTAGGCTTTTCGGACTGCTCTACAATTCCCCTAATTCTCTTATAATTATTACTACTACTAACAAGGATGTTATAACTTGAAATATCAAACTTCACCCAATTGGCAAGCTTTAGTTGGGGGGATAATCGCAGCAGCATTAATTCTCCTCAGCTTTAGTTCTTTTGTCATCATCAACCCAGGACAAGCGGGAGTCATAAGCATATTAGGTAAAGCTAGAGATGGCGCATTACTAGAGGGAATTCACCTCAAGCCACCACTGATTTCTACAGTAGATATATATGATTTGACCGTGCAAAAATTTGAAGTGCCGGCGCAGAGTTCTACCAAGGATCTTCAGGATTTGTCAGCTAGTTTCGCCATCAACTTTCGCCTTGATCCAATGCAGGTAGTTCAGATTAGAAGGAAACAAGGCTCGTTACAGAATATCGTCTCGAAAATTATTGCACCCCAGACACAAGAATCCTTCAAAATCGCCGCAGCGAGAAGAACAGTTGAAGAAGCAATTACTAAAAGGAGTGAATTGAAACAAGACTTTGATGATGCTTTAGGTCAACGCTTAGAAAAGTACGGAATCATCGTGTTGGATACCAGCGTAGTTGACCTAGCTTTCTCCCCAGAATTCTCCAAAGCAGTTGAAGACAAACAAATTGCTGAACAACGGGCACAAAGAGCAGTTTATGTAGCCAAAGAAGCCGAACAAGAAGCACAAGCAGAAATCAACCGCGCTCAAGGTAAATCTGAAGCCCAAAGGCTTTTGGCGGAAACATTAAAAGTACAAGGAGGAGCGTTAGTTCTGCAAAAAGAAGCAATTGAAGCTTGGAGACAGGGAGGTTCCAAAATGCCAAATGTTTTAGTGATGAGTGGTGATTCTAAAAGTAGCGTTCCCTTCCTATTCAACTTAGGTAATTTTCAGCCAGCAGCAGAACTTCAGTAACTAAGTAAACTTAGATATTGCACCATTTTTAGTAAGCGACAAAAACCGTCAGGGGTTTAAACCCCACAGCGAGTAGCCACGAGTTCATTTACAGCGGTTACGGCTGTTATGAGGTACAGTCAGACCTAACCCCCAACCCCCTTCCCTTCGAGGGAAGGGGGCTAATGTCAAAGCCTCTCTCCTTTAAGGAGAGAGGTTTGGAGAGAGGTAAATGTACCGCATGACAGAGGAAACCGCTGTAAGTAGAATGCAATTTTTGTCCATTCTGCATTTAGTCCTCCTCAGAGGACTTTAGCTTAAGCTGTGGGAATAAATTCCCTGGCGGATAAGATGGTAAAAACAAGCTCTCATGAAACGTAAAAAAGCTGTTTTGTTGCTGAGAATTACAAAAGTTGCCCTCGCCATGTTAAATTCATATACCCAATTCAAAAAAACAGTCTAAATTAATTCATCAATTGAGCTACTACCACACTTCACACAACGTTTTTTCACCTGAATACCTCAGCAAATTGCAGCGACAAATAGAAGCTTGTCCCTATTTTGCAGTTAACAACCTCAACCGCGACTTCATCGGAACCAAAGGATTTTCAGTAGTATTTCAACGCACAGGATTAAGCGAAGTCGAAAAACACTTTCCCTTCTTCCAACCCTATCTCAATCTTGCCCTACAACCCACCTGTAACGCCTTCTACCTCAATCCATTGCTACTAAAAACAGGCTCTCGCGTAGACCCACACATCGACCGTAGTTTGCGTTCCTATTGCAACACAATTGAGCCCCCAGCGACAGTCAGCGTGCTCTATGTCCAAGTACCAACCGCTCTCGTCGGAGGGGAGTTAGTACTACGACACAACAAGCGTCAAGTCGGTCAAATTCGCCCTCAGTGCAACACACTGCTTTACTTTCAGGGAGATTTGACACATTCGGTAAATGCAGTCACAAGTCCAGGAACTCGCCTTAGCTTGGTTTGTGAGCAGTATAACTTAAGTGAAACTGAACTTCGAGAGATTCCAGAGTTTACCATTGAATCTAGGGCAATTAAGCCAAAGGTCAAAGTTGCTAAACAGGGAGGAAGAGGTTCCTCTCGTTATTAAATTCAAATTCTGTACTGCTACAAAACTCCATGAGTATCTTCACCCTGCAATCTGTTAAAAAAGACTTTGGCATCAAAGAAATTCTTAAAGATGCCAGTTTTAGTTTAGAGCCAACTGACAAAGTTGGCTTAATTGGTACTAATGGTTCTGGCAAATCGACGCTCTTAAAAATGATTGCTGGTGTTGAACCAATTGACGATGGACAATTGTTAGTAAACTCTGGTGCTAGGATTGTTTACTTACCTCAGCAACCAGATTTGGATGAAAACAAAACAGTTCTTGAACAAGTTTTTGCTGACAGTGGCGAGCAAATGGTACTGGTGCGCGAATATGAGGACTTGTCACATAAATTGGCTCACAATCCAGAGGATAGCCAATTGATGAGTCGTTTTTCTCAAGTAATGCAACGCATGGAAGCAACAGGCGCTTGGGAACTGGAAACAAAAGCAAAAATCATCCTAACAAAGTTAGGAATTGAAGACTTTGATGCCCTAATTGGTAGTTTATCAGGTGGCTATCGTAAACGCATTGCCTTAGCAGCAGCTTTGCTTTCGGAACCGGAAGTTTTGCTAATAGATGAGCCAACAAACCATTTAGATGCAATGTCGGTTGAGTGGTTGCAGGATTATTTGAACCGTTACCGAGGCGCAATTTTACTGATTACTCACGACCGCTATTTTCTAGATCGGGTAACTAACCGGATCATCGAAATTGACCGAGGTGACCTCTACACTTACTCAGGCAATTATTCTTACTATTTAGAGAAAAAAGCTTTAGCTGAAGAATCTGCGATCAGCAGTCAGCGCAAGCATCAAGGTGTATTACGTCGTGAGTTGGAATGGTTAAAGCGAGGGCCAAAAGCTCGCAGTACAAAACAAAAAGCTCGGATTCAACGCATCGACAAAATGCAGGATGCTGAGTTTAAGCAAATTCAAGGTAAGGTTGATATTTCTACTGCTGGGCGTCGGATTGGTAAGAAAGTTATTGATTTGAAAAATGTTTCTAAAGCCTACGATGGACGCATTTTAATCAAAGATTTTACTTACGAATTTAGTCCCGATGACCGCATTGGAATTATTGGTGGTAATGGTGCCGGAAAATCCACGCTGATGGATATTATTACTGGCCGTGTTCAGCCAGATTCTGGTATAGTTGAAATTGGCTCTACTATTCACATCGGTTATTTTGACCAGCATTCAGAAGCATTACTGGAAGCGGTTAACGAAAATCAGCGTGTAATTGAGTATCTCAAAGAAGTCGCAGAATTAGTTAAAACCGCAGACGGAACTATAATTACTGCTTCGCAAATGTTGGAGCGTTTCTTGTTTCCAGGAAACCAGCAATATGCACCGATTAGTAAGCTTTCTGGTGGAGAAAAACGCCGCTTGTTTTTGTTACGAGTGTTGATGAGCGCTCCCAATGTACTGATTCTTGATGAACCGACCAATGATTTGGATGTACAGACGCTTGCAGTTTTGGAAGAATATTTAGAGGAGTTTAACGGCTGTGTAATTACAGTTTCTCATGACCGCTATTTTCTCGACCGTACAGTAGAGAGAATCTTGGCTCTTGAACCTGGTGGAAATTTGCGTCAGTATCCTGGTAACTATTCGGTTTATCTGGATTACAAGCAAGCAGAAGAAGCAGAAGCCGCTCAACAAAGTGCTAATTCTCAACAGAAAAAGGCTGAAGTACAGAAAGTTGAAAAATCAGAGCGACAAGCATCAAATAATAGTAAGTCGCGCCGACTTTCCACTTGGCAAAAGCGCGAGTTTGACAACTTAGAAGCCAAGATCGCTCAACTGGAAATTGAGAAAGCGGAGTTAGAAAAAGCGCTTTATAATCCTCCTGTAGGTTCTACGATGAAGGTTCAACAAATCTACGAACAGGTGGAAGTTTTAACTAAAGCAATTGATGCTGCAACTGAGCGCTGGATGGAATTGGCTGAATTGGAGTCATGAGTTAAATAAATTTTCTTGGAAGAAAAAGTGGCAGGTTTGCCACTGCTTTTGGAATGTGCTAAGACAGTGAGCAGAGGCAATCCAATGTCGTCACAACTTCTTCTAAGCTGCTAAAAGCAGGGTGGTAGTCCCCTGCTATATGAACGTACTCTCAAAACTCACCGGAGGTCTAGTGGAAAGTATAAAGGCGTTTCCACTGGAGGGTGACATGGCATTTCTCAAATCATCATCAGTACTGTACTAAAGGTGCTTTGTTCTACGATGGCTAATAATTTTTATCTGCAAAAAATAGTTAAAAAAAATCTCTATGAAGTTCTTATGTATGTATTACGTAATACTGAAATCAGTGATATGATAATCTGCTATAGGAATCTGTATTCCTCATGTTGTTTTTAATCAGAGTTGCCTTCCCATGCAATTTTGATTTTGTTAGCCACGCCCCTTAAAAGTTGTCCAACAATGAGAACCCTCCTTAACAATAGTAATACCGTTGCTACAGTGGTATTTGTGAGTTAACTTAGAGCTGTTTCCCAAGATGAAAAAAAAGGGATCTACCCGGAATGTTGTCACTATGGTAATACAGAAAATGCCCAGATTTTTGATAGCTGCCTCAACCTATTTTGACTATTGCTTATCAGTTCAATACCTGGTATAGTCAGGTGTGGGATTAAAGCAAATATCTACCTTTTTCTCAAATAAACTCTTCCCAAGGTTCAAGGTATATCTTGTAGGAACAGGAAACAAGCCAACCAACCCAACATATAGGTAAGTGGCAAAAAGCAGAAATAACCGGTATAGCAATTAGTTTCCTGGTTTGAGAGAAGAGATATAGATAAGGTGCACCCTGTTCACAGCATTTTGAAGCCGGAGATGTGGAACATGACAACTAGCAAAAAAACTGCTAGCTTGGTCAAGCAAGTGCAAACCGAATATCCAGATGTCAATGTAGATGCTTGGACAATGGATAAGCACAGACAAGGATGCTCAACCACTGCTTCGCAATTTTTTAGTACCTGAAGTGCATCAATCGATACAAAGAGTCAATTGAAATTTTCAATGGCTCTAACTCTACAGAAAGCGAGTGGTGAACTCTGCTCAAAGTTAATATCAAGCTGTCCCATCAAATGTTCGCCGACTTGTCAATAACTTCGGTGTAGATAAAGACAAATATATTGTTTTGCCGATCAATCAATTCGGTTGGACTACCAGTCAACAGGTGAAAGCTCCGGAGAACATTGACTTACAGAAGTTTATGCCTTCTCATTACCCCGAACTAAAACCTACAGAGTCCAGAAAGTTCTCACTCGCAATAAAAGCCTTGCTAACAAGACTTTTAACACTCTCAATCAATTAGAAAAGGTGATATTTTAGCGCTGTAAAGCCTTGCTTGAGCAGCAAGACTTAATTCGAGAATTTAGTTACTATTCTCATCACCTTCTGGAGCCGCTTAATTAGGGGTAATTAAGCAAATTTGATCTCGCTCAATCAGGGTTACGAAACTCTCAGCATCTACCATGTTGTCCTTTTCGTTGCCTTAGCAATTTACCATGAAAAAACTGAAAGTTATCATGCTCGGCCCTAGTCTAGAAGAAAAGGGTGGAATGGGATCAGTAGGAACCCTAATCATCAATACAGTTCCGGCTGATGTTCACATGGAGCATATTTCCACCTGGGATGGGGAACTAAGCAGACAATCAGGTGCACATAGATTAAAAGTGTTTTTCGGAGCAGTGCTCACCTTGTTGTGGAAATTATTAAAAGGTGAAGTTGATGTAGTTCACATTCATCTTGCTGAAAGGGGCAGCGCTCTGCGAAAATCCATCCTAATACTCCTAGCAAGACTATTTCGCAAACCTGTAATTCTCCATGCTCATGGCTGTGAATTTCATTCATTTCACGGCAGCCTTTCTCCATTTATGAAACGAGTACTCAATTTGATATTGCGACAATCTACTTATTTGATTGCCTTATCAGAAAGTTGGAAAGACTACTACATAGATTATTGTGGCTTTAAACCAAAAAAGGTAGTGGTGTTTCCTAATCCCGTGGAAATTCCTGAAAATGTTCCGGATCGAGCCAACTTGCACCAGAAAATTAACTTTGTATCGCTGGGACGCATTGGTAAACGTAAAGGTGCTTTTGATTTAATTGAAGCATTTGCTAAGCTTACTCCCCAGCAGCGGGAAAAATCAGAACTAACATTAGCAGGTATTGGCGAAGTGGAGGAAGCACGTAGTTTAGCTGAAAGTCTAAACATCAAGCAACACATTAATTTCCCTGGTTGGGTAGATCCAGTTGGACGCAGTGAGCTCTTGTCTAAAGCTGACGTATTCGTGTTGCCTTCATACAATGAAGGTCTACCAATGGCATTACTTGAGGCTATGAGTTGGGGACTACCAGTAATTACTACCCCAGTGGGAGGGATTCCTGAAGTTGTCACTCATAGTAAGACAGGCTTGTTAGTTAACCCAGGTGATGTACAGCAGTTAGCAGAAGAGGTGCAGTCTTTGATTGAAGATGAGTCTTTGAGACTCAAACTGGGGACTAATGCGAGGAAACGAATCGTTCCCCTTGATATTAAAGTCTACAGTCGCTCTTTATATGAGTTATATTGCTCAACGTTGGGAATTTCTAAAACTAGGGAAGTTGAGCCTTCCTTAACAGCTACAGTCGCAACCAAGCGGTGACAATAAGGCGGGAACATGTAGGACGCGGAGTTATGTAAAAAGACCCTCCGCGTCAGCCTTGATGAACCTCTGACAATCATACATTTGGCTGGCTTTAACTAATCGATCATTACTCCATTTTTTGGAGGTTTCATGGAACATAAAGAGCATCCAGAAGACATAGACTTTCAGAAATACTGGCTTATTCTTAAGCGGCATTGGCTACCAGCTACTGCTGTTTGGGGTATTACGGTTGCCCTCGCTGCCTCAGTGGGATTTACGAAGCAACCCAGCTATGAAGCCTCTGGTAAGCTTCGTCTTAAAAAAGAGAATACCACTTCCGCTTTAGTAACACAAGCTGGAGAGAAAATTGGCAAATTAGATACTTTAAATAGTAAAGATTCACCTCTAGATACAGAAGCAGAAGTAATTCGCTCTGCACCAATAGCGAATCAGACAATAGCTGAGTTAAAGCTGAAAAACAAAAAAGGCGTTTCTGTAGTCTATGAAGACTTTATCAAGGGACTCAAAGTAAAAGGGATTCGAGGTACAGATCTTTTGAGTGTTTCTTATGAGAGTCGAGACTCCAAGGAAGCGATCGCGGTAGTCGATACAATCATGAAAATCTACATCAAGAACAATATACTCACTAACCGGGCTGAGCCAGCAGCAGCTAGAGCATTTATTAATCAACAATTACCACAAGTTGAGGAAAGTGTTCGTAAAGCAGAAGCAGCACTGCGTACCTTTAAAGAGCAAAACCAGATTATAGACCTTGACCAAGAAGCTAAAGCAACTGTGACAGCAGTTGAGAATTTAGACCAGCAAATTAAAGCAATCCGGACTGAAATTGAAAAATCAACCGGTAGACTGACAGAGGTGCAGAAAACGCTCGGTATGGGTTCTCAAGAAGCCATAGCTCAGAATACTCTGACTCAATCTATTGCAGTCCAGCAAGCATTTGAAAAACTCAAACAAGTAGAAGATCAGCTAACTACCGAGCGCACCCGTTTGCAGGAAGAGCATCCAACAATTATTAACTTGAAGAGCAAACAAACCGCTCTTAAAGATCTTTTAGAAGACCGGACAAAGCTAGTTCTTGGGAACCAGCCGCAAGTTTCTTATGAGAGTCTGCAGAAAAGCGCTGAGAAACAGGGAGGGAAGCTTGTAGAAACACTAACGGAAAAGTTGGTAAATGCTGAAGCAGAACATAAAGCTTATGTAAATCAGCTAGAATCTCTTATTCGTACCAAAGCTTCTTATGCACAACGGGTGAATTCCTTACCCAAACTAGAACAAATTCAGCGCGAGTTACAGCGACAACTAGATACAGCTCAAGAAAGCTACAAACTGCTCCTAAAAAATCGCGAAATAGTAAGACTTGCCGAAAATCAAAATA
The DNA here is from genome assembly GCA_042408245.1 of Potamolinea sp. Classification (GTDB taxonomy): domain Bacteria; phylum Cyanobacteriota; class Cyanobacteriia; order Cyanobacteriales; family Coleofasciculaceae; genus Potamolinea. The sequence goes on from JAYFMV010000003.1 coordinate 67,796, forward strand.
TAGGTAATGCTGAGATTGTCAGTCCTGCTTTGGCTCCCAAATCTCCTGCTTCTGGTGACAAAAAAGTATTTCTCATAGCGGGTATTGTGGTGGGTAGCCTGCTTTATGTAATTACCGCATTTCTCATGGAATTGACAGATTCATCCATTAAAACTACTAAAGAGGTACGAAATATCTTCAGGTATACATTGCTAGGCATGATTCCTTCTTCCAAGAAAAAAGCCAGGTTTACCGGAATAAAAAAAGAAGGGACTACACCGGAACGCCAAGTTAGAGACTTCCCTAATTCAATCATTAGTGAAGCTTACAAAATGCTTCAGGCAAACTTGAAGTTTCTGAGTCCAGACCAAGACTTGAAAGTTATTGTCGTGACCAGTTCCGCTCCTAAAGAAGGTAAGTCTACAGTCTCAACAAATTTGGCTGTGGCGATCGCCCAATTAGGGAGTCAAGTTTTGTTGATTGATGCCGATCTACATCATCCACAGCAACATCATATTTGGGATTTGACAAATGAAGTTGGACTGAGCGAAGTAATTGTTAATCGGGCTGAATTAAAGAAAGCCGTGAAACGAGTAATGCCTAACTTGGATGTTCTTCCCTCTGGGGTCATCCCACCCAATTCTTTGGCTTTACTTGACTCTAAACGGATGAATTCATTAATTGAGGATTTCTCTAATAAATATGATTTCGTGATTATCGATACCTCTCCTCTTTTGCTAGTAGCTGATGCTCTGACTTTAGCCAAAATGAGTGATGGAATTTTGCTAGTGTCTCGACCAGGGGTAATTGACAAAGTTACTGCCAAAGCTGCTAAAGAGCTTTTGGGGCAATCAAATCAAAATGTTCTGGGTTTAGTGGTTAATGGTGTAAGGATTGAAAATGAACCTGATAGCTATTTCCACCATGCAAAGGCTTACTCGGAGAGTGAGAATAAGCAGCCTCAAACTTCTCCAACCTCTAAAACTTCTCTTTAAGTCTTAGTTTCATCGAGTGGTGTAAGCCGTTCTTGAAGGTATCTCCAATTTACCTGACGTAGCCAATAACCAAAAGTATAAATTATTCAGAACAGAGTTATTGAAACTATCTGAATAATTCTATAACTTGCTAACCAATATAGAAAATTTTAACGATTCTTCTTAATTGAAGAATGCTAGTAAGTTATCCGCTTGAGCAAAAAAATAGTTGTTATCAAACTAGATGCTAAATAATTTAAGTGCAGCAATTAAAAATCTCAGCCCTAATCTGCGTAAGGTTCTCAACAACATCGGTTGGTTACTAGCTGAACGAGTCTTGCGCATGGTTGTAGGTTTTTTTGTACTTGCCTGGATGGCACGTTATCTGGGAGCAGATAATTTTGGTCTTTTAAACTATGCCATCGCCTTTTTTTCAATGTTTGCTGTCCTTGCTCAATTGGGCTTAAACCAAATTGTAGTCCGCGACATTGTGAGTGAACCCTCCCATAAGGATGAAATCCTAGGCACCGCTTTTTTCCTGAAATTGGCTAGTGGGATTGCAGCTTTCTTGTTAGCGGCTGGAACTATTTTTCTGCTACGCCCTGATGACCCATTAGGTCGAAGTTTAGTAATAATTACTGCCGCAAGCTCACTTGTTTCAGGCTTCTATGTAGCAGAGTTTTGGTTCCAGGCACAGGTTCAGTCAAAATATACAGTTTGGGCAAGAAACATAGCTTTCATCCTGATGACGCTAGTGAAAGTTACCTTAATCCAGAATCAAGCTTCCGTAATTGCCTTTGCTTGGGTAAGCTTAGCAGAAACAACTTTAACGGCCATTGGATTAATGATTGCCTATCAAAAAAGTGGGCAAAAAATTCAAGCATGGCGTGGCAGTTGGTTACGTGCTAAAAGTTTGATGAAGGTAAGTTGGCCCCTGATATTTTCCAACGTAGCAATCATTATTTATTTATACGTCGATCAAGTAATGCTGGGGCAATTAACTGACAATAAAGCTGTTGGTATTTATGCGGTAGCAGTTCGACTATCAGAAGTTTGGCCGTTTGCGGCAACTGCAATTGTTACGTCAGTGGCTCCTTCTATCATTGAAGCGAAGAAAATTAGCGAGAAACTCTACTATGAAAGAATTCAAAAACTTTGTAACTTACTAGCATTAATTGTCTATGCTATAGCCATTCCTATGACCTTCTTCTCAACACCTTTAGTGGTCTTAGTATTTGGCCAAGAATATGCCCCGGCTGGGCTAGTATTATCGATACATATCTGGTCTTCTCTGTTTGTTTTTATGGGTTATGTTAAAGAAGTTTGGATAGCTACTGAGGAGTTAACTGGATATTCTTTAGCTGCTAGCTTTATTGGCGCTGTCATCAATATTTTACTAAATCTATGGCTGATACCTATTTATCGAGAAATGGGAGCCGCAATCGCAACAGTTATTTCCTATGGATTGGCAGATTATGGTATGTGCTTTCTCTATCCCCCAGCTCGTAAGTTTGCTTGGGTAATGACTAAAGCTATGGGGTTAGGTGGCATTAGTCAAATTAGAACTAAAGCATAAATAATCAGGGTGGCATCTTCAATAAGCTTATTGGATTTGTTGCTATTAATTCAAACAGCAATAATTAGGCTCAGGTCAAACAATGACTGATAAAAAAATGAGGAGAGAAATTATGCAGAGCACTTCTTTAGTTAGTATCCTGATCAACAATTACAACTACGGTCGTTTTCTATCCGAAGCTATTGATAGCGCATTGAACCAGACTTACTCGAACATTGAGGTGATTGTCGTTGATGACGGCTCTTCTGATAATTCCCACGATATTATCAAAAGTTACGGAAATAAAATTATCCCAGTTTTAAAGGAAAACGGTGGACAGGCTTCTGCTTTTAATGCAGGCTTTGCTGCTAGTCGGGGAGAGATTATCTGTTTTTTGGATTCCGACGATCTTTTTAAACCGGAAAAAATAGCAGAAGTAACTCAGGTTTTTGACAAACATGAAAATATTGGCTGGTGTTTCCATGATTTAGAATTTTTGAGTAAAACTCCAGAATCATTGGCTCAAGTGGAATCAACTGGCTCATCAGGAGTATACGATTTGCAAGCTGATTTTAAAAAGGGAATTTTAAACGATAAAATTCCTAAATTTAATGTAGCAACTTCTGGACTCTGCTTCAAACGCTCACATTTAAAGCAAATTCTTCCCATGCCGGAAGCAATTAGAATAACCAGTGATGATTACATCAAGTTTACGACTTTTGGACTGACTCCAGGTTTTGTACTTCTTAAAAATTTAGGACTACAGCGAATACATGACAATAACGCTTATACTCTCAGAAATGATGATAAGAAGCGTCAACTAGAGGCTAAAATCCAAGTCCTCACCGCTTATTGGATGAGGAAAAATTTCCCTGAGTTATCTAATTTTTCTAATAACATCTTTACCGTTGGTATGGCTCGCCATTGGTTCAATGGAAGTAAAGATCTAGAAACACAAAAACTACTCAACAGCTATTTGGCATCAGCAACAACCTTAGAAAAAACCAAGATTTATGCCAAGGCTTTTTATTACCGACTCAAGCCATGAACCCAGAGTTAAACTTTTTTGAAAAGAAATTTACAGTTTTTTCCCTGCTGTTTTTTTCAGGAATTTTAGCCTTAAGCAGCTTTTTCGTTGCTCCCGACTCTAAAGCTGATGCTGAACCTGTATACAGTCCTCTAGATTCGGTCTTATCCCTAGTTCAGTTAGCAATTTACGGGATTGTACTGTTTTTAATTTTTGCTCGCTGGAAAAGTTCCAGCCGTACTGCAATAAGAGACCCATTCGTTTGGCTTTTTGCAGGAATTGCCTTCATCTCATTCCTCTGGTCTGACTTCCCTGATTGGACATTAAAGAAGGGTATAACGACCTTGCAAACAACCTCATTTGGGTTGTACATGGCTTCACGCTTTAGCTTGAAAGAACAGCTAGAGATGTTAGGTTGGGCACTGGGGCATTATCGCTGTCTTTACTTTACTGTTTTCCGCTGCGTTTCCTGGTGCCGCGATCGAAGCTGGAGTCAATGCAGGATCTTTGCGGGGACCCTTCGTCCAGAAAAATGTCCTAGCTCGCATGATGGTTCTGGGAGCAATCGTTTTCTTATTGCTTGCTCTAGAAAATCATCGACATCGTTACCTGCTTTGGGGTGGCCTTAGTCTCTCAGTTCTCCTAATTCTGCTTACAGGCTCCAAAACTGCTCTGTTGCTATTTTTAACTATCGTAATTCTTCTGCCCCTCTACAAAGCTTTGCGGTGGAGCGATACTATTTTAATTCCTGTAATCATTACTTTGATTGTAATAACTGGAAGTATAGCAGTAATAGTTGTCGGTAACTGGGAAAACCTACTGCTTGGTCTGGGTCGAGACCCAACCCTTAGCGGTCGTACAACTATGTGGGAAGTGGCAATTGAATTGATTGCAAAACGCCTTTGGCTAGGTTATGGATATCAAGGATTTTGGCAAGAAGGAGGAGGGGCTGAAGTTATCTGGAAAGAAGAAGGATATAAGCCTCCTCATGCTCATAACGGTTTTATTAACATAGCGCTTGATTTAGGTCTGACAGGGCTGTTCCTTTTGCTTTCGACTCTTGGTGTAACTTATGGGCGAGGAATCGTTTGGTTACGCTTATGTAGGACAGCCATAGGACTATGGCCAATCTTTTATGTGACGTTCTTTTTTATGTACAACCATAGTGAAAACACTATCATTGAACATAACTCTCTATTTTGGGTTTTGTTAGTAGCTGTATCCCTGTCTATGAAACGGCTCGTTGCCGTGAACCAAGACGAAAATGAGGAGTTTTCAGAAGCAAAACCTTCCTGGAATCTATCTAGTAGGTCGAGAACTTATGATTAAAAATTTTATTGAACCAATAATGTCAAATTCTCAATCAACAATTCACAAACAAATGCCTGATTTAACATTTTTTTTGATGGATCTTGACGGTGGTGGAGCCGAGAGAGTTATGATTAATTTAGCCAGTGGCTTCGCTGAGCAGGGGCTAAAAGTAGACCTAGTTTTAGTTAAAGCAGAAGGGCCTTATCTTTCCCAACTTTCTTCAAAGGTGCGAGTCGTAAAACTAGAAAATTCGCGACTAATTATGAGTCTACCTTCCTTAGTACGCTACTTAAAACAAGAGCACCCCCCTGTTTTAATCTCTGCTCTAGAAGATACCAACATCATCGCTCTTTGTGCTAAAAAGATAGCTGGTGTTTCTACAAAAGTGATCGTAACTGTACACAATCATCTTTCCCGCGAAGCCCAAAATGCTACTAAGCTCAAGCGACGATTAACGCCCCAATTTGTTAAGTTCTTCTATCCGTGGGCTGATTCGATTGTCGGAGTATCCCAGGGTGTAGCAGACAACTTGGTAGAGATGGGTTTACCTTCAGAAAAAATTAAAGTCATCTACAATCCCATTGTCACTCCAGAGTTAAGTGAAAAACTTCAGGAATCTATCGATCATCCTTGGTTTTTACCTGATCAGCCTCCAGTAATTTTAGCGGTGGGTCGCGTTGAAAAACAAAAGGATTTTCCTACTTTGATTGAAGCCTTTGCTCAATTAAAGCCGCATCCAGCGCGATTGATGATCTTGGGTGAAGGAAGTGAACGTTCCAAGCTAGAAGATTTGGTGCATAAACTAGACATAGGTTCGGACGTGGCTTTTCCTGGGTTTGTTACCAATCCCTATGCTTACATGGCAAAAGCTAAAGTCTTAGTCCTTTCCTCGGCTTGGGAAGGTTTTGGCAACGTACTGGTTGAAGCAATGTCCGCAGGAACTCCAGTAGTTTCTACTGATTGTCAAAGCGGTCCGGCTGAGATTTTAGCAAATGGACAATATGGGAAATTAGTAGCTGTGGGAGATCGCGATGGTATGGCAAAAGCGATCGCTCAAACACTAGGGGAATTTACTGAGGGAGAAGTCCTCAAAAAACGAGCAAATGATTTCTCCTTAGAAAAAGCGGTGACAGAGTATGAAAAATTACTCGGTTTCAATTGAATGCAATTCTGAACATTTGATTAAGTTCCTGATTACATTATCATCATGCGCAATCTTTATCGCTGTGGCTTTGCTATGGAGCAATCAATGCTTGGCCACGTCACTTATACACACAACCTCATGGAGTCAGTCAGCAACGACTCTAGTATTGATCCCACTTGGATGTTAGTACCGCTTGACGAGAATGATCCTTGGCAAATTGTACCCCATGTATCTTTCAGGTTAAGCTTACGAGCCAGAGCAATGGTTCGCCAAGCAATACAGAATAATAACCTAGACTGCTTGTTTTGTCATACCCCAATGATCTCGCTGTTCAGCCTACAACTGATGCAGCAAATTCCCACAGTTCTTTCACTTGATTCCACGCCCTTAAATTTCAATACAATTGCAGCAAGCTATAAATCTAAGGTTCCGACTGGAGCGCGGGCTCGCATTAAATTTGAATGGTATCGGAAGATATTTCACTCAGCCGCAGGTTTTGTCGTGTGGTCTCATTGGGTTAAGCAGAGCTTAGAGCAGGACTACGGGATTGAGTCGGATAAGGTGAAGGTTATTTACCCAGGTATACCTCTGGATTTATACACTCCAACTATCAAAAAGGTCACAAAAGATCAGCCCTTACGACTTTTATTTATAGGAGGAGATTTTCAACGTAAAGGAGGATACGAGATCCTAGAGGCATTCCGTCATGGGTTAGCTGATTTTTGTCAGTTAGACATTGTTACAAAAGACAAGAAAGTTAGCTCAGAAAAATCTGTGAACGTATATCATGGGCTTCCCTATAAAGGCGAAAAACTCAAGCAACTTCACGCTGAAGCCGACATTTTTGTGTTTCCAACATGGGGGGATACTAATGGAAATGTAATTTTAGAAGCTATGGCAGCAGGCTTACCTGTGATTAGCACCAATGTCGGAGCAATTCCAGAGGAAGTAGAAGATGGCGTGAATGGACTTATAGTACCAGTAAAAAACCCTGATGCCATTGTAAAAGCAGTTCGCTCTCTAGCAGATAACCCTGAGCTTCGCATTGCTATGGGAAAAGCCGCTCGCGCCAAAGCTGAGCTTCTTTTTGATGCAAAGCGAAATAACAAAGCTTTGTTAGATGCTATCAAGGAATTCACGCAAGAAGCGAGTGCATCTAAGCAGAAATCTCCTCTCTCACTAGGTTAACAACTTTTGTGCGGCTGTTCTAGAAGTTTACTGTTGAACAGATCAATCAGACTTCTAGAACAGTAGCTAATGAACTCACTTATTGATTATGAACACTAATGAATACTGATCAGGCGACATCACTCATCCAAAAAGAAGTTACAAATCCAGAAGATTTTAGAACAGGAATCAATAATCTAAAGGAAGATATTAAGCGGTATTCTGGAGAGGACGACTACCCGTGGTTGCTCCTAATCCTAACCTGTCAGGGAGTATGGATTACGACTCAATATAGATTCAGCCATTGGGTTCAGAATCAGGTACATCTTCCAGTAATTAGACCAGTTTTGAAAGCATTTTGTGCTGTCTGGCGAATGCTAATTGAAATTCTTACAGGCTGTGAATTTCCTAATAGAGCTGAAATAGGAAAAGGTCTTTTTATGCCCCATGCTGTAGGTATTACGATTCACGTTGATACAAAGATTGGTGATTATTGTAACTTAAGCCAGCACGTCACAATCGGAGTGGGGGGACGAGGGGAAAAACAAGGAACTCCCAAGCTGGGCGATCGCGTTTTTGTTGGACCAGGAGCTCGCTTATTTGGAAAGATTACTATCGGTAATAATGTAGCGATTGGAGCCAATGCTGTTGTCACGAAAGATTTACCGGATAATGCTGTAGCTGTTGGCATTCCTGCCAAAATAATCAGCTATCAAGGTTCACAAGATTTTATAAATGTTCGTGAACAATAGTTCATTAATTCCCAGCAATTCATAACGGAGATTCAACTATGAAAGTTTTAGCGATGTTTGATTATTCTCAAGCAGAGCGTGCATGGCAACTTTGGGAAAATGGGCAAGAAAGAGAAAGCCCTGAGCAAAATCTTTGGGGAATTACACAGCTACATAAGCATGGAATTGATGTAGAAATTTTACCTTATAAGAAATATTCATTCTTGCCCAGAGACCTAGACCAACAAATTAGAGTCATCTTCAATTCGTCCCAGTACGATCTTGTTTACTCAACTTGCCAAACAAGTACACTGCTATTGGCATTACTTCATGTGTTAAAGATATTTAATAAGCCAGTTGTTGTTAAACTAGAACGACCGTTTAAAAGTGGAGTAAAGAGTAAGATTCTTCTGCAATTATTTGCTCAAGGACATGACAATTTAATCTGTCTAAGTAGTCGCGTTTTTGAACAACTCAGAGATGAGTTTAGTATCCCTGAAGAAAAACTATCTCTGCTAGATTGGGGGCCAGATTTACCATCTTATGAGCTAGGAAAGAAGAACTTGGTAACAAGGGAAAATGGCTTCTTCATGAGTGCGGGAAATTCAAATCGTGACTATACTTCCCTGGCTAATGCTTTTGACGGAATTGATTATCCATTGCAGATATATTGCTCAGAAGCTTCAGCTCCTAAACTCCAGAATCTTCAAACTAATGTCAAGATTAACTACAATCATCCAACAGCAACAACAGCTCTTTCTTGGAACGAACTTGTAGCAGAATATGACAAAGCTTATGCGATCGCGATTCCTTTGTATATCCCTCCCGATAGAATAGACAATTGTCCTTTGTGGGGGCTGACAAGTCTCCTTGATGCTATGGCAATGGGTAAAGCTACAATCATGACCAAGCATCGGCAAGTCAATATTGACATTGAAAAAGAAAAAATTGGTTTTTGGGTAGAACCTGGAGATGTACAAGGGTGGAAACAAGCCATTTCTTACTTGATTGAAAACCCCAATGAAACTCAAGAAATGGGACAACGTGCTCGACGCTTAGCGGAGAAAAAGTATAATCTCGATATCTTTTCACTGCAGTTAGCAGAAACTTTCAAAAGTCTGGATAAAACAGGTAAAAAAAAGGAATTACAAAGTTTGCTGAAATAAATTTTGGCGTTACTTAGCTCCCCGACTTCTTTAAGAAGTCAGGGAGCTAAATTGCCTGAAAAGTAAATTTTTTGGAACTATGAAACATCTTAGATATTTGCTAACCAGGAAATTTGTATACATAGCTGTAGCAATTATCACCCTTTTTCTAACTATTTCTGCCAAAACGTTATTTACCTCAAATATTAGTAGCACTGTATTTGCCCTATCTACTGACAAAACTCTATTTACCACACCTACAGGTGAAACATACGAATGGAGCGATGTCAAGATGGGAGCCGGTGGCTTTGTCACAGGAATAATTATCCATCCTAAAATTTCTGACCTGATTTATATTCGGACTGATACAGGAGGTTTATTTGCTTGGAATCCCACTAACCAGACTTGGAAGCAATTGCTACGAGGAGATAATTTACCCCAGAAAATATCACTCAGTATTGAAAGTGTTGCAATCGCTCCTAATGACCCCAAAATTCTCTATGTGGCTACAGGTGATTACACCAAGAAAGACGAAAAAAGTGTAACCCCAGGAACTTTACTTAAGTCTAGCGATCAGGGAAATTCCTGGCAAATCCTCAGCCTCAAAGTACCAATGGGGGGTAATGAACCTTGGCGCTGGACTGGAGAACGCCTCGCCGTAGACCCCAACAATAGCAATGTAGTATATTTTGGCTCTCGTTTGAATGGACTGTGGAAAAGTTCCGACGGTGGACAAACTTGGTCGCAAGTAAACACAGTTCCCCTCGGAGAAACTCACCCAGAAGTTTCCCAACATCCAGGGGTAACTTATGTTGTTTTCGACCCATCATCAGGTAATCTTAATGGCAAAACGAAAGTAATTTATGCTGGCGTATCTGGCAAAGGTATTTACCGCACCACTGACGCAGGTACAACTTGGCAACTTTTAAAAGATTTTCCTAGTAAAGATTTAGTACCTCAGCAAGGTGTAGTAACAAGCAAAGGAGAGTTCATTACCACCTTCTACAAACAGGAAAAAGACCCTCGTGGAATGGTGTGGAAATTCACTTCAACAGGTTGGCAAGATATCACACCAGAACAAGCTAAGAACTACTCTGCTATAGCTGTTGACCCCAACAAACCAAACACTATTTTTACTGTTACTTATCCCATGACTCCTAATGGTATCTATCGTTCAGATGATGGAGGTAAAAACTGGGTAGTTTTACAGAATACCTTGGACAAAGTTCCTTGGTTCCCAGACTGGAGTTTTTGGAATATTTCTGGAGGTATTGCTATCTCTAACTTCCATTCAGGACAAGTTTGGCTTACTAATGGTATTGGTGTTTGGAAAACAGAAAACGGTTACGAAAATCAGGTTAAATGGTCAGCTACTGTCAATGGTATTGAGCAAACTGTCACCTTTGATGGTATCAGTACTCCTAACGGAGCAAGTTTTATTAGCGCGATCGCAGATTTTGATGGCTTTAGACATGACTCCTTAGATTATTTTCCTAATAAAAATCATAAACAAGGGGTTTTCAATACAACAACCAGCATTACTTATAGTAGCGGCAACCCTAATTTTATAGTTTCAGTTGGAGCCAATCATCACGATCCTAAAACAATAAGAGCTGGATTTTCTAAGGACAATGGCAAAACTTGGCAGAACTTTGCTTCAATTGAAAAGAAAACCCATCCTAAAGATTTAGTTTTCGGAAATGTTGCGGTATCAGCCACAAACACCCAAAATATTGTTTGGCAACCAAGCAATGGAACACCCCCATATTTCACCAAAGATGGCGGTAATACTTGGAAACGAATCACATTTTTTGAACAAAAAGAAATTGGTGGGGGAGCACATCCAGATTTATGGAATCGACAACAAACTTTAGCAGCCGATTCTGTCCAGGGAGGAACGTTCTACATTTATCACCATGTAACCGGTTTGCTTAGTACCAACGACGGTGGCGAAACCTGGAAAATCGTCAATAAAGCACTACCGACAGGAATATGGAATGGGGCTAATATCAAGACTTTACCAGGTATGGCGGGTGAAGTTTGGGTGAGTCTCAAGGAAAAAGGTTTATATCGTTCCAGCAACTTTGGAGTGGATTTTGTGAAAGTTGCCACGGTTGAAGAAGCTCAAGTTTTGGGATTTGGTAAAGCCGCAACGGGTGTCAACCATGCGACTGTTTTTATTCACGGTAAAGTCAAAGGTGAAGTCGGAGTTTTCCGTTCTATTGACTTAGGGAAAACTTGGGTAAAAGTTGCTGAATATCCCAATGGTTCTTTTGGAGAACCCCGTGTCTTAGTCGGAGACATGAATGTATTTGGACGAGTTTTCTTGGGAACAGGTGGAAATGGATTTATTTATGGCCAACCTACAAAAAATGCACCAAACATCCGCAACTGATGCAAAAACTGGTTGATAGTAACTCAAAACCAGTTAATTGTTTTAACCAAAAACAAAGTACAATTTTTCACTTACCAGAGGCACAATCAGATAGTAAATTAGGGGGGATTCTCTCTCTCGAATTAGCAAGATTTTTTAATCGCGTTTGATAACTTGCCAACTGACTGCGAACTTCTGAATTAGGCGCAATTGGAATCATTTGCTCAAGTATTTCTAGAGATTGAGGCCAGTTTTGACTACAAACAGCTCGTTTTAATAGAGGATTGAAGTCTTCAACAGTGAGTTTTCTTAATGCTGGAGACTCTGGCAAAATTTGAAACGAATTGAAGAATCCATCGATACTTTTGGTTAAATTAGCTTCCTGGTTGGTCACCACAAATAATTGGTATAACCGTTGATTTATTAAATATATTCTGCCTATTAAAAAAATGTTTTTCTCTAATTTAAGTCTAATTTCTTTTCCTGGAAAGTTACCTAAACTAATGCTTTTTTCCTTCAACAACTCCCCCTTGGAACCTTGAGAAATGCGAGAGACTACGGCAGTTAGCACCTTATTAGGATCGCGGGAGTTTTGTATAACTTGCTCCAACACATTCCTGTAAGATACTACATAAAGTGCTTCGTTCTCGCGCAGCACAGAAAACGATTGCAAGGTGTTGGAATCTCCTGGGGTATTGGTATTTGGCTTATCTGTGTTCGGTGTACCAGGAAATAATACTGTAAAGCCTCCTTCAGGTGAAGAGAATGGCTTCCAGACGGACTCAGCTTCAGCTATTTGCAGGGGTTGATTAGCTTGAGCTACTTTAATAGTGGGATACCCACTTAGCACTAAAGTTGTGATTGCCAAGGGGAGCAAAATTTTCTTATTCATGAATTTCTGTTAACGTCTGTGAATGCTAATTATGACTTATCCACCCGAAGTAGGTAAGCCCTCTCCTAACCTATCTTCTCCCATCCCCCTTTGTTTGCAGAGATTCTGCGTAATGAGAGTAGGTGCGTGCGTAAGTCCTGTGTAGATAATCTCGCACCCAATTGCAACCATACAGCAGTCGGCCTAATGCTTTGCTTTGGTGTTGATTACAGCGGATTGCTGTACTTTATAAATATGAAATCCGCTGTATCTGAAGTATGAAGTAGAGATGGCCTGGTGGTGAATTTATACAAAGATATTGACACTCCCCGCAGCTATTGCCGAGGGGATTCTTTAATCAACGAGCCAACTTGCTCTGACAGGATTACTCCAACCAGAGTAGAGGTCGATTCTCCTAAAGCGTTGCTTGCATCTAGTGCAAAAGTTCCCGTATGTCCTACGGTACTCAATCCCTGACAAAGGATATTTCTAGCAGCGTTGTGATCTCTGTCCATCACACACCCACATCTACAAACATGGGTTCTGGTAGACAAACTCTTCTTAACAATCTCACCACAACTAGAGCATTCTTGACTCGTATAGGCTGGGTTAATGGCAACTGTTACCTTGCCAAATACTTGGGAAAAGTATTCAACCCAAACTCTAAATTGATACCAAGAAGCGTCATTGATGGACTTAGCTAGACAATGGTTCTGTGCGCTAAACGCGCCCCGCTTCGCTAACACCATATTTTTTATCCTCAAATCTGTGCGGCGTCTTCGCCGCCCCGCTTCGCTAACATAGGCGATCAAGTCGTTAGACTGAACTACGCACCGCGCTAACTTTACAGCGTGGTCTTTACGTTGCCTATTTATTTTGAGGTGGCGTTTACCTAAAACCTGTCTAGCTTTGCCTCTGTTCTTTGATAGCGAAGCGGCTCCGAAGGAGCTACCTTTTACTTTTCTAGAAACTCGTTTTTGTGAGCGTTTTAGAACCTTTTCACCTTTTCTCAGAAATTTCGGATTTTCAACCGTCACACCGTTTGAATCGGTGTAGTAGTCTTTTAAACCCATGTCTAACCCAATGGTTTTACCCGTAGGTTCGACAATTTCCTTGCGGTCAACAGACACACAAAACTGAACGTACACACCATCAGCACGTTTTACCAATCTGACCCGCTTGATTTGGTCAATTTGGTAAAAGTGTAGGTCACGAGTCCCTTTGAGTTTCAGTCTACCAATGCTTTTTTTGTCAGCAAAGGTAATTGATTTACGGTCATCTGCTAATTTCCATCCCGATGTTTTGTACTCAACTGAACGACAATCTTTCTGAAACTTAGGGAATCCTTTTTTGCCAGGTTTTCCTTTTTTGCAGTTGTCGTAGAATTTGGAGATAGATGACCAAGCTCTGTCAGCACTAGCTTGTCTAGCCATGCTGTTGAGTTCGTTAGCAAACGGGAATTCTTTAGCCAGTACAGCGCAATATTTCTGCAAGTCGTTCTTGGTCGTACCTTTGACATCCATCCACAGCCGGATACAGCTATTACGGATGAACTTAGCGGTACGGATTGCGTCGTCAATGGCTGCAAACTGATTTGATTGTCCGTAGGCTTTGAACTCTAAAACTAGCATCGCTTTACTCCTTTCTTTACTCTACACGATAGCGAGTAATATTTTGGATTAATTTAAGAAATATTTTAGGCAGGATAAATCCTGCTAGCTTGTTTTCATCCCTGGCATAAATGCGCAGGGCGCTCCTCTGCGTGATTCCTTGTAAAAAAAAGGGTGGCACTTTTTTGGGAATGTGTTAGAAACATAGGGAGATCTGCCCTGGTCTCTTAACAACTGCTTCTAAGCCGATAATCGCGAGGTATTGATGACCCCGCTATATAACCGTGACATGAAAGCTCAGTGGAGCGCTAGTGGGAAACATAACTTGCACTTCCACTCTTTCTATGACATTCCGTACCTCGAATCCTCAGTAGTACTACTCTGCTGGCTGATCTAGCATTGTCTAGATTTCGATGAGAGGTAAAGATACGATTAAAACTCAAAAATAGTTTAAACCATTGCCTATTAAGTGCAACGAAGTAACGCTCTCAAACTTAATAGTTAAGGGATTGCTAGTAATAAAGAAACCATAGTTTTTTTTAAACTATGGATAATTTTTTTATTTAAAAAAATTATCTTCCACAAATAGAAGAATTTTCATATAAGATAAATAATCTATTGCAATCAGTGAAATTACTGATATCATGGTTTTCGTTAGACATAGAATTTTTTATTAAAGCTTTATCCTTTAATAAAATTGTCATCTGTATTCTGGGGGGGGATAAAAGTCAAAATTGATTTCCAATGAACGATAGATTCGTATGAATCTATAGGAAGTTTTTTTAAGTGGTTACACGTAAAATACCCAAAGTCCTTCTTTATGCGTAAACCTGTTTTGACGATTTTCTATCAATTCAATCCCTGGTATACGACTATCGGCGGCATTCAAACAGTCATCAGCCTTTTTATCAAATATGCTCCTAGCGAATTTGAGGTGCGTCTTGTAGGAACAGGAAACGATCCAAGCCAACCTATAGGTAAATGGCAGGAATCAGAATTAGCGGGGAGATCGGTTAGTTTCCTGCCTTTATTCCCACTGCAAAATGATAATTTCAGAAGCTTAGTACCCACGACAATAAAATATACATCTGCCCTTTTAGGGCGTTGCTTTGCTTCGGATTTTATGCACTTTCATCGGCTAGAGCCAACCTTCGCAGCCCTGAAATGGCAGGGAGATAAAACCCTGTTCATTCACAATGATATTCAGACGCAGATGAAAGCTGCGGGGAATAAAAATGCCATCCTTTGGCGAAGATTTCCAGCCGCATATTTTGCCCTAGAACGTCTGTTAGTTGGTCAATTCACTCAAATTTTTTCGTGCAATACTGAGTCTGCAGAACTTTATCGGCAGCGTTATCCAACGATTGCTGAGCGTGTTTCTTATATTAAAAACACAGTTGACAATGAGATTTTCTACCCGCTAAAACTGGAGGATCGTGAGGAGGGAAGACGCAATTTTGCACAGCGCCTTGACCTACCTGAAGATACTCGATTTGTTTTGTTTGCAGGTCGCCTGCATCCCCAAAAAGATCCGATTCTGTTAGTACGTTCTATTGCGGCCTTAAATGAGCCGAATATTCATCTACTCATAGCCGGTGATGGGGAGTTAGCCGATCAAGTACGTTCTGAGATTATTCAGCTTGGATTGTCTAAACAAGTTACCATGCTTGGAGCAGTTAACCAAACAGAACTTGCAGACTTACATCGTATTTGTAATGCCTTTGTTTTGAGTAGCGCTTACGAAGGTTTACCCTTGGTCGTCCTTGAGGCCCTTGCTTGCGGGACACCAGTGGTGACAACTAGATGTGGTGAAACCCCAAAACTACTGGCTGCTGATAGTGGGGTTGTCTGTGAAGAACGTACCCCAGTGGCGATCGCAGATAGCTTACGCAAAGTATTGCTGAAACCTGAAGCTTTTCCAAGTGAATCATGTGTGCGTAGCGCTCAACCTTATGACGCTCGCACTGTAGTTACCGATGTCTACAGCGAAATGTGGCAACGCTGGGAACAACGATAGCGAAGCGCTGCTGCGTACAGCCCTACAGACCTACGGGCATGAAAACCGGGCATGAAAACAGCGGAGCGGCTCTGTTAGCGGAGCGGGGCGAAGCCCAAGAGCTAGCGCAGATCGCTCTCTGCGGTTAGCCCCTAAAGGCTTTGAATTTAATAAAACCCAATTCTTGCAGGTTGGGTTAAGGGACAAAATCAAACCTAGTCCGTGGCTTGGATTACTCTCTACCAAACCCACGCAGATTGAAAATCTGCACTTTTCAGTACATCTATTTCTGTTTGATCTAAAGGATTTTAGCCCTCATGAAAATTGCCGTAATTGGTGCCAAAGGTTTACCCCCAAAGCAGGGAGGTATTGAGCATTACTGTGCAGAAGTTTATCCCCGTATGGTTGAACAGGGACACTCTGTAGATTTGTTTGCTCGCTCCTCTTACACTGACTATCGCTGGTTTGAAACTTATGACTTTCAGGGCGTAAGAGTCATCACTCTACCAAGTCTACCTTTAAGAGGGGTGGATGCCTTTATAACTTCAGCACTGGGAGCGATCTGCGCTAGCGGCAAGAAATACGATATTATTCATTTCCATGCTTTGGGGCCAGCTCTATTTACCTGGATACCAAGAATTAGCTCCTGTGCAAAGATTGTAGTTACCTGTCAAGGGTTAGATTGGCAACGGGCTAAGTGGGGTACAACTTCTACTTTCCTAATTAAGTCAGGGGAAAAGGCTGCGGTACGCTGCGCTCATGGAATAGTCGTTGTCTCAGAAGCACTGGGATCGTATTTTTCACAAACCTATGGTCGGGAGACAGTCTATATCCCCAACGCTCCAGCAGGCTATGCTCAGTCAGACCCCAGTTTTCCCTTCGTCAAAAAACTAGGTCTCAAGCAAGGTCGGTATATGCTGTTTGTGGGCAGACTGGTACCAGAAAAGCGTGCCGACTTGCTGATCGAAGCCTTCCAAAAGCTGAAACCTGCTGGCTGGAAACTTGTCTTTGCTGGTGGAGTTAGCGATACTACTACATTCACCTCCAAAATATACGAAATGGCGTCAGGGAATCCAGACATAATCTTCGCTGGTGAACTACGGGGAGAACGTCTAGCGGAGATTGTGCGAGGAGCAGGATTGTTTACATTACCTTCGGATTTGGAGGGATTACCTTTGGCAATGTTGGAAGGTATGCGGGAGGGTATCCCCGTACTTGCTAGCGATATTCCTCCCCATCAGCAATTACTTAATGAGCAACGGGGGACACTTTTCCAAGCTGGAAATGTAGAGTCATGTATGCGTGGTATGGACTGGGCGATCCATCACCCTCAAGAGATTGCGGTAATGGCTAAGAATGCCAAAAATCATGTCGATACTTACTATACTTGGGAGAACATTACTGCTGAAAATTTGAAGCTTTATGCAACAATCTCCAACTCATCTAAGCAAAGCGCTAAATTAGACAAGACTTTCAAGAAACCTGCTGAGATTTTGGAAGAAAATCGTCTTTAGTTCAAGTAAAATGCAGTACCTCCTAGCTCTTGGTAGGTAACTCAAACTTAATTATTCGGCCTGAAGGATGTAACGTTATGTTTACCCTCAATTATTAGCCATTTGAGGAGTGAACTTTATAGCTTAAAGGGGCATTGTTGAATAAAGGGATAATTTAGCCTAAAGCATCGAGCAAGACATCTGGCTCGTACCTTTACTTGTCATCCCAGGTTTCAGGAACGTTCCGATGTTGCTTCCTTAAGGGAGAAAAGTAGATCTCATGGGCAAAAGCATTTCATCCTTAACATCAGTCTTCAAGCGGCATTGTTGGCCTGCTCTAGCTGCCTTAACTGCCGTGATTGGTGCATCGATCGCCTATTTAGCGGTTACCCCAAAAGTGTACCAAGTGAGTGCGCGGTTGATGATGGAGGAGAAAAAAGTGAGTATTTCTGAATTAGGGCGCGACCTCAGCCAAGGGACTGCTAGTGTACCAGGTGGCGCTAACCCCCTGGGAAATCAATCAGAACTGGTGAAATCGGAAAAGGTTGTGAAGCGAGCTGTTGATCAGATTTTTCCACAAGAAACTGAGAGCGAAAAAGCCAAGATCGTCACGGATAAGCTTAAGAAGGGGATGAAAGTAAAAATTGTTCCGGCTACGAATATTCTGGAACTGAGCTATCAGTATAAAGACCCTGCATTGGCAACCAAGCTGATCAATGCCATTGCACAAGCCATGGCTGAGGAGAGTACTGAAGCACTCCGCTTAGAGGCTAAAGCCGTGCGACAATTTTTAGAGATTGAGGTACCTAAGCGACGTGCAGCGGCTGAACTAGCTGAACTGGCGGAAAACAGATACAGACAGGAAAGCGGCATTATCTCCTTCGAGGAACAAAGCAAAAGCTTAGTGAGTAGTCTCAGCACTCTAGAAGACCAAGAGCGTACTCTGTCTGCCCAACTTGAAGATGTTAAGATACGGGTCAACAAACTGCAGAAAATAACAGACAATAGTAATCCCCAGAATGCTTATGCAGCAGGACGCATTGGGCAAGATAAAGAGCTGATAGACTTACGGGTTAAACTCGCTGAGTTAGACACGAAGTTAAGCGAAGCTCAGGTACGTTTTACAGATGATAATCCGCTGGTGATATCGCTCTTGCAAAAGCGGGATTCTCTGCTTGCTTTATATAACGACAAAGTTGGTCGCATAGCACCCAGCTATCAAAATATTCCCCCTGCGAATGTGGCATCTGACCCACTCAGCCAGAATCTCACCTCTGCATACATTGCAGCAGAAACCGAACGCTCAGCACTTACAGAAAAGCTACGTGCTTTGCAGAGCGAGCGAGCTGAACTCAAGGGGCGCCTTACTCAGCTACCACTCAAACAACAACCCCTGACAGCACTGAGTCGTCAACGAGAAGAAGCTACTGCTTCTCTGAAGTTGCTGCAAGGCAAACTGGAGGAAGCGCATATTGCGGAAGCTCAACTGGTTGGTAATGTCAGAATTATTGAACAGGCTAAAGTACCCGAATTGCCGGTTGGGCCAAATCAGAAAGTCGTGCTGGTAATTGCTGTAGTTTTTGGAGCAATTTTAGGCGTTGGCATAATTGTAGTTCTGGAGCTCCTGGATGACCGACTGCACGATGGTGTAGAAGCTGAGGAGCTACTGAAGCTGCCACTGTTGGGAGTCTTACCTGACATCCCGCAAGCTGCACTTAGCCTTGAGGAACCTGATCGCTTCTTAAACGATACAAGGTTAGTTGAGCCTTACCGCCGTCTTCTCAAAACCCTGGAGTTTCGCAGTCAAAATAAGATACAACTGATTGTTGTTAGCAGTACCCTCTCTGGAGAAGGGAAGTCACTGGTTGTTTCGCACTTAGCTACTGTGTCAGCCATGTTGTCTCGACGGACATTGATTATTGATGCTAACTTGCGTCAGTCTGGAGAGCAAAACTTTTTGAATATACCTGGAGCGGCCTGGTCTTACGGATGTCATTAACAAAAAGATATCTCTGCTTCATGCCGTGCAACCGACAGACATTGAAAACTTGTCGATCTTAGGTTGTGGTGTACTGGGCGATCGCCCAGCCTCTGTGCTGGAGTCATCTGCAATGAAGGATCTTTTAGCAGAAGCAGCTTCTCTGTATGACTTAGTAATATTAGACACACCACCTGTCAGTAATTGTGCTGATGCTCATGCCTTAAGTCAGTCCAGTGACGGCTTAGTGATGATTGTACGCCCTAACTTCACGCCAAAAGGAAAGCTGCTCAAAACCGTATCCGAATTAACAGCGACTGGTGCACCGATATTGGGAATCGTTGCTAATGGCAAAACCAACCGCAAGAACAAATCGCATCGCAAACCCCTGAAACGTTACCATTCCCCGTCGAAATTCTTCAAGAATTTAACTGATATAGGAACCCCTATTAAAAATTCTGTCAGAGGCTAGATCTCTGAGGACTTAACCAGATGAAGAACTACAAACCTCAATCCCTCATAGTTCCCCAAGGTCAGGGGAGAACCGAAAAAGCTCCTCTTGGTCAGGGGGTTTGGGGAGAGCGATCGCAAGCGTCTATATCTGTTGGAGCGAGGGCGATAAAACGATGCTAAGCAAGAACCACAACCATCGATATTTCCTGATCGCACTTGGGGTGGGAGTCGTAGGTGTAGGCTTTGGTCTCCTGAGTGGGTTCCTGGTTGGTACTCAGCCCATCTTTCTCTTCTTACCCATAGTCGCCGTCGCAGCAGTTGTCTTCTTCTTTGCCAGATTTGAGCAAGCCGTACTGGGACTACTGATTCTTCGTAGTTCCCTTGATGTTTTCTCATCTTTACAGTTACCTGCTGCATTTGCCCTTGGGGTCGATGCTCTGACTTTGCTTTATGTGACCGTGATGTTACTGACAGGTCAGAAAATACGTACTGATGGATTCTGGTGGTTTTTTGCGGCTTGGTTGTTATTCCAGGGATTATGGGTAGTCCTCTTACCTCTGGGAGGTTTGGGGTTAGATGGTTCATTTTTAGCAGAAAGTATCCGTGAGTGGATACGTCTATTTTCCTGGGTAATGGTCTACTTGCTAGTGACGCAGCTCAAAGACAAAATCCCACCTAAGCAAATTGTCTATACACTTTTCTGGGCACTGCTCTTACCAGTTACAATCGCGTCGCTACAGATGTTTTTGCCTTCGGTGTTACCTCCTCTGTTGGCTCCTAGCCAAGGAGATTTCACTGGTGGAGCACCCTCGGAAAGTACATCTCGAATTAGAGGGACGCTTGGTCACCCAAATACCTTTGTAACTTTTATCTTAATGTTTATGGGTTTGACCTATTGGAGGTTCACTCAGTCAAAACAGCGCTTACCTTGGATACTTTTGCTGGGCTTACTTGCCTTTTTCTATGTAAGTACCAAGTCCCTTTTTGGTTTGATGATGCTTGGTACGTTTATTGTGGTTTTGATTGCTCCTAGATTGAGCTTACCCAGTCTGATTGGTGGAATACTTTTGTTTGTGGTAGTTATCGGCTTATTTGGCAGTACAGAGTTTGGACAAGAACGTCTAGGCTCGATTGGTCAAACACCACTTGGCAATCCGGACATCGATATCTGGCGAGCCATCTTACTTTCAGCAGGAGACGGTAATAGTTTCAACTGGCGGATTATGCAGTGGACTTACCTAATGGGGCAATGGCAACTATACCCCATCCTTGGTTATGGTCTAGGAATCAGTGCTCACGTAAGTACCAATCAACTTTATCCCCACAATGATTACGTCCGTGCATTGGTAGAAGGGGGCATTGTGGGATTTGTAATCTATTTGCTCTTTTTTGGTGTTCAGATTGTGCATCTTATCCAATTATTTAGGCAATCATCTTCTAAAAATGGACAACGTGAGCTGTGTTTAGTTCTGTTGGCACTTCTTTTGGCTCTTCCTGTAGGGATGATTACTGAAAATATCTGGAGTCATACCACTTTCTTTTTCTATTGGTGGACTTTGTTTGGAGTAGCTGGTTGGGACTGGAGCGACAAGCAAATTGAGGAAAATTCCCTACTTACTGAACCGCCATTACCTTCTAGTAGACCATTTCCAGGATTGCCGCCTCGTTGATGAATTAGGAGGCACATTAAATCGTTCACCTTCCTTGTTGAACTTGTTAAACTAAGTAAGTCTTAAATTTAGAAAAAATTATTGTAAATATGGGTAATTTTACCAATTACATACTGCAAGACTGGCAAATTAATAAAGATACAAGCTTCAAATCTCGCTTAACATTATTGATGTTTCGTTTGAACCAAGCCTTCGCAAAGCTACCTAATTTTTTGCAAAAAATTGCGAATTTTTATCGTTTTCTATACCAAGTTGTGATTGAATGGTTATTAGGTATTGAAATTCCTTGGGATACACAAATAGGCAAAAATCTTCAACTTCAACATGGTCATGGTTTAGTGGTTAATCATGAAACCCAAATCGGTGAAAATTGTATTTTGAGAAATTCTACAACTATTGGCAATAAAAAACTTGCCGATGGTTCATTCAGCGCCGCACCCAAAATTGGCAACAACGTAGATATTGGAGCAAATGTTGTGATTAATTGGGGCGATTACAGTAGGTGACAATGCTGTAATTGGAGCAGGTTCAGTTGTGAGTTAAAGATGTTCCTGAAGGAGCTGTAGTTGTAGGAAATCCTGCACGAGTCATCCGCCAAGTAAATACTGCTTCATCTAGCAACTTATCTTAAGGAATGCCCAAAATGCCAAAAGTTTCTGCAATCATCCCAACCTACAACGCTATGACTTATTTGTCAGAAACTGTAGATAGTGTTTTACAGCAGACTTTCACTGATTTTGAATTAATAATTGTTGACGATGGTAGTTCAGATTCTAACAGTGCAATGGATTTCTGATCTAGAAGACCCACGAGTAAGACTGATTTTGCCAGGAAAATCAAGGTGCCACAGTGGCACGCAATACCGGAATTGCCGAAGCTAGAGGGGAATACATTGCATTCTTAGACCATGACGACTTGTGGGATCCAACTAAATTGGAAAAGCAAGTTCGTTGCCCTGGATGAGAATCCAAAAGTGGGTTTGGTGCATACTTGGATGGTTTTAGTGGATGAGCA
>JAYFMV010000004.1:0-40777 GCA_042408245.1 Potamolinea sp.
GATAAGGGCAAAGCCGCCAAGCCGGCAAAATGAATCCACAAGAAAGGCTCGTTCCAGAAAGAGCGCATAGGTTTCTCAACGGTTGTAGGTTTCCAAGCGAAAAGGTTGCAGGTTAAACAACTCAACCTGCAACCTTCCAAACTTTAACTCTTGCTTTAATTGGCAGACAGAGTACGACGCTTACTTACCATCTTATAGGTTTCGATGATGTCGCTCTCGGCCCAGTCATTGAACTTATCAACACCGATACCACATTCGTAGCCAGCATTGACTTCCTTAGCATCTTCCTTCATCCGCTTGAGGGAATCAAGGATACCTTCGTAGATCACCTTGCTATTACGCCGCACTCGGATATGGCAATTACGAATTGCTTTGCCAGACTGGACATAGCAACCAGCAACAGCACCACGACCCACGGAGAAGACTGCTCGCACTTCTACTTGGCCCAAGGTTTCTTCTACCATCTCTGGCTCTAAGAGGCCTTCCATTGCGCCTTGAATATCATCTAGGAGTTTGTAGATGATGTTGTATTCGCGCACATCAACGCCCTCTCGGTCAGCAGCAGGCCTCGCGCCATTAGCCAGAGTGGTATTGAAGCCAATAATCACAGCACCACTAGCAGAAGCTAAGTCTACATCTGTTTCTGTGACTTCGCCTGGAGCTGCCAACAGGACTCGAATTTGCACCTCATTTTGGGGTAGCTGTTTCAGGGAGCCGAGAATTGCTTCTACTGAGCCTTGAACATCTGCCTTCAAAATCAAGTTGAGTTCTTTGAGTTGACCTTCTTGAGCCTGAGCTGAGAGGCTATTGAGGGTGACTCGCCTCGACGCCATCACCTGTTGTAGGCGGGACAGTCGTTGATCGTCACTGCGATCGCTAGCAATCGAGCGGGCTTCTTTTTCGCTTTCAAAGACTTCAAATTCATCACCTGCGGCTGGCACATCGCTCAAGCCCAGTATTTCTACAGCAAAGGAAGGGCCTGCAGCTTCAACTCGCGCCCCTCGGTCATCGATCATCGCTCGCACCTTACCGAAGACGGAGCCAGCGACGAGGGTATCACCCACTCGCAGGGTACCGTTTTGCACCAAGAGAGTAGCAATTGGGCCTCTGGTTTTATCCAAATTGGCTTCGATTACCGTACCTTTGGCGGTTCGTTCTGGGTTAGCGGAGAGTTCTCCGATATCTGCTACCAAGAGAATCATTTCTAGGAGCGTATCGAGGTTTTCTTGTTGGATAGCGCTGACCGACACCATGATCGTGTCGCCGCCCCACTCTTCTGGCACCAATCCGTATTCAGTTAATTCCTGCTTAACGCGATCGGGCTGAGCTCCGGCTTTATCAATTTTGTTAATAGCAACGACGATCGGAACTTCAGCGGCCTTGGCGTGGCTGATAGCTTCAATGGTCTGAGGTCTGACGCCATCATCTGCAGCAACCACCAGCACCGCGATGTCGGTAACTCTCGCTCCTCGTGCCCGCATGGCAGTGAAGGCTTCGTGACCGGGGGTGTCAAGGAAGACCACCTGTTGCATCTGACCTTCATGCTCAACATCCACATGGTAAGCACCAATATGCTGAGTGATCCCACCTGCTTCGCCTTGCGCCACTTTGGTAGAGCGGATGGCATCGAGTAGAGTGGTTTTGCCGTGATCGACGTGACCCATAATTGTGACGACTGGTGGACGATGCTGGAGGTATTCCAGGTCTTCATCACCAACCATTTCTGAGCCTTGTCCTGCTTCCGGCTCTTCATCGGCTGTCTCAACTTCAACCCCAATTTCCTCGGCTACCATCTTGGCAGTTGGCACGTCCAGGGTTTGGGTGATGCTGACAGCCATTCCTTTGAAGAACAGCTTTCTGATGATGTCAGTTTCAGGAATAGACATCAGACTAGCTAGTTCTCTGATTGTCAGGGAGCCAGTCAAAACAATTTTTTCTGCACGTTCGGGTACGCCTTGCTTCGCCCCTCGATTTGCCTTACGGTTCTCCGCCCTGCTGCTACCGCCTAGTTTCGCTCCCGGCTTTTTCTTCTGGTTAATACTGGGAGTTGAAACCGAAGCTGCAGTTGGCTGTCCTGGGCTTGACTTAGGCTTGGGAGGGCGAGCCACCGAAGCGCTTACCAAGACTGGGGCATATTTGTTATCTAGATCACCGCTGAGATCATCGTCCTCATCATCGAACAATTCAGTCCGCCGCTTGGTTTTTGCCGCAGCTTTTTTGGCTCCTTCTTCTTCACCGTTTTCTTCTTCCCATTCTTTTTTCTTATTGAGAACAAGTTTGGGAGCATTCGGTCGCCTTAGCTTCAGATCCATGAGATCTGGAGCTTCTAGTAGGATGTCCTCGTCTGAAGAGCTATCATCTTGTCCTCTAAGACCTGTTTTAGAAAGGCTGGCTGAATCAGCATTTTTTCCATCACGGCTTGGTCTTCTGGGGGGACTCTGGAGTGCTGGAACCTGTGGTTTAGCAGGACTACGAGGCCTTTCTTTTGTAGATTCAGATGTATTTAATTGGGGAGCAGAAGCAGCAGGCTGACGAGTTCTTGGTGGGCTACTCGGCTCTGATACTACCGTTGCTTCCCCTTGCTTTGACTTCAAAACCGGCTTATCAACTGAATTTAGCTGAGGTTTTGTCCGATCCGGTCTTACAGGTGGTTGAGCAAGTTGTGCTTGGATTGCTTCTGCTTCTGCTTGGGCTGCTTGGGCTGCTTGGGCTGCTTGGGCTACTTGTTTTGGGGCTGGCAACTCAACAGCAGCCATATTTTCCTCTGACACCTGCCCTTGTTGCTCAACTATGGGATCAGGCTGACGTTCCTGCTGACTAACCAACCTAGGTCGATTAATATTCGGCTTCACTGGAGGAGTAGTTGCGGGCTTTACAGGGGGTTGAGGAGGGGTTACCAGTTGAGAACCTCCTTGTTGAGTGTTAGAACTGGGGGGGCGATGCTTCGTCGGCTCAATCCGCAGGATTTCCTGTCTCGGCTTACCGTTGGGACGACCCAGCAATTTTTTAGCTGGTGAGCGGTCGCCTACTTGAGATGATGTTGCACTGTCACGATTTTTCACAGCTGTTGGGCGGTCAGAATATTTTTCTGCCGCCGCTCGAATACGCTCTACGTCTGATTCTGTGATCGTGCTACTGTGGCTTTTTACAGCGATATTAAGATTTTCGCAGATACTCAAGATGTCCTTATTGTCCAAGTTTAATTCCCGTGATAGTTCGTAAATTCTGATTTTGCCGTTGTTCATCCACTATATTCCCCGTCCTACCTAGATTTTTTACACCATACCCAAACGCTCGAATGACTGTTTGCTCATTTTTTTCTGTCCAATGCCTAAAATTTTGCCTGAATTTTTGAACTTTTGTGAAGACTTTTCTAAAAATAATCGACAATCAATGCTTGGAAAGGGCAAGTTTACCCTCAGCCAGTTGGATATTCTTAGCTCGGATCAGATTCTTCTTTTCTAATCTTGCACAAATCTTAAAAAAATTGGGAAGCTTGGTGGCCCGTTAATGCCATCATTGCTTTTAAGGTTAGCTTGTTTATTCAGGTTTAGACTCATTCACCTCCAAGATAGAACGCTACTGATAAGCTATCACTTCTTTTATCCTAACTACTGCTTAGGTGCACTGACAGGATTTAATGCATAATCTGTTGTTATTGTTCTCCTGTCAATTACTCTTGTTTGGCTGCTGGCGTCGCGGCTAAGCGCTGCCACAAAGTTTCGTACAGATGTACTGGTACTGCTGCATGCAGCGATCGCGCGAGGCGGTTTTTCTTTTGAGCTGCCAAAAGACAGCTCTCTTGGGGACAGAGGTAAGCAGAACGCCCCATCCCTAGATCTAATTGTACCTTTTGCGATGGGTAGACTCGAACAACGCGCCAAAAAGTCTGCTTGGATGCCACTTGGCGACAGCTCAAACAACGTCGGTAATTAGGTTTCATCTTGCTGGAAGCTAGGAAGTTGAAGGTTAAAGGTTATGCTTGGCGATTGAGTTCCCTTTTAGATTAAATGTTTTTCAAGAATCCTTGCCTTTAACTTTCAACTTGCTGGCATTCTTCAGCAAGAGCATCTCAAAATGCGCCTCTTCCTACTCTTCCTCACCAGAAGTGTTAGACATAAATGTTTCAGAATCACCTATATTCAGTGTTTCTACCGGATCGTCTTCGTACTCCTGTGCTAAAGCATCAGCAGCCGCGGTTTGCAAGGCCTCCATTTTGCGATGTTCTGCTTCATAGTCGTACTTAGCAACATCTTTAATATCAATCTTCCAGCCGGTGAGACGAGCAGCGAGGCGGACATTTTGCCCCTCTTTGCCGATCGCCAAACTCAGTTGGTCTTCAGCGACTAAAATGTGAGCCTGACGCCCCTCTGGATTTACCAGTAAGACCCGATCCACTCGCGCTGGGCTCAAAGCATTGGCAATGTAGGTAGATGGGTCAGGTGACCAACGAATCACGTCAATTTTTTCACCGCGTAATTCATTCACCACCACTTGAATGCGTGATCCCCTAGCGCCAATACAAGCGCCAACCGGGTCAACATCTCGCTCTAGGGTATCTACAGCAATTTTAGTACGCGGGCCCACATGACGAGAAGGGGGATTAGCCTCCCTAGCCACTGCGACAATCCGAACCACTTCGTCTTCAATTTCTGGTACTTCGTTGGCAAATAAATAGACGACTAAACCAGCCGCTGCTCTAGAAACTACCAGTTGAGGTCCCCGGTGAGGGCCTTCGCGAACCTTTTTGAGATAAACCTTAAAAGTCGCATTGGCGCGGTAGTTATCGTTAGGTAGCTGTTCCCGCTTTGGTAGTTCGGCTTCTACCTCTGGCTGACCGAAGCCACTGCTGATGGCCATAATCACCGATTGTCGTTCAAACCGCAGCGCTCTTGCTTGGAGAACCGTTCCTTCTAGTTCTTCAAACTCCTCCTGGATCAGCTTACGCTGCTGATCTCGCAGTTTTTGCGATAGAACTTGTTTAGTTTGAATCGCAGCCATGCGACCAAACTCACCCTGATCTGGGGTCACATCTAAAACTACCGAGTCACCCAATTGTGCCTCTGAGGCAACTTCCTGGACTTCTTTGAGGGAAATTTGATGATCGGTGTTATTGATTTCTTCCACAATAGTTTTAGTGGAGAGAACCCGGAAGCCTTCTTCTTCTACATCTAGATCGACTTCAAAGTTGTCAAAGTAGTCTTCTTCAAAATGAAATCTATCCATGCGTTGAGCGCGACGATAGCGCTCATAACCTTTCAAGAGGGCTTCTCTTAGCGCCTGTTGAACTGCAGACTTAGGAAGGTTGTGACTTTGACTGATTTCTTCAATCATCTTCTTTAGTCCAGGCAGACTAACTATTGACATAAGCAAATCTCCATAATTCTGTTGTTTGTTGTAGGACAGACATCCCGCCTGTCACAGTTATTAGTTATTAGTTATTTGTTGAGAGTCAATTACCAATCCTCAACAACAAATAACTAACAAACTTTTAATCTTTATCGTCTAGCTGCACCCCGGTCACTAGATGAAGAGGAATGGCGATTGCGCGACCTTTTTGATTGAGGTAAACCGCTGTTTCATCCCGCATCATCAACTTTCCTTGCCACTCTTTTTGTCCCTCAAAAGCTTCCGAAGTTTTGACAATCACGGAAAACCCTTTGAAGGAAATGAACTCTCGGTCTGTAGTTAGCTGACGCGAGATACCAGGGCTGGAAATTTCCAGAACGTAAGCTTCTGGAAGAATATCCGTGGTATCTAATGTTTCTTCTAGCGCCCGACTCATCCGTGCACAGTCGTCCAAGCCAGTATCACCCAAGCAGTTGCGGATATCCACACGCAGCACTGGTGGGCGTCTGTCGGTATGGAAAACCGCTCCTACTACCTCCAATCCTAGCGTCAGAGCGACGGGCGTTGCTAAATCTATCAGTTGTGGAATCAGGGGATGAGTCATTGAAGAACTCCAACAAAAAAAGTGGGCACAACCCACTTCAAGGTAAATTTTCTTCCCAGAAGGCTAGCTACGGACAGAGTTTTGTCTGCCGCTATGTTTGAGTGTAGCGCAATTAGTTATATTCTGTGACACAAATAAGCCGTGGAGATATCCCAAGCCCTTTCTTTGCTCCCCTGTGACAAAACTTAGTCCTGATTGCTGAGGGAAGATAGGAGGAAGTCTTGAAGCTAATGCTAAGAAATTTTACGGATAGCTCTTGTTTGTTCCAAAATTTCCTCTAAATCTTCTTCAGACAAGTTCTCTACATAATTAACTTTAATTTCCTCTAACAAGTCAGCAAGTAAAGACTGAATTTTTTGCAATGTTTGCTTGGTTTGTATTTCAGTTCCTAAAGCTTCGCCCAGGTGTTCGATTAGCCGTCGAAACAGTTGATCACCGACGGGATCTTCTTCCATAGCATTATTGATTCCGTCATAGATAGCCTGGAAGATTTCTTTCACCAATCGATCGCTTAGTTCGTGCTGTAATTGTGCCATTCCCGGTAAGTTTTGGAGTCCTTTGTATGCGGGAGACTGGTTAAGAACCTTTTCAATATTGTGTTGCAGCAATGCTTCCAAATCTGGTCTAATTTTGGGGAGAACTTGATAAACAGTCAACTGCACAAATAAGCCACTCAGGGCTGCTACTTCATCGGTATTATTCAGGTCAATGTAGGGGCGAACTGGGCGTCGCGATAGCCAATTGGCGATGTCTCCCTGACGAATAGAACTTTGAACTTGGTTAATTAATCTAACGACTACCACTTCCGTCAAATCTTCAGCGATGCTGGCAACAAATCCCTGACTAATTTGCCTTTGAATGCGATCAAGGTCTAACAATTTAGCTTGGTTTAAGCGAATCGTGACGGGGATGATTCGCAGCCAACGGAAGATTGGTATTAGCAACAAGATGTCATACCAGCGCCACAGCATCGCATCTCGCCAACT
Source organism: Potamolinea sp. (assembly GCA_042408245.1). GTDB lineage: Bacteria > Cyanobacteriota > Cyanobacteriia > Cyanobacteriales > Coleofasciculaceae > Potamolinea. Next base: position 6,940 of record JAYFMV010000004.1, read on the forward strand.
GATCCCGGTGCGACGGCGACTAATCAACCAGGTACGCCCTAGGAACTCTAGACCAAATAGGACGAAAAACGGGAAGTCAATAAAGCCAAAAAAATCTTCAGGTTGGCCATTTTCTCCAATTGGACGGTAGTAGTTAGTTTCTATTAAAGGTCGAATCTTGTTGTTGAAAAAATCCAGTCCTTGTTCTGGACTATTTTTCACTAAGTATTCTTGGCTCCAAAATTGCCTAAATGCCGCTTTAGAAGAAGCATCTTTATCTCTAAATATATGCTCTCGCATCCGATTTTTAAGCTTTTCCAGAGCACCTGTCTTGTTAGCGCCCTGAAACGGATTCGTATCAATGATTTCTTCGCTGCGACGACGTAAATCTTGGAGGATTATTTCTGCTTGTTGCGATCGCAGTCCGAAGGCGCGAATCTGAGTTTCCAGATCCCGCACTTTGTTCAAATACTGTTGTGTATCTCGGTATGGTTCAATACCCTTAATTGGGTCATACCACTTAGTAACTGGAGGAAGGGGAATCTTGAGAGGAAAGCCAGGAAACTTGATGGGGCCGACTTTAAAGCTAAGAACCTGTATTTTGCCCTGTAGCCAGAAATCCCGTAAGGGTATATAACTCAAGTCAAACAGCACCAAAATCAGGTTTAATAATGCTAAACTCGCCATTACTCTTTCAAACCAAAGGTTCCGGCGGGCTTGACTTGTTCTTTTAGTCAATTTTTGTAAGGATGACATTTTTGAATGATTAGAGATTATTGATCTGAAGTATCTCCGGGAGAGAAGCAATGAGCGCGATCTAGATGAGGAATCGCAATCTGTTGTGTGTGAGGATTGGGAGTCAGAGGCTAATTCCACCTGAAATGGGGCAAGGAAGAAGCAGACAAATAAAAACTGACAACATCCTTGAGTTTTGCATGCTCAGATTGGTACTATCTAGAACCCAGAAAAGTATCGGGATAAGCCCAAAAAAATGGTACATTTCAGCTTAAACTGTACCTGTTCAAATTGTCCTCTGACTTAATCATCAATTTGAGGAGTGTAATGTATGTGGAATCGCTATGGAATGGGAATTGCTGCCCTGGGCATCGGCTTAACAGCAAGTTTGGTGAGTTACGATGTTGCTTACGCAGCTCGCAGTCGTGACTATACCCCTAAAGAAATGCGTGCTGTCTTGGCTGGCTTGGGATACGACGTCAAGCCAGGGGATAACCTGACGGATAAGGAAGTTGTAGCTGCAGTTCGCCAGTTTCAGCAGGGTTATAAGATACAAGTTGATGGTCTAGCTGGCCCCCAAACTCAGGATATGGCTGCTGAATTGATGAAAATTCTGCAAGCCAGCCTGAACCTTGTGCTGGAACTCAAGCCGCCTTTACCCCGCAATCAGTTTTACACTTCTGAAGTTGAAGCTGCTGTCAGGCAATATCAGCAGAAAGCTGGTTTACCTGTCACAGGAATTGCTTCCTTGCCAATGCGTCAGAAACTTGACCTTGAGGCGGAAAATCTGGTGAAAACTAAATTCCCCAGAACAAGGACAACACCAACGCCGTCTCCTTCTCCAACGCCATCACCTACACCACAGGCAAAGCCTAGCCCGTCTCCCTCTCCAACGCCATCAGCAGCGCCACGGACAACCAGCCCGTCTCCCGCTCGCAGACCACGGATAAGAGTTAGCCCGTCACCCGCAGCAACGCCACAGACATCACCCAGCCCGTTACCCACTGCAACGCCACAGACATCACCCAGTCCGTTACCCACTGCAGCACCACAGACACAACCCAGCCCGTCTGGGTTGCCAATACCAGAGACAGCACCCAGCCCCTTACCGATGCCGTAACTTTAACGCTGATCTTGGTCTGGTAATGGTCTTCCCTTTGGTTCTGGTAACGCTGGACGCGGTTGGTAGGGCATGGGGATATACTGCACAGAAGGTCGTCCTCCTTGAGGCTGTGGGTACAATTCCATGAGATTGTAGATGGCAGGCGGCAGACCAACGGTTATTGGTAAACCCAGTTCTGTCGCCTCTTCCACTGTGATGGGATAGTCATGGGTGACTTGTCCTGTGGTCAAGAATTCAATAATTTTTTCTGTGTTTTCTGGGTCAATTTTGGGTTTTGGCACATCGTCTTTAAGGAGTGTCCGCACAAACCGCTGCACTTGTGCGATCGCTTTCCGTGACAGGTCTGCCATAATCAGGGTTTGGTCGTCAATTTCTGCAATGGGCTTCTGTTCAACGACTTTGAGTACACTGGCTGCTGCCATGTTGCCCAATTGCGGATCGACTGGCCCTAAAACGGCGTTAGCATCCATGACAATTTCATCTGCGGCTAAAGCTAGCATTGTGCCGCCACTCATGGCGTAGTGTGCGACAAAGACGGTAACTTTGGCTTGGTGGCGAATCAGTGCTCTGGCAATTTGTTCTGTGGCGAGTACTAATCCTCCTGGTGTATGCAAAATCAAATCAATTGGTACATCCGGCGGTGTGAAGCGAATCGCTCGTAAGACTTGTTCTGAGTCTTCAATGGAGATGTAGCGGGATATCGGAATTCCCAGTAAGCTGAGCGATTCTTGGCGGTGAATCAGCAAAATTACTCGGCTGCGACGCTGTTGTTCAAACTCCCGCAAACTTTGCACTCGCTGGAATTCCACTCGACGTTTTTGCAGTCCTGGTAGGAATGATAAGACTGCTAGAAATATCCAAAATAGGTCAGAAAAGTTAAAGTTCATGGCTAGTATGCCCAAAATACATTCATCCTGATTTTTTCAGGTTCTTCTAGCTAGAAGCTCTATCTAGGGAGTTAAACCAGTCGCTGTATCTGGAATGAAAGGCGATTGGGCAAAGCCCACGCTACGCGATCGCCACAAATTTGTAGGGGCGGGTTTAGGGATAATCTTTGTTATTTCACAGAAAACTTTGTACAAAACCCGCCCTGCACCCATACCTATGCAAGCTAAATCTAACTATTAGAAAAGATTGGTTATTTTTCTGTTATTTGTGGGTAAGGGCGGGTTTTGTTGAGATGTTATCGGTATATCTACAAATTTTGTCCCTAAACCCGCCCCTACAAATTTAATTTTTCTGCTGGCGAACAAATTTTCGTCTCAGTCCGACGAATCATCTAACAGTTTCCTTGCTGTTTCATCAAGGCTTTGGCTGGCTTTTTCATAAAGTTTGAAAGCGCGGCGACTTGCTACACCAGAGACAAGACTTGCTGCAGTTGTAGCTGTTGTTGCAGATACATTTCCCGCGACAAGTGAAACACCAGCGCCAAGACCAAAGATAGCTGTTGTTGCAGCTAGACTGATAGCTAAGTTAAAGCTAGTTTTAGCTTCACGAATTCGTTCTTGATACCAATGTTCAGAAATATTGTTAGCTTGATTTTTCTTGGCTCTATTTTTGTTGGCTTTAGTCATAAATTAATCCTCGAATAAGTTTCTGTAAAGTTGTAGACTCTTCGAGTGTGCACGACAAATCGTAAGTCGTGGTAATACTTAAACGTAAAACTTATCTCACTCTTTTGTAAAATGTAAAACTTATGCCAAACTTGTGTAAAAGCTTTTCTTGAAATTATGGCAAGGTCGTTCCAAGCGTCAACAACAGGTATTGAAATGGTGAAACAAGCCTTTAAATGCAAAGGTTGGACACAGGACTACCTAGCTGGAAGTGTCGGATGCACTCGACAAACTGTGTCTAAATTTTTTTCTGGCAAAGAAATTGATAAGGAAATCTTTCAAAACATTTGCCGTGAGTTAAGTTTGAACTGGAAAGACATTGTTGACTGGGATATAGAAGAACCAGCAAACAAAGGTCTTGGTATCAGCAGCAGAGAAACCTGTGACGCTATGGATAGATTAACTACACCAGCAGATAAAACTGAAGACCAAAAGAAATCTGAAGCAAGAGTGGCATATGCCATTGCCGGTACTGCAGCTAAGGTGGATCTACCTCAGATAAACGCAATTATTGCCCTTTTACAGAAAAAGACTGGAGATTTTTCTATAGAAATAGTTGATATTGCAGAAGGAAGCGTCAGACTAATTTTAGAAGGTTCTCAATCAGGTCTTGAGCAAATTGAAACTCTCTTTAAGTCAGGGCAGCTTACTGAAGTATTGGGAATTCCTGTTCTAGACGCTCGATTTATAACTATGAAGCGTAATAAGAAAATATTAGTCTTTACCATTGATGCCAACATTTCTACAGCAGATCTACAAATAGTAAAAGCTGTCCTGAGCAACGGAGACTTTAGAGATGCCAAGCCGGGTTATATCGACACGAGTGGTATTTCGATTGCCGCCAATATCGGCCAAGCTGACTTCAACTCCGCTATAAACAGATCTGGAAACACTGAACCAATGAAGTGAGATTTAGTTCAGCGAGGAGCAATTTTTAATGATTCTCCAGGAGACCGTTCTCAATCTTTAGTTCCTCACTAAATTAAGGATAATTGTTATAGAGGAAGAGCGATCGCGCGATCGCCTGGAATTTGTAGGGGCGGGTTTAGGGATAATCTTTGTTATTTCACCAGAAAACTTTGTTCAAAACCCGCCCTGCACCCATGCCTATGCAAGCTAAATCCAACTATTATAAAAAATAGTTTTTTTTCTGTTATCTGTGGGTAAGGGCGGGTTTTGTTGAGATGTTATCGGTATATCTACAAATTTTGTCCCTAAACCCGCCCCTACATATTTAATTTTTTGGTGGCGAACAAGGAAAACAGAAGAAGAAAAGCTTATCGCCACTCACCTTAGCAACATCTACAATACAAAGTAGGCAATCAACAGCGAGGTCTACTATGCCATCACCATTTCCCGGTATGAATCCCTATTTAGAAGGCCCCGAATTATGGTCTGGCTTCCATCACTTACTAATTGCTGCTCTCCTGGAATTATTAGCGCCTCAACTACAACCTAAATATATTGTCGCTATTGAGCGGCGAATCTACGAAATCATTGGAGAAAATCCTCTGTTAGTTGGGATTCCTGATGTGATGGTACAGCATCCCACAAACGCCACAAATTCAACAACTAATGTAGCTGTTTTATCACCTCCAACTCAACCAATAACGGTTACAGTTCCCATACCTGAAACCATTAGACAAGGTTATTTAGAAGTACGAAAGGTAGGCACAAATCAAGTAGTAACAGCTATAGAAATTCTCTCGCCTGTCAACAAACGTCCAGGCAAAGGACGGGAAACTTATGAAGCAAAACGTCAAAATGTTTTGGCTAGTTACACTCATTTAGTGGAAATTGATTTGCTCCGTCATTGGGAGCCAATGCCGATTTTAGAAAATAATATTCAAAGTGATTATCGCATTTTAATCAGCCCTAGAGAACGCCGACCTTTAGCTGATTTGTATGCTTTTAATTTAGCTGATGTAATTCCCTCGTTTCCTCTACCTTTGTTATCAGGTGATGTCGAGCCAATTGTAGATTTGAAAGCTTTGTTAGATTTAGTGTACGATCGCGCTGTCTATAGTCTGCAAATCAACTACAATTCCCAACCGGTTCCAGCCCTGACAGAAGCAGAGGAAATTTGGGCAGATGCGCTGCTTAAAGAGCAAGCTTTACGAACAATATAAGATTTTTTGTGCTTTCAGAATTATAGGAGAAATATCATGCAAGCTTACAAACTCAAGGGGAAAGTTGATGCGGCAGGTAACTTAGTAATTACCGAACCCATTAAGTTACCGTCTGGAGATGTAGAAGTGATTGTTTTGCAGGTAGTTGAAACAGTTGCTAGTTCTACAGTTTCCGAAACTGAATCACAGCCAGAGAAGCCGAAGCGACGGACGAAAATCAAAGCTTTGCAAGATTGGTTTGAAAAAACACAACCGGCACCTCCTGATTTTGACCCAGATGAGGCGAGATGGGAAGCTTTAAAGGAGAAACATAACCTATGAAAGTGCTTTTAGACACTAATATTATTGTGGATGTTGCCATTGAGCGACAGCCTTTTGTTGGAAATAGCGAAATAGTTATATCTCTGGTTGAACAAGGGCAAATAGAAGGCTATATTTCAGCATCTTCCTTTGGCGATCTTTACTACATTATCCGTAGAGACAAAGGTCGAGATTTAGCAATTGAGTTTTTGAGGGACATAGTTACTGTGTGCCAAGTTGCTACAGTGGATGCAGCCGCAATCAATATGGCTTTAATTACAAACTTTAGAGACTTTGAAGATGCAATTCAATACACTACTGCTGTTGTCAATCAATTAGATGCAATTGTTACCCGCAATCCTCAAGATTTCCCTGTTGCAACTCCTAGAATTATGACTCCCGAACAGTTAATTCAAGAAATAACAAATTCTCCATAATATCAGAGTATTTTTGCCAATGAAGAAAGGGGAAAAGGGCGGGTTTTGTTGAGATATTGTTGGTTTATAGACAAAAATTATCCCTAAACCCGCCCCTACAAACTTATCTGGAATTAGCGACGTGCTACACCATCTTGTCTTGCGGCACGTTGTACAGCAGCAGCAACGGCTGTTACTACTCGTGTGTCAAAGACGGAAGGAATAATGTGTTCCTTGTCTAAGTCTGTAGCATTAATCAAGGAGGCGATCGCGCTAGCAGCTTCCAGGTACATATTGGCGGTAATCGTCGAAGCTCGACAGTCTAGAGCCCCGCGAAACACACCAGGAAAAGCCAGTACGTTGTTAATCTGATTTGGGTAATCACTGCGACCTGTAGCCATCACAGCCACATCATCGGCGATTAATTCTGGCTGAATTTCCGGGATGGGATTGGCCATAGCCATCACAATTGGGTCTTTTGCCATCGAGCGTACCATGTCGGGTGTCAGGACACCGGGAGCGCTAACCCCAAGAAAGATATCGGCACCTAAGAGCGAATCAGCAAGGGTTCCAGCAGTTTCAACGACAAATTCTCGCTTTTCATCGGTTAAGTCTGGGCGTTTTGTGGAGAGGATGCCTTTAGAGTCGCACATCCAAATGGTCTTAGCACCTGCTTTGCGCAGTAATCGCGCGATCGCTACTCCTGCAGCTCCCGCCCCATTAATCGTAATTCGGACATCTTCTAGGGACTTCTTGACCAGTTTCAGAGCGTTTATCAAAGCGGCAAGGCTGACAATTGCTGTTCCGTGTTGGTCGTCGTGAAAAACTGGAATATCCAATTCGCTACGTAACCGTGCTTCGATTTCAAAGCAGCGGGGTGCGCTAATATCTTCCAGGTTGACTCCGCCGAAGACAGGAGCGATATTTTTTACAGCTTCGATGATTGCTTCTGTATCTTGGGTAGCGAGACAGATGGGGAAAGCATCGATCCCAGCAAATTCCTTAAATAACATGGCTTTGCCTTCCATTACTGGTAAAGCGGCCTCTGGCCCTAAGTTTCCTAACCCTAAGACAGCGCTGCCATCTGTGACAATAGCAACGGTATTGCTTTTGATTGTGAGAGAGTAGACTTGTTCGGGATCGGCGGCGATCGCTTTACAGATGCGTCCAACACCAGGAGTATAGGCCATAGCTAAATCTGACTGTGTATTCAGCTCGATCTTGCTGTGTACACTGATTTTGCCGCCACGATGCAAATTGAAGGTGCGATCGTATACGTCGAGAGTTTTAATATCTGTCAGTTCTTTAACAGCTTGTACGATCCGTTCAGCGTGTTCGGTGCTGGTGGCATCTATGGTAATGTCGCGAGTGGTAATTTTGCGAGTCTGTTCAACCAGAGAAATTTCTCCCAGGTTACCACCCACATCGGCGATCGCCTGAGTGACACTTGCTAACATTCCAGCGCGGTTGGGAATGGCTAAGCGAATCGTTAAACTGAAGCTAGGGTTTGGTGTTAGGTCTACCATGCTGTGTGAATAATTTGATTTTTCGATTTGAGATCATAGATTTTGTCAAAATGCTGCAATCTCAAATAACCTCTACTCTATAGGAGCTTGCCAACTGACAATTGTACTCAGTTATGCCAAAAAGCTAAGGTGTCACATTTATGGCAAGTATCTACACTGAAATTGAGATTAACGCACCAAAACAGAAAGTTTGGCACGTTTTAATTCAGAAAAACCAGTGGAAGCACTGGAACACATTTTTATTTGACTGTGATTCAACAGTGCAATTTCAGCAGGGAAAAGAGGTAATCTTGGCACTGCGACGGCTTCCTGATGAGGAGGAAACGGAGTTTGAGCCTTTGGTGACAAGAATTCAGCCCGGTGTTTGTCTCCGTTGGGTTACTTCAATTCCTGGTTTTAAGAGTGAGTATGTGTTTGAGATACAAGAAATTGGTGTAGGTCGTACCAAATATGTCCACAAAAACAATTACTCTGGTTTTCTAACCCGCGTGTTTCTCCCGTTTATTCAGGAAGATGAGCGGCGAGGGATTCAACGGATGGCGCGAGAATTGAAGCGTTATGCTGAGGGTTTTTGAAGCCTCATTGAAAATATTTATTTGACAAAAAGCAACAAATATGAATAGTAGGGGCGTTAGCGTAGCGGGGCGCTCTTAGCGCACAGCGTTAGCGGAGCCCAAGCGTTAGGTTCGGCGTTAGCCTAGCATTCGGGCAATAATTTAGAGCAAGACCCAAGATTTTTTCCCCGAATGCTTCGCCCTCCGGGCAATAATTTATCGGTCAAACCCAAGATTTTTTCCCCAAATACTTCGCCCTCCACTCATCGAAATTTCGATGAGAGTTAATCCTAGTTTCTTGAACGTCTCCCTAATAATTCTTGCTATATCCATTTGGGCATAATCGCTCCCCTCAAGTCGGCATCGCGTAGCATAACCTGATTCAAATTGGCATCAAGTAAGACAGCTTCAACCAAAATTGCCCCAATCAAATTAGACCAAGAAAGTTTAGCTCGGTATAAATTAGCCTTTGTTAAATTTGCGCCTCGTAGGGTTGTCCAAGTAACACTTGCACCTCTCAAGTTCGCCTCAATCAGGATGACTTCTGCCATATTGGTGCCGTTGGCTTTTACCCGACTCAAGTCCGCCTGAGTTAGGTTCGCGCCACTAAAATTTGCTCCGTGTAAGATTGCTTTGGAGAGATTTGCACCTTTGAGGTCTGTTTCTAGAAGGGTGGCATTAGTTAAATTTGCACCTTCCAAAACAGCTCCTATCAAGTTGGAATGAGAGAAATTGGTACGGCTTAAACATGCATCAATCAGTTTTGCCCGACTTAAGTTGGCTTCCCGAAGCGTGGCTTCACTAAGAATCGCTTCAGTCAGGTTCGCTCCACTCAAATTAGCTCCACTCAGATTAGCAGCCCGCAGATTGGCATCAACTAAGTTTGACTCACTAAGATTTGCAAAATTTAGGCTGCTTCCAATTAAGTTTGCCTCCCTCAGATTAGTTCCTCGCAGGTTCGTTTGAGTTAATTTTGCTTCTCGCAGGTTGACACTCTCTAGGGATGATCCAGTAAAATTTGCTTCGCTCAGGTTGGCTCTGAGAAAGTTCGCTTTACTCAGATCAACTCCTACCAGAGATGTTCCCTGTAGGTCTACATCCCGAAAATCCCGTTCCCCGGCCGCATAACGCTTCAGCAACTCATCGGCATCCATCATTATTTGCCTCGTATGTTGTTCTTAAATAATGTCAGACTAAGGAATATTTACTCTTGTCAAGAGTCAGTGGTCAGTGGTAAGTAGTCATTGGTCATTAGTTATGAGTCATTAGTCATGGGACGACTGACAAAAGACAACTGACAAAGGACAAAGAACAAAGGACAACTGACAAAGGACAAACAACCAATACTATGCCGGACAACTTTAGAAGCCAAGTCGTTACCCAAGGCATCCAGAGATCGCCTAATCGAGCCATGCTACGTGCAGTTGGCTTCCAAGATCAAGACTTCATTAAACCAATTGTGGGACTTGCCAACGGGTACAGCACCATTACCCCTTGCAATATGGGGTTGAATGATTTGGCACTTCGAGCACAAGCGGGGCTGAAAAATGCTGGTGCGATGCCGCAGATGTTCGGCACAATTACCATCAGTGATGGCATTTCTATGGGTACAGAAGGGATGAAATATTCCCTGGTATCGCGAGAAGTAATTGCCGATTCGATTGAGACTGCTTGTAATGGGCAAAGTATGGATGGTGTCCTGGCAATTGGTGGATGTGATAAGAATATGCCAGGAGCGATGATTGCGATCGCCCGCATGAATATTCCGGCTATTTTTGTCTATGGCGGTACAATCAAGCCTGGACATCACAACGGCCGAGATTTGACTGTTGTCAGTTCTTTTGAAGCTGTGGGCGAATACAGCGCTGGTAAGCTTGATGAAGCGGAACTGATGGAAGTGGAGCGTAAGGCTTGTCCTGGCGCTGGTTCCTGTGGCGGTATGTTCACAGCTAACACCATGTCTTCTGCTTTTGAAGCAATGGGGATGAGTTTACCCTATTCTTCGACAATGGCGGCGGAAGATGCTGAAAAGGCTGATAGTGCTGAAAAATCTGCCTTGGTTCTAGTAGAAGCAATTCGTCACCAACTTTTACCCAGACAGATTATCACCCGCAAAGCCATAGAAAACGCGATCGCTGTAATTATGGCTGTCGGTGGTTCGACTAATGCTGTGTTACACTTTTTGGCGATCGCCAATGCTGCTGGCGTTGATTTATGCCTCGATGATTTTGAAACTATTAGAGCTAAAGTTCCAGTACTATGTGACTTGAAACCCAGCGGTAAATATGTGGCCACAGATTTACATCGTGCTGGTGGCATTCCCCAAGTCATGAAAATGCTGCTAACCCATAACTTGTTACACGGTGACGCCATTACCATTACAGGTCAAACCATCGCTGAAGTCTTAGCAGAAATCCCCAATGAACCTTCAGCAGATCAAGATGTAATTCGGCCTTGGGATAACCCGATGTATGCCTCAAGGACACTTGGCAATTTTGAGAGGGAATTTGGCCACAGAAGGCGCAGTTGCCAAAATTACTGGCGTCAAAAAGGCTAAAATTAGTGGTCCAGCAAGAGTATTTGAATCAGAAGAAGCCTGTTTGGATGCAATTCTTGCCGGTCAAATTAAAGCAGGTGACGTAATTGTGATTCGCTACGAAGGGCCAAAAGGTGGTCCTGGAATGCGGGAAATGCTGGCACCAACTTCCGCAATTATCGGTGCTGGTTTAGGGGATGCAGTAGGATTGATTACCGATGGACGCTTTTCTGGCGGTACATATGGGATGGTAGTTGGCCATGTCGCACCAGAAGCAGCAGTTGGGGGAGCGATCGCCTTAGTACAAGAAGGTGACACAATCACAATTGATGCGGCTGCGCGATCGTTACATCTCCATGTCTCAGACAGCGAACTAGAACAACGTCGTGCCAATTGGCAACCCCTACCACCCCGTTATACAACTGGAGTACTTGCAAAATATGCCAAGTTAGTATCTTCTAGTAGCGTCGGTGCGGTGACAGATTTAAATTTGGGGTGAAGGAGACCGACAAGAAAGAAGGGTGCGGCGTTGCGCGTACCAAGTCCGCCTGCGCGGACTCAATGCCAAAAAACATTGTAGCCTGCGCAGGCAGGCTTTGTTCCGGTAGCCCCAGGGACTCAGCCCGACAAGAAAGAAGGGTGCGGCGTTGCGCGTACCAAGTCCGCCTGCGCGGACTCAATGCCAAAAAACATTGTAGCCTGCGTAGGCAGGCTTTGTTCCGGTAGCCCCAGGCTACCCTACGGGAACGCTGCGCGAACAGCCTACGGGAGAATATCTTAGCCTGCGTAGGCAGGCTTTGTTCCGGTAGCCCCAGGCTACCCTACGGGAACGCTGCGCGAACAGCCTACGGGAGAATATCTTAGCCTGCGTAGGCAGGCTTTGTTCCGGTAGCCCCAGGCTACCCTACGGGAACGCTGCGCGAACAGCCTACGGGAGAATATCTTAGCCTGCGTAGGCAGGCTTTGTTCCGGTAGCCCCAGGCTACCCTACGGGAACGCTGCGCGAACAGCCTACGGGAGAATATCTTAGCCTGCGTAGGCAGGCTTTGTTCCGGTAGCCCCAGGCTACCCTACGGGAACGCTGCGCGAACAGCCTACGGGAGAATATCTTAGCCTGCGTAGGCAGGCTTTGTTCCGGTAGCCCCAGGCTTATAGCCTGCGGGAGAATCATCGAGGTTGGCTTAGATTATGGATAGAGTAGCTGAGGGAAATCTCCGCGAAAAAATCCAGATTTCTCAGCGAAAATAAAAGAATAGCGCTTATTTATCTAAGTCCAACTCTTGAGGTGGATTTCTCATACTACCATCAATTTTATTATTATGGCAGTTCGTCAAATGCCTCATTCCTAGGTTAACAGCACAAAACATTACCTATGCCCACCTACCCTGGAATTTCCAGCGATGCCTTCAGACATCCCCTCGACCAACAAGCCGAGCAAGCCTTACGCAGTGTACCTGGATTTGACCTAGTTGCCCGTAAATTTGTAGAATTTCTCTCCGAACGTCCCCAATTAGTCTATCTCATGGGCAACAGCATCCAAGTGGGGCCGCGCCAGTATTCCACCATTTACCGGATATTTCGAGAATGCGTTCGGGATTTAGACGTACATCCAGAACCAACACTATTTGTCAGCCAAAACCCTCAAGTCAATAGCTATTCCTTGGGTCAAGACCATCCGTATATAGTAATAAACACAGGGTTATTGGACTTACTGAGTGAAGACGAAATCCGCACTGTTATTGCTCATGAATTAGGGCATATAAAATGCGGACACACCATCTTAATTCAGATGGGAATTTGGGCAATCAACGCCGCATCTATGCTGAGTGAACTGACCTTTGGTTTTGGAAATATTGTCACGAGCGGCTTAATTTTTGCCTTTTACGAATGGCGTCGCAAAGCAGAATTATCATCAGATCGAGCAGCATTACTGGTTATAGACGATCTGAATATCGTGATGCAGACAATGATGAAACTCAGCGGTGGAAGTAAGCAGTACGGCCACGAATGCAGCCTCAACGAATTCATCAATCAATCGGAAAATTATCAACAACTGGACAGAGACGGTTTAAATCAAATCTATAAATTTTTACTCTACAACGGTGGCAATGGTTCAATGCTGACCCATCCCTTTCCTGTGGAACGCATCAGCTACTTACGAGAGTGGGCAAATTCCGAGGAATATCGCCAAATTCGTCAAGGCAATTACCGACGTACCACCGCAGAAGGATCGATAAATGTACCATCACAATCCCCAGTGGATGAAGTGGAAAAACTACAGCGTCAAATTGAGGAACTACAGAGAGAGATTAATCGCATCAAGTACCAATCAAACGAATCATAGCGTTGGCGTTTAGGGGAGACTAACAATGACTTTTCCCCAATATTCCAAAAACTTGAATTAATCAAGTATACTAATCAGACAACAAGTAAGAACGCAGGGTGCTATCAGTTTTGTTTAATTAAATCTTCACCAAGGAAGAACTTTCATGTTCAGCAATGTTCTATCAGAAAGTCATCAAACTGAGCGCCGCATCAAGCCCAATCAGCTAGGACTTAAGACTCAGCAAGCTCAGGAAATGATTTATCATTTTTTGTTAGAACTTGTTAGGCAACAACCTCCAGCAAAAGTATTGCTGGAGTTTAAGGATTTGTTTATTGATTATAAGGCTTCTGTTGATAATATAGAGGCTATTAAGGCACTATCTGAGCTAGTTTCTGTAAATAATGAAAAAGAGTTCCAGCATACCCTCAAACGGTGTTGCTATATTCTTGTTAATAACTGGGATACATCGAGAAACTATAGCTCTATTAAAGAATTAATCGAGCTGGTGGCTGACCCTAAGAGCACTAAGAGAAGTTTTTCTCCCAGTCTCAGTCGCATAAAATCGCGTTTAAAAGCATGGTTGGGTAATTTTGTCGATAGTCAAGACTATCAAGAACTTAAATTATTTATTTCCAAATACGGATACGATAAAGAACACTGGAGTAGTCGTTACACCTCATATCTCTTAGTTCCCCAGTATACAAACCTCAATAACCCAGTAGAACAGCGAGAAGCAGCGAGAGCGCTTTCCAAAAAGCTGAAAGACAAATTTAAGTTTGAGTTGGCAATGTACACAGCGCGTTCTCAATCGCCAGCTATTATAGACAAAAAACTAAAAAATCCAACCGCTCTTGGTGATGAAGTGCTGCGTTTTATTAAAATGATTGTCGTGAAGCGTGGCACTTTTAGCTATATAAATTTGGCAAAAATATTTTTGGAACAAACTACAGGAGCGAATTATAGATTTTTTAAAATTAGCTTGCAAAAATATTTAATATTTTCGGTACTTAATAAAGATTTTATTGAAATTTTAAATAAACAGTTAGCTGAAAAGTTAGCAAGACTCTATGAAAACCATCATGAAGAGCAACTGAATGAAGCCTTGCTTTTGAGAACTTGCAATAAAGTTATTGAATATTTAATTACTGAAAATCAACATGAACCTTCCCCCTTATTTATTTTATTGCTATCTAAAGGAAATCATCTCACTCTAGTAATCGTCTTACTTAAAATTATTCTAATTTGTCCCAATGCTCGTACTCATTTAGAGACTTGCCTTGCTAAATTAATTCAATACTACGTTAATTATCCAGAAGATGAATGCAAGTGGGCAATTAATTTTTTTGAGGTTTTTCAAATAACGTTTGCTATTCATGCTGATAACGTTCAATACAATTTGATTAGGATGGATGCAGACGAAACAAATGAAGTTTCAGAAGCGACTCTGGACAGTTACCGAGTTTTTTCTCAACTCCGAGATGGTACTAATTTACAAGTAGAAAAGGAGACGATGCTTAAACTCAACACTTTACCCACAAATTCTCAAGAAAATCACCCCTCCTGAAGTTTTATATCGAATCCGACTGATTGGAATAATAGGTTTTTTTTAAACGCAGAGAGCGCAGAGATTTAGGCTTCAGGGACGCTTCTTGTTTTTGTTTAATTCCGATTAGTCTATAAATGATATTATTCTTTTCGGCACCAATATTCGCTCAAAAAACTCGCCCCAGCACCGACAACTTCCGCAAACAGACTGACTAAGCGAAACAAGGCTACAACACCGAGAATTACAGCAGTAGGAAAATGTTGGTTGAGTAAGGCGATCGCTGTTGTTTCAAATACACCTAAACCTCCTGGAGTTGGGATAACCAAACCCAAAACCCAGGCTAAACTAAAAGCACTGAATAGCATTAAAATCTGATTAGGACTGACAGTAGTTAGAGCGAGAAAGGTGATTATAAATCCCGTACCGCGCAATCCTAAAAATACTACTTCTCCTAACAAAGGCAAAAAGGGATAACGTTCAATTTTAAAAACGTCATTCTCGGCATTCTTTCCCTTTAATTTACTTAAAAATTGCAGTAGTGGGTTTAAGATGCGGGGATGAACTGCTAAGCATACGACACTTAAAGCAATAATTTGTAAGCCCCAAAATCGATAATCTCCTGACGTAGAAAGCCAACCTAACTGACTACCAGTTAAGGCAAATAATAAGGCTGCTGCTGCCATTAACAGTGGTTCTAGTATAGTGCTAATTGTCGCAGCAGCTAAAGAACCACCAGCTTTAGTAACAGCCCAAATTCGTCCATAGTAATGCCAAATATTTCCTGGAATATACTTAGCAATATTGGTTTTTAAGTAAACTTGGATAACCCAGCCATACTGAACAGGCTGATTGAAAGATTTGAGAATCCATCCCCAGACTAAACCAGCCCAGATATGAGCAAATAAAGTGATAAAAAAGGCGAAGAAGAGAGTTATCCATCCAGAGGTATTAATCTGAATTGCTGCAACTTCTTGCCAGTTATCTTTGAATACCTTTAGCAAAAAAAACAGCGTTCCACCAAGAATCATCCAGCGTAAGTAGGGTTTTATTGATGACCAGATTTTCTTCATGGATGCAGTTATTTAAGTAAGTTTTATCGGCTTAAATCTTTGCTGAAGCGGAGGTTAGAAGTGTAACAAGCAAATGCTGTCACTCTCTCTAAAGTTAGAGAATAACTGTTTTTGTAGACAACTTAAATGTCACTTTGGCTAGATGTGATGATCCCTTTACTCTCGATAGGCTCATAAGCGTGATTGAAAGCTAACTCACTATCACCCACCTGCTTAGAGGATGGTTGTACTCTGTAAATCTATTTTACCTACAGAGCTATACCAATTTTTATTAGCTGAGGGTTCTCAAGCGGCCTCTTTTCTGAGGTCTAGGGATGAAATGGGGTGCTTTTACAGGAGGGACAATCAGCAATTGATTAGTTGTGAAATAGTCAAAACGAATTAATTGCAGTTTAAGTCGCAAGCCTGTTCATATTTCAAAAAATTGGAGGAAAAGTTGATGAACAAAATAATTGTTTGGTTGAACAGTATCCGATTGGATCGCATTTTAACTGCTTTTTTAGTTGGTATTCTGATGTTTGTTAGCACTGCTTGTAGTGGTGGTGCTTCAGCCAAAACTGCAGATCAAATCAGACAAGAAGTTCCTAGCGGTGCTGTAACTTCTGAATACAAAGGTGGGATGAATGATTACAGTGATGTAGATCCCAGACAAAATACCGCAGGTGCGCAAGCTAAAGCTAAAGCTTTGATAGATAATGCTCAAAAAAATATCAACCAGAAGAGCGTTGATAGTGTTGACCAATATGTTGAGAATTATCGCAGTGGTGCACCGCTAGGGGAAAGAGTCCGTAAGATTGGTGAAAATGTCGGTGACTCAGCTAAAAACCTCAAGGAAGATGTAGCGAAAGGAAGTAAAGAAAACTTTGAAAACCTTCAGGATGTAACCAAAGATTTGGGTTATAAGGCTAAGGATACTGCTGAAAAGACTGCTAATGTTTCTCAATTCAAAGTTAAGGAAGACATCAGAAAGACAACGTATGCTGCGGATAAGGCCGCTGATGCTAGCGAAGATTTAGGTGATAAAATTAAGCAAGCGGCTAGTGATGTAGCTAAGTCTGTCAAATCTACTTTCAACAAAGCTGATGAGGCTATTGATTAGAAGCTTCTGAGTTTCAACCATAAAGTTTGGTTTTACCAGTCAGTTTTATGTAGGTGCTGACTGGTTTTTTTTGCGCTGTTTATGTAGATTGCTTACGATACCAAGCTTGAATTGCTAACTGATGTATTTCTCGCCAAGGAAGATTATTTGCTCTTGCTAATTCGGCACAATCTTCGTATTCTGGCTGCACATTAGTAATAGTCTTTTTACTTAAGTTATTACTCCAAGCAACCTTCACCCGAATCTCACCATATTGGGTTTGCACTCGCTGAATTTCTCTGGGCAAAATTGCTCTTTGCTGAGTCATCCTTCGCACTCCCAACGTGGTAGTTTCTCGGAATAAAATTGCTTCGCAAGCTTCCAGATCTACAGGATGGCAAATCACTGTTAGTAAAACACCCAGCCGAGATTTTTTCATGCCAATTGGCACAGTAAACACATCCACAGCACCAGCTTTAAATAGTGCCTCAAATACATAGCCAATTGCTTGAGGACTTAAGTCATCAATTTGTGTTTCTAGTACTGAAATAGTTTCTAACTGAGATGATTGAGGGAGAATGGAAGAGGAAGATACATTTCCCAATCTCTCATTTTGTCGAACAGGCGAGACGCTTGTGTTATTTATTCCCCAGTCTCCTTCTTCCCCAATCCACAAGCGTAAAATATTGGGAATCGGTAACTGTAGCGAACCCGCACCATTGCCAACTCGTTCAATTGTCATGGCTGGTGGAGGGCCAAACTTTGTCGCGAGAGTGACCACAAGGGCCGCACCTGTCGGTGTCACCAATTCCCGCGAAATGCCATTACTGTAAACCGGCACTTGACGAGATTCCCACAACTTCAGCACTGCAGGCACAGGTACAGGCAATCTACCATGGGCTGCCCATACTGTACCTCCTCCTGTAGGGAGAGCCGAACAAAAAAGTTGGTCAATTTCTAGCCAATCTAACCCCAAACAACTACCCACAATGTCTACAATGGCATCAGTGGCACCTACTTCATGGAAATGCACTTTCTCTGGTGGAATGCCATGTACTGCTGCTTCCGCTTCTGCTAGCTTGCGGAAGACGGCTAGACTCCATTCCGTTGCTCGTGGCGGTAAATTTGCTGCTGTAATTAAGCGCTCAATTTCTGGTAGATGTCTGCTTGGATTGTGATGTGTGTGGTGTTGACTGTGTGGGGTAATCGTTGAGGAGTGGTTGTGCTTGTGGTCATGAGGGTGATCATGCTCGTGACCAAGATCAGGGTTGTGCGATGCGTCAGATTTATTGAATAAATCTACATGGACTTTCGTTGCTAACTGTCCATTGTGATAGACGCTTTCTACACGAGCGCAATATTCCTGATCAATCCCCAGTTTTTTGAGATTTTGAGTTAAATACTCCAAAGGTACCCCCGCAGAGATGAGGGCACCTAGGCACATATCACCGGCAATTCCTGTCGGACAATCCAGGTACGCTACTTTTGCCATAGAGTTTTAACTATTGAGTTTTGAGTATTCGCTCATGACTCCCAAGTTTTATGAATCCACCTTTGAGAGAAGATTAAATTTTCATGGCTACTATTTACACTGTCCATCCGGAAACACCCCAAATACGACGAATAGAGGAAATTAAGGACGCTCTGCAACATGGTGCGGTGATGTTATATCCCACAGATACCGTTTATGCGATCGGTTGCGACCTGAATGTAAAGTCTGCCGTCGAACGTGTCAGGCGTCTGAAACAACTATCTAATGATAAGCCCTTGACGTTTCTTTGTTCTTCTCAGTCGAATATTGCTCAATATGCTGCGGTGAGTGATTCAGTCTACCGCATTATGAAGCATTTAATTCCAGGGCCATACACCTTCTTGTTACCAGCAACCAAGTTAGTCCCGCGATTGGTGATGACTCCCAAGCGCAAAACTACCGGTATCCGTGTACCGGATCATCCTGTGTGTCAAGCGCTGGTGGAAGCTTTGGGTAATCCGATCATTTCCACTTCGGCTCATCTACCAGACGAAAATGGCAATATTCCCACAGTTGGACTAGAAAAGGCTAGACTGTTCGACGAATTCGATAATTTGGTGGACATCATTGTTGACGATGGCTCGGAACCAGGTTTTCAGGTATCGACCATTGTGGACATGACAGGAACTGAACCTGTTATAGTGCGTCCAGGCTTAGGATGGGAGGCTGCAAAAACTTGGGCGCTACCGATTAGCCAAGGTCGCCAGTAGCCAAGTTTTCCTTTTAGCTGAATGTTTGAGTGGGAATCAAGCACTACAACGGCTCTCTGCCATTTTACGGACGACAGAGAAAAATCCATCCAATTTCTTGATCGTCCACTCAAACAAGCTCAAACAAGAGTTGACAAACAGGGTGCAGAAATCGCCAAAGTAATTATACAGCAAGGGTTTGAGGCGATAAATAGTTTCGGTAGAAAGATACTGTCTCCAGAGGTAAAACAACGAACCTCGGTTAGTGACACAACAATAACCCGAAGACTCAGGGGAGCGTTCTACATTCGAGTTATAGAGAACAAAAGAGAGCGAAGCGAGATAACGCCAAGAATCACCTTCTCTCTGCTGATGTGACCGAAACTCATTCACTCTAGTCTTTAGGGGCAATACCATGACACTCCAAACTGCAACTTCTATCAACCAATCTTCCGCTACCCAGTTCTACGCTCCGGAATTTCCTCAAGAAAATGATACACAGCCTCTCAACGAGTTGTTGCTACAAGAACTAACAGAACAGATTGGTGTTCATTCCAGTCGCACTCAAGCAGTAGCTAACCGCATTGCACGGGAAGTAGAACGGATTTGCCACAAGAGCGATCGCATCCAAACCTCCGGGGAAGTCGGTTCCTGGCACCTGACACTAGCGCGTCATCGCTTGCAAAAGTGCCTGTCTTACTATAAACTCGGTCCCAAGCAAGGCCGTGTCGAACTCCACAGCAACCTCAGCGTGATGATTTATCGCCATGTGGCGCTAGCTCAATCTCAGCTAAGCTTTTCCGCTCGCTATACCTTAATTGAAGACTTTTTGCAAGACTTTTATGCTGAGTCTCTGAAAGCTTTTCGCCGGGAACACGAAATGGCTGCTGACTACACTCCCCGCACTCAGTTAGAACTAGCTGAGTACATGGGATTTACCGAGCAATATGCTAAGCGCCGCATTACTCTACCCAATCGCTATAGCCAGCAGTTGATCGTACTCAGAGCCCAGAGTTTTGCCAGACGCCAACCCAACGAAACTCCTTTGGACATCGAGCAAGCGGTAGAGTTTGCTAAGGGAGAGGATGCACAAGAGCAAAATCGTTCAGCAGCAGCACAGCAAGTACGGTTACGCCTGATTTCGGAAACTACTGACCCCAGTGAAGCTGTTTTACGCGATCGCGTTGTCTCGGAACTGGTGAATTACTTGGAGTCTCAAGGTCACTCCGACTGTGCAAATTACCTAATCTTAAAAATGCAAGACCTTGCTGCACCTGACATCGATGCAATTCTCGGTCTGACACCCCGCCAACGGGACTACCTACAACAGCGCTTTAAGTACCATGTAGAAAAGTTCTCTCGCTCATCCCACTGGAAGTTGGTACACCAATGGCTAGGTGCCGACCTTGACCAAAAGCTGGGAATGTCCTCTCAGAAGTGGGAAGTGTTTGTAGCACAAATCGACCCCCAACAGCAGCAACTCTTGTCCCTCAAGCAAGATCACAAGAGCGACGCAGAAATTGCCAAAGCTCTAGGTTGCACTCCCAAGCAAACACAAAAGCGCTGGACTGCTCTGTTGGAAGTTGCTTGGAAGGTTCGTAATTCAGAAACCGGACTTGGGGAGTAGGAAGTGAGTAAAGAAAGTTAAAAGTTGAGAGTTTCTTCAGTAAAAATGCTGAATTCTCAACTTTTCACTCACTCACCAAAAATGATTTTTGATCAGATCTGCTAATTTTATAAAGTATCTCCGCTTACTACATATATATTTTTTTTTCTATTAAAACTGCCCAAGTCAATTGCAACTTAATTTTGCTAAGGTATGGTTAACAATTAGAAGCGATTACCTCCTACTCAAATCCAA
Organism: Potamolinea sp.; assembly: GCA_042408245.1. Taxonomy (GTDB): domain Bacteria; phylum Cyanobacteriota; class Cyanobacteriia; order Cyanobacteriales; family Coleofasciculaceae; genus Potamolinea. The sequence continues at coordinate 27,952 of JAYFMV010000004.1, forward strand.
TCAACAATCTCTAGCAGTTGAAGGTAGCATCTGGTCAAATTAACTCACACAACTTATAGCAGGCAGTTATGGCGGTCAACATTGCTCAAGCTTCGGCTTTACCTCAAGTAGCAGCACAAAATCAGCAAGCACTCAGGGAAGTTTGGGAAAACATTCAGGCGGATAGTTGCCCACATTCTTACAACTTCCATATGCATACTACCTGCTCTGATGGACAGCTAAAGCCAGAAGAGTTGATCGCCCAAGCGATCGCCATTGGACTCAAAGGACTGGCGATTACCGATCATCACACTATCGAAGGCTATAAAATCGCTCAAGAAAGGTTGGAGGTATGGCAACGCAGCTCCCCATCCACCCCAGTTCCTCACCTTTGGACTGGTGTGGAAATTAATGCTGATCTTTTGGATACTGAAGTTCACATCCTAGGCTATGCTTTCGATCCAGAGCATCCAGCTATACAGTCCTATTTACAAGGCAACGCACCTCCAAAAGGTGATACTCAGGCTGCTGCTGTGATTGTAGCGATTCATCAGTCCGGCGGTTTGGCAGTCTTGGCTCACCCATCTCGTTACAGGTGTCCTGCAGAAGAACTAATTCCCGTTGCTGCTCACTTGGGTATTGATGGCGTTGAAACTTACTACGCTTACAATAACCCCAATCCTTGGCAACCTAGCCCAAGCCAAACTCAGAAAGTGAAACAGCTAGGCGAAACCTACAATTTGCTCAATACTTGCGGTACAGATACCCACGGCTTAAATTTGCTCAGGCGCCTGTAATTATCTTAATCGCCGGGAAGACCTATTTACAGCGGTTTTCTCTGTGTTTTGCGGTACATTTACCTCTCTCCAAACCTCTCTCCTTTAAGGAGAGAGGCTTTGACATTAGCCCCCTTCCAACTAACAAATCTTATTCCTTTTCCCCCTCCTTGTAGGAGGGGGTAGGGGGAGGTGGGAAGGGGGTTGGGGGTTAGGTCTGACTGTACCTCATAACAGCCGTAACCGCTGTATCTGGCGTCTATGCGCAAGTCCAACTTTCCCAGGTTGAGCGCTGGCTTTTTAATTGCATAAGCCCCAAGTGTAAAGAATGTTTTAGCAGTGAGGCGTAGCCTAGGGTGAAGTGGGGAATTATCAGTACAGATAGCACAACCGCGCATACTTCAGCCTTGAGGTTGACTGTGGTGCTGTAGCCGCAGGTCACTTACTAAAGTAACTTGTCTCTACAGCGATAAGTTACTTTAGTAATTAAATTATATATAATATCAAATCTGTGTGTATGGGAATTGTTGTTTTTTCTTCCCCTCTCCCTATAATGAAAAATTCACAATTAAAAATTACCTGACAGGTGGGGATTTTTAATTTGGCATTTTGAAGTGTTCCCTCTCTCCCCTCAACCCTAACAATACCTTGGCAACGGGCAAGGATATCGCGCGAGTCCCCTTTTTTTAACAGGAGAAACCATGACTACTAGCAACGTTACCCCAGACTCTTTGAAGATTTACCTCAACAAAACCATCAAGCTTAGATTCAAAGCCATGTGTGCTTTACAAGACAAAGATATGAGCCAGATTGCAGCAGCATTGATAGAAGATTGGGTGAAACAAAACGAAACACCTCTACAGCAATAACAAGGCAATTCCCAAAAGTTACTTCACCGTGGTATTTTCTACCGGGTGTTGTCCATAAAAGGGTAGTGCTTCTGACCAATGGGAATGCTTTCCTAGTTGCCAATCCAGATAAGCAAGTTCCAACAAACTAGAAACAGTTGTTCCCAAATCAGTCGGAACATCAATCAATTGGTAAGGCATTTCTAAAGTGTCCAAGGTTTGCTTCCAAGTATCAGAAGTTATTACCGCATCTGGCTGCTTCTGAATTAAACCTGAAGGATTGGAAGATATTTGATAGATGGCGGTAAACAGTTGACCGCGCTGTGCAGGCATTTGAAGTGCGATCGCCTGTTCCTGTTCAGTCCCCCCTGTAGTTCGGTCATTTGGGGGGGAAATAGACCAAGCAACTGCTGCTAGAGTCGAAATTGCCAACAAAGGAATATCTAATTGCTGCGCCAAAGTACGCGCAGTCACAACACCGATACGAGTAGCAGTAAAACTACCTGGCCCCTTCGCCACGGCAATAAATGCTAAATCTTTCCAAGTTTGAGGTATCAAAAAATCGGCGAGATATTGATGTAAATGAGTAGATAAACCATGTCCCAAGTCCCAAGTTTGGCAACGATTTTTATCGACAAAGTTACTAATAGCTAACCCTAGTTGCGGGCTGCTAGTATGCAAGGCTAAACCATATTTTGTTGAGTCGATATTTTGCATTATTCACAAACAACTAATAACTGAAGTTTAGACTAAGCAGTGCAAAACTACCCAGCAATGCTGAGTTAATAAAAGACTTGTTAAAAGCATGAAGGCTCTTTGATATCTATGCACTCTCAGTGCATACTGGGATGCAGTCTCCATCCTTTAGATAATAGTACTAACCAGTATGATTCGACCGACCACGCCCGATGACACGGCCGCGCTGATCGCTCTGGCCGACTCGATCTGCTTCGAGCCAAACGAGACCGAGGAACTCAGCGAAATGTTGGCCGGGTACTTCGCCGGCAGCCTCGGCCGCGATCACTTCTGGATCACCGACGACGACGGCGGGCCGGTGGGGGTTGCTTACTACGCACCGGCTCCAATGACCGATCGGACGTGGTATCTGTACTTAATCGCCGTCCGACCCGACCGCCAGAGGCAAGGACGCGGTGCGACACTGCTGCGCTACGTTGAGCAAACCTTGACGGCACGCGGCGAGCGCGTGCTGCTGGTGGAAACGTCGGGACTGGCGAGCTTTGAGGGAACGCGGGAGTTCTACCGCAAATGCGGTTACGACGAGGAAGCGCGGATTCGTGACTTCTACAAAGCGGGCGATGACAAGATCGTTTACCGCAAGGTTCTGGCCGCTCAGGAGTCGTGAACTTGCGCAGTGGGCTATCGGTTCATAGGAACTTATGCTGAAGCCAGAAAGCACTTATGTTGGAATTTAAATGTTTTTTGTCCAAATTCCAATCATAACCAAAGACATCAAAACTTACAGCCTACTAGCAATCGACTGTCCACCAAGCATCTGTCCGGGGCGTTCTATCAAGATTGCTCTCAACCCCGCAGCCTTAGCACCTTGATAGTCATCTTTGAAGCTGTCCCCAATGTGCCATGCATCTTTAGGGTCGCAATAATGTTTTTGTAAAGCAGCAGCAAAAAATTGTGGATTCGGCTTAGCTGAACCCGTCACTGTCGAAATCGTAACTGAGGTAAAATATTCCTCCAGTTTTAATGCTTTTAAAACTAAATAGAGGCGGGAATCAAAATTAGATAATACTCCTAACTGTATACCAATCCTTCGCCAAGCTTCTAAGGATGGGATGACATCTGGATAAATAAACCAAGGTTTAGCAGTGGCAAAGTGGTTGTATAGTTCGTCAAAAAAATCGGTAAAGTCGGAAAATTGATTGAGAACGCCGACTTGTTGGAATGTCCGTAGGGCAATTACCCGCCACCACTCAAATTCACAGTGGGGAATTTCTTCCGGTTCGGTTCCCGGAAAAATTGGCGGTTGTGAGGAAGAAAATGCTTGGAGAAAAGCTTGAGTTACGCTTTCGGCCGGGACTTTGACACCAAACTGGCGAGCGATCGCACTATATACATCGCCCACACTCCCCCGAACACCAAACAGCGTACCAACAGCATCAAGAAAAATTACTTTCGGTTGTTCCATATTGATTAGTAATTAGTAATTAGTTAAGCAGGTAGGTGGAAAGAAATTCAACCTGATGAGGGCGGGTTTTGAAGATGAGAAACTGGTTCTGATCAGGCGTTATCCCTAAACCCAACCTGATGAGGGCGGGTTTTGAAGATGAGAAACTGGTTCTGATCAGGCGTTATCCCTAAACCCAACCTGATGAGGGCGGGTTTTGAAGATGAGAAACTGGTTCTGATCAGGCGTTATCCCTAAACCCAACCTGATGAGGGCGGGTTTTGAAGATGAGAAACTGGTTCTGATCAGGCGTTATCCCTAAACCCGCCCCTACAAATTTATCTGTTTTTTTTGACGCCTACCTGCTTAGTTATTAGTAATTAGTAATTTGTCATATTGCCAAGAACAAACAACAAACAACTGTTTTCATGCCCGCAGGGCTGTACAACAAACAACTAAGATTTTTCAGATAACAAATCCAGTAACGGGCGTGCCATCCAGTTAAAACCAACTTTCAGCTGTACAACAAACAACTAAGATTTTTCAGATAACAAATCCAGTAACGGGCGTGCCATCCAGTTAAAACCAACTTTCAGTTTATGCTCTAACGTAGGCATTCGATAGAGATAGGCAAGACGCCGCATTAAGTAAGCTAGAGGGCCATCTAACTTCATTCCTACACCAGTAAAAGTTGCATTATCTATCCCCAAAGTCATCATCTCCCCTAATTGCTGATAGCGGAAGGGAAGCAGAGGCCGTCCGGTGAGGGAAGCCCAAATATTCCAGGCCGTGTAATCTGCTTGCTGGAAAGCCGCTTGTGCCGTACTGGGAACGAGCTGGCCTTCAGCATCGTGGCAATCTGCTAAGTCTCCTAGGGCAAAAATTTCTGGATGGTCAAGTACTTGTAAGGTTGGTGTGGTCGTCAACTTACCGCCCTTGCTTTGTTTTAGGGGAAGTGAGTTCACGACTGCTGCTACCTTTGTCCCTACCGTCCACAGCACGATATCCACAGGGATTGTATCCACCTGTCCCTTATACAACAGGGAAATTGTGTCTGGGCCAATCGACTCAACCTTAGTTTCCAAGTCAATCCAAACACCGCGATCGTCCAAAGCCTTATGTGCCGCATCGCGATTAAAGTCAGTCGATGTCCTGAGAATCATATCGCTCAGTTCGATCAACCTTAGCCTACCGCGATCTCCCAGACGTTCCGCAAGCTTGCAAGCCAACTCAACTCCGCTGTAACCTGCACCGACAATTGCCACCCGAATTTTATCAGCGTTGGACTCTTCGAGAATCCGCAGTTTTTCTTCCAGGCGATAAGCGTCAGTAATGGTGCGGAAAGGGATAGCATACTCAGCAGCCCCTGGCGCCATATCCAGTGGTGTCTCTCCACCTAGGGCTAATACCAAGCGGTCATAAGCCAATTCTGGGCCATTTTGTAAATGTACCCGCTTCTCATCTAAGTTGATTCCCGCTACAGCAGCTTGAGTGAAACGCACCCCTGTATTTACTAAAAGTTCTTCATAGGGTGGGGCAATTTCCCAAGTTTGGAGTTCGCCGGTTAGCAGTTCATACAGTAGGGGCGAAAATAAGAAGCGATCGTCGCGATCTACGAGGATAATTTCTGGTCGTTGAGACTTTTCCCAAGGTAGTTGGCTCAAGCGCAGGGCACTATAAAGACCCCCAAAGCCTCCACCGAGAATACAGATGCGGGTGGGTTGTTCAGTCATGTTTCAATGCGCGGGCGTCCGAGCAGGCTACTTCCTTCAGGATAGCAAGGCTAGTCTAACGCGGTTCAAAGCTGTTAGATTCATGTCACTACCTCGCACTGCTGTTCAAACTCTTGTTCCTGGGCTTGGGGTGAATTTAAATAGCGCCCCATATAACTTGTCATATTTAACATTTTTTCTGAACAAAAATAGGATAAATAATTATTATACAACTCTCAGCACCAATTAAAATAGTTATCCTATCTGTTGGCAAAACTTAAGGTTAATGAAAAATAAAAATATGCGAAAAATAAGATTGTTCATTGCCTCAAGTCTTGACGGCTACATTGCAAGAACATCAGGAGAAGTGGATTGGTTATTCACCGATTCTGACTACGGTTACGCTGAGTTTTTTTCCCAAATTGACACCCTAATTATGGGTAACACAACGTATCAACAAGTCCTTGGTTTTGGAGAATATCCTTACCAAGGTAAGCAAGGTTTTGTTTTTTCAAAAACTATCGTTAGCGAAAGAGATAACAATGTAGAATTTGTGGGTGGTGATTGGGAAAATTTTATCAATAAACTGCGTCAATCTCCCGGTCGCGATATCTGGTTAGTGGGGGGAGGACAGACGATTCATTTTTTCATGAAACACGGTTTTGTAGATGAACTAATTCTCTCGATACACCCAATTATTTTGGGCGATGGTATTCCACTGATTGTGAAAGATCCAAGTCTGGAGACAGCACTTGTGTTGAAAGATGTTAAAACCTATGACTCCGGATTGTTGCAGGTTTATTACGATTTGCGGTTAAAAGCGTAATTTGGGTAATAGGTAATATAGCACTCCTAATTGAGTTGTGAGATGTCAGCGTCTCAGATCCCCTTCACGAATCATTTAGGATTGCTATAGGTAATAGGTAATAGGTAATAGGTAATAGGTAATAGGTAATAGGTAATAGGTAATAGGTAATAGGTAATAGGTAATAGGTAATATTCTCCGATTCCCCAATCCCCAATCCCCAATTCAATTATCTGACGGGAAAAGTTCTACTTCTGTTGGAGTGGGAGATGGAGTGGGATTAACTAAAGCATTGCTTCCGCATTTTTGAGCATTAGGTAGACTTTTCAAGCCTACTACTGCTGTTTTATAAAGCCTATTGAATTCCCGTTCATAGTGTGCCGCAACCTTGGGATTTTCTATGACTACCAACGTTTCATCGTTAGAATAATTCGCTGCTTTAGACCAGTTTTGAGAGCCAGTAATCACCAATTTCCCATCTAAGATTGCCATCTTACTATGCACTCCGCGATCGCCTGTTAGGGATGTAGGAAATCCGACTGTAGTTATGGGATTCTGCCAGGGATTTACTTTAATTTTGCTATTTTTCTTGCCAATCGGCGGACAGACTCCTATCGCATCGTAAGCTTTTGAGTAAGGCTGTTTGTAAAAATCTTCGTCTATCAGTACTTTAATGTCTTCTACTCCTTTGTCACGCACCCCACCAAGGGTGTCACTAATCTGCTGATCTGAATAGACAAACACTGCTATATGTACCTTAGATGACGCCTGCTGTAAATAACTAGCAATCATCCCATTACTGGTCAATGCAACCTTCTGCTTTTTACTTGCTGGTGAGAAATTAACTGTGATGCTTCCCTCTCCAACTGGAATTGTTACAGGAGGTCTGTAGGGTTTGCGGGATTTGAATAATCCTTGCCACATATATTCAAATTCCTTAGTCAAAACTTGGGCAAGTTTGGCGTTATTGGGAACGACGAGCATGTTGTTAGCATTCCCTCGACTTTCAAGACTATTAAAATCTCCATGCATATCCGATGTCGTCATATTTCCACTAGATATGATGGTAGTTTGTCCATCCACAACAACAAACTTGTGATGCATCAATCCACTACCTTTAGTAGCACCGTTAGATGTATCATCTTTTATCTCAATACCACTTTTACGTACCTTCGCTAAGGCATCAGCAGGATATCGTTTTAATTCCTCAAAAGCTAGCTTGTCATGCCGATTCATTCTGGCAATTTCTTGAGGTGTGTATTCAGCCAAAGTTTTGTTGTACTTGTTATCAATTAATATCCTAACTTTTACGCCGCTAGTATGTTTGGTTATCAAGGCTTCAGCTAGCTTGGGAAGCCGGAATTCCATCACTGCTAAATCTACAGTGGACTGTGCTTGATTGATAGCATCAATAATCTGCTGCTCCAGATTGTCTCCCTTCCGGATAAAATGCCGATACGGGTCTTCGTAGTTGGAGGTTGGATTGTGGTTGAAATAAACTTTAATAGCAGCATCTTGTGGTAGGGCTTTGAGAGTTTCTCCCTTTGGTGAATACTGAAGACTATTGACCAGCGTCAAGCCAAAAATTAAAAATAAAATAAACAGGACTGCTTTTTTAAGTCCGGGAAACTTGCGATTAAAGGAAGCAATAAAGCCGCTTAAGACTTTCATTAAGTTGATAATAAATAAAGCTAATAGACTACTGGGGAAACTTTCTATTGTTTTTGCGTCGCGAACAGTTTAGAGAAAAATATGCCAAGGGCGATCGCCTTTGGCACTGCCCTTTGGGCAATCGCCTTTTCTTCGCACCAGTAAAAGCGACCGAGTGCAGCTACCTTCCTCACTCCAAGGACGGCTGTAACTAGCTTTTAAAATAACTATAATCTTGACATTTGCTTAATAAAGTGATAGTTACTATTGGGCAACATTCAGCAATAAACATAAGGAATTTACCATACAGACCCTAGTGAGGGCAGAAAAATTGACCTAGGGATTAGGGAAGATGTGGCGGCTAACTTATCGAACCTTGTTGAGAATCTTCTCCATTGCTCATTCCCTAGTTTAAGGATTGTCGTTATTGAACTAACATATATTGCAAGCGGACTCGCGTTCGCCTCTTATTCAAACGTTTTTACTTGGGGGAATTGCTCACAGAGTAGCAGCATTGTTAGGTTGTGGGGCGATAACCCTTACCACCGTTTTATGTCCAGAAGAAAAAAGACATTTCCCTGCGGTCATAAGGGGTATGGTCAAACCTGCCACCGATGCCATCAACAAAATAGGGTACTGGAAGAAAAAAGACAGCAAAAATTGGAGTGGGAGTCCACTTTTGCAGAAGATCCGATTGATTTAAAAGATCTTCCTGCTCATGTGGTGGTCAAAGCCCGCGTGATTATTGCTGGCTTACAAAGTCACAAGGACTACAGAGAGTTCGGCGGAAAGCGGCTGCGTCACAATCGCTGGATCATCAGTATCCCCGTCACCCGCAATTACCGAATGATCTGCCATGACCAAGGTAGCCTTTTGATACCCCATGCCGTATTGTCACACGAAGACTATAACGTTGATAAACCAGGCGGTTAATTATTGGCTGTTGGTTGTTGGTAATTAATTCAGGACAGTGGGTAAGAGAATATATGCTGAAAGTAGATGATACTCGCTTGCCCATAGAAAAACCATGCAAATTTATCTGGACTACAGCGCCACGACACCGCCGCGCCCAGAAGTAATTACTGTTATACAAGAAGTGCTCACTCAACAGTGGGGTAATCCTTCCAGCTTGCATGAATGGGGACAGCGAGCTGCAACAGTTGTGGAACGGGCAAGAATGCAGGTGGCTGGGCTGATTAATGCCACCTCCGAGTCAATTATCTTCACTTCTGGCGGCACTGAGGCGGATAATCTGGCGATTATGGGAGTTGCCCAAGCTTATAGAACGCCACAGCATATCATTATTTCCAGTGTCGAACATTCCGCTGTCGCAGAACCTGTGCGCTTACTGGAACAGTGGGGTTGGCAAGTGACGCGCTTACCAGTCAATACCCAGGGACGAGTTGACCCTAGGGATTTAGAATACGCCCTGCAACCGAATACTGTTTTGGTTTCAGTAATCTATGGTCAAAGCGAAGTTGGCACTCTACAGCCAATTGAGGCCCTTGGCCAAATTGCTCGTAACCACAATGTCCTGTTTCACACAGATGCTGTCCAGGTGGCAGGACGCTTAGCAATAGACGTACAAAAGTTACCAGTAGATTTACTGTCTCTGTCCAGTCATAAAATTTATGGCCCCCAAGGTGCTGGCGCACTCTATATTCGTCCAGGTGTGGAGTTAGTGCCGATCTTGTCTGGTGGTGGGCAAGAATTGCTCCTGCGCTCTGGAACGCAGTCTGTGCCAACGATTGCTGGTTTTGGGGTGGCAGCAGAACTAGCGGCGGCCCAAATGGCAACCGAGACGCCTAGATTAATCAAACTGCGAAACCAGTTGTTTGAGAAGTTGGCGGATACTCCTAATTTGATCCCAACAGGCGATCGCATTCACCGTTTGCCCCATCACGTCAGTTTTACTGTCCTGGGTGATGGGAAAAATGTCACGGGAAAAGCCCTTGTGCGCCAACTGAACCTTGCTGGAATTGGCATCAGTGCCGGTGCAGCCTGTCACAGTGGGAAACTCAGCCCTAGTCCCATACTGCTAGCAATGGGCTACGATGACATAGCTGCTTTAGGAGGTATTCGCCTGACTCTAGGAAGCGATACCACACCTGCTGATGTGGATTGGACAGCGATGGTACTCAAGCAAGTTTTACAACGAGAAATGCCCCTAAAATTAGTTGCGACTCGTTAAAAAAAATCCTCACTTTTAACTTAATGGGGGATTTGGGGGGTGGATAAGTCCCCCGCTATAAATCAGGGCGATTCAAAACGAAGAAGTCGTTGCTTTTGATATTCTAGCGGTGGGATACAGCCACCCCCCAAGCTAATTTTATCCGGTCAATCCCGGTAAAATTAGCATTTACCATTGTTGCTAGTAGTGGTAAGATTAAACCATGATAACTCTCAACTACACCTACCGCCTAATACCCGATGAGCAGCAAGTCGAGTTACTGAACGAATGGCTTGAAACTTGTCGTCATGCGTATAACTATGCACTCAGGGAACTAAAGGACTGGATTGCTTCTAGGAAGTGTCCAATAGATAGCTGTAGTTTGGAGTCAGAGTACATCATGAGTGCTGACTATCCTTTTCCTGGATACCATCAGCAGCAAAACAATCTCCCCAAAGCTAAAAAGGACTTTCCGCGACTAGCAGCAGTGCCTTCTCAGGTGTTGCAAACAACGATTAGAAGATTGCATGATTCCTGGGACTTTTTCCAGAAAAGGGGTTATGGATTTCCGAGATTCAAGAAGTATGGACTTTGGAAGTCGATACTTTTTCCTCAGTTTTCCACTAATCCAATTACAGGGTGGCAAATCAAGTTACCCAAACTGGGGAAAGTTCAAATCAACTTGCATCGACCAATCCCAGAAGGGTTTGTAGTCAAACAAGTCAGGATACTCAAAAAAGCAATGGGCTGGTTTGCTGTAATCAGCATTCATTCTGATCTCTCTATCCCCGCTCCCATGCCTCACGGACACTTGATTGGGGTGGATGTTGGGTTGAATAATTATCTAGCGACCAGTGACGGATTCATTGAGCCAGGGCGTAAATTCTTTGCCACAGAGCATCGTCGGCTGAAAGTGCTACAACGCAGACTGTCGAAAAAGAAGAAGCGCTCTAAAAACTATGAGAAAGTTAGGCTCAAGGTAGAGCGTCAACATAACCACATTGCCTTCAAACGTAAAGACTATCAGTTCAAATTGGCTCACAAATTGTGTGACATGGCTGATACCATCTTCGTGGAAGATATCGATTTCCGAATCATGGCAAAGGGCTTTTTAGGTAAGCACACCATTGATGCAGCCTTTGGACAGTTCAGAACTATCCTTTCTTATGTGGGTAAACAGCGAGGTGTATATGTTGCCGAGGTCAACCACAAAGGAACGTCTCAGACTTGTCCAAATTGCCGCATTGAAGTCAGGAAAGAACTGAAAGAGCGATGGCATAGTTGCCCAGAATGTGGTTACGAAGCTGATAGAGATGTAGTCTCGGCACAGGAAATCTGTAACCGAGGTTATGAGCAACTGAGTACCCAAGGACTTTGGGGGAAAGAAATTGGCACTCATGTCGGGCTGTCGGGGGTGATGAGCCTAGATAAGTGGCGTAGGGCAGCAATATCCAATAGCGATCTTGGAAGCTTGCACTATAATGCCTAAGCATTTAGTGCAGGATTAGTCACAATGTCTGAACTTCCCAAAACTTTAGAAGAAGCGATCGCCCAATCGACGCAAGCAACCATTGCCGCCTTGAATAACGGTCGCACCAGATTACAAGTACAATTGGTATTCCCAGAAATTGCCCTACAAGCCCAATCAATCGCACAGCAATTTCTCCCCATCTTTGAACAATTGGGCGTCCAACCCAAAGTTTTTTTCCCAGACGCAGGTGCTGCTGCTCTTGCTCGTCGCGATTGGGGAACTGTTCCATTTAAAATTGACGATGTTGGCTCTCCCCGGTCGATTATAGAAGACAAAATTCAGCCAGATGATCAAGCATTCTTGCTAGTTGGGCCTTCGGCTGTGGAAGTTGCCCAAGTCGAAAAATTATCCAACATGGCTGGCGATCGCCCCTTCATTTTGCTTAACCCCCAAATGGAAGATATCTACATAGTTGGTATCGGCTATGCGGCACGTCAACTGCGCGATCGCTTCTTGAGCACTATCGAGTCTTGTTACTATATCCGCTCCCTGGAACAATCTGCTGTCTTCCGTTCTTACCCCTCCCTCTGGCAAGTCTGGCTAGAAGAAAGCAATGGCGAATATAAACTGATTGCTGAAGAACCTCAAAGACCTGCAGGAGACACCCTCGACCAAATTCTTGCTAAGGCTACGGGAACAGACGCTACTGGTAATACAGCACCACCCAAAAAACCAGGGTTACTTACCAATCTCCAACGCTTTTTAAACGCTTTGAGTCGATGAACTTAGTTGTTAGTTGTTTGTTGTTAGTTGTTTGTTATTAGTTGTTAGTTGTTTGTTGTTTGAAGAATTACCAACATCCAATGACCAATGACTACTGACCAATGACTAATGACTTAACATAAACGCGATCGCATCGTTTTGTCTCCACACCTGTTGCGGTTTGATAACCGCTGCTTTCGTATAGTTTGACTGCTTCCTTGAGGACACTTGCCGTTTCAATCCAAATTTCCTGGAAACCACGAGAAGCGATAGCGAAGCGCTGCTGCAAAGCAGATCGCCTTCTCTAGTTCCTGTAACAAATACCTACCCAGCCCTTTTCCCCTAACTGCTGACGACAGATACATCTTGCGAATTTCTACAGCTTTTTCTCCCCGTTCCACTGGGTAATAAGCACCGGTTCCCACCAGCTTACCCTGCTGTTCAATTACCCAAAATTCTCCCCCAACTGCTGTATAGCAATCTTCTACCTGAAAAACGTCTCTGTCTGCCCCA
>JAYFMV010000005.1:0-32893 GCA_042408245.1 Potamolinea sp.
GGATATTAGTTTTTGGGCTGAACGTCAACGAGAAGAAAAGTTTGCTTTCAGTGCCGAAGAATTGCGTCCTTACTTCGCATTACCTCAAGTATTAGAGGGGTTGTTTGCCCTAGTTAAACGCCTGTTTAAGGTAACTGTAACTGCTGCTGATGGGACTGCTCCAGTTTGGCATGAAGATGTGCGTTATTTCCAGATTGCTGATGAGACGGGAAACCCTATTGCCTACTTTTATTTAGATCCTTACAGTCGTCCTGCTGAAAAGCGTGGCGGTGCTTGGATGAATGATTGTATTGGACGTGCAAAAATTACAGAAGCTGGTACAACAATTACACGTTTACCTGTAGCTTATTTAATCTGTAATCAGACTCCTCCAGTAGATGGTAAGCCAAGTTTGATGACTTTTAATGAAGTGGAAACGCTATTCCATGAATTTGGTCACGGTTTGCACCATATGCTGACCAAGGTAGATTATGCTGGTGCAGCAGGTATTAATAATGTAGAGTGGGATGCAGTGGAATTGCCTAGCCAATTTATGGAGAATTGGTGTTATGATCGCCCTACTTTGTTTGGGATGGCCAAGCATTATGAAACAGGCGAATCTCTCCCAGAACATTATTACCAAAAGTTGCTAGCAGCACGTTATTATATGAGTGGTAGTACGATGTTGAGACAGTTGCATTTTAGCTGTGTTGATCTCGAACTGCATCACCGTTACGTTCCTGGTGGTGAGGAAACTCCCGCAGATTTGCGTAGTCGAATTGCTGCAACTACGACGGTTGTTCCTCCGTTACCAGAAGATGCTTTCTTGTGTGCTTTTGGACATATCTTTGCTGGGGGATATGCAGCGGGATATTATAGCTACAAGTGGGCCGAAGTGCTTAGTGCTGATGCTTTTGGGGCTTTTGAGGAAGCTGGTTTAGAAGATGAAGAGGCGATCGCTTCTACAGGTCAGCGCTACCGTGATACCGTGTTAGCTTTAGGGGGTGGTTTGCATCCAATGGAGGTGTTTAAGGCTTTCCGAGGACGTGAACCGAGTACTGAGGCTTTGTTGAGACATAGTGGGTTGGTTGCTGTTGCGTAGGTTGGTTTTTATAACGCAGAGTACGCGGAGGAAAACGCAGAGGTACGCAGAGTTTTTTTGAGGGGGAATGGGAGGGTTTTCCTGTTCCTCTTGTAGCTTTTTCAAGCCAACAGAGGTAAGAACCATACCTCGCTTGCGCCTTTGCTTATGCAGATCCATACCTGATTAGGGGGTAAAGTTCTCTAGTGGTGGCACTTTTAGCAGACATTTCTGAAAACCAGTAAATTTATTATTTGACTAGGTTATATAAGATAAATGCAATCATTATTAATTAGCTATTATATACGATAAAATAATGTCTTTAGATAGTTAGTCGTCTTGCAAAATTTTTAAAATACGCTTTATCTCATCTGTTTTCAAAAGTGATTTGTAGAATATAGTACAATAATTCTGAGACTATAAATTTGGAAGTATACTCAGCCTGTACAGCAATGACATTTGATTATGCAGTATTGGGAAGAAAGCTTAAGGAAGCGCGAGAAAGTCTTTTAATGACTCCGCAAGATTCTGCATTACGCCTTCAAATAAGCTGTCAGGGGTATCTAGATATTGAAGCGGGTAGGAACAGAATTACTGGTGATCAGTTGGTATTGCTGGCTGATCTTTATCGCCGTGATTTTAGATACTTTGTCACGGGTGATTATCCATCAGCAGAGTCACAAATTCAAGAAATGTTTCGACGTAATGCTGAACTTTCCCAGAATGATCGTATCGCTATTCAGGAATTTGTTCGCCTCTGTGAGTATGAACATTTTCTTGAACGAGAAATATTTCACCGTGAGCCTTTACTAATTCCTAATTATAGTGAAATTTCGTTTAATCACAGAAACTTAAAACTGCAAGGTGAAGAAGCGGCATCTTTTGAAAGAGAACGTTTAATTTTAGGCAAACAACCAATAGAAAATATATTTGAGTTGATCAGAAATCAAGGTATTCATATTTTTAAGCGTCAATTGGAAGATAAAAATATTTCTGGTTTATACATTAATCATCCAGAGGCTGGGCATTGTATCCTTATTAACTATCTTGATGATTTATATCGACAAAATTTTTCTGCTGCGCATGAGTATTGTCATGCTTTATTTGATTCTTCTCAAGGCCAAGAGGTTACATACTTAAATTCCTCAAATGGTAGCTCTAAACTTGAATGGAGAGCTAATAGCTTTGCAGGTAGTTTTCTGGTTCCAAAGCAAAGGGTTGAATTAGACTACTCACCTGCTAATAATTACGAAGACTGGATTAGTCTCATCCGGCAAATTGCTGATCGCTTCCGAGTTAGCTCAAAGGTCGTAATTATACGTTTATCTGAACTTAAATGGATTGACAGAAGCTTACAAAATCAGTTATTCAAAGATAGACGTTTAGTTATTAGGCGCGATGAAAAGTTCGATCCTGAAACTCCACCAACCTTATCTTCTGGGATACGAGACAAATCTACGCAGATTATACGTCAGGGTTTGTCTTGGCACTTTATTAATCTTTGCACAGAAGCATACAGACGGAGAGAAATTACTTATCATAAACTTCTAGATATGCTTTTGCTTCCTTTGGAAGACGGTTCTAATCTTCTATATGAACTTTTAATATTTTTGGAGGTAGATAGTTAGTGAGAGGAGTGGTAACTATTGACAAGTGTTCAATTCTTAATTTAATGCATATCAATCGCTTTTATCTCCTTAAAGCACTTAAATATTATGTAATTACAACAATATATGTACAACTAGAGTTTGAGAATTCTAAACAAAAATATCCTGATAGCTTCACTTATTTCAATAAGTTAGTAAATTCTGGTGAAGTTTCAAGATTTCCTTTAAAGATAGAAGATTTAATTGAGATGTCAAACGTTCCTGAATCACCAAGAGCAAGCGATGCAGAACTATCTTGTTATGTAGTTGCCAAGCATATTGGCGGTAAAGTAATGACGGATGACGGGAGAGCAATCAAATACATTCAACGATATATCCAAATGCCTCCAGGTAGTATTACTAAGTTAGTTGAAATTTTAATAGAAGCCTACTTAGAAAACCATTTGGGAGATTATGAACTAAAGCTAATACAAAAAAAGCTAGCAGACCATAAGTTTACTATTCCGTTTGACTTAGCTAATGAAGCAGCAAGAAGAAGATTGATGATAGGAGGGTAAAGTTGATTAATTTTTGTAGAGAGGTGACATTATCTAGTAGACTGAACCTCCTTACAACGTCTAAATTCCAACTGAAAGGTGAAGCTATAATCCCATTGA
Organism: Potamolinea sp.; assembly: GCA_042408245.1. Taxonomy (GTDB): domain Bacteria; phylum Cyanobacteriota; class Cyanobacteriia; order Cyanobacteriales; family Coleofasciculaceae; genus Potamolinea. The sequence continues at coordinate 3,324 of JAYFMV010000005.1, forward strand.
ACGACCTCAAATTACTCATGAACTTTCCGAAAATATCATTTTAACCACTGTAGATGATATCTACAATTGGGCGCGTCTCTCCAGCTTGTGGCCGATGATGTTTGGTACTGCTTGCTGTTTTATTGAGTAGAAGGATAATTAGAAGGATAACTATGATGAAACTACCTCCTGGTCCAGATTTGACATTGTTCTCAATCATCCAAACAATCGTTAATCCTTTGGAATATTTGGAAAATTCCTTACAGCGTTATGGTGACCCTTTTACAGGGAGATTTCCTGGATTTCCTCCAATTGTGACTTTCAGTAATCCTCAAGCTATCCAACAAATTTTTACTGCTGATCCAGAGCAATTTGAGTGTGGAAAAGGTAACAAGACTTTAACTCCTTTACTAGGACAAAACTCGATGATTAGCTTGGATGGTGCTCCTCACCAACGTCAGCGACGCTTGTTAACTCCTCCTTTTCATGGGGAAAGAATGCGGGCTTATGGCAAGATAATTTGTGATATTACCCAGCAAGTAATGAGTCGTTGGGAAATTGGTAATTCTCAGCCAATTCATCCATCCATGCAAGAAATTTCTCTCAGAGTTATCTTAAGGGCTGTTTTTGGTATTTCTGAGGGAGACCGTTTGGAAAAAATCAGAGAAGTACTCAGTTCTTTACTGGATATTTTCAACTTTCCTTTGAGTTCCACTCTACTGTTTTTCCCCTTCCTACAACAAGATTTAGGTGCTTGGAGTCCTTGGGGGCGTTTCCTACGTCTACGTCAACAAGTGGATGAGTTACTATATGCAGAAATTCGAGAACGTAAGGCAAATCCTGATGTTTATGGTGACGATATTCTCAGTTTAATGCTGTCAGCATGTTACGAAGATGGACAGTCAATGACTGATGTTGAATTACGCGATGAATTGATGACTTTGCTGTTTGGTGGTCATGAAACTACAGCATCAGCTTTAGCTTGGGCTTTTTACTGGATTAATTATGTTCCTGAAGTTGGAGAAAAACTGCTTAAAGAGTTAGATAGTTTAGGGAATGATCCGGAACCGATGGAAATTGCTAAGCTTCCTTATCTTTCTGCTGTTTGTTCTGAAACCTTGCGAATTTACCCGATTGTTTTGTTTTCTTTCGGACGGATTCTGAAGTCACCGATTGAAATTATGGGGTATAAATTTGAGCCAGGAGTAATGTTAGCTCCCAGTATTTATTTAACTCATCATCGGCAAGATATCTATCCGGAACCTAATCGTTTCAAGCCTGAACGTTTCCTGGAACGTCAATTTTCTCCTTATGAATATTTGCCTTTTGGTGGTGGAAACCGTCGCTGTCTGGGCTATGCTTTTGCTTTGTTTGAAATGAAGTTAGTTTTAGCAACTGTGTTATCTCGTTTCCAACTAACCCTTGCAGAAACTAATCCCATTAAACCTGTACGCCGTGGAATTACAATGACTCCTTCAGGTGGGGTAAAAATGATGATGACGAGTCAACGAGAAAGGATTAACACACCAGTTAATGTGTGATTTAAGGATAGCAAATTTAATTGATTACCCCGGAAAGAAACCGGGGTTTTTTGTTAGTAGATTAACTATCCTTTGATTGAAATTTCAAACTTGCCCAAGTTAACTGTTTTACCGCCTCAATATTGCCTTCGGACGCAGCAGTTTTCAAGTCTCGTTTCAAATGAGCATTGGCGATCGCCTCTTCTTGAGAACGAGAACTTGTCTCAAAACATTTCTCCAGGGCGTCATATATACCAATGCGGCGAGACATAGTACGATACTGGCGTTCTGTATCCAATAGCTTCGCCATCAGTTCCAGGTGCATTGCATCACTGTTACAGATTTCTTCCAGAACTTGCCACTCATCGCTTCCTAGTAAACTATTATCAGCGCCAGGGCGTGTATCTCGGAAATGTAAACCTGTGACTTCGTGATAAATACGAGGCAAACTATCATCAAATTCGTGATTTTCTTCTAACCAAATCCGGCGAATTTCGCTTAATTCTTCTGGAGTAATTAGAGTAATATCACGCATATCTTCTGGGCAATTTTGACGAATTTGGCTTTGAACTGTGAGCAGTCGTCTCAGCCAATACTCCCGCCATTTTTTCGTGTAGGGACCAGGAATTGGTTCAACGGAAACTTGCCCGTCTAAGTTACGTTCATACAATTGAACATTGCCTTTGCGACGCCTGAAATCCCTTTTATCCCGGTCATCTTCAGTATCTAATTCAGTACGAAAATCGAGTAAAGGTTGCAGCCACTCTTTCTCTTCGTCGTTCTGAATCATCGCTGTCATCGATTTATCTTGTGTCACCAATGTACAGACCCAGCAGCCAAAACGAGAACTTCCACAACTGGGGGTGGAAGTATCAACAACTAAGGGACATTCATTATCTGCTGTGGACTCCCGATACATGGTGAATAAATCTTTATTGCTGTATCCCCAAGGATTGTTCCATTGCATCAAATAAAGCCAAACTTCATCATTTCTCCAATCTTCTATGGGGCTATAAACCAGAGAATTTGGTAAGTTCATATTAGGGCTGAGATGAGCGCGTACTCTATGAATTTCCAGTTTTTTCATCCGAGCAGCACGGGTCACACTTTCAGCTTTACGAGTACCTAAAACGAGAATTGTTTCACCACTGCTGCGGATGACATCACGAATGAAATGATTAGATGGACTGATTTTCAATCTTTCGGTACACCAGCGAAATTTTCCTCTCGGAGCTGGGTAGCCTTTACCAATTAAACCAACCCAAAATGTTTCTGTAAGATCTGGATGTAGCAGGTGAGTTTCAAATGGCATTCCCTGCTCTTTTGTAGCAACCTTAATTTGCTGCAATGATTTGCGTACCCAAGCAGAAACTATCGGATTTTCTACTAAAGTATCTGTTGTGATGACGTGGATTGTTTTGGTTCGTTTTTCTGGTGGAAGAGTGGCGATGGCATACCAGATCAACTGTAAAACTGCTGTGCTGTCTTTTCCTCCTGAATATCCAATTACCCAAGGAATAGGATCTAAACAGTATAACTCTTTAATTTCAGTGCTGAGAGCTTCGATATCTTCTACTAGCTCTGCTGCATTACGTTGAGCTTGTTTTTTTCTCTCTTTCACTGTCATTATTCCTGATATCTAAACACTAAATACTAGCATATCCTGCAACGGATGCAGTAATTAAAAGCTAATTTAAGACAGGAATCGGCTCAAATCAAACTCTTCTTCTGTTCTTGTTTGCTTCTCTCGTTCAGAACTAAGAATTAATAGAAGTCGCTCTGAATAATCGACTGCTCCCCTGAATTCATCGCGCAAAATTTCAAGTCCACCGTTAGCATATTCTTCAAAAATATGGAGGCGTTGCTCATCATATTCTTTCTCATGAGAGGAAAGACTTTTGACATCTTGAGTTTCAGCAAGTGCGAGTAACTTGATAACTAAATCGTATCCTTTGTTGATAAAGTATTCTTCCTCGATTGGCCCTGGTTCTCTTTTGGAAATTTCTCCCAGAGGTACTCGCCTTTTACGCTTCGCTCCTAAGCTTGCTGCTAATACCATCACATCAGTATAATGCCGGAAAAATCCTGCTGTCCCCTCTGATACTGTTAAGGCTTTTACTAATTCCGCCTTATCTTTAGCAACCCTGATTCTGTTTCCGCCCATTTTGTTTATATCTACTTTCTTGAAATCATAACAGAAGGCTTGAAGCAATACTCATCTCGCAGCCGTCAGCTAACGAGGGCGAACCGGCATCTTAGCCCCCCTGGTACAAAATTGGTTTGACAAGCTGCGACTTCATTTGTTAGGTATTTTACCTTCAATCACAGCTTCTGCTTGGTGAACAAGCGAGCGCAATTCTGCCAAGATTTGTTGATCAACTTCTTTCCATAACCCTCGTTGATGCGCTTCTAGTAACCGTTCTGACATATCTCGTAAAGCCCAAGGATTCTTTTCTTGAATAAATTCTTGAACAGTTGGGTTAAACAAATAAGCCTCAGCTACTCCCTGATACATATGGTCTTCTACACAATTAGCTGTAGCGTCGTAGGCGAATAAGTAATCTACTGTTGCGGACATTTCAAAAGCACCTTTGTAGCCGTGGCGCATCACTCCTGAAATCCACTTGGGATTAATTACACGAGAACGATAAACTCGCGCAATTTCTTCTCGTAACTGCCGAACTTTTGGGTTTTCTGGAATTGAGTTATCACCAAAATATGTCTGAGGATTTTTGCCAGTCAAAGCGCGTACTGCTACTGTTAAACCTCCTTGAAATTGGTAATAGTCATCAGAGTCTAGTAAGTCATGTTCGCGATTATCCTGATTGTGTAAAACAATTTGCATCTGTTGGAGACGTTTGGTGAAAGCTTCGGGTGCTAGAACCCCCCCTAACCCCCCCAAACTCCGGGGGGGGACTGGAGGTAAATTTCCTGATTCTTGAAGGGGGACAAGAGGGATATTCTCTGATTCTTGAGGGGAGATTGGAGGAGTGCTAGTGTAAGCGTAACTACTCCAGTTAATATAAGCACGAGCTAGGTCTTGTTCTGAAGTCCAGTTTTGAGCTTCAATTAAACCTTGTAAACCGGCACCATAAGCTCCAGGTTTAGATCCAAAGATGCGATAACGCGATCGCACTTCTGCTTCTTGTTTGCTTAATCCTGCTGCTTCCCATTGTTCTTTTTCCTGCTTAACTTGCGATGCTAGAGGATTTTGTTCTACTGGTTCATTCAAGGCCGCAACAGCAATTACAGCTTGGTCAAATAAGTCAATTAAATTCGGAAAAGCATCGCGAAAAAAGCCAGAAATTCGCAAGGTTACATCGACACGGGGACGGCCTAAAATTGACACTGGTAAAGTTTCAAAATCCACCACCCTACGTGATGGATAATCCCACACTGGCTGAACACCAAGCAAGGCTAAAGCTTCTGCGATGTCGTCCCCACCGGTACGCATGGTTGAGGTTCCCCATACTGAAAGCCCAAGTGTTTTTGGATACTCCCCATTTTCCTGGGTATAGCGTTCAATTAAAACTTCAGCGGCTTTTCGTCCGACATCCCAAGCTGTTTCTGTGGGAATTGCACGGATATCGACTGAGTAAAAATTGCGACCTGTAGGTAAAACTTCTGGGCGTCCTCGTGTGGGAGCACCGGATGGACCGCTGGGGACATATCGCCCATCTAATCCTCGTAACAAGTGGCTGAGTTCCTGATTGGTTTGTCGGAGGGAAGGGATGAGGCGATCGCCTATCCAGTCCAATTCTCGTTTTGTCAGTAATCCGTTGTCTGTTGTCTGTTGTTTGTTGTCTGTTGCTATTAGTTGTTGAACTAATTCTGCTGCTTGTTGTTCTAGTACTTCAATGAGGTCACCAATAGTACGACAATTTTTACCATTAATCACTGAAACCTGACTAAGGACGAGTGACAAATCAGTTGTGAGTGGGTCGAAATCCCATCCTTTATCTTTAGCTAAAGCACGAGTTAAGCCGAGGCGATTGTTCCCCGGATGACGAGCAATTGCTACTATTAAGTCTCGTAGTTGACGCCCTTCTGGACATTGCCCAAAAATGTGCAGTCCGTCTCTAATTTGGGCTTCTTTTAATTCACAAAGATAGCCATCAATGTTGGGAATTAGTGATGAGGGATTAGGGATTGGGCTAGAAGAATCTTGCTCGTTCGACAGTCCTAAATCTTGGTAAAGTTTTTCTTGCAGAATTAATTTGGTAATGCGTTCGCTAATTATCGTTAGCCTTGTTGGGTCTAGACTTTGCGCCTCATAATACTCATCAATTAGTCCTTCCAACTGTTGCAAAGGCCCATAAAGTTCAGCGCGAGTCATGGGAGGTGTTAGGTGGTCAATAATTACGGCTTGTGAACGACGTTTTGCTTGAGAACCTTCTCCAGGATCATTGACAATAAAAGGATAAAAATGAGGCGTCGCACCAAATGCTACTTCTGGATAACAGTTTTTAGATAATGCTAAACTTTTCCCTGGTAGCCATTCTAAATTGCCATGTTTGCCGACATGAACAACAGCATGAGCAGTAAAATGTTGCCGCAACCAATAGTAAAAAGCAAGATAAGTATGAGTTGGTTCTAAGTCTGGTGCGTGATAATTCAAACTTGGGTCAAGATCGTAACCTCGTGATGGTTGAATCCCGATAAATACATTACCTAGTTGAATACCTGGAATGGGGAATGGGGATTGGGGATTGGGGAACGGGGATTGGGGATTGGGGATTGGGTAATATTCTCCTCCTGTCCCCATCTTTCCCTCTCCTCCTGTCCCCATCTTTCCCTCTCCTCCTCTCCCCAGCTCCCCATCTCCCCATCCCCAGCGATCGCCTATTGCTTTTTGCACTGTCGCGGGCAATGTTGCAAAATAGTCTTGATAATCACAAGTAGACAAATGCTGCTGTACTGTTCGTAACTCTCGCCCTTCGGGGTCATTTGTCACTCCAGCAGTGAGACGTTGTATCAATACATCCCCAGTTTCCGGGATATCCTCAACCTGATAACCAGCTTGTTGCAAAGCCTTGAGAATTTCGATACAACTAGCAGGTGTATCCAATCCCACACCATTGGCGAGTCGTCCATCGCGGTTGGGGTAGTTTGCCAAAATTAGGGCAATTTTGCGTTCAGATGGGGGAGTTTGGCGCAATTTTACCCAATTGTCCGCCAAATCAGCCACAAACTGAATGCGATCGCTTACAGGTTCATAAACCACCACATCTGTTTCCAGATGGGGATTGTGAGTTTGTACCGACTTAAAAGAAACAGCGCGACTGATAATTCGTCCATCTACCTCTGGTAGGGCCACATTCATCGCCGTATCGCGGGGAGTCAAGCCTTGCAATTGTTCCTCCCACTGTTCTACAGTGCCACCACTGAGGATAACCTGCAATACTGGAACATCCAGACAATTCCAAAACTCCAACCGTGGGGTGTCAGTTTCCAATTTTGCTAGAGAGAAACTGGTGGTATTCAGCAATATCCCAATTCCCGAATCATCTTGAGGTTGGAAATATTGCAACAGTTCTTCTTGTACATCAGTGTCACGCAGGGAAGAGACAAACACAGCTACTGCTTCTAATTGCCGCTGTGCTAGCGCTTGACAAAGTGCATCAATTGGTGATGTATTTCCAGCCAGATAATGAGCACGGTAGAACAGAATACCAACTTTGTGGTTAGTTGTTGGTTGTTGGTTCTCCCCCCGAAATTCGGGGAGTTGGGGGGAATCGAATCGCCAAGAATAAATCCCGACACGAGGCACAACTTGCGGTGCTGGAGGATTATAATTGTGTCCCAGACAGACATCAGCAATAAATTTCAAGGCGTTAACGAAATTATCGACACCACCTTCTGTGAAGTAGCGCCATAGTTGATTAACTACCCCAAGAGACACTGTAGAGTGACTGATTAAATCTGGATCGGGACGGTCATCTCCAGGTAACACAACTAAAGTCGCACCCCCCTGTTGAATTGTCTCCCGAACAACTTCTAAGCCATAAGACCAATAGGAACGTCCGCCCAAAAGTCTTACAATAATAATCTGTGCAGATGCCAAAACATTCTCTGCATAAGTATCAATAGTAAGTTGCTGCTGCAATTGCATGACATTGACAACCCGTATCGCTGGGAAGCCAATCGGCAACTTAGATATTGATGCTGCTAGAGTCTGAATATCTGTATCAGCCGCAGTCAGAAAAACGATCGGTGCTGGTGTCTGTTCAATAAATATGATACCTTCTGCTTGAGGATTCCATCCTCCAGGTGTTGCGGCGATACGATGCATATTTTAGTCCTCTGGCTTTGAATATGGCGACTCTTATTGTTACGTCTTCTTTGCTTGTTATAGATATTTTTCCAATCAAGATTAAAGAATTTCTTCCAAATGGCTAGTCAAGTCTTGGATAGCATCAAAGAAGGAATTATACCAACACCAAATTATTGGGTTGCTGGGTGAGTGGATGGTTGAAAATGGGTGAAGCGCTGTCGATATTAAAGACTATAGTAATGCCTATACTAGGTAATCCAAGATTCAGCCGAACTTTACCCTTGAGGATGTTCGAGAGATTGCAAGAATTGTTACTGCAAATGACAACAACCATTGGGGAAGAATCTATAGTTTTAACCAATGATGCACTTTTCTCTCTCGGTATTGCTCTGGAGTCGGAAGAGCAACAATTTACAGTTTTAGTGTCAAAAAAGTTCAGTGCGCTGCTGTTAGGTGTACCGCAAGAGCAAGATTTAAGCTCTGGGGATGATGCCAAGAATACACTATACCAGGTATGGTTGACATTCGAACCAGAGGCGATCGTTTCTTTCCTCACTCAACTCACTCAGTGCTTAGAAAACAGCCCTGATACACTAAATTTGTTGAATCGAGCTACAGCATCTCTCCAGCCTAATGATGCAGCGATTCAGAGTGAATTTACACTTTATTTGCTGGAAATTCTCTCCTCCCCAATTACTAACGATTCGGAATCATCTGACTCAACTTCTCCTGCTTTTGCTACTTGTCAATCCTTGGTAGACGAAGCGCTGCGTCAACAAGTTGAACAGGAAAAATTGCTCAATCAGGTAATTACGCAAATCCGTCAAAGTTTGGATTTGCCAGTCATCCTGAAAACAGCAGTTGAGCAGGTGCAAACTTTACTACAAGTAGACCGATTAATCATCTATCAATTTGATGACTTTCAGTGCGCGATCAGGAAAATAAACACTTCTAATTCAGGAGAAGATACAGATACTTTAGTTACTATTTCTCAATTTTTACCACGCTCCTCTGAATTGGGCTGGGGTTGTGTTACTTACGAAGCTAAAGCATCCGATGCTATCTCTTCAGTACTAAATTTCATGGAGGAGGAACACTGTTTTACCCACGTTCCAAATTGTAGAGATAAATATCGCAAAGGAATGGCAGTTGCTGTTGATGATGTGGAAACAGCTTACGCTACTTCTTCTTGCTTATTAGAAATGTTACGCAAGACTCAGATCAGAGCCAAGTTAATCGCACCAATTGTCGTTCAAGATAATTGGTGGGGAATACTAATTGCTCACCAATGTTTTCAGCCAAGACAATGGAAAGAAACTGAAAAAACTTTTCTTGCACAGATAGCAGAACATCTCAGCGTTGCGATTTACCAAGGTCAATTGTACGCTCAGTTGCAACAGCAAAAAATCACTCTCGAAGAGCAGGTAATTGAACGCACCCAGGAACTCCGAGATGCGCTGAAAGTTGCACAATCCGCAAATCGTGCCAAGAGTGAATTTCTAGCGGCCATGAGTCATGAATTACGGACTCCCCTTACCTGTGTGATTGGGATGTCTGCGACGCTGTTACGTTGGTCTTTTGGACAGTCAGGAGCAAATGTGCTACCTCTGGATAAGCAGCGGCGCTATTTAACAACTATTCAGGAGAGTGGGGAACACCTGCTAGAGTTAATTAACGATATTCTAGATTTGTCTCAAGTTGAGGCCGGAAAGACAATATTAAATATCAGTGAGTTTTCCCTAACTAAGCTGACACACCAAATTTTAAGAACTCTACAAGAAAAAGCTTTTCGCCAAGAGGTAAGCTTGGAGATGGATTTTCGAGTAGAAATAGAGAATGATCGCTTTTCTGCTGATCAACGCAGAGTTAAGCAAATTCTTTTTAATCTTTTGGGAAATGCTGTTAAATTTACAACCGAAGGTGGTAACGTAATTTTACGAGTTTGGCGAGAAAAACACGGGGTATTTTTTCAAGTTGAAGATACTGGTATCGGTATTGCCGAGGAACATTTATCGTTACTTTTTGAAAAGTTTCAGCAACTAGAAAGTTCATACCAGCGTAAATATGAGGGTACTGGACTAGGCTTGGCTTTGACTAAACAGTTGGTAGAATTACATGGGGGCAGAATTGAAGTTGAATCTGTTCTTGGTGAGGGTTCTTTGTTTACAGTTTGGTTGCCAACTCAACCCAGGGTTTCAGCAGAATTAGCCAAAGTAACGGTTACTCAAAAACAAAATTTACAACCTGAAGGAACTATTCTCTTAATAGAAGACCAAGAAGAAATTGCGGGGTTGATTTGTGAAATACTTACAGCAGCAGGCTATCAAATTGTCTGGCTGATTAATGGTTCCACAGCTATTGAACAAATTGAACTAATTCAGCCCAAAGCTGTGATTGTAGATTGGCAATTACAGGGAATGAATGGTTCCGAGATTATCGACTGCTTGCGTAATTCATTTGCAACTAAACATATTAAAGTCATGGCTTTAACAAAGCCTACAATGACAGATTTGGATGAACAAGAATTGAGTATGACAGTAGATGATTACTTATATAAGCCTGTAGAACCGATGCACTTATTGGACAAAATTACCACATTGATGGGAAATTAGTTGTTTATTGTTTGTCATTGGTCATTTGTTGTTTGTGTAGGGGCTAAGCATTTGCGCTGAAATCTTTGGGTATAATCGACAATTGAACAACGCAAATGCTTAGCCCTTTCTGACAATAACCAATAACCAATCCCCAATCCCCAATCCCAATTCCCCATTCCTTACTATGCCAACTAATTCTATCAATACAATTCAGGCTCTATGTCATGGTTTAATAGTATCTTGTCAAGCACCTGCTGACTCACCGATGCATAACCCCATAGTAATTGCAGCAATGGCTGAAGCATCTATAAATCAGGGAGCAGTTGGTGTTAGGATTGATTCTCCAGAACATATCAAAGCAGTGCGCTCACAAATTCCTAATGCGCCTATCATTGGACTTTGGAAACAACAGTTACCAGGCTCTGAAGTTTATATTACTCCCCAATTTCACCATGCTGCTCTTGTCGCGGCCGCTGGTGCTGATATTATTGCGATTGATGCGACATTACGGGAACGTCCTGGGGGAGAAACTGTTAATAGCTTAATTGCCCAAATTCACGACGAATTGGGTAAGCTAGTCATGGCAGATGTGGATACGCTTGAGAATGCAATCGCTGCTGTTTCTTCTGGTGCTGACTTAGTTGGTACAACTCTTTATGGCTACACAAGTCAAACAAAACATCTCTCTCCTCCTGGCTTTGATTTGCTGACTCAAATAGTAGAAAAACTGGATGTTCCAGCAATTTGCGAAGGAGGTATTTCTTCCCCACAGATGGCTCTTGAAGCGCTGAAATTGGGAGCTTTTGCTGTTGTTGTTGGTACGGCAATTACTGGTGTTGATTTACAAGTAAAAGCTTATCAACAGGTAATGGGTAATGGGTAATGGGTAATGGGTAATTGTCAAAAAAGGCTAAGCATTTGCGTTGTTCAATTGTCGATGATACTCAACTATTTTGGTGCAAATGTAAATGTTTAGCCCCTACACAAACAACAAACAAGCAACAACAAACAACAAACCAATCCTTCACAAATTAGCTGCAACATCCTCTCGTTTCAAAATAATCATATTCTTCCCAACAACAGGATTACGAGCGAGTAACGTACCATTACTATCAGTAATTTCTAGCTTGATAAAATCCAGTTCGCTAGAACGACGTAGAATTTCATCTGCTAACTTATTTTGCTGAGCTTCCTTTAGGTAATACCAGCCATTACTGACTTTAATAACTAAACGACTCGCTTCAAAATTAGCTTGAATTGACTCAATTAATCCGTTACCATATTTTTCAGTAATTTCAGAAACTTGATTTTGAATTCCTGCAATCAGACTTTGTTCTGGAGTTAACTCAGGTTCGGGGGGTGGGACTTCTTCCACAGGTTCTGGTGGTTCCGGTGCGGTTAACTCCGGTGGTGCTTCAATGCTATTTGGAGGTGCTTTTGCTACCTGTGCTGGAGTTTCTGGTAACATCGTTGCGGTTGTCACTAACAGCAATACCACAATAGTAGCGATCGCCCCTGTCAAAGCCCAATCAGACAGCTTTTCACTCCAAGCTGTTGGTAACAGAGAGCGGACTTTTTGTAAAGTACCATCCCAAAAAGCCTCAACAGCGGGAAAACTTGGAAGTATGCGATCGGTAAGTTTTGGCTTTGCTGTCTCAGAAAAGTGTTTTTGGGTAAGTTCCTGTGTAGTTGGTTTTGGCGTTACTGTGGGAGTATCCGAGGTTGTTGTAGAAGCGATTGCTTCCCCAACACTACTCACCGAGTCTACTTTTGGTGTCGTTGTTGTGGTATCTGAAATCTTTGTCGCTACAGTTTTTGTTGCAACAGGTTTAGCCACTAATTCTGCTTCCAGATTTTCCACAACCCCTTCTAGTAACCCAATGGTTCCTCGTAGGATTTTGATACTCTGAGCCTTCAGAAACGGTTGAGAAGGCTTCCTAGTTGTAGCAGCAGTTTTGCTTGTTTTTTGACCTTGTGTTGTTGTTTGGTCAGCCACAGAAGGTGTAGGCTGCTCTTGAGACTCTGAATTTACTGATTCTGGCTGCTTTTGTTCGTCTTCTGACATTAATTTTCCCTCTCAGACAGCACAATTTCCTTAAATACTATAGATTCTTACAGGAAGCTGCCTTGACAGCACAAATCTAGCATTTCTTTTTAGATTGCGTTTATCTTAGAACATAATATTTGCGCTCCAACAAACTAAACACCCATGAGCATTAAGCGTCGTCAATTTATTGTTTTGAGTAGCCTAGGTAGTATTGGTTTATTTGCTGTTTTAGGCAAAATCGTTCAAAGTCAGACCGCTCAAAGTATCAAGGTTAATTTTACAGAAGAACCAGTAAACTTGACCTCACCCACAAGCAAACCTCTATTACGCTTTGTTTCTGTAGCTGATACTGGTACCGGTACTACAGGCCAATATGCTGTAGCAACAGCAATGACTCGTTATCATCAGCAAAATCCCTACGATTTGGTAATTCTTGCTGGAGACAATATTTATAACAATGGCGAGATAGAAAAGATTAATGCAGTTTTTGAGAAACCATATCAAGCTTTGCTAGAAAAAGGTGTTAAGTTTCAAGCTTGTCTAGGTAATCATGACATCCGCACTGATAATGGCGATCCACAAGTCCGTTATCCTGGCTTCAATATGCAAGGACGTTACTACACATTTCGTCGCGGAGACGTACAGTTTTTCACCCTCGATACTAATAATAATGCCGACTGGAAAAATCAGATACCTTGGCTAGAAAAAGAACTTAGTGCTAGCGATGCTCCCTGGAAAATCGTCTTTGGACATCATCAGATTTATTCATCGGGTATTTACGGTTTAAATAAACCTTTCATTCAAACATTAACCCCTCTTTTCCAAAAGTACCGAGTTCAGCTTTATATCAACGGTCACGAACACAATTATGAGCGAACCAAGTCTATCAATGGTACGACATATTTAATTTGTGGGGGTGGTGCGGGAACTAGACCTGTAGGAAGTTCCGAATGGACAGCGTATGCTGCAAGTAAACTAAGTTTTGCAGCTTATGAAGTGTATAGCGATCGCATAATTATCAATGGTATCGATACTGATAATCGCGTTTTTGACCAAGGCGTAATTCCCTTACAATTAGTCTAATTTAAAACATGAAAGTCAAAAGTCTGAAAATGCAATCTTTTTTAAGGCTTGGAAAGAATTAGCCATATGGTGTCGCCATTAGAGACAAACTGCACTGATTTTTTCAAGTACAACGGCAATGGAGAAATTTTATCAAAAGAAGATTCAGACAAGCAAAATTATGCTGAAATAACTATTGATAAGCTTGGGCTAAATATTCCTAAACTAATAGCAATGCGTAGCAAGGCGATTGATGGAATTTTGCAGGATATTGAAGAATTAACCGATGAAGAAAAACAGCAACTTATTGAAGGTTATAATCAACCGGAAGCAAATGGACAATACACGCCTTTTTGTGCTGCGATTGTCTATATCCTCAAGGAATATTTCCTTTAGTTCTCTGTGCTCAGTAGATTAACTGTTACGCGGATGTGCCAAATCACACTTCGCTTAGTTACCGATAGATGGCATGATGTACAGTGGCGCTTATTGGCGTAGGCTGTCTATCAAGGGAAAAAAACAAGTTGATTAGCAAAATTATTGCCAGTACGATACTTTTCTTAGCTCTAGCACCTCAAGGTAAGCAAATTGCTCAGGAAGCACCACTGTCTCGATTTCTCCTTAAACAACCCTGTGTCAATACAGGACTTAGTAACTGGGATGTTCGCAGGGAAGATGTTTCTGTAGGTAGAGCATTTTACACCTCAAGATTGTACATGGGCGCAGGCGATCGCTATGCTGCACTTACCTGTAGACTACAGCCAAATAAAGGGGGAGTAATCTTTCAAAGATTACGACTATCCTATGGGATGCGTGATAACGATGTGGGTAGTCCTGGAGCGACTGTTCATGTATATGTAGATGGTCGAAAAGTTAGTGCTTTGTCTCGTTCAATACTTCCAGGACAAAAAGAGTCGTTAGCGTTGGATGTTGGTAACGCGAAAAACGTGTCATTAGAAGTTGTCTGTAGCAACCAATTACGATATTGTGATCGCGTTTATTTCTGGGAAGCTGAACTTGAATATCCGCGTTTACCTAAGCAATAACCAGGCAATTTTTGATTGAGGATTTCCCCTCGAATTTCGGGGGGGAGGGACAGCGGATTTTGGATTACCATTATAAAATAGATACCCTCAGTTGAAGGCTTACTAACAATTCTGTCAAAGTTTGAAACTATCCAAAAATTCAAATCTTTATGAGTCTTTTTTGTTTAGTTCACGGCGCTTACCAAGGTTCGTGGTGTTGGGATTTGCTAATTCCTCACCTAGAAGCGCGAGGTCACAAAACAGTAACAATGGATTTGCCAATTGAAGATCCGTCTGCTAGTTTATCCCAATATGCGGAAGTAGTAATTCAAGCAATTCCAGAAACCGATGATGATATTGTATTGGTAGGTCATTCAATGGCTGGTACTGTTATTCCCTTGGTCGCAGAAGCAGTAAAAGTGCGTCGGTTAGTGTTTCTCACTGCGCTTATCCCACACCCCGGAACCAGTACACTTGATCAGATCTATCATAAGCTAAATGACCATACTCTTAAATCATTAAATTACGAGCCAAAAGACGCAATTAAGCTAAAACAGTTCCTTGATGAACCTGAGATGTTTAACCCAGCTTGTGAAGGAAAAAAATTTGCAGACGAAGCAGTAGCAAGGGAGTTTTTCTTTCACGATTGTCAAGCAGATGTAGCGCGTTGGGCCATCTCGAAACTGCGAAATCAGCAATCAATGTCCTACATTTTTGAGGTCAATCCTCTGCAAGTTTTCCCTGATGTGGAATGCGTGTATATTGTCGGCAATAATGATCGGATACTTTCCCCTACATGGTCGCGTTACGCTGCACGCAAACGCTTGGGAATTGATGCTATAGAGTTACCTGGAGGACATTGCCCTTATCTATCTCATCCTGCTCACCTTGCTTCAGTATTACATGGAGAGTAGCTAAGAGAAATTATAGTTATTTGATATTAGCTCAAGTCCGTATAATTGGAATAATATGTTTTTTTAACGCAGAGAGCGCAGAGTGAGGAAACGCAGAGGAACGCAGAGAAACGCAGAGGAACGCAGAGGAATGCAGAGGTTTTTAAATCATTCCGATACAAGCAGACATGAGATTAGTTATTTGAGTATATCGGCTAAAGTTTTTAGGCTTAAAACATTGACGGTACACTCAAACCTTTAAGTGTGTGTTCTTGTTCATTCTGGGTCAAATTTTTGCTTTGAATTAAAACACCAAAACCTCCCAATCCCATTGGATTCATTAACTGGTGTAAAGCATCGCGACGCTGCATAATTGTGATCACATCCTGTTTTTTGGCGATCGCTTGAGAGTTGGGATGATCAGGGGAGGAAAGATGAGTGAGGCGATCGCCTAATCCCAGGGACATCAAAAACAAACCTTGCTGAGTGAAACCCACTTTGCGTAAGCCAGATAATTCTCCTTGGCGCTCTAGGGCCGTAAAATCTACATGAGCTGTTATATCCTGATGCCCAATACAGGAATAAGGATTGTCATGATATTGATGGCGATAGTAACACTGTAAGGTTCCTTGACGACGTGCTGGTAGATAATAACGCTGCGCTGGGTAGCCATAATCAATTGTTAACAAAAATCCCTGATTGAGTCGCTTGGCGATATTATTTATCCAATCCAATGCTGCTAGATTCACCTCAGTACGATAGCCATCGGGATAAGCACCCGAAAACAAATCAATTCCCACGAAGTCAAAATAATTTTGTAGTTGAGATGTGGAAGAAGTATCTGTTACTTCCACAAACTTACATTCATCAGATGTGGTTACATATATTTCCTTTAGCTTACCCTCTTCAATGACAACTTGATGTACAGGGAAAGCATCTACTAATTCATTAGAGAAACAGCAACCGATAATTGAGTTTTCCGGGATTTCTTCTAAGGATAACCAGCGGACAGGTAACGGCTGATTTTCCAGCATTAATCTTTGTAACTGCTGTTGTTGTTGAGTTATTAATCCTGCTGCTTTTTCAACGATGATGTAATCTAAAACCTGGAAAAAATCTGAGTGTTGGCGATACAAGTAATGTAAGATATCTGCTGCAAGTAATCCTTGACCTGCTCCCATTTCTACAAGAGTAAAAAAATTGGGATGTCCCAGAGTCTCCCACATTTCGGCAAACTGTTCAGCAAGTAATTCTCCAAAATCTTTACCTAAGTGAGGAGAGGTAAAAAAGTCACCTTCTGAACCAATATTAACAGCCCCAGTCGCGTAGTAACCTTGTTCTGGGTGATATAACACCAAGTCCATATATTCAGCAAAAGTAATCCGCTGATTTGGCGTTGCTGCAATTTTATTAGCAATAATGTCTTGTAGAATTTGATTGTTAGTCATTAGTCATACAGCCCTACGGGCATGAAAACAGTCATTAGTCATTAATCAGTAGTCATATCATTTCAGAATAACCTGAATTTACCGAGATTAGGCTCCAAAAACTCTGCGTTCTCTGCGTGACCCTCTGCGCTCTTTGCGTTAAAAGAAAGTATTCTGATGTCAACGGATTCGATATCAGTAGTTATCTTTAGTTTCTCCTAAAGGCAATCGAACAATAAAAATACTACCCTTACCCAACTCACTTTGTACCTGTATATTACCGTGATGTGTCTGAACAATTGCATGAGCTATCGCCAATCCCAATCCTGAACCACCAGTACCACGTGAACGATCGCTATTCACACGATAAAAGCGCTCGAAAATTCGCCTTTGTTCCTCTGAGGGAATACCAATACCAGTATCTTGGACTTGAATAATCGCATGATAATCGTTCTGATCTAAGACAACTTTTACCTCTCCTCCTGCTGGCGTATATTGGATAGCATTGACAATTAAATTAGAAACTAAGCGATAAAGCTGTTCTTCATCACCGATAATATTTAGAGGATAGAGCAATTTTACAAAAGAAGTTAGCATCACCTTTGCCGAAAGTGCCAAAGCCGCTAATTCTTCTACTAAATCATTCACAATATCATTCAAACAACAAAGCTGGCTTCGCATCGGTATCACTTGTCTATCCAGACGTGCTAAAAATAGTAAATCAGCAACTAATTGAGTCAGTCGTTGATTTTGACGCTGTATAGTTTGTAAGATATCGCGCAATTCTAACTCGGATAAATCAGGGGAAAGTAACACTGATTCTACCGTTGCTTGTGTCGCAGCTAAAGGTGTTCGTAACTCATGGGCAGCATCTGCGGTAAACTGTTGAATCTGCCTATAAGATTGATAAAGCGGTTGCATTGCTAATCCCGCTAACCACAAACTTGAGACACCTACCAGAATCATTGCGACTGGCAATCCTAGGACTAAAATCCATCTCAAAGCAGTAAGATAATCATCAAATTCTTTCAAACTTCGCCCTACTTGTATATATCCCCAATCACGATTGTCATGGGTATGTAGAGATAAAGAAATTTGATGGTAACGGTTACCTTGGGAATCTTTGAGAGTTTGCCATAATTTCTTTGCTGATGTCGAAGGTAATCCTTGTGGCAAAATTCCAGCAAAAGCAACCGGCTGTCCTAAACTATCTAATAAACGCACATAGTAGTTACCTTGGGTCATTGCACCAAGAGTGTGACGTTCAGCGTTGCTAAGACAGATTTCGCCAACTATACATAAATCCGGTAAGAGTCGCCTTGTCTCTGCTTCTAAGCGTCCGGGCTGCTTGAGGAGCGGTTCAATGCTATCATGCAAAGTACCAGAGACAGACTCTAGCTCTCGGTCGATAGTCATCCAATGAGCATGAGCGATCGCCTGATAGATACCCAACCCACAGACACTCAGAATCACACCCATAACACCACCATACCAACTAGCTAGTCGCCAGCGAGTCATGCGGAAGAGTTTATTTTGATTCATGGTTGGCATTGAAACGATACCCGACGCCATGTACAGTTTCAATGAGCGTCACGCAACCCGAATCTGCAAGTTTACGCCGTAACAGACGCATTTGAGCTGCTACTACATTACTAACAGGTTCTGCACCCACTTCCCAAAGCTGATTTCTAATTTGGTCGCTGGTAACAATTTGATTTGGGTGTTTCATGAAATATTCTAGCAGTTGGAATTCCTTTGTGGTGAGGGAAATAGCATCTTTAATGCCGTCTGTTTGTTGAAAAAAAACTGTGCGAGTTCCATAATCTAGGGTGAGGTTTCCTACTTGAAGTTGTTGGGGTTGGAGTTGAGGCGATCGTCTTTGCAGTGCTCGCAATCTTGCTAATAGTTCCTCCATTCCAAAAGGTTTGACTAAATAATCATCCGCTCCCGCATCCAAGCCAGCAACTTTATCTTCCATGCGGTCTTTTGCTGTTAGCATTAAAATCGGCAGTGGGTTGTTTTTTTTACGCAATCTTTTGCATAGTTCTAATCCTGATAATCCTGGTAGTAACCAGTCGAAGATTGCCATTGTGTACTGTGTAGATTGGTATTCTAAATAGTCCCAAGCTTCCTGACCATCCATAACCCAATCAACCACATATTTTTCTTGATTCAGGGTTCGTTTAATTGCTTCACCCAAATCTGACTCATCTTCGACTAGCAAAACTTTCATAGTCATCGATACCACGACTGATACAATTGCTGCATTTGCTCAATTTCCGAACTTTGAGTGCGGATAATATCTTTAGCCAAATTACGCATTTCAGGATGGTTGCTATCCAAAATCATCGCCGTCATCATCACCGCCATTTTGGGATGAGGAATCATTTGTTCAATAAAAGCTTTGTCAAAATCAGCAGCATTTTTCAGGGGATCTATATCCATAGACATCATATTCATCATTGCTTTCTACATATTTTTAAGCTAATGAACCTTTGATTACCTATGTTATTAACATATTATGAAATCACCATAAAATATCAGCTTTTTCAAGAAAATTTACCCTTGGTTTCAAAAAAACACGGCTCCTCACCGTGTCTTTGATAAAATATTGATTCTAGCGCTTAAATGCCTCAACAACATCTAGCGCTTGAAAGAAAAACGTCCGTTTACTTTTTCCCCATTAATCTCAGAAAGAACAGCAACCTTATACTCACCAACCGCCTTTTCAGGAAGCAAAGCAGCATAGTGTTTTCCAGTTGTGTCATAGGTGAGAGGAACTTCCTTTTGAGTACCATCAGGTAGCTGAACTTGAGCCGTTACATTAGCATTAGATATCGCTTCATGGTTGTCACCTGTTTGTAAGTAAAAATCCAAGTGGGTTCCATCAGCTTCTTTCACAGTAACAAACTCTAAATGATACTTACCAGACTCAATAACTTGACCACCTTTATTAGGTACACCAGGTTTATTTAAGGCTGCTTTCTTACTACTTCGCTCAGTTTTAGCTAACTTCTCAACAGGAGATGCAGCCGTATTTTTATCTACCTTAGTATCTGAGCTGCTATTACCACAAGCCCCCAAGAAAAATCAGTCCCGCACCACCGACAACAACCAAGCGTAACTTCAATAATTTCATCTTATTCCCTCTAATTTCTCACAACTCTCAGCGGAATTAACCGAGATTCAACTCAAAAAACTCTGCGTTCTCTGCGTCAACTCTCTGCGCTCTCTGCGTTAAAAAACAGACCCTTCCAATACCAACGTCAGCTATATTCCCCCAATAGACCTCTTGCATAAATCCTAGATTTGAGATTAGGAACCGCAGATAAACGCAGATAAACGCAGATAAATGCACCCTAAGCAGCGAGTAATTAGTGATTTCAACCCATGATTTTGAGTTTTGCCAGAGGTCTAATCTGTAAAGACATTTCATGAAACATCTCTACTCGGTATCAAAATCTTGCCAAATTTAGCATACAAAGCCGGTAACACCAACAACGTCAAAGCAGTAGAAGTAAACAAACCACCTAACACCACAATTGACAAAGGTTGGAGGATTTCCTTACCTGGGCCACCCTCAATTACAAGGGGAAATAAACCCAAAGCTGAAGTTAAAGCAGTCATCAGAATAGCATTGAGTCGTTCCATCGAACCTTTAACTATCACCTCCTTAAAAGGCATACCTTCCGCAAACTTGGTATTGTAGTTATCTACTAACAGCAAACCATTGCGAGTAGCGACACCCAATAAACTGACAAAGCCAACCAAAGAAGCCACAGAAATCACTCCCCCAGTCAAAGCCACAGAAATTACTCCCCCCACCAATCCGATTGGCAAATTAATCATAATCATCGCAGTGGAAGGAATAGATTTGACAGAGAGATACATCAAAACCGTAATCACAACGAAAGCAATTCCGCTAAATATCAAGATATTCTGTGTCGCCCGTTGTTCAGCTTCAAATTGTCCGCCATACTGGATAAAATAACCAACAGGCAATTGTACAGCTTGCTTTACTTTAGCTTGAATTTCCTTCACCACCGAGCGTAAATCTCTACCTTTAGCATTAGCAGAAACCACAAGTAAACGGGAAACATTCTCGCGGTTAATCGTGTTAGGGCCAGTACCATAATTCACAGTAGCAACTTGAGCGAGAGGAATTTTATTCCCAGTCGGGGTATCAACCAGCAAATTTTGAATCGTCTCTAAGTTATTACGGCTTTCCGGCTTTAACCAGACAAGCAAATCAAAAGTTTGCTGTCCCTCCAAAACTTGAGACACAACTTGTCCATTCAAAGCAGTTTCAATAATTTTAGATAAATCTCCCACCTTCAGCCCGTATCTACCTGCAGCTTGGCGATTAAACTTAATTTGAATCTGTTGAATTGGTACTTGTGGCTCTAATTGTAAATCCACAATTCCCTCAACAGTTTTCATTTGTTCCTCAACTTGTTTACCAAGAGTACGTAATTGTTCCAAGTCTGAACCAAAAATTTTAACAGCAATCTGACTCCTAACTCCCGACAATACCTCATCCATACGGTGAGAAATAAAACCGCCAATATTAGGTGCAACTCCTGGTAATTTAGCAAACTCCTCTCGCAGATATTCAAGAGTTTTCGGACGCTGTTTCATTCCCTCCTCACTCAAACCAATATCCACGTGTGCCAAGTTAACACCTGCTGCGTCGCTATCTCCAGGAGCACGTCCAGAACGTAACTGAATATAGGCAAATCTTTTATCATCTTTGAGTTTATCTTCTAGGGCGAAAGATGCGCTATTTGTCGCTTCAAGAGATACACCAGGATAGAGAGTGAGAGTATTGACTAAAGTTTGTTCCTGAAACTCTGGTAAAAATGCTCTTCCAAAGGTCGGAAGAATAATTAAGGCGACAATCATTCCAGCGCTAGCTAAAGCTAAAATAATCCCAGAGTTTCGCATTGAAAACTCTAAAAAGAAACTATAAACTCGCTTACAAAATCTGGGGAACCAAGGTTCTGTAGCCCTCATACGTTTGCTTGGTAGAAAGATAGCACACAAAGCCGGAGACACTAAGAGTGATTCCAGACTAGAAACCACAACTACCACGAGATAGGTAATACCCATCGGTGTGAAAATTCGACCTTCTACACCAGGTAAAGTAAAAATTGGGGAGAAGACAACTATACCAATTACAGTAGCTCCTATTAAAGAGTCTCGTACTTCTTGACTACCATCAAATATGACATCCAATATCGGACGAGGATTAGGAGATAGCTGATTTTCTCTGACATTACGGTAGGTGTTTTCTGCATAGACAATTGCATCATCAACTGCTGTACCAATCGCTACCGAAAGTCCTCCTAAAGTCATTGTGTTTAGCCCCAATCCTAGCCAATCCATCGCCAGTAAGCCGAATAACAAAGTTAGAAAAAAGTCCAGCAGAACTACAGTAAGAGTCCGCCAATTCATCAAAAATGGGATGAGGATAGCAGCGACAATGATGCTACCTTCAACTAAAGCTGACTTAACATTTTCTACTGATGAATCAATATATTCTTCCTGACGGAAAGTTACGGTAATTTTGATGTCTTTGGGTAGAGTTGACTGCAACTCTTGCATAGCTGATTGTACCGCACGAGTCACAGTAGGAGTGTCAGCAATTGGTTGTCTATTTACCATGACAATTACTGCTTTTTTCCCGTTTAAACTACCATCACCCCGTTTAATAGCAGCCCCAATTTTCACATCAGCTACGTCAGCGATTCTTACAGGTGTTCCTTTGCGGGAAGTAATCACGGATTGCTGTAAGTCTTCTAGGGATTCAATTCGCCCAATTCCCCGGATTAAGGTTTCTTTATCGGGAGTGATTAAATAGCCACCAGGAGCGTTAACATTGGCAGAAGTAGCAGCTTCCGTGACATCTTGCAAGGAGACATCAAAAGCTTTTAACTTGACTGGATCGACTAATACTTGATATTGTCTTTGTTCGCCGCCATATGCTACTACTTGAGAGACGCCAGGAACTGCTAAGAGACGATTGGTTACTTGCCAATCTACAAGTCGGCGTACTTCCATTAAGCTAGTGGTTTCTGAGGTAAAAGCATAAGTAATGACTGTACCAACGGGAGAAGTTGTGGGAGAAAGTTGGGGTGTTTTTACTCCTGAAGGTAGCTTAGTTTGAGCTTGTTGTAATCTTTCTGTTACTAATTGTCTGGCTTGATAAATATTGGTTCCCCAAGCAAAAATTACTTTGACAACCGAAATTCCTACAGCGGAGGATGAACGTACTGCTGTTACTCCGGGAGTTCCGTTGATGGCGCTTTCGATTGGTAAGGTTACTAAAGATTCGATTTCTTCGGGTGCGAGTCCTGGTGCTTCTGTTTGAATTTCAACTTGGGGAGGTGCAAAGCTGGGGAAGACATCCAACTGCATTTGGGGGATGACGTAAAATGTCCAAAGGGTAACGATTATGGTGGCGAGAAGTACTAGCCATCGTCGGTTAATCACCCATCTGAGAATGGCGCTGAACATTTATTTATTGGTAATTGGTAATTGGTAATTGGTAATTGGTAATATGGAATCCGTTTGTATTTGAATAATATGTTTTTTTAACGCAGAGAGCGCAGAGAGGGGACGCAGAGAAACGCAGAGGTTTTTGAATAATTTTGCTAGGTAAATGATATAATTGGTAAGGGGAAACTAGACTTAATTACCACTTAAGGAAAGGCTATAAGTGTAGTAATTAGCTGGATTTGAGATGACTGTTATTTTCGGAATTTTGACTCTTAACGTGATGGTTATCACTAAAGGATGGCGATTCATTTATTCCTGTACCAACGGACGAAGCTGACTTAGAAATAGAATGTCCGTTATGTACCGCAGCATTGGAAGAATCTTCTATGAAATGAACAAGCTCGTGAGATAGTGATGATAATTGGGATTTATGACGACGATTTGCCCAGAAAACACCAGCAGAAAAAGTACCCGCAGCGATTACTCCCCCAGTAGGAATTACCCACCACCAAGGTAAGACAAATCCAGTCTTGCTAGAATCAGTAATCTGGGATGCTACGAGAGGTTTGTCATTGAGTATCTTTAGTCTTGCTACCCCCCCTTAAAGATTGAGCATAAAGTTGAGGAGCTCGCTGAGTAACAATCGCATCTCCATCAAACAAACCGCTCTTCACCTCAACCATGTCTCCCGAAGTTTGACCTAAAATAACTTCAGTAGGTTGAAAAGCATTGCCATTTTGAACATAGACCAGTTTTTTACCATTTGCCTCAACAATTGCTGAACTAGGAATTGCTAAAATAGCTGTTGGTGTTTTGTCAGTCAAAACCTCTAATTCTGCAAACATTCCTGGTTTGAGAACGCCATCAGAATTATCCAGTTCTGCTTTCACAGGTACTACCCGCGTTCCTCCTTCCACTATTGAACCGATTAAGGAAATTCTTCCCTTAAAAGTACGATTAGGTAAACTAGCAATTTTAACCTTCACTTGCTGTCCCTTTTGTACCTGATTTAAATCTTTTTCATAGATATTCGCTGTCGCTAAAACACTGCTGTCATTCAGGATACTCATCAACGGTTTTTCAGCCGCTTTAACTGATTCATTTAGGGTGATTTCTCTATCTGCAATTGTTCCCAGAAATAGGAGAAACTACGGTTACAAGTCCTTTTTCATTAGCGCGAGTTCCTAATTGTTGTAGTCGTGCTTCATAACCAGCATTACTGAGACGAATTCGGGATTGAGATACTTCTACTGCTGCTTGAGCACGTTTCGTTTGCGCTTCGGCTTCTAAGACTGGTAAATTACTAGCTGCTTTGGCGACAATTGCTTTAGCTTCGGTTAATTTTGCTTCATTTTCTAATAATTGTCGGCGCGGAATAGCACCTGCTGCTACTAATTCTTTATCCTGATCGTAGCGTTCTTGAGCTAAGGCTAATTGTGCTTGTGCTTGTTTTAAGTCAGCGGTTACTAAGGTTTGCTGACGTTCGTAATTGGCTTTTGCTAGTTGTAATTCTGCTTGTGCTTTTTGTAAATCTGGTTCTGCTTCTGCTCTTTTTTGTGCTGAATCGACCCGCAAGGAAGCTAGTTCGGAACTGGATAAAACGGCGACAGGTTGACCTTTGGATACTTGGTCACCAGGTTTTACTAATAATTCTACTAAGGTGCCATCAACTGGTGCTTTTACTTCTACTTTTTGGTTGGGTAATGTTTCAATTTGTCCTGTAGTTTTAATCCCAACAGCTAATTGTTGCCGTTTGACTGGTTCTATTTTAATTCCGATGCGTTTTGCTGTTTCTGCATCTACTTGAATAGAATCAGTAGGTTGTGTTGCTTCGCTTGAGTTATGAAATTCATCTCCATGTCCAGCGTGAGCAAAAACGGCTGTGGGAGAATTTACTAATATAAGGCTCAGAAGTGCGAAGGAAACACTGCACAGAAACTTCAGGTGATTGGAAGACGAGAATCCCAGCATTGGCCATGTCCTTAAGTACAGAGGACTTCTTTGTTTCACTTTTTCATATAAAAATGAAATCAAGATGAAATCCTCGTACTTTGGGGAGATTGGGGATTGGTCAGTGGTCAGTGGTCAGTGGTCAGTGGTCAGTGGTCAGTGATCAGTGGTCACAAGCTAAGGACACTCTTACAAATGACACTCTTACAAAGGACAAAGGACACTCTTACCCATGACCAATGACCAATGACCAATGACCAATGACACTCATTACAAAGGACAAATGACCAATGACCCATGACCAATGACAATTACCCCATTTCCTTGAGAAAAGTTTCCACTTCTGTTGCTGTAGGTTGAGCGGCGATCGCTCCTGGTTTTAAAGTAGTAAGACCTCCTACTGCGCTAGCATATTTAACAACATCCTTAGCAGACTCAGCAGTAGCAAGAATCTTCAGTCCGTGCTGAGATATTTGATGTATGAAACCGGCAACGAAACCGTCACCAGCACCTGTGGTATCTTTAACATCCATAGCAAAAGCTGGTAGTTTGTCTTCATGGTCATTCAGACAGTAATTACAGCCTTTATCTCCATCAGTAACTAAGACACCTTCTATCGAACCGAGACGATGGGCGATCGCCCCAGCATCAGTAGTGTTAAATAGTAACTCGGCTTCTTCTTTGGTAATCTTCAGAAAATCGACTTTTTTCAAAAGTTCGTGAATCAGTGGCAAAGCAACACTGTGGTCAGACCAGAACATCGGACGCCAGTTAACATCCACTAAAATTTTTACATCATACTGCTCTGCAAGATGCAGCGCTTTGTAGATCGCTTCGCGAGTTTCGGGATAAGCTAATTCTAGGGTGCCTAAAACCAAGAAATCAGCATTCTACAAATAACGACTCTGGGAACTTTGATGCTTGGAGGTAGCAGTCAGCAAATTCTGCGGTATTCAGTTCACCAAAACCGGCAAATTCCCGCTCACCGTTTTCAGCACGCACAACATAAACTTGTCGCGTCGGTGCGGTAGGATGTCGCTGAACACCTGTGCTGTCTACTTTAACTTCCTGTAACAGTTTTACCAAGCTGTCTCCAGCTTCATCTTCTCCCACACAACCCACAAAACCAGAGGAGGTTCCCAATTTTACCAAAGCACAAGCAACATTAGCTGGAGCGCCTCCTGGGTAAGGCGTCCAGGATTCCACCTCTTCTGAGCGATCGCCCTAACTGGTCGGCCAAACAGTCAAATAATATTTCACCAAGGCAGAGAACACGAGGATTAGTCACGGCTAGATATATCTCGACTTTCTCAGACTAGCAGAGGCGTAACCTCCGTTTGCAAAGGTGTAACCTCGAATTAATTAAGATTGCTATCAGTTGAGGGGGTGATGGGGAGAATACTTTAGCCAATATTACCCAAATGATTCAGTAGTGATCAGAGCTGTTTCGCTGACATACTCCTACACTGTATGGGCTAGAATCAGTGTAGGCTTCTCGCTTCACAGTCCTGCTACCGCATCGGACTCCACCGCAGACTTGGAACAAGTGCAAGAACTTCAACCTTTGTGCTGTGTTTTAGTCACCCACAGCAAGGGACGCAGAACGTCTATTGCTGGGTGTGTCCTTTCTCGGTGAAAGCATCGATCTTTCTAACGCTCCTCAACTCACTCCCATTGATCTCACACCATAATCTTTGATTTGGGGTGAGGCTTCTGCTGCGATAGCTAAAATCTAAGAAGATACTAAGTAGATATACTAAGGAAAAAATACTTATGACTAATGCTGAGTCTCATTCTCCCGCATCTCTCTCAGACCGGGAAGTACAAATTATAGAATTGGTAGCGTCTGGTTTAACCAATCAGGAAATTGCCCAAAAGCTGGAAATTAGTAAGCGCACTGTTGATAATCACATCAGCAACATCCTGACCAAGACCGTGACAGATAATCGGGTTGCGCTGGTACGTTGGGCTTTGCAGTGGGGTAAGGTTTGCTTGAATGATGTCAATTGCTGTACCTTACCAGCGCCGAGTAGTGATGAAGCGTTTTCCTAAGCTTAGTCATTCCTTGCTGATAATTTTGGCAATTAGCTTAATCGTCGGATTAGCTAGTTGTCGCGATCGCGGTTTTTTGACTCCACCCACTCAAAATTTTGGCGCGACTCTCAACAGTTCCGCAGCCGAGCAAGAACCCCGCTATTCTTATGATGGCCGTTATATCGTTTTTACTTCCGATCGCAAGGCACAGCGCAGCATCTACCTCTATGACGTTCAACAGCGCAGTCTAATTGATTTACCTGGACTCAACCAACCCTCTAGCTTTCAAGAACAACCGGATATCAGTGCCGATGCTCGCTATATTGTTTATATTTCCGAACAGTTAGGCAAGCCTGATGTTTTTGTTTATGACCGCCAAACCTTGCAAGCAGAAGTGATAACTGAAAATATCTTGGCGGAATTCCGACATCCCACGATTAGCGGGAATGGTCGTTTCATTGCCTTTGAATCTAATCGTACTGGGCAATGGGATATTGAGATTTATGACCGGGGTGCGGATGTCGAACTTTCTTTACCTACTGGTTCTGTTCCTGCAGTTCCTAAAAACCAGTCTAATCCTGCAACTCCTGCAGCTAAAAGGTGAAGAAATCATCATGATTTTGGGGAAGGAAAAATCTCTTCCTTTCCCCATAAAAATTAACCTATCAAATGCCTCCTGGCTGTAAATGTCCCCCGGTTATTGGGCCAATCTCCCCATCAGGGCTGATGCCTTTTGCTTGTTGAAATGCTATTACAGCCGCTTCGGTATTTTCTCCAAATATGCCATCGATCTGACCTGGATCAAATCCTAAATCTTTTAATTGTTGCTGTGCTTTTTCTACTTCTGGTCCAGTCGATCCAATTCTCAAAATTGTCATTTTTTTGACTTCCAATTAGGTTGATTTTCTTAAGTTTAATCAGGTATAGCTAGACGCTACAAATGTTAAGTAATTTTTTCAAAAAAAGCAGTGTTGGCGCTCGCTTCTTTGTGATCGCAACGCAAGAATAACCTTGGGCGAATTGCCAGATATCTTCATTCACCAAGCTTTACAACGCCACTTTGGTGAGAACGCTACAGTTAAGAATACCTTCTCTTACTAACTTTGCTTTTGGAGTCGTGCTGCCATGACTAATACTGCTTCTGTTCAAACAGGTAACATCTGGGACTTGGATTTTGTAGCGCCACATCCTACACAAGACACTGACTTGCTTAGCCAACTCAACTTTGTTCCAGGCTTAAAAGAAATTCTCATGCTGCGTCAGGTTCATGCTTTAGAACATGCCACAGTTTGGGTGCTTGGGGAGCGCCAAGGTTCTGCAACAAACCCCCCTGAGTTGGAAGATAACAACTTAGGAGGCTTATCTACTGACCAGGGCTTTTATCTCTATGGTCAGGTAAATATGTCTAACTTGCAAAAAGCTGTCCCCATTGCCTTGAGACGCCTCACTAGGGGAGAATGGAACTTGGCTGTGCATCCCCGCTGCGGCACGAATCTCTCTGTGGGAATGTTTTTAACAGCTACACTGGCGTTAGGAGCGCATCTGCTGCTACCGCGAGGCCCAATCGAGCAAATTCTAGGTCTTGGCTTAGCAGCCACTGCTGCTACTCAGCTAGCCCCGGATCTCGGTAGCCTAGCTCAAAGATACCTGACGACCGCAATCCCTTTTAACCTGGCGATTGAAGATATTACGTCAACTGCTGATATTTGGGGGCGTCCGTCTCATTTTGTCCAAGTTCGTTGGAAAAATTCAAGACTTGGGGATTTTTGAGGAAAAAATTGCAGATGTCTCTTGCTATCTCTTGCTGTCTCAATAGCCGTAATAAAACTTAAAAACCAGATTAAACAGACAACCCCAATCCAGTAGTACTCTGTAGAACTAGAGCGAAAGGTAAAAACTCTTATGGTTCAACGTGGTTCTAAAGTTCGCATACTCAGAAAAGAATCTTTCTGGTTTCAAGATGTTGGCACTGTCGCCACTGTAGACCAGAGCGGTATCAAATACCCTGTTATTGTCCGCTTTAATAACGTAAACTACGCTGGTGTTAACACCAATAACTTTTCAGCGGCTGAAGTCCTAGAGATTGAAGCACCCAAGGCTAAGGGCAAAAGCACGCCTGCGGCTTCTGGTGGAGAGCAAACCAAACTTGATGCTGGTGCCCGCAGAACGGGAACTCAGGTCAAGGGTGGTGGTAAAACCAGCGCTAAAGCAGAATCTGGCGAAGGTAGTGGTGTTGTAGAAGGTTCTCCTAATCAGGGAACAGAATC
>JAYFMV010000006.1:0-81408 GCA_042408245.1 Potamolinea sp.
ACTAATCGGCGAAGCGCTGGATTTAGAAGCTTCGGCTTCTGTTTACCGGACTCAGCTAGGTTTAGGAGAATTGACTTGCTTGAAGTTCTCCCCAGACCGACACAACGAACTGATTCAACTGTATCTGCCCGATGGGCTACCGATGCCGAATACATCTCGATTTCAAGACGCCCTGACTCAACAAGTCCGCTCCCTCCTCACCCTAGGCCCTCACCTCAAAGGACCAGTGGTTATCTTAATCGGAGATTTGCCGCTTAAAGGGCAGCTAGGCGCAATATTAGCTGCTGAATATGGTTCGCGGGTGCAGGTGGAAAAAACCAGTCTGGATGACAAAGGTATCCTCGTCACTGGCTGGGAATTTTGGCGCACACATCAAGGTTTTTTCCCAAAACCTCAATTGCTGATTATTGGCACTTTACCAATTCCTTCTTTGGAAAATCCTCTGGTTGCTGGTCAAGTGGCTTACTACAAACAGCAGCGTCAAGATTGGTTTCGCCTGTACCTCCTACCTGCTGCTTTGAGAGAATTACAAAGAGCGATCGCCCCAGTCCGACAATCTCAAGGTATCGTCGCTCTCCTCGACAACCGGGTAAACCACCGCAGCTATGGGCGGAAAGTACTTGACGCCCTCAGCCCCTTTGCTCAAATTAACTATCTAGACGCCAGTTGGTTTAAACCAGATGGACTCTAATCTCTGGGGATGAGCCTGGATTTGTGTAAACAATCTGACAAAAATTTCTCTCAAAAGCGCTATGATCGATACTCGATTATTAAAGACAATCGATCCAAGGTAATTAATCATGGGCGAAGCAAAACGCCGTAAAGAAGTACTCGGAGACAAATACGGACAAGAACAAAATATCTTCCCCTGGCTCCCGATTACCAAAAATCAAGGGGAACAGTTTGTCAAATGGACTACTACAGGAGCTTGGATTGGTATCGGCTTTTTAGTGGTCTATTGGTTGACCATTCGCTTAATTGGGCCCGCATTGGGTTGGTGGCAAGTAAATTAGCCTCCCTCTTCTACAAGTTGATGCTTCCAAGAGCGGGTTGCAGTTAAACTGAAGAGTCACTGTTGCTGGTCATAGATAAAGCTTAGTTATCTTTATCGACTTCCTCGATAATATGAAAACTAAATTAACCTTACTTGACCAATAACTATATCTGAAGATAGAACCTAAGAAGGAGATTTGAACTATAGCCTGGTCTACAGAGCTTTAGTAAGTGGCGTTAATCGCTGTTAGTCAGGTGTGCATCGATTTTGGGAAGTATTACTACTTGGCCCAAGTTCTTGAGGAGTTTAATCTACTACCAAGTTATCAAAAGCTCTAGACCCAGATTTTTGTAATTCTAAACGACCCTCTCCCTAACTTTATGGTTAAATCCTTAAGAAAGTATAAAAATTTGAAAATTTAGAAGTGGTGTTTGGAGGACAAACGTGTTTATACGATTAGCAGAGCAACACCGTCAATTCGTTCAAGACTTGGTAATGAATCTCCAAGCCTTGGCAACTGTTCTAGAGAACCGAGGCTATCTAGCTTCCTGCTACACCTGCGGTAGCCAGATGAATAGCGCTTCTTTTATGGTTAGTTTGGGGGAAAACCACCTAATTCGCTTTTTAGTATCGGATTACGGGATCACTTGGACAGAAATGCGCGATGACCGAGAACTGATGAAATTAGAAGGCGCTGAGGCCATCAACCAACTACAAGATCTGGCAAATCTTGTGAAATACCAAGTTCAGTCTTCTGAATTTCGCCCCCCAGTACTGGGTAAGGTTTAAATCTTATCCCTACTCTCGTCAGGACTTCTATCTGACGGCTGCCTTTCTAAGCAATTCATCGCTTGACAGTATATCGGTTGGCAGCCACCAGATAGTGGTCAGAGTACCCCAAAAACTCAGCCCTCGTGTGAGCCAGTAAAGTGTAAAATTAAAATTACACAAATATACAAATTGTGACAAAGGGAAATATAAAGAAAAGATTATAAATTTCAGGATTTAGTTGAAGAGGTCAGCCAATATAAAGACCTTAAACATATAACCAAAACAACTAAACCCTTGTAGAGCGCTAGTTTCCACATATAGGACAACTAGCGCTCTGCTTTTTCAGGTTGAGTGGACTAAGAGCCTAGTCGTTTACTTATCCTCAGCAAAAATGTAACGGTACAGCTCACTAGGATCAGGTTCAGGACTTGACTCAGCAAACTGAACCGCCTCATTGATCACATCTTGAACTTTACGCTCAATTTCTTTAAGTTCTTCTTCGTCTACCAGATTTTGTTCAATCAGGTAAGCTTTAAACTTTTTGAGCGGATCACGAGCGAACCAGAAATCTTTTTCTTCTTTTGAGCGCATTTCGTCAGGGTCAGCCAGAGAGTGACCTCGGAAGCGGTAGGTGAGGGCTTCAATGAGAGTTGGGCCTTCTCCAGCACGAGCGCGGGCGATCGCTTCAGTAGCCACAGTGCGCACCGCCATTACATCCATACCATCAACCTCCACACCAGGCATACCAAAGACGCTGGCTTTTTTATAAATTTCAGGTTGAGAAGTTGCCCGTTCGTGAGCCATACCAATCGCCCACTTGTTGTTTTCCACAACAAAGAGAATTGGCAGCTTCCAAAGCGCGGCCATATTCAAACATTCAAAAAACTGACCATTGTTACAGGTTCCGTCGCCAAAAAAGCAAGCCGTCACCTGATCCGCACTAGCATCTCCCAAAGCTTCTCGCCGGTACTTAGAAGCAAAAGCAGTACCTGTAGCCACAGGAATCCCTTCACCAATAAAAGCATAACCTCCAAGCAGCTTATGTTTGGCGGAGAACATATGCATTGAACCGCCGCGTCCCTTACTACAACCAGTTTCCTTCCCAAACAACTCCGCCATCACCTCTTTTGCTGGCACCCCAGCACTCAAAGCATGAACGTGGTCGCGATAGGTACTGCTGACATAATCTTCGCCTGGACGCATCGCCTGGATAACGCCAGTGGACACAGCTTCTTGACCGTTGTAGAGGTGGACAAAACCAAACATTTTGCCCCGATAGTACATCTCGGCGCACTTGTCCTCAAAAAAGCGCCCTAGGGTCATATCCTCATACAGGAGCAATCCTTCCTCTTTGGAGATTTTGCTGTACTCGACCTTAAATTCGGGGAAAGTTCGTTCCTGAACCATTGTTTGTAATATTCTTAGAGTTACACTAATATAGATTTTCTCTCAACATTAATTCAGCTTTTGTCACAAACCTGAATTAACATACCCTTGGGCTTAGGGAGATAGCTTTTTCATGGCTTGATCTTCCTTACCACAAAGACTATAGAATAGTATTGGTTGCTGACCCGCCCGACTGTATGGAACATACAGGCTCTGGTCTGAAGTAGCAGTAATCTGCTTGCCGCAGAAACATGCCTAGTTCGGGGAAGAGATAAGCCTAGCTGGTAGACTATTGTCGTAAATCCAAGGTGAGTCTGTCGTAAATCAATAAACAACCTGCTCATATGCGGGTTGCTGCCAGGGTATCTAGTCGATAATGCGAGAAGACGAGATACCGGAGTTAGAGGAGAATCCTCAACCTCCGGATGCTATGTAAGACTAACAGTGTCGCAAGATACTGGTTTATCAAGAAGGGGACGCATTTCTTCTTGATAACCGAAAGGAGCCTTGGCAAGAAACTGGAAACTTAGGTAGTTGTTTCTTGAAGCGATGGCTTCAGAGAAGCAAGCCTAAGTACTTCACTTAAGTTGCTCTGCGCTGGGGAAGTTAGCCGTGCGAATTCCGCTCGATTACTACCGAATATTAGGACTGCCGATTCAGGCTACAGCTGAACAGCGAAGTCAGGCCTATCGCGATCGCGCTTTGCAACTGCCGCGCCGGGAGTATAGCGAAGCAGCGATTGCGTCACGAAAACAACTGCTGGACGAAGCCTACGCGGTGCTCTGTGATCCAGAAAAATGTGCTGCCTACGATGCCAGCTTTCTTGCCAAAACCTACGAACAGCAGCAAGACCAACAGGCAGCGCCATTTGCCAGTGGGACAAGCAAAGCCGTAGATGCTCCAATTGATCCCCACACTCCCAGCATTGAAATAAAAAACGAGCAATTAGTTGGGGCCTTGTTGATTCTTCAAGAACTTGGGGAATATGAACTCGTTCTGAAACTGGGGCAACCCTATCTAGGGACACGAGACAGCATTAGCTTAGACAAAGGTCGTCTGGGAGACCCCCAAATAATTCGACCGGACATAGTTTTAACAGTGGCGCTTGCCTGCTTGGAACTCGGTCGAGAGCAATGGCAGCAAGGTCAGTATGAAAATGCTGCTACATCCCTAGAAGGCGGTCAAGAAATACTGCTGCGGGAGGGGTTATTCCCCTCAGTAAGGGGAGAAATCCAGGCAGATTTATACAAACTACGTCCATACCGCATCCTGGAATTATTGGCGCTGCCAGAAGAAAACCTTGGGGAGAGGCGCAACGGCTTGCGGCTGCTGCAAGAAATGCTACAAGAGCGCCTGGGCATTGATGGCACAGGGGACGACCAATCAGGATTAAGTATTGATGACTTTCTGCGCTTTATCCAGCAGTTGCGCGGCTATTTGAGCGCCGCCGAACAGCAAACTCTATTTGAAGCCGAAGCACGACGCCCCTCAGCCGTCGCTACCTACTTAGCGGTTTATGCCCTACTGGCACGAGGATTTGCTCAAAGACAGCCAGCTTTAATTGCCCGTGCTAAGCAGATGCTGATTCGCTTGGGTAGGCGTCAGGATGTCCATCTAGAGCAATCGGTTTGTGCTCTGCTGTTAGGTCAAACCGAAGAAGCCAGCAAGGCACTGGAACTCAGCCAGGAACACGAACCCCTCGCTTTCATTCGCGAACATTCTCAAGGTGCCCCAGACTTATTGCCAGGACTATGCCTCTACGGGGAGCGTTGGCTGCAAAAGTCAGTATTTCCTCACTTCCGAGACTTGCGTAATCAGAAAGCGTCTTTGAAAGAATACTTTGCTGACGAGCAGGTGCAGGCTTATCTAGAAAGTCTGCCAGAGCCACCCAGCGAGACGAATAACGAGTGGGCCGTTGTACAAGCACCTGACTCAGCCTACGCCACCCAGTCAGCCGACCGAGGCGTCAGAGAGCCATTAGCGTTTCGTCGTTCTGATTCTCGACCAGTTTCCGCAGCCAGTGAAAACCTGTCAGGGGGTTCGCTTCTTGCCAACTCTGTAGACGACGGGGCAATTGTTGCTTCAGATTGGGGAGTTGCACGAGAGCCTGCGGCTGTCACAAGCAGTCGGATGTCAACGGTGGGAGAAACTACAGGCCAAGAACCTGCTAATAATGTCTCAACTCTACCCGCATCTGGGCGGGTGCCTCGCGTCTCGGCCTCCGCGTCGTCAACTGTTACAGGCTTAGCTCAGGATTCTTCTCTTAAGTCACCACCGCGAGGGGCGTCAGTCGAAAAATGCAACGGAGACGGATTCTACGCCAGGAGCTTCATCTGGTGGGACTCAAAGCCTGAAGCGTCTACTACCTGGTCGTAATCAACGTTCGTCAGAGAAGTCCAAGTCTTCAAAAAAAGTCAAACGCCTGGTTATACTCACTATTTCTGGTTTGGTAGGAGTGGGAGTACTGGGGCTGCTCTTTAGGTCTTGTACTAGCTCTAATGCGCCAGAACTCATAGGAGAGCAGCCACTGGTAGAAATAACGAAGCCGCCAATACCGATTCCTCAACCTGGCACTCAGCTATTGGCTCCAGAGGGACCTCTGACTGAGGAAACTGCTGCGCAAGTGATCCAAACTTGGCTGTCTACCAAGTCTGCTGCTCTCGGTTCAGAGCATAAAGTTGATCAATTTAAGCAAATCTTGGCTGAGCCAGCTTTGTCTACCTGGCGACAACGCGCTCAAACTGCTAAGCAAGATAATGCTTACTGGCAGTACAAACACAGCCTGAAGGTGAATTCGGTAAAGACAGTCAACGGTAACCCAGATCGATCCAGGATAGAAGCTGCAGTGAATGAAGTGGCACAGTTGTATCAAGGAGGTCAGTTAAATCAAGGCTCTTCCTACAATGAAAACCTGCGAGTTCAGTATGAATTGGTACGCAAAGAAGGCCGTTGGTTGATTAAAGATATGGCTGTCATCAGGTAGGTAATAGCAATCCGCGATCGACTTTGAGCTTAGTCGGTCGCGGTGAAATTTCAGAAATTGTTGTGGCGCACAAATATCGCCTCTGTCGGTTTTAGTTTGATTTTTTTGAACAAAATGTTGAGCGCAGTCCCCACCTAGAATCTTTGATTTAGGTGGGGTTAGCGAAACCAAGAATAATCTCAATATTTACTCTTCGTTCAGTCAGAACTGAACGAAGAGTACATTTGTGCTAATTAGTCCTTCGCATTGTGCCAGTTGCGTCAGTCTTGCTCTTGAATAAATCTTGACAAACACTGATCCCGGCAGCAAAATAATGTCAACATTCCCTGACATGACGATCCCCGACTTACCTGTAAATTCGTCAATCCCATGAAAATAGGGTGATTAACCCCTTGACTTAACCCCAGGGGTTTCTGTTACAAACATTAATAAGGCGATCCCAAAGAAATATTGATTGTTAGTATTTCTGGATTGCTCGGCGGATGGCTCGACCCTAGGTACCTGTATGAATGATCACCCAGGTCATGCAAATAGCAGACTGGAACATTTAATAAAAATCGGTGAGTAACTAAAGTTGAAAAATTAAAAATTTCAGACCTTGGCTCTGTTGTATAACGACCGAAATTTTTTATTCATCAGGAGTGACATACCTGCCGTCCTAACTATTGGAGAGCATAATCATGGCAAAAGAACGCCCCCCCCTAGAAGAGATGACCTTGCGGCAATTGCGTAAAGTTGCCAGTGAATATGGCGTCTCTCGTTACAGCCGGATGCGCAAGTCGCAGTTACTGGCAGAAATACAAAAGATACAACGCACTAATATCTCTATAAATCCATCTCGCACAGTAGAGGCACAACCAGAAGTGGAAGCATCAAAATTTGAATTAGGTCAAGAAGATCGTACAGGTGGCACCCTTGCCTCCGTTGATGAAGATTTAGCCGATTTACCTGCTGGCTACGGTGAAAGCAGAATTGTCCTCATGCCTCGTGACCCACAATGGGCTTACACTTATTGGGATATTCCCAACGACCACAAAGAAGATCTGCGTCGTCAGGGAGGACAACAGTTAGCGCTGCGGATTTACGATGTCACCGACATTGACATTAACTACCAAAGCCCCCACAGCATCCAGGAATATCCTTGTGACGAACTAGCGCGGGAATGGTATTTACCGATGCCAGTGAGCGATCGCGATTATGTTGTAGATATCGGTTACCGTTGTGCCGATGGTCGCTGGTTAGTTCTGGCTCGTTCCGCACCAGTCCATGTTCCTCCCGTCTATCCTTCTGACTGGATTGAAGACCAATTCATCACCGTAAGCTGGGAAGAAGACCTACGCGGCAAGAGCGTATATCAGTTGGTTCCTCCCAGTAAGCGGGTGACTGCTACTGCAGCAGCAGGTTCTGAGACAGGAAACCCGATTTACGACCAAATCTTTGGTATGGCTAAATCTGCTGAAGCTCAACGAGTTGCTGGTTCCTTGTATGGCTCCATGCAGCAAGTTCCAACTCACGAACAAGCAATCAGCTCCTATGTCTTCCCCTCTGGTGTTGGGATGTGGGCTGTACCAACAGCGTCTGGTATAAATATGTCCGGTGTTGGTATGTCTGGTGTTGGCTTCTCCGCTTCTGCGGTACCAATTCGTCCTCGCCAGTTCTGGTTAGTTGCGGATGCTGAATTGATTGTCTATGGCGCAACTGAGCCTGATGCTACCGTAACAATTGGCGGGCGTCCAATCAAGCTGAACCCAGATGGAACCTTCCGCTTCCAGATGTCCTTCCAGGATGGTCTAATTGACTACCCAATTATGGCAGTAGCAGTAGATGGCGAGCAGACTCGTTCTATCCATATGAAGTTCAACCGTGAAACGCCCTCGCGTCATACCAACACCAAAGAAGAAGCTGTTCAAGAATGGCTTGTTTAGAGATTCTTGAGCCCGAACTGCTGCTCTGACTTGCTCCCTCGAATAGGTAATGAGTCATTGGAAAAAAGTTGAAATTTTTACCGATTACTCATTGCCAATTAATATTAGTTAAATTTGTGTTTTGACATCTCCCCTAAGAAGTCGCAGGGGAATTTTTTTTTGAGAATTATGAAACCAGAAGAAATAGGCGATAGCGAAACGAGAAGAGCGAAGCGCAGATCGCCTCACAGAAATATTTAGTGTAGCAGCCGTTCAGATGAAAGAAGTAGGTACGTGGCAAGTAGAGACAGCGACTCTAAGATTGTTGGTAATACTTTCAGAGGATCAGTTACCGTAACAACAACTGGTATGCCAGTATTACCGTAGATTTGGATGATGGCTTTGAGAGAGATCCCATTCTTTTTTGAGAAAACTCATCAATTTGTCAAGATTGCCGTGGGTTGAGGCCAGCAATCAGATATAACCATTAACAGTGAGATTTTTAGCTGTTGTCAGGAATCAGCAGTAGGCTTTTTGGGAGGATTCACTCCTTTACTATGGGTTGTAACCCAAACTTTGTAAACATATCAACCCAAGGAGAGTCAGAGTAGGAATGCACTGGAAAATGGAATTGCTTTGGTGTGAGGTTTTAATTAAAGGTGGGAGTTCCCAAGAGCCACAAGGTAAGCACAGAGCGAAGGGCTGTTGGTCAGCACAGCTCGCACAAACGCCTGTAGGCTCTCCAGGAGCAAAGCTTAGGCAACGGATACTCACCTCGTTTTGTGTAGGAATTGCCTGTACCAGTGCCACAAGTGCCATGCTCTTTGAGAGCCGCAACGCAATCGCTGCTACTGCAAGTCCTTTACCCCAGAAAGTTCTGGTGCCTACAGACCAAGTTAGTAGTATCAAGGTTCAGGAGAGCAAAGGAGAGTGGGGATTCTTGATCTCAGAAGAATTCTCATGCATTGTTGGGACAAGCCAGCCTTGTCAATTACCCCCCCTCTCTCTCTCCAAAGCAAGTGCTTGGGAAGTTTTGAGTCCTAATTTGAAAGTCCTAAGTGAAATATCACTCAACACTCAAGACTCAACACTACTAAACCACAAGACATCCCTACAAGCGCAGAACCCTCCCGTTACGCCACCCGTTCCGCCAGGAAATCTCCAACCTAACCCAAACCAAGACCGCTTCCTACAACCTCCCCCAACCCCAGTACCAGCACCAACAGATTCCAAACCAGCAGTTGAACCGTCTCCCACTCCAGCACCAACACCAGTTCCATCGCCTTCTACCCCAGCATCCCAAACAATTCAAGTCCAGAAAATTAACGTTACTGGTAGCACTGTATTTGCGCTTGAACAGTTAAATCCCATCGTGCAACCTTTTGAAGGGCGCTCCCTGACCACGGAACAACTGCGCGAAGTGGCAGATAAAATCACCCAACTGTACCTGGATCAGGGCTATATCACCTCTAGAGCGATTGTTGCAGAGCAGACGATTAGCAATGGCATCGTGGAAATTCGCGTTATTGAAGGAAGTCTGGAAGAAATTACAATTGAGGGTACGGGAAAACGACGAGTAAACGACAGCTATATCCGTAGCCGCGTGCAGTTAGGTGCAAAGACGCCTCTCAATACTGGTCAACTGGAAGACCAATTAAGGTTGCTACGAGCTGACCCCTTGTTTGAAAATATAGAAGCTAGCTTACGTGCAGGAAGCGCAATAGGAAAGAGCAAACTGATCGTTCGCGTTACGGAAGCTAACCCCTTTGAAGGTAGTGTCGGCATTGACAATTACTCTCCCCCCAGTGTAGGTTCCGAAAGATTGGGACTCAACTTGCTCTATCGCAACCTCACCGGTAATGGAGATGCAATTGCTGCTTCCTATTACCACACAACCAGAAGTGGTGCTGATAATTGGGACTTTACTTATAGATTGCCGGTCAATCCCATGAACGGTGCACTGCAACTACGAACTTCATTAAATACCAATAAAATCGTTGAATCTGCTTTCAGC
Source organism: Potamolinea sp. (assembly GCA_042408245.1). Taxonomy (GTDB): domain Bacteria; phylum Cyanobacteriota; class Cyanobacteriia; order Cyanobacteriales; family Coleofasciculaceae; genus Potamolinea. The sequence continues at coordinate 10,053 of JAYFMV010000006.1, forward strand.
TTCTTTGATATTCAGGGAGACTCACAACTGTATGAGATTAGTTTTTCTCAGCCAATCGTCCGCAGTCCCCGCCAAGAATTTTCCCTATATTTAGGCTTTGCTTACCAAAGAAGTAGTGCTCTAGCTGGCCCCTTCCCGATCAGTCCTGGTGCTGATGCTGAAGGAATCACTAAAACCAGTGTGATTAAGTTTGGTCAAGACTATTTGCGTCGTGATGTCAAGGGTGCTTGGTCTGTGCGATCGCTCTTTAGTATCGGTACTGACTGGTTTGGTGCGACTCGCAATCCTGACCCCACTCCTGATAGTCGCTTTTTCAGTTGGCTAGGTCAGGTACAGCGCGTACAAGTTCTCAATGAAAATAACTTTTTAATCGCGGGAGCCGACATCCAGTTGACGCCTGATATTCTATTACCATCCCAACAATTTGTAATTGGCGGTGGTCAATCTTTAAGAGGCTATCGACAAAACATCCGAGCGGGTGACAATGGCGTAAGATTCTCCCTAGAAGACCGCATCACTCTCCAACGCAACGAAGCTGGAGTCTCCACCTTACAGTTAGCTCCGTTTTTTGATGCTGGTACTGTCTGGAATACTAAGGGTAATCCCTCCCAGTTACCATCACAGAGGTTTTTAGCTGGTCTTGGCTTGGGTGTAATCTGGGAGCCAATACCCAAACTGAACCTGCGACTCGATTATGGTATTCCCTTGGTTAATCTCAAGGATCGGGGTAAAAATGCTCAAGATGAAGGCTTCTACTTTAGCGTTCGCTATCAATTTTAGATTTTGGATCGAGATCCCCGACTTCTTCAAGAAGTCGGGGATCTCAAGAGTTCAACCCGATCTAAATTCCCCAAGCTAAAATCTTGCCAACCGCCTCTGGTAAGTCTGCAGCAATATAATCTGGACGAGTATGGTGCTGGTACTCACCACCCAAGACGCGATCGCCATATCCTGTTTGTACCAATATCCCCACACAACCTGCATTGTGTGCCATGTCGATATCGGTGGCTTTATCCCCAACCATAAAACTGCTCTTCAGGTCTAAATCGTGTTCCCAAGCTGCTGCTACGAGCATTCCTGTATTCGGCTTACGCCAAGTACTCCAGCGAGTGAATTCTGGGTTAATTCCCCCTTCTGGTGGACTGAGATAAGGACAATAATACAGCGCATCTAACTTTGCACCTGCTTCTTGTTGCAACAAAGAGCAAAGACGCTGATGTAAGGCATCTACATGGGCTGCTGGGTAGTAGTTTCTTGCGGGTCCCGATTGGTTAGAAACCAGGACACAAAACAACTGCTGGTCGTTCAAATGCCGCACAGCCTGTGCGGCACCTGGAATCAAATGTAAGTCCTCGACGCGATGGATATAACCAGCTTCGATATTCAAAACGCCATCTCGGTCGAGGAATACTGCTGATTTAGCCACGCCAAATTTGCTCTAACACAGTTTCAGGTTTAATATCAGCGATCGCCCCGCTTGGCGATTGCAATGCTATGTATTGCTCGTTTTGAGGTAGCAATTTCTTGGCATCTGTTGGCCCAAATAAGGCAATCGTGGGAGTTCCCACAGCTACTGAAAGATGCATCGGTGCACTATCGGTACAAAGCATCAAATTTGCACCAGCAATCATCGCCGCCAATTTTCCGATATCTCCAGGTGAAGTTACTTTAACATCTGGACAATATTGCTTGACAGTAGCCACTAATTGTGTATCTTCTGGTCCTTGAACAATTACAATCGGCAAATTTGGCTGTTTTTGTTGAATATCTTCAATAATTTGCTGCCATTTCTGTACTGGGTAGATTTTATCAATACCTTTCGACTGAGCCAATTGACTAGAACCGCCATGAATGAGAATGTAACCAGTTTCTAATGTACCTAGCCGCATCTGCTCATTTTCTGACCACTGAATATCTTGCTTGGGAACACTTACAGCTAGTTGCGGACAGGGAGAATTAATCTCCAAACCCTTAAGCAAGTCGTGGTACATAGCAGCAGCATACTGCTCGGTTTTCAGAGGTACAGCGTTGGTGAAAAACAGCTTTCCAGTATTAGCCTGGTAGCCAATGCGGGTAGGAATACCACTCATCCAGAGTAACAGCCCGACTAGGGGGCTACGTCCTAGAGTCAGAGCAGCATCATATTCGCGATCGCGGATAATTCCCAGCAAGTTGCCAAAATCCGCTGGGCCATTGCGGTCTTTAAAATCAAACGTCAGGACTTCATTTACAGACTTACAAACCCGATAGGCCCCCTTGGCTCGCGGTTCCACAACGACATCAATTTCGGCTTCGGGGAAATAAGTTTTGAGGTCATCGAGGGTGGGAAAGAACAGAATTTGGTCGCCAATTCCACCAGGGACAAGGGCTAGTATTCTCATCTCAATTGACTGAGTTTATTTATCAGCTTCATTCTAAGGGAACATATACTTAGCAGCACAAAATCAAAATTCGAGCTTTGGCTTTATGCATTTATTAATTCCAGCAGCGGGGATGGGGAAACGGATGGGAAGCGAACGCAATAAGTTGCTTCTGACATTACTAGGTAAACCCTTACTCGCCTGGACTCTCCTAGCAGCAGAAGCTTCCCATGACATCAGTTGGATTGGCATCATCGGACAACCTGCTGACTTCTCAGATTTTAAGACTATTCTGGCAGACTTAGCTTTGACTAAGCCACTGCTGTTGATTGCTGGGGCGAGCACACGTCAGGAATCAGTTTATAACGGCTTGCAGGCTTTGCCAGACGACGCACAGAGGGTTTTGATTCACGATGGTGCAAGATGTTTAGCAACACCCCAGTTGTTAGATAGGTGTGCTGCGGCCCTTGAGGAATGTCAGGGTTTGATAGCTGCTGTACCTGTCAAGGACACGATTAAAGTTGTGGATGAGACGGGTGTGATTGAGGATACACCAGATCGTAGCAAGTTGTGGGCCGCACAAACACCCCAGGGATTTGAGGTAAAAGTGTTGAAGCAGTGTCATGAAATGGGGCGAAATTCTGGCTGGGAAGTTACGGATGATGCGGCCTTGTTTGAAAGGTGTGGTTTACCGGTGAGGATTGTGGAAGGGGAAGAGACGAATTTGAAGGTCACAACACCGGTAGATTTGGCGATCGCGGAATTTATTTTGCGTCAGCGATCGGGGTTGTAGTTGCGAGTAAATAGACTTGTAGTGATGAGGATTAGGCGATCGCTTTTTGTTGTCAATTCTGGCTTGTGGCTTCAGCATCTAGTAGCAATTCGCACTGTTGAAAAACGTAATTGACTGCTGCAAAAAGTTGGTCTAAGTCCTGAATTGTATAAAACTTTTGATTTCGAGTAAAAACATTCGCTTTCAGTTTACCAAATTGCCAAACTCCTCCATTGGAAACAATACCAAATACATCTTGTTCTGGTTTCTCGTTCAGCTTTTGAGCAGCAATCATTTCTGCCATACACTGCGCCCATCCGCACTCAAAGTTATCTTGTTTAGCTTCAACTAACAAAAAATAAGGCTGATCAAACACAACATTTCCTAAGGGAGACTTTTTCGCTAATATATACTCAGGAAATCCGCCAAGTTTCTCATCGTAATTTAATGATTTATGACTCCATAAGATGAAATTTTGGCGATACTGCTTCCAAACTTCTTTTAACAATGGACAAATCAGGTTTTCACATATTGCAAATTCAGAGCAGTCGGGTGCACCATCTTGCATGACTATGTTCAAATCTTCTCGAAAGTGGTCTGGGATGTTGAAGTGTGTTTCAACAATAAAGTTAGATTGGGTGTAGGTGATTTGGAATTCTTTAATAACTGAACCGACTGTTTTGTAAGTACTGAATGGCATATCGAGCTCCCAAACAAATTTAGCTGACTTGTTGAGTTTGATTTTAAAATTGGGGGAGAGAGAGATTTTGGTGGGACGGAGAGTGCGATCGCTTTTAACATTTAGGATTTGGGATTTAATGAACTTTATTGAATCAACTTCACCGTTCTAATGCTTTCTCCTTTAGCTTTAACAATACAGACTTTAACAATATCGTTAATAGCCAGGGAAATATTACGCTTATAAATCTCCTCTTTTGCTGGACAAGCCGACCCTTGAATCTCGTAGGTAATAGTTGTTTTAATTTTATTGCCTTCCTGCACTTTAATATCAACTATCTTGGCATCAATTTCTTGTCCTTCTAAAAAGCCTTGTGTTTCTTGAGTAACTAAATCTTGAGGAGAAGCAGGAGAGGGGCGATCACAATCCAGTTGAATTTCCATCACATCTAAAGGAGTTGGTAATACTGGACGATCTTTATATTCATTTACTGTCTTATCATTCCGTTTGATAGGACTACCAATGTAATGTTTGGCAATGTCTCGCTCAATCTCCATATATCGAGTAGTTTCTTCAATATTTTGTGGCCCTGGCCAACTCAACATAGCAAGCAACATCTGGATTCTACATAAGTTTTTAAAGTCTCCACTATAATTAAGTTGCTTCACAACATAGCTTTCAAAGCATTGCTTATAGTTGGGATTGTCTTTTAAAGTTTCTACTTTTTCCCAGTCTTTGGCATCATCATTAAATAATTTAGTGTAGCGTTTTTGGCGATCGCTCTCATACAGTTTATGTTCAATCTTAATCGCTCCTAATCCCAAAGGTTTACCCATGCCAAGTTTAAGACGGTAGCGATCGTCTTGAGCAATATCAAGTACCCACAACAGCGCACCAAGTTCAACTTTGCTCAGATTTTCAAAGTGAATATCGAATTTAAATGTAACTCCTTTTTTAATAGGTTTAATTTTAGTTGTTTGAGTATCTGAAACTTCTTTTTTTTTATCTAGATTACGTTTAAGTTTAAATTCAGGATTACTGCCTTGATGCCAATATAACTTGTGACCGCGAATTACTGTCTCTTGAATAGGTTCACTTGCATAGTGTTTTAATTCTGATTTATCTGCCTTTGGTTGAACCAAATAGTGCGGGAAATTACTCGGCTTTGGTTCTGCTAAAATTTTAGGAGTTAATAGTTGGCTTTCATCCGAGATAACATTTTGACTGCTTTGACATAAAGCATCGGTAACAAATACCCGACCTGCTCTTTGTTTATTAAAATATTTAGGTAATTTTTTCTCTTTAGATTCTTGCTTGACCCAACCAAAGATTGCATCTGCTATATCAATTAAAGGAACTGATAGAAATAAAATGCCAATCAAGCAATTACTATTTAATAGTATTACAGAAAACTTAATTGGGGCATTATTCCAATTAATTACATAAGGATTATGCACTATTTTAGGAATAAAATCTACCGCAGTTGTTGCATGACCATTACCTTCAGGAGAGTAGGGAATACGAAAATTAGAACTTTGACCAAAAAATCCTACTTTATTTCCATTTTCAGGAGGACAGTAAAATACAGGACGATTTTCTTCTAATACTCCCCAATCCTTATTAAAGGGTGATTCTTTCTGAAAATCAGTCAAAGCATTACGATAATGAGCGATTGCTATATCATCGATTCGTAGTGGAGCGGCTTTTTTATCCTCAGCGAAAACTACGCAGTGATTGCAGCGTTGAGAAGATGAATCTTCTTTTTGTTTCATGTTTCCACTGGTAACAAGCACGCCTTTTTTTGGGTAGGTGTCTGACAATTCGACATTATGAGCAAATAAGCGTTTAGCTCTATCTGTGTTATCTACTGCTACACTTCTATAGCTAACAGAAATATACTGAGGCTCATATTGAGCGTCATTGAAATTTTTAAAGTTTGATAAGTTAAGAGATGTTTCTCTAACCCAAGCAAATGTTGCACCTTGTTCAGTCTTAGCAGGTTGAATATACCATCCTTCACGATCTTTTTTGAGATAACCAGTTTTAACTTTTTTAGGTTCAACATGATTTTTGTATTCTTTACCCCAAGATTCTTTATCTGGGTTGGATGCAACTGCACGAAAAAATATTCGGTGTTCGTCTGACACTCTATCAATTTTACTAAAACTGACAATTTCAACTAAAGTTCGCAGCATTCCCCGTATGCTACTACCTGGTATTGTCGGTTGCTGAGTTTTTGGGTTGATGAAAAAACTAGCTCTTTTATTTTTTATTTCATCCGGTAATTCTTGAAAAGCTTTTTCCCCATGTTCTGCAAAATCATCTGGATGCCAACCACAACGAGTATAAAGCAAAGATTCAGTGGTTAAAGTGCATTCAATCCTGCCAGTGTGATGATCTAGATGATAGCGCTCACCACTTAGCAAATCTTCTGCTTCAACTACTTTTTCAGGAAGCTCGACAAAGTTGTAAGGTGCGATCGCTTTTCTTTCATTCGGAACCTTATCAATATGCTTAGGATTCATTATTCAATTTCCTGCTTATTCAATTAATTTACGTAATGCCTATTTATCCTCTAACTTTTGGTCAAAACTAACTCCTTCATACAAAATTTCAATTGCACACTCAAACTCAATACTGGGTAAAAAAATAGCCTCTCCAGCTTCATACTCATAATAAAGCCACATTTTCCCTTCCCCTCGCTGATAAACCTCAACGGTTATTTCTTCTGAATCAATTAAAACGTATTCTTGCAAACTCTGAATCTGGCGATAATACTTGAGTTTTTTCGTGCGGTCGTAAGTTGCTGTACTAGGAGAAAGCACCTCAATAATAACTTTAGGATGTTGAATAAATTCGCGAGATTTCAAATCATCAGGATGGCAAGAGACAACTAGATCAGGATAGAAATAACGACTGTTTTTATTAGCCTGAACTTTTGCATCTGACACATTAACTCGACAGCCCCTCTGACGGAGATGGGGGTACAAAGTCCTATAAAAGTTGAGGGCAATATCATTATGAGGAAGACTACCTCCGGTCATAGCAATAATTTCGCCGTCAATATATTCATGACGAAGTTCTTGATTGGCTTCCCATTCTAGGTATTCTTCCACCGTCATTTTTTGATATGCTTGAGGATTAGCAATCATAATTTGCTCCTTGATTTAATCTATTTGTATTTTGACGCGAGTTTGATGTGATTGATACTAATATCTAAAATCTAAGCTTTGCCATTGCAATCTAACTTAACCAGACGACTCAGATAAATTCTTGCTACACCGCTCTCATCATAATCAATATAATGACGTACTTTTAAACGTAAGGGGCGGGAGTCTTTACCTTTAAAAGTAATCCCCGTTAAAGGTACAGCGTGTTTTAATCCTTGAGAACCATCTGAAACTAAAATAAAACCTTTTTCTTTAAGTTCTACTTCTGGTTTTGTTCCCCACAAAATTTGGTCTTCGGGAATATAGTCATCTTTTGACAGATTTTCATCCTCGATTAAACGTGCTTTCCAGTTTTGACCAACTTTCCAAAGCATAACTTCAGCTTTTTCACCAAAGATTCGACATTGTTGGAGAGTAGATGATCGCAACTTAGCACATTGTGAAAATACATCTCCAGAAGTCACCAACTTACCATCTTTAAAATGTCCCCAAATTACACCATCCTCAGCATGAGCCAATAAAAATTTTAATCCATGTTCCTTTGCTTGCTTGTCTAACCATAGTTTGGGAGTATCATTAGCAACATCCTCAACTGACAGAGAATTACAGATAGGTTTATTCATGCCTCTACCTCCTTTCCTAAATGTGTCAACAGTGCTTTAACAAATACTTCTAACTCATCTCTTACCGACTCTTCCGATTTACTTTCGTCAGCTTTATCGATAATCTTTAACTTCCCATTATTTTCAGAAATCTCCCATTTTTGTGGATTTTCTGGATGGTGTTTGATTAAGTCTGCTTTGATTCCTTTTAAACGTCCTCGTCCAATACTACTTTCACCACCTACAGGTAAATCTTGTGTCCACAAATCTTTCAGCAACAGTAATAACAATCCTATTTCATACTCTTCTGGCTTGCGTAACTCAAGTTCAATACAGACACGAGTTTTATCACCACAAAATATAGGTTGTTCGTCAAATAATGCGCCGTGATATGCACCACCTGTAAAACGATCAATTGCAATCCGATTTTGTACTAATTCAGTTGCATATTTAATAACTTTTTCGTGGACTACTAAACGGCTAGCTTGAGATTGCTTACCTACAACAAAACCAAATAACTTATCAACAATCAGCGAACAACTACCCAATGTTTTGACAATTCGTTCGGCTCGATGGCGCAATACTCCTGCTAAACTTGTCCCAGATAATACTGGTTTTGATTCTGTTTCGCCCGGTCGATGAGACTTCAAATGTACAACATCAGGAGCACGTCCAGTTGAATCTTGACCGGAACGAATGAGGAGAGAACCTACTAATTGGAATGTGGCGTGGAGGAGGAAGCGATCGCGTTTATCTTCTCCCTCATCCAACACCACGTCTAAAGCGTCGGCAATTTTGTCTGTAATGACGGGAAGTTTGTTGCTGCATTCGCGATCAAATAGTAACCAAGCCATGCGATCGCTTGCATCTGTTAGATCAAAGTACCAAACCTGCCATTCTTTGACATGACAGCGACCAAAACCGCGCCGCTTTTTCATTCCGAGGCTGATTTCACCACTTTTTGAGTTATTTTCACATTCAGGGTCATTAGGGTCTTTTTTAGGTTCTAATGCTTGGAGTGCGATCGCTAGTGCTTTAATTAACCTATCTTTATTATCATATTTATTAATCAGCAGTTCAAAACTAAGCACAAATTCCGTCCCTGCTTGTAGTAACTCTAGGTCATATTTCTTCCCTTCTTCTGCTGTACGTTTGACGCTATCAATTTTTACGCCATCTCTTAATTCTGTTTTGGGGACTTCACTACTAATGGAATCATTGATAATTAAAGGACTTTGATCGCCATCCTCATCCTTACTTCTTCCCCCGAATATACAAGTAGAAAAACTGTTATCTTGTTCATCTTTTTCATAAACATACTCGTATTCATAGTCATGCTCGTACTCATGCACATAATTTCTCAATGCGCCTGCAATAGATGCACCTGTTAAAATAGCGTGTGAACTAATACTATCTCGTACCAACATCATATCAGTGGGGCCATCTGCATCCCCGCTACCTAAACAGGTAGGAGTATCGAGTATTAAAATCCCTCGAATAACAATTCGCTCAATGATATGGCGCTGATTGCGTTTTAATCGTTCATTACTCATCAGGTTTCTCCTTAGTCGCATTTTTGCCAATAGCCATAATTAGTCTCAGGGTGTATTCTAGTGCTAGCTCATCGGTTAATGCTGCTGTTTCATTAGCGATCGCAACTGGTTCTAAATGGTGATCAATCCAGCCTTTAGGAGTATCTAACCAATCTTTAATCTTCTGGTTTAATGACTGACCAGTTACTTTCGTGCGATCGTATTTAGTGCGAGCATTTGGTGGGAGATTGTCTAAAAGAAGATCGAGAGGTTGACGACAATTAATATCTAGAGATTCTCTGGCTACGATTATCAACCGAGATAACTGACTATTTGTCATGCGATTGGGGTTTAACTTAAACTCTTCCACTCGATCGAGAAGCAATTCCTCTAACTTTTGGCGTAATATTCGTTCTGCCATCTGGCGTGCTAGACTATGAGATTCTTTAGTTTCCAGTGAAGGCTGATTTCGTGGAAAATATTTCTTAGATTCTGGTTTCCTAGCTACAAATTGACTGTTTTCTGTACGCCAGTTAACTGCCACTCTACCAAAACCTTCTGCTCTTCTTTCCCCAATACCTGTTGTTTCTAGTTGGCGAATGTGCTCGGCGGTAACTGCAACACCTTCATAAACAAAAACGCTGCCTGCTTTCACAGCTAAGACTTGCGGTAAAGGTAGTCCCCATTTTCGGTTAAACCCACCAACAAACACATTATCCATGTAGGTTTTATATTCATTCAGTGAGGTTTCTAACTCTTCAGATTGTTTTCCTAAAATGTCTGCAACTAAGTGAGTTGGAGGAATGGCAGCATACTGTCCGCAGTTATCGCGAAGAATCAAATCGCTAAGAATGGTAATGATGAGATTATCGCCAGTTCTTTTTTCAGGTGAAGCTCTTATTTCACTCCAACTTTCATTAATTTCAATGCCAGTAATCTTGACATGACCATAACCAGCACTTCTAGATCCACCCAGCCAAATATCTGAAATATTTAGCAAGTCTTGAATTCTTTCTTTGTCAACTTCCTCATACAGAATAACTCCTTGAAAAGTTTGTCCTACATCTATGGCATCGTAGCGGAATATTTCACCATCTCTTTCTTCGATAACTTGCCGAGTTTGAGGGTCTAACTTATCTGAAGCTGAACGACCTTTACGGCGATCGCGCAAATTATGAATGTTAATTCGGCGATCGACACTATACAGTCTAATATTTTTCCAATCTTCTACCCAAAAGGGTTCGCTTAGGGATTTAGGAGATTGTAAATTATTATCTTTAGACAAACTCCAGTCATATACATCTATTTTATCTTTTGTCTCTTTAAATTCCTTACCCTTTTCTTTACGCCAAGAAAGTAAAGTAGGAAGCGATCGCAAACCTTCCTGACTATTAGGATAAGCGTTTAAATAACGAGTAGTACCATCAAAAAATAAACGTCTAGAAGTTTCATCAGATACAAGATCGACACTTCGTTTTTCAGGTGGCTTCAAATACCGACTAATCAACGCACCTCGAATCATACTCCCTGGAATGTATGGATAGGATACATCGCTGTTTGGATCGCCTTGAAAAGAAGTGGCAAGGAGAGGTTGTTCTGTCTTGAGTAAAAAAGTAATTGCTTTCATTTCCTACCTCCTTAAACTGCACCAAAATCTTGAACAAAATCACCCGTAATATTTTTATTATCTGAGTCAAACAATTGACACTGGATGTGTCCTAGTCCTCGATTTCTGCTGCTTCCCACTCGTCGTAGTGCTAAAGTTCCAACAGATAACAAAGTTAAAGCTTTTGGACAGGGTTGTACTTCAAAACTTAAATTTGCAGTGAATTCTAGTTCTCGCAACACTACACGCGCAGAACGTAAACTGGTTTCATCTGCTACTCCAGTTTTGGAATCAATAGCAGTTTGACGGCGAATTGTTGTCAGAGATTCCAGAATATCAACTCGCATTAATTTTTTATCTAGCTTGATTTGGTATGCCACTGCTTGCCGCAAATCCTCTGGCAAACAAGCATCACCAACTTGCATTTGAGAACTTGTTTCAAGGGTACTTCCAGGTTTACCAAATAGCTTGCAAGCGACTGACTCCCAATCTCTACGAACGTTATGAGGAGATAACACAGCAATTAAATTATCACATTCCTCACTGAGCAATCCTTTTAAGGTTCGTCCTCGAAGATAAGGGAATCCAGAGGAGTCATGTTCAACTTCTTGGTCAACTAAACCCGCTACACCATCTCCCCGTCCAAAGGTGGTATCACTCAACAGCTTGATTTTCAGTTTGTAAACAATCATTTGCCACTCCTTGATTTAAGGGAAGATAAAATTCCATTGCTTCAATTGCATCAAAATATCCACAATTTTCTTCTGTCCAGCCAGTTTCTCTTAAAGCAATTTCATCACCACCTTTGATAATCGGTAAGCGATCGATCCGATAAGCTTTCCGAAACTGTTTAGTTGCTTTTTTACCTTCTCGCAACTTTTCTCGAAGAGCAAGAATTTTATTCTTTTTTTCTTTCCATTCTTGGCATTCTTCCTCATCTCTATTACCGTTAAAACATTCAATGGCATTGATAAAATTAGACCAAGTACGCCACTGATTTTCTTCTTCTTGAATTAGAACTGGACGCATGGTTAAATTGCCTGTGGCAACTTGATATTCTCGCTGGCGAATATCTCCAATAGTTCCAAATAAACCACTTGCTGCAATATGCCAATCAATTCCCGAAAACTCTTTTCCCCATTGTTGCTTTTGTTCTCGAACAAACTTTTTAGCGTTGTTACACAAAGCTTCACTTAAAGCATAAGCTCTCGCAAAGGGGTAGTGAGATTTAACAATACAAACCCCTGCACAAGCCGTCATCTGTTTGCCATCATCTAAAAGTGGCTCCTGCAATGCTTGTAAATAGATAGCTGCTAAAGCTAGTCCCAGCCTACCATCGCAAACGAAAGTAACATCATCGCCACCATAAACGAGGGGACGAAAAGGTAGGTAAGGTTTTCCATCTTGAGTAAAGATAGGAAACTTTCCCATGACTTTACCCTCTGAATCTATGGAGTCAATCAGAACATTCACGACTTTTTTAACTGCTGCCAAACTTGCTTGATTAACAGAGTTAGATAGTCCGCGCATTCGGTTCACATAGTCGGAGTTGTCGCGACTATGCTTGCCATACTTTTTAAAGCGCTCTCCCATGCCATTTCCATCAGCATGAATCACAGCATAATAGCTGCTTTCACCTCTCGATCGACCTAAATGATCCATGCGGTAGGGAAATTGATAATCTGTCTGGCGTAAAACATCTGCAAATCTTGTTTTGAGAACTTGATTAGCAGGTTCACAATGTTTTGATGAAACTACTTTCAATTTTGCTTCAGTTTCTCTAGAAACCAGACAAATATCTTCCTCATCAATGTTTTTAATATACCCTTCGTTAGTAGTAACAGCGGGTAGCTGAGTCGAGTTACAAAATGCTGTTACTCCTAAGCCCAGTAACGGTGATGATGGAACTCTGGCTCTTTTTTTATTCTCTAATTCTTCTGTCTGAAGTTTTTCGACCTTTTCGCACAAGCAGTCTTTATCCCAATCAAACTCACAATGAGCAGCAACAATATTTAGTCCCGGTGCGTGTTCTAGAATTTGCCAACTTAACTGACGAGTAAAGTCTTTAGCTATATCCATCGACTTGAACAACAGCATGGCATTCCCGCCCCCTGCATAGACTAATTCTGCATTTAATCCACTATCATTGATGGGTTCTTGTTGTCTGTTTTTGGGTACTCCTAATTTTTCCAGCTTTTTCTTCACCCAATCATCTATATTAGGATCTAAATCTCCAGTTGCCTGACTGATAAGATAAGAAGCCCCAATATTTTCTCGCAAGCGGTTACTGTTGAAGATATAAGATTGAATGCCAGTAGTATCTAGAATTGTCACTACATACTCGCTCATACTTTAGCCTCCTGTTCTATATCATCAACCCAAGCGACTATTTCGTCAGCGAGATTTGCTAAATGCGATCTCCCAAAAACTTTAACTTTGGGATCGCGAGTTCCAAATCTAGCCATGTCTTCTTCAATCTTATTCGGATTAGCAGAACAGCAAACTAAGGCAACTCTTGCTTCATCCCCCCCTAACTCTTTAGCCCTTAGATACGCTTCAAATAATTTCTTTTTACAGACTTCATCTTTCGGACTAACTGTGCAAGAGATAGCAAATAGTTGATATCCCTTAATGAAAGCAATATCTAATTCAAATTTTGCAGATCTGTAATTGTTTATGTCAATTTTACTTTTGTCATCAACCACGTTAAATGACATCCTGCTGTCGTCCCCAGATTCAAGATTGATATCTTCAGAGATCTTTTTAATTGTATTTAATACATAACTTTCTAACCAAAAGCCTTCTCCTGTAAACAAATTTTTGAATTTTTCCCAACTCTCAATCCCCTTTTCCTTTTCTAGGCATTGTTGAGTTAATGTCGGTGGATTATCAGATAGATTGACATATCGATTCAAAACTTCTTCAATATCTAGAGGTAATTCTAGTGATTTGCGACCTTCTTTGAGTTCAGATACTACCTTTTTCCACACTTCTTCAGATGTTTCTTGTTTATAAAGTTCAGCAATTGCTTCTGCCAAATCTGGTAAATATGGTTTAATCCGGGGATGATGTTGAGTTAGCCAATATTTCCCATGTAAATTAAATAACTCTTCTAGAGAAACTTGAAGTGGTACATCATACTTAACAGGTTTTTGATTGCCTTGATTAATCCACATTTTCAATCGTCGCGGATCGAGATAGCTAAAAATAGCATCAGGTTTTAGTTCCTGAATTGCTCGATAAGCGTGAACGGCCATTGCTTTAGTGCCACCTGTATAATTCAGCCCAACTTTGCCTTCTGTGGCTGATTCATTAACCCGCTTCTTAATAGTGTCGTAAATTTCTTGAGCATTAGATTCGTTATCACTGAGATCGACAGGCTGGCATTTAATATTAAGCTTATGGAGTCCATCTTCTCCGTGTAAGCGATCTTTTTGAAATATTGTGTTCTGGGTAAACACCAAATAAACTGTACCTCCGTTATGCAGTAAAGTTCGAGCTGCGATATAGTTTGGCAAAGGGTTTTCACCAACCAACACAAATAAGTGATTAACTTTATATTGATCTGGAATATTCATGTTTGTTTTCTCCTTGATAAGATTTCCTCGAACAGCTTACTCTGGAAGTGGGAGTTTTGGGAAGAAGAGCGATCGCCCTCCTCTCACAACAAAAGCTCACTTGTTCGTCTTTCCCATTATTGCATCCCATCGGCAGACCCCTCTTCCAATACCTGCTACTCTAGAAACTACATAAAAAATTCCCTATATGAAAATTTACCAACGTCACGAATGGCCTCTTACTGTTGAAGAAGCGATCGCCATCCAAACACAATTGCAACCAGAAGTAATCACCGAAGACAAATTGACAAACGTACAATATGTTGCAGGTGTAGATATGGGTTTTGAGGAAGAAGGTACAGTGTCAAAAGCAGCAGTTGCTGTGCTAAGTTTCCCTTCTTTACAATTACATGAACAAGCGATTGCGCGACGACCTACTACTTTTCCTTACATTCCTGGATTCCTCTCTTTCCGCGAAATTCCTGCTGTGTTAGATGCGCTGGAAAAGCTCAGCACCACACCGGATTTGATATTGTGTGATGGTCAAGGTATCGCTCATCCCCGACGCTTTGGGATTGCCTGTCATTTGGGAGTATTGATCGATATTCCTACGATTGGTGTTGCTAAGTCTTGGCTAATAGGTGAACATGAGGAATTGCCACAGGAAAAAGGCAGTTGGCGAGCTTTGCACCATCGCGGTGAGATAATTGGGGCTGTAGTGCGATCGCGTACTGCTGTTAAGCCGATTTATGTCTCAAGTGGTCATAAAATTAGCTTACCCACTGCTATTGATTATGTTCTGCGTTGTACTACTAAATATCGCTTACCAGAAACAACCCGTTTGTCAGATCAACTGGCATCAGCAAAGGGATAATAACTAATAACTCATAACTAATGACTAAATCTACAGCAACTCTGCTTGTTTCTTGCCCAGATCAACGGGGATTGGTAGCTAAAATTGCTAATTTTATCTATGCTAATGGTGGCAATATTATCCATGCAGATCAGCATACAGATTTCGCGGCTGGATTGTTCCTCACCCGCATTGAATGGCAACTGAAGGGATTTAATTTGCCCCGTGATTTGATTGGGCCTGCTTTTAATGCCATCGCGCAACCTTTACAAGCAAGTTGGCAACTACATTTTTCCGATACTGTGCCAAAAATCGCAATTTGGGTGAGTAAACAAGACCATTGTCTCTTTGATTTACTTTGGCGACACAAAGCCAAGGAATTCTCTGCTGAAATACCCTTGATTATCAGCAATCATCCTAATTTAGGCAATGTTGCTGAGCAATTTGGTATTGATTATCACTGCCTTCCTATTACTAAAGAAAACAAACAAGAACAGGAAGCCAAGCAATTAGAATTACTCCAGCAATATAACATAGATTTAGTTGTGCTGGCGAAATATATGCAAGTTCTGAGTGCAGATTTTATCAGCCAGTTTCCGAAAAGTATTATCAACATTCATCACTCATTTTTACCTGCATTTGTAGGAGCCAGTCCTTATCACCAAGCCTATGAACGCGGTGTAAAAATTATCGGCGCGACGGCTCATTATGTAACGGCTGATTTAGATGCTGGTCCAATTATTGAGCAGGATGTTGTTAGGGTAAGTCACCGAGATGAGGTGACAGATTTGATTCGCAAAGGTAAGGATTTGGAGCGAATGGTGTTAGCAAGAGCGGTGCGATCGCATTTGCAAAATCGAGTTTTGGTGTATGGAAACCGGACGGTAGTGTTTGAGTGAGGGGGTGAGCAAGCTAGAAGCTTACTCTACCATCGTAGGACAGGCCGGAAAGCCTGTCTACCATAGTAGGTGAGCAAGCTAGAAGCTTACTCTACCATCGTAGGACAGGCCGGAAAGCCTGTGATCAACTTACCTGCATTTTCAATCTAAGACAATTTTTTGATGAATTTTCTCAAATTTTCAGCACGGTTCAGCCAACCATCTAAAAATACTTCTTGGTCGGGATTCTCTTCAACTCGCATATTTTGATAAGCAATTCTTGCATCGATAATCTTGATTGCTACGTCTTTGCTGTTGTTAGAGAGTACAGACTTTTTAGTTTGTGCACCAAAATTTCCGTCAATGCCAATTCCTAATACTTCCTGTAAAAACAAAATAGCACCAGTTACGCCAAAAAGCACGGCATTATCAAAATGCACTACAGCTAAAGGTAAGACCATGAATTCAGCTTGAGATGGTTTCCAGTACATCTGAAAATAGATGTTCTGGACTTCGGAGTTTTCGATAAATTCTACATCGTTGGTAGGCAATCTTTTATCAATTCTGTAGTTATCATAGGTTCTTTGTGTAATTCCTTTGTTGGTAGCACCTCCTAAATCATTAGGATGATCTACAAAGCCACCTTCTGCTTTCAAGGTAAACTTAAGTGCAGTCGCTAGGGCATTTTGTGCAGAATTTTGTGGGTTTGTTAATGAAATAATTGAGGTAGGTATCCCCCGCATATCCATGAGTTTCTGAAAAAAGATACGACCAAATAAACCAGTGTTCATGTTGTTGAGGTGTACTAAATCGCAGAAACGAATGAGTGCTGCTTTAGTGATAGAGCCAAAAATTCCGTCTACATCTGATAGTTGCAGTAAACCAAGAGCATTGAGACGTGACTGTATTTCCCGAACCAATTCCTGATCTGCAGTGAGAGTAGCTAATTTAAGAACTAGGTTGTTTTTGACTATTTCTTGAATTTTCATTTGTTTAAAATTTATAAGTTGTCTGTATTTTCTGGGGGAATCAGTGCCAGCGAATGCGTTTTTTGGCATAAACTGAATAGGTTATAGGAAAGCCTGGGTAAACGACTGAAACCCAAAGACTACATCCTGTTACAAGGATTGTTGAAGATTTCCGGACAAACTTTTTTTCCAAAATAAATTAACAATAATTAAACAGCTGCTTATGTCCAGCTAAGCTATACAATATCAACATCATGCATCTTAGTGGTCGAAATCATCTTCGGGAATTCGAACAGTTATTACTTTGTAGTTACTATCAGGACATTCAACTTCAGGGGTCATGAATCAAATCACACTAGAGTGGCAAGAAGCCCTTCAAATCAGAACAGCAACCCTTCGCGAACAACAGCTTAGCAAGCATCCCGGGACAGTAAGGCTTGGTCGCGATCCAGCACAGTGCGATTTGGTTTTAAGTGACCCCACTGTATCCGGTTTGCATATCGAAATCTTTTATGACCAGCAAAGCCAATGCTTTGCTTTACGCAATCTTCGTTATACTAATCCTCCGGTAGTTGATGGGCGACAAATTACCACAGGAGAAGCAATTTTAAGCCAAGGTAGTAGCATCCATTTAGGACAACTAGAACTGAAAATCATAGATATTTCTCTCGCTATCACCAACTACAATATCCCACAAACAATTCTGCTTCCACCGCAACCTTTAGCCGCAGTTCCTCAGCCTGTGTCTTATGGTTTACAATGTCCTAAGTGCCAGCGAATTTCTCCTTATGATCGCTTAGATTGGGGATGTCAGTGGTGCGGGACATCTTTGGCAGCAGCGGCTAGTATTTTAATGACACCCAACAATAGTTAGGGGTAAAAATTATGAATTCTGCACCATTGCGAATTCAGTTAAGCTGGGACGATCCAGCAACAGGAGACAGCGTAAAACCTTTGCTTAGTCTTCCCATCGCTCTGGGACGTGATTTTAACCAAATGCCATCGCAAATGCAAGGGCATCCTGTCTCCCGTATGGTTCTCAATAGTATGGAAGTTTCCCGCTTCCATATGTTAATTGAGCAACATAACGGCAGTTTGGTGATAATTGATCAAAACAGTCGTAATGGTACTTTTGTTAATGGTACTCGTGTTGCTGCCAACAGTAGTACCCCCCTAGCAGATGGCGATTTACTACAAATTGGCCCTTACCAGATTACTGTTAACTTTAGTGCGAGTACGCAGACTGTTCCACCTTCTGGCAATTCCCAGATTTTCTTTAACCCAACTACTCAATTACCAGACCCCAATCAGCCATCACCTGTCAGTCTACAAGGTTTGTCATCCCAACAAAAAACCAATTTTCCCCCACCAATCTTTCAAGCCAAGAAGTTGACGTACAAGACATTCATGCAACGGGATTACCTGTAGATGAAGTAGATTATGCAACAATTGGCGCAGGTTTGGGTAGCTTTTTTTGGGTGGATTTTTTGAGAATATCTGGCGTAAAAGTTAGCCAAATTGCTGTTTTAGGTATTGAAGCACAACCCTATAGTCGTTACAAACAACTTTGCCTTAGTTCTCAAATTCCCCTACACGAAAGATTGCGTTCTAATTCTGATTCCTGTCCTGATAATATCTGGGGTTTTCCTAGCTACGCTATACGAGAAGCATGGCATGATTTTTCACGAGGAGATCTCAAAGCATCATTAGGATATCTTTGGCAGGTATTTTCTGAACCAACTTTTGCCCAAACTTATACCCCTCGTTCAGGTAATGTTTTTGACTCCATAGATCGGGAAGCAAAACGCATTGGTTGGGAGCAAATTTTTCGTTATGGAAGTGTCCGATCTATTAGAAAAACCAGCGATGGACGATATGCGATCGCCTATTCTCGCACACGCACTTCCCACCGCGAACACGCTTTCCTAGTTTCCCGCTACGTTCACCTAGCAACAGGTTACCCAGCTATTAAATTTCTCCCCGATTTGCAAACTTATCGGGAGAAAACTAACGATTTCCAATCAGTTGTAAATGCTTACGAACCGCATAATCATGTTTATGAATATTTGGAACGATATGGCGGTACGGTAATGATTCGGGGTCGAGGAATTGTTGCTTCGCGGATTGTACAACGAGTTTATGAAGCACGATTGCGTAACCCCCAAATTAGGTTAGTGCATTTAATGCGATCGCCTAAACCTCAAGGTAACAAATTTGGCACTTCCCAACGCCAGGTTGTCC
Source organism: Potamolinea sp. (assembly GCA_042408245.1). GTDB lineage: Bacteria > Cyanobacteriota > Cyanobacteriia > Cyanobacteriales > Coleofasciculaceae > Potamolinea. The sequence continues at coordinate 29,271 of JAYFMV010000006.1, forward strand.
ACCATTACGAATTTCAACCTTTTAACTGGCCAAAAGCTTGTTGGGGTGGTGAACTTCGGGAGATGTTAGAAAAAGCTGACCCTCAACAAAGACAGCGTTTACTAGCAGATTGGGGTGGTACAACAACCGCAGATCGCCACGATTGGAAGCACATTGTTGCAGAAGGAATCAATCAAGGTTGGTACAAAATTGAATTTGGGGATGTTGAACGAGTTGAAAGGGAAAAAGATGGCATTAGCACTTACATTCAGGAGAAAAAATTTAAAGGACAAATGCGTTTAACAGCAGATTTTATTATTGATGCTACGGGACTTGATGCGAATATTACAGCCAGTCCTCTATTAAATGACCTTGTGACTCATTACAACTTACCGCTAAATTATTTAGATCGTCTGAGTGTTAGCAATGATTTTGAATTAGTAGAAATGCGCTCACTTTTACCCCCCCTATCCCCCCTTGGTAAGGGGAGAACCGCTCTACCCCCCCTTGGTAAGGGGGGGACAGGGGGGGTTATGGGAAGAGGTCGCATCTATGCTGCTGGTGCAATTACTTTAGGTGGTCCCTATGCTGCTGTTGATAGCTTTTTGGGATTGCAATATGCAGCACTTTGTGGAGTAGATTCTTTGGCGACAATTAAAGCACCAGGAATCCGTAGATTAAACTTCTTGAGTTCCCTTATGCAATGGTTAAAGTGGGTGGCTAATCGATCACCCTAAACATTTTTGCTTCAATTTAAAATTCACCCCCCAACCCCCCTTATCAAGGGGGGCTTATAAAATCCCAACTCTTATGACTCCTACCTTATTTGGTCGCTGGCAAACTAGGTTATTTCTCTTGTCAACAATTGGTATTTTTATCACCTTACCATTTTATTTTGGCATCCTTGAAACAGGATATAACCCAGTTTATTTCTCAGTATTATTATATGTAGCCATCTTTGGTTGCGGCTGGGACATTCTTTATAATTATATGCAAAAGTTTCGCTGGGATCGAGATTGGCCAGGAGTTTTCCAATTGCTTACAGGAATTTGGGAAGCTGTATTTATCGCCAGTTTTGTCAAGATTTGTTGGTTTGCCTAGCGTCCCGCAAGATTTATCCTTGTTGTCCTTTGTCTTACACTACAGCTTAGTATGGCTGGGCGTCTATATTGGCTTCTCAAACTCTCATGAGGATCTTCTTTCCCCGCTGGCGTTTCCGAGGAGGAGAAATCTTTTGAGAGCTAGATAACAAAAATCAAGTTTTCATATTCAAGAAAATCGTAAATATTAATTATGCCTACTCTTTTAAAGTGTATTGAATGTGGCGGAATGGTAAGTTCTCAAGCTTCCCAATGTCCGCGTTGTACAACAAACTATCCTTTCGGGGTAAAGTGTATTGTTTGTTGTCAAAATCTCAAAAGGTCAGAAGCACTAAAAAAAACCAAAGAATATGGAGGAGCGGAAAATAAAATTGAAGTAAAATTTTTCCATGAGGCTTGTTATCAGCAAGTAAGTCAGCTCAAATTTGGAAGATCGAGAATAACTTGTCATGTCTGCAAAATCCCATTGAGTTTGATACAAGTAGTACTGTAAGTTGTTACAACTGTGGGCAGGAAATAAGGACACATTTTAAAGACCCTTCTTTTGCGCCTTGTTGTTATTGTGCTTTGCCTCTGAATAAAAGTTTGGAAGTAGCAGTTAAAGAAGTAAATCGTCAATTTTTGGATGGCTTAATTAGAGAAACTGTCTACGCACACAAAGTTTGCTACACGAAGGAGAGACAAGTAAAAGAGCGAGGCTTGCAGACAAGAGAACAACAGGATATGCAAAAAGCCAGGAGTAACCATAATACAAATAGACGCAATCAAAGAACAGAAAAAAATATAGAAACTCTGGTTTTATCAATTTTCTTGGGCTTAGCGATGGGAATAATTGTTGGGGCTTTAGCCGGAGTTGGTGCCCATTTTTTGCTTGGTTTTAGTTCTAATTGGCAAGGTGCTGCTTTCTTGGGATTTGCTTGGGTTGCTGCTGTAACTGTAGTTGCTGTTTGGATTTTTAGTTTTTTTGAGTAATTTGGAAGGAAAGTTTTGGCACTTTTTCAAAAACTGCAAATCTCTTTTTTAAGCAAAGTAGGCAGATGCTTGTGCCCAGATAGCAAATTTTTGTGCAAGAACTGAGTTTAAATCAACTCAAACTAATATTAGTTCTGGCTGAAGGTAATGCACTAAAGTTGAACCGTCCAATCCTTTCAACATCAAGTTACTTTTTTGCCAAGAGCAATTTTTAGCCAGTGCTACTGCTGTTTCGTCCTGGAGTAAAGCATCAGTTACAGCAATATCATTACCTTTACTTGTAGCCTGCACCCGCGCTGCTGTATTGACTGTTGTACCAAAGTAGTCAACTCTCTCATTGAGGGTAACACTAATGCATGGTCCAACATCAATTCCAATTTTGAGAATTAATTCATCTTCCGGTGATAAAACTAACTGTTTATTCAGTATTTTAAGCTGTCGGTGCATAGCGATCGCCGCTTGCAAAGCATCGGCTGGCATTGTGAAAGCTACCATAATCGCATCCCCAATTGTCTTGATAACAGCACCGTTATGTTCATCAACTACTCTAAATAAGCAGTTAAAATGTTGGCGCACCAAGCTGTAGGCCCGCGAATCTCCCTGACGGACGTAAAGTTCTGTCGAACCAACCAAATCGGTAAATAGAATAGCAACTCGCCGAATCAGCAAACTTTCATTTGGTGGGATGGTTTCGCGTGGAAAAGTGTCACGAAAGGCTTGCAAAGTCATCAAGCGATGGCCGGAAACCACGCCATACAATTCATCTATTTTTGCACGAAAATTGGGGTCATCGGCTTTGGCGGACAATGGACGCAATCGCTGATCAATGCTAAAACTAAGTCGCACTCCGTCATCAGCATCGATATCATGAACGTGATAACAGTTAGGGCAGGTATGATTTGTCCGCAAGTCTATCAGCCCTTTTGGAGTAAAGTCTAAGCCGCTACAAGCCGGACATAAAACTTCCCAGTTGAGGGTCATTAGTCCTTCTTTGAGAGCGAATACCAAAAGCCGCAGCGTCTCTCGTTCATTTAACTGTAAGCGATCAGCGATCATGCGGGGGTTAGCACGGTATAGTCCCCGTATGTCACCCTCTGCTAAAAATTTGCTGAATCGCTCAATTACAGATGAATTGATGTTGTATGCTGCTAGAGTTTTTACGGCTTGTGCTAACGCCTCCCTGCGTCTTCTGAAAATTTTCAGCACAGATGGGTTTATCTCCAGTATTACTAAGTATGTTTTGAGAATTTTAGTAAGATGCAACCCACAAATAAAAGCTCGAACAGAGTTATTCTGTCAAGGGCAACGTTTGCCCATATATATATATTAAGGCTAAAAAAGATAAGTTTTACCAGAGAATTAACGCGATTTGTAACTTAACTTGAGTAGCTGTACACTTTTCTCAAGACTGACTCATTGTTTAACTATTGTTTTACATTAGGTTATTTAATTATTAAAAAATTGTAACCATTATTTCCAACTCTCACAAATTCTCCCATCTCTCCAAGTATTAACTCGATTACAGAAAGTAGTCAAATGGTTATTTTATAAATTTTTTGTCCAGGTTGAGTCCTTGAAGTACAGCTATGAAAACTCAAATTGTAGTAGCATTCATTATATTGAACTAACCATAATCGATAGTTTGGAACATAATAAACCCTCAAATAAATAACAAATGAAAGTGGAACGATTCAATTCAAATTATTGAAAATAAAGAATTCGAGACAGAGTAGAATAGGCGGGACGCCTGTTCTCAAGGATTGAGGGCTGGATCTCTAAATATTAACTAATCTCAACTCGCCAGCTCTTGACGCGGCCCTACCCAACTTGCTATGGTTGCTAGATAAAGGCATATAACAATTTTCGACCTCCAACGCAGATTTATGTTCGCCAACAGCAATTACTTTTACTATTGGTTTAGCAAGGTTCACCGACAGTGAATCCAGTTTTTTTCTGGAAACGCCCGGTGGACCGCAGAACATGAATCTGCGGTCTTTTGTTTTTTAAGGGGTCGCAGCGAGGAGTCCCCAGTCCCCACTCCCTTCCAGTTCAAGGCAAACAAGCCAAGGAATCTCAATCGTGACAACCTATATCGGTAGCTGGTTTTATAGCTTTTACTTTTGGCCCAGAATAAATTCCGGGTAGGTAAAGTCACGCCAACTTTTCGCTTAACCCGGAACCCCTAGGGAACCGGGTTTTTTTTTGTACACATATCTTGAATCGGAGTCTTACTCATGTTGAACGCAAAACTTGCTAGTCAATCTCAATCCAATCAGCAAACAATTGTTAAACTCTCAGAACAAGTTGCTTTCGGTGGTAAAGAATTAGTAATTATTGGCGGACCCTGTACCGTTGAAAGTCAATCGCAAATGGAAACAGTCGCCCAAGAATTGCAAAGTGCACCAGTTCAAGCGCTACGAGGTGGCGTTTTCAAACCCAGAACTTCTCCCTATGCTTTCCAGGGATTAGGGTTAGAAGGATTAGAAATTTTGTCAGCAGTGCGATCGCGTTACAACATTCCGGTTATCACTGAAGTAATGAGTATCGGACAAATTGAAGCGATCGCCTCCCATGTTGATATGCTGCAAGTTGGTAGCAGAAATATGCAAAACTTCGATTTACTCAAAGCCCTAGGGGAAGTAGATAAGCCAGTATTGCTGAAACGGGGACTCTCTGCAACTATCGAAGAATTAGTCATGGCCGCCGAATATATCCTCAGCCACGGTAACTCTCAAGTCGTACTCTGCGAACGAGGTATCCGCAGTTTCGATAACTACACCCGCAACGTACTAGATTTAGGCGCAGTTGTCGCACTCAAGCAGATAACTCACTTGCCAGTAATTGTAGACCCCTCTCATGCAGTCGGGAAGCGAGAATTAGTAGCACCTTTGGCCAGGGCCGCTGTAGCTTGTGGCGCAGATGGACTAATTATTGAGTGTCACCCAGAACCAGAAAAATCAGTTTCTGATGCGCGTCAGGCGCTTTCCCTGGAAGATATGGTGGATTTAGTTCACAGTTTAAACCCAGTAGCTGCAGCAGTTGGGCGACAGATTACTGGAAATCCCAGGCTTCCTAAACTTGCGGTTGCATCTTAATTGCCAAATCTGCTAAGGGTTTCAACCCCTTTCGTTGTGTTTCAGCTTGAGGGGAAAAGGGAAGGAACAGAGCTAATTCTGGAAATTCCCTTAAGATACCTGGAAAATTCAACCCTAGAATGTGGCATTTCTAGGACAGAATCTGCCAATATGAGCGATGATCGCTTCATCTACCGTTGAGCCTTATTTGAGGCAACTATGCATACAGTTATTTTAGTGCTGATCGAAGTCCTAACCGTCATAGCCCTTTCCCGACTGGTGGGGCTGGGATTTCGCTGGATCAAGCAACCGCTGGTAATTGGCGAGATTGTCGCTGGTATTATGCTGGGGCCATCGCTGTTCGGTTGGCTTGCTCCCAATTTAGCAGCGGCTTTGTCTGGATTCGGTTTGAGTTTCCCCGATCTCTATCTCACCTTGTTCCCCGCTGAGTCCGTTCCCTACTTGAACTTGCTATCTCAGATCGGGCTAATCTTTTTCATGTTTCTCATCGGACTGGAACTCGACCCCAAATATCTCAAAGGCAACTTAGATATAGCAATTCTGACTTCGCACGTCAGTATTTTAGCACCGTTTTCCCTAGGCTCAATCCTGTCCTTAATCCTTTATCCGATTGTCTCCAATAGCGATGTCTCCTTTACCGCCTTTTCCCTATTTTTAGGCGCAGCGATGTCGATTACAGCCTTTCCAGTACTAGCTCGAATTATTACCGAAAACAACCTACAAGGGACGCGCTTAGGGACTTTGGCTCTCACCTGCGCTGCGGTAGATGATGTCACAGCTTGGTGCTTATTGGCTTTGGCGATCGCCGTAACTCGCACCAATAGCATGGCTGGCGCGATACCAACAATTTTGTTATCCTTGCTCTACATCGGTTTCATGGTAACCGTAGGGCGTTGAGTTTCTCAAACGATTTGCTCAGCTACTACGAGCGCACCGGACGCCTCACCCAGTTCACCTTGGCTTGGATTTACATGGGTGTGGTGGTTTCCGCGCTAATTACTGAAACTGATCGGAATTCACCTCATTTTTGGGGCTTTCCTCCTAGGAGCCGTAATGCCCAAAAATCCGGGTTTAGTGCGGGAAATAGCGCAAAAAACCGAAGACTTTGTTCTCACCTTCCTCCTACCAGTATTTTTTGCCTATAGTGGCCTACGCACAGAAATAGGCTTGCTCAACAAGCCAGAATTATGGCTACTTTGTCTAGCAGTTGTCGGAGTGGCGATTATTGGTAAGTACGTTGGTACCTATATTGCTGCTCGTTTCTGCGGAATTGACAACCGAGAAGCATCAGCACTGGGTTGGTTGATGAATACTCGTGGTTTAACTGAGCTGATCGTACTCAATATTGGCTTGGAACTAGGAGTAATTTCGCCCCTGCTGTTCACAATGCTAGTGATCATGGCGCTAGTAACAACCTTCATGACTTCGCCACTATTAGAGTGGACTTATCCCAAACGGCTGATCAAACTGGATTTGGTGGAACAAGAACCAGATACAGAAACAGGTGAGGGTGCTGTCAGCAAGCAACCTATAAAATACTTGTCCCTGTCGCCAATCCAAGTACGCAGAAAGGACTATTGCAGCTAGCAGTAGCCATTGCAGGTACCCACTTGCAACCCTCCGCAGTTCATCCCCTCAGCCTAATTGAAATGGATGATGACTATTTTTATGAAAGCACCCCCGCTGAAGCTGATCGGTTAATCCAAGCACGTCGCTCTCGTCTGGAAGAATTAATTCAAAGCCTGGAACCTCCAGAAACTCGTCAGCTAGTCCATCCAATTATCCGCATTGCCAACGATGTGGCACGAACAACTGCAGAAGTTGCCCAAATCGACCAAGCTAACCTGATTTTAGTCGGTTGGCACCGTCCAGCTTTTAGCACCAATCGTTTAGGTGGAAGAGTTGGTCAAATTCTTTCCCAAGTAAAGGTAGATGTGGCGATTTTTGTGGATCGAGGCCGAGAGCGCATAGAAACTTTGTTAGTGCCTTACGCTGCAAATATTCATGATGATTTTGCTCTGGAACTCGCTCTCAGATTGTTGGTGAATAATCAGCACTGCACTCTCACAGTTCTGAGAGTGGCGCAAAGTGAGGGAACACTCACGGAACTAAGCAACGAAGTTATGTCCCTGATGGATCAATTACCAGCTAGTGTCAGCGATCGCATTAATATCCAGATTGTTACAGTGCCAAATCCAATCCAAGCTGTAATCCAGGCTTCGGAAACAGTAGATCTCACTATTGCTGGTACCAGTCGCACTTGGGGAATTGAGCGTCAAACTCTGGGGCGCTATACTGATGAATTGGCGATTGAGTGTCGTTCTTCTCTGCTAATTACTCGCCGTCACCCTCAAGTTTCTTCTCACCTCTCCTCAATGTTTTCACACACAAAAGGTGAAACTTCCACTCTTCAAGATGAGTCCGGAGTTGGCAGATTATGAGTCATTTCACTCTTAGATCCTTGGCGTTTTATGGCGCTGCAATTGGTTCAGTCGTCACTCTATTTAGCTTCGTTTCCGCCTATGGCAATGCTAATCTCAAGGCTCCTCCTGCTATTGACGGTCACTATCGCCTGAATGCAGAAAAGTTACCAGGCTGCTTACAAACAGAAGAATTAGAGTTAATTATTCAGCAATCTGGCGAGTACTTAAACGCAGCTCTTTTGCCTGAAGGTACTATAGACAAAAAAGCCATCCCCAGGAAATTATTACTAGCAGGTAAGCTGCAAAATCAACAGTTGAGTTTATCTGGCCCAATACCTCAACTAACCAGTTGCGGTAAAAAATCCTTGGTGCAAATTACAGGCAAAATGCAGGCAAAAAATCTCGCTGGTACCATAACTCTAAATTCCCTCCCCAAACCAACGCAATTTATCGCCCAAAAAGAACCAGACGTGCGAAAATCTGAAAATAAACATTAAACAAGATTGCACAAACATCAATCTCATTCGAGCAATCAATCAATTACTCTGCATTTTATCTGCATTTTATCTGCGTGCAGACGCTCGAAGACTCGCTAACGCTTCGCTATCTGCGGTTCAATTTATCCTATCAAAACTTCTGCAATAAGTCCATTAATGCAACTAATAACAGGTAAAACAAAACTTCTAGCAGTCATCGGTGCTCCCATTGAGCACTCTTTATCCCCAGTAATGCACAATGCGGCGATCGCCCAGATGAGCGCAGATTACGTCTACCTACCCTTACCAGTACAACCAGCAGATTTGGCAATAGCCCTTGCTGGTTTTGAGGCGATTAATTTACAAGGCTTCAGTATCACCATTCCCCACAAACAAGCAATTATTCCTCTGTTATCGGAAGTATCAGAAATTGCTCAAGCTGTGGGAGCAGTTAATACAGTTTGGCGTAACAACAATAATAGTTGGAGTGGTACTAATACTGACGTGGAAGGCTTTATCGCACCCTTACAAGCTGACAAACGGGATTGGAGTCACACCACAACAGTAATTTTAGGCTATGGCGGTGCAGCGCGGGCTGTAGTTGCAGGTTGTTTGCAGCTAGGTTGCAAAGATATTCATGTTGTTGGCCGTAATCAGCAAAAGTTAACGCAATTTCAGCAAAGTTGGGCGAATTCTTCCTCTTCAGTAACTCTGAATGTTCATCCTTGGGAGCATCTACCTCAATTAATTGCTCAGGCAAATTTGATAGTAAATACAACTCCTGTGGGTATGTATCCCCATGTTGAACAGTCTCCTGTGGATGCAGTGACTATGCAAGGTTTGTCAGAGGGGGCGATCGCCTATGACTTGATTTACACTCCCAACCCAACTCAGTTTCTGCGACAAGCGAAACAACAAGGTGCACACGCAATTGATGGTTTGGAAATGTTAGTTCAGCAGGGTGCTGCTGCTTTGAAAATCTGGTTAGGACAAACTCCACCAGTAGATATTATGCGTCAATCTTTGCAGCAACATTTGGGTTTATTAAGCTGAAATATAGCAAAAAATGCTGTTTTGATGTACAATAACATCTTCTAAATATTTCAGCAAATTCTATCTTTAGATAGATTATTTTTTTCTTTCGGACTAGAAACGAATTAGTAAAAATAACATTAGCAAAATAAGTTTAAAAAACTGCAAAATCACCAAAGCAATTACTTACGCTAATTTAAAGAATGAATTTGTTTTGTGTTGTTTTAAAACAAATTCACTAAATTACTTATAGATTATTGCCGCTAGAGAAATAGCGTAATATGATGCCTTTAATTTGAGCTTGTATTAACAGAACGTAGGATGAGATTATGGTTTTAATACGTGACCTTGTTAAACAAACTCTGAGCGCTGGTTATTTAACAATAGATGTTGAAAATCAATTGAGGATGCTGCTCAGAACTAAGTATGAATTGGAAGATTTAAATGCTTTCATGACTTTGCAAAAAGCTGCTATGACTGGCTTCGTGAAGCAAGAGTCTCGTGAGTTGAGACTAGCAAAGCAGTTTCATGATTAGTCTTGCTGAATTAGGAAAAGATTGATATTAAATCTGGAAGGGCTTGGGAATCTGTAGAAAATGAAATTCCACCTAGCAGAAGATCGATGGGTAGAAACTCGACAGTAGCTTCACTAATCTTTACCACTGAAGAATAGTCTCCTAAGTATTGCAAATTCTGAAACGAACGACCAAAGGCTACCAAAATAGTGCGGGAGCGTGAGAGCCTCCCACTTTCAAGGGGAGGATGAAACGCGACGCGGCGGGTTTTAACCCGTCGTATCTCTTACCCATTGCTCTACAAACTCGCTTACGCTTAATCCTTTATTTTTAGCCAGAATCTTTAATTTATTCCAAGAGCTATCAGTTAAAGATATTTCATGACCTTTTTTTAATTCTTCATAAAAAATAGGGTTATTCCTAGTCCTTTTTTTACCTTTTCCTGTTGACATATTCAGAGCTTCCGGGTAAACTAAGCCCATGATATACAAAACTAAGAGGCGAGTCAACTGTACCGAACAATTCCAGTAAAAGCAGTTTTCGATGATAAGGAACAGGCTTTTTGGGTTAACCAATGCGAACACGCAAATAGTCTGATTAATTGCGCGATTTTTTACACCCGCCAGACTTATTACGAGCGGTTAAAAAGCATGGATGATGCGTTTACAACTTATTGGTGTAATGATGAATTGCGACACGGTTGGAAAACATATTATTGTCAAACAAGTTATCCAGAATTATGTCGCGAGTTAAAAGAGAATCCTCATTACAAAGTGATGGCTGCACAGTCAGCACAGCAAACATTGAAGACAGTTACTGAATCGATTACTTCTTATAACGGTTTAGTCCAACTTTATTACCAAGGTGAAGTTGACCGACCATCTTTACCTAATTACCGTAAAAAGGGAGGTTTAGCCGCAGTAACATTTCCTCGACAGGCATTAACTTATGAAGACGGTTGCTTTAAACCTTCAATTAGTCTGACAACTAAACCCGAATTAAAAAATGAATTAGGGATAGAAATAAAGTTAGAGCTACCCGCTTTTATTGATTCGGATTGGGTGAGAGAAGTGACGATACGCCCATATTTTGGTCAGCTTTGGATTGATTGGGTGGTTGATGATGGTAAACAGCCAATCGTTCATAATCCGAATCTTGATTACACTCAAGCTTGGGCATTTGACCACGGCGGCACAAACTGGTTAACTGGTGTTTCAACACTTGAGAGAAGCTTAATCATTGACGGTCGTAAGCTTCGGTCAATGAATCAAGGTTACTGTCGTCTTGTTGCCAAATACAAACTAGGTAAACCAGAGTTTTACTGGGACAGTAACTTAGACAGAATTCAGCGTAAGCGCAATAATCAAATGCGTGACGCGATTAATAAAGCAGCGCGATTTATTATTAACCGTTGTCTATCTGATCAAGTAGGAAATCTGGTAATAGGATGGAATGAAGGGCAGAAAGTCGGCTCAAATATGGGACGTATTAATAATCAAAATTTTGTCCCAATTCCCACAGGTAGATTGATCGAACGATTAAAACAATTGTGTCCAGAATACGGGATTGTCCTTACAATTACCGAAGAGTCTTACACAAGTAAAGCGTCATTTCTTGATGGTGACTCATTACCGAAATACGGTGAAAAACCCGAAGGATGGAGAGCATCAGGCAAGAGAATTGAACGCGGATTGTACAAAACATCTCAAGGGTTTTTGGTTAACGCTGATTGCAATGGCGCTGCCAACATCATGAGAAAAGTAGCCACACAGCTAAAGTTAAACTTAGCCGAGGTGGGTATGGGCAGCTTGACACTGCCGAAACGACATGACTTGTTCAAAGGATTGTCCAAATCATATCGCAAAAGAAGTGAAGCCTCGTGTCTTCAGACCGATAGCGATAGCGAGTCTTGAAAGAGCGGCACGCTACTTCGCGTTCTTGCGTCGGCGTAACATCCTTTTAGAATCCCCTTTTTTCAAAGAGGGGAGATGTCAATTAGTCTCTAATTCGCGGTAAGCTGAGAAAGGGAATTAGAGCTATAAATTAATTGCTGGCAAGGTTTATGCAAATTCGAGGCTGGTTGGCTACTGTTGCTGTTTCTTGTCTTTTTTGGGTTGTCAGTTGGGTTTATACTCCTGCTGCTTTGGCACTAACCCCAATACAACTATCAGACCTTTCTTACCATGCATGTCCCCCTGAATTAGCAAAAGGAACTGTTAGCCCTGGGGGTAGCAGTGCTGCTGCTAATTGTTTCTTAGTAACTGGCAAAGCCGAGAATAAGTCTGGTAAATTGGTCGTCAATGCTGACATTTTCGGTCGCATCTACGATGCCAATAACAATTCAATAATGGAAAATCGCACCCGGTTAGGTTCAATTGATGAAGTACCTCCGGGCTTGAGTGATTTTGAACTAAGAATTACTGTTCCGGCTAATCAACCAACGCCATTGCAGCTAAAGCAATTCAAAGCCTCTGGTTTTACGGGCAAAGTTCGACGCTAAGGTATTGGGGGACTTTTTCCCCGACTTTTGATACTTTCTAGGTCAAAGCAGATTTTGTTGAACAGCTATACACTAGCGAACAGTCCAGCGACTACTTGCAAAACTAAAATTGCCAGGACAGGAGATAGATCCAAACCTCCGATCGGCGGAATGAATGACCGGAAAAGGTTGAGATAAGGGTCGGTGATCGGACTTAAGAAAGACTCTACCTGGTTCATCCAAGAAATTGTGGGGAACCAGGTTAACAGAATCCGGACAATTATTAGCAATAGATAGATATTGAGAAAGTTGGCTAGAGTCGTGGTCACCAGTTCTGTTGCAGCCATAAGAGCAAAAGCTTCCTTACTAATTTTTTTGACGGGTTGAGCCTGAAGCTAGTTTAACGGATATCATCACTTTGCGCATTGCCCAAAGGGCGGAAATCTAGTCTCAGACATAAAAAGCAAGTCTTGGTGAGTTTCCTGATCAAGGATCGAGCGATCGCTCCAAATCTGTCTGTTCGGCATTCCCATTTACCGTACCCAGTTGTTGACGAACATCGTCAATTGCCATGTTCAACTGGGCAATTTTATCCTCTAAGCTACGACGCGCCACTTCAATACCTTCTTCGGCCTTAAGCTGACGCTTTCTGCTTTTGATTGCCTTGGCTTCTTTTCGACTGGAATTAAGCAAAGATTGTTCCCCCTCATCGCTGTCATTGTCACGAACAGTAACAACTAATGCTCCGATTACTCCACCGACTAAACCACCAACTATTGTTCCCACCAGAAATCCGCTTGCAAAACCATCACGCTGACTCATATTTTTTTTATTGCCTTAATTTTTTAAAATGCCACTTTTCTCAAGATTAACGGTTGGTTGGCCCCGTGGCCTAAAACTGAAAAAAGTGGCAACCCAAAAGCGGGACTAAGAATTTTTTCTGAAGCTATCGGGCCTAACTTTAAGTCCCAAAGCTGCGATCGCCTGCATCCCCCAACCCAGGTACAATATACCCTTTGCTGTTCAGACCCTCGTCAATCATCGCCGTGTAGATAGTCAAACTCGGATAAGCTGAACCCAATTTTTGCAAGGCTGGTGGTGCTGCAACTACACTGATAATTCTGATCAACGTGGGATCAACACCGCGCCTCGTTAGTTCTGACATTGCCAGCATAATTGAGCCACCTGTTGCCAGCATCGGATCGGTAATTATGACATGGGTCTTTGAGTCAAACTGTGTTGGCAATTTGTTCAAATAACAGCTAGCTTCTAGTGTTTCTTCATTGCGCACCACACCAAGATGATAAACTGACGCCACAGGAAGCAAAGTCTGAGCACCTTCTAATAATGCCAATCCAGCTCGCAGAATTGGTACCACCACCAGCGGTATATCTGGATTCACCATCGTTGCGCTGCAAGATGCTAAGGGCGTTTGTACCGTGAGTTCCTCGGTTGGTAACCAGTCGCGAATCGCTTCGTATGTCAGCCAGCGTCCTAATTCGATCATCGCGCTTTTAAACAGTGGCGGAGGGGTGGCTGCGTCGCGAGCAACGCCTAGCCAGTGCTTAATCAGTGGATGGGGCGGAACGTAAACACGCAATTGCAGGGTCATAATAGGCTCATCAGAAGGGGTGATAGCTTAAAGTCCTGAATAATAATACCTGAGTTCAACAACACACTGCAGGAACAGTAATCAACCGGAAAGGAGCTCAGGTGTAACCAGGGCCTCCTGGCTGTAGGAAGCCACTCAAGGTTTATTGAGAAACTTTATTATTAGTATTGACATATTTTTTCAATAAGGCTATATTAGCTTTCAGTGTTCTCCTCTCATTAAGGATCGGCAGGTGGAACCGATAATCAGTTGCAAACTAGACTGTCAAGAATAGTAATTTGATACTATTTTTCCAAGTCTTAGTGGGCTTACTCGACAATCGGTTCCATTTTTTTATTGTTTATTAAATACAGCTTGTTTAAATAGATCCCCGACTTCTTGGAGAAGTCGGGGATCTACTGATTTGGGGACTTTTTAAGTAAGAGAAAAAAACCTTGACACGGCTAGATTTTTATTGCTCTAATCGTCAATAACTTTTTTTGTTGATCGCAGGGTACGGAGAGGGAGGGATTCGAACCCTCGTTAAAGTCACCCCTAAACAGACTTTCCAGGTCTGCGCCTTAAACCGCTCGGCCACCTCTCCAGGGAATTTATTTATTTGTCAGTCGCTGAATTAACGCTAATTAATCCACCGATTTCTAATTGTACACTAAAGTGATGAATAAATCACACAAAATAAAAATTCGCGATCGCCAAAATGGCACCGAGCACACTTTCCAAGTGCCAGAAGACCGTTACATCCTGCAAGCAGTGGAAAACCAGGGAGGAAAACTGCCCTTTGCTTGCCGCAATGGAGCTTGCACAACTTGTGCAGTGCGCGTGCTAGCTGGAACAGTATACCAGCCAGAAGCAATGGGGCTCTCCCCGAAACTGCGCGACCAGGGATATGCTCTATTGTGCGTAAGTTATCCGCGCTCAGACCTAGAAGTAGAGACACAAGATGAAGATGAAGTCTACGAGCTTCAGTTTGGTCGCTATTTCGCCAAGGGTAAGGTTCGGTTTGGACTGCCGCTAGATGAGGATTAGGATGTGGGAGAATAGGGGATTCCTCCCCTTGATCAGGGGAGTCCTCCAGTCTTGGAACGAAGTTGCTTACTTTGGTCAGGCGATGCTGTATATATTGGTGCTGCTGCTTGTTGCTGGTGGGTTGCCAATCAACTCGCCATCCCAACACAATAACCGTTCAGGTGCAGCGGGTGGTTAGTGGGCAAACTCTAGAGGTATTAGACCCAGCACAGCAAAGAGCAGTGATTTGGCGGGTAAGGTTAATTGGCATTGAAGCACCAGACTTGAAACAGCAGCCTTGGGGAGTGCTGGCAAAAAACCGCTTAGAACAATTGTTAATCGGTAAAAATGGTCAGCAAGTCATCTTACTAGAGCCGGATTTACAGCAGCAAGATAGCTACAAGCGCTGGTTAGCTTATGTTTGGCGTAATGATGTATTGATCAACGAGCAATTAGTAAAAGAGGGGTATGTGCTAGCCGCACCGCGATCGCCCAACAAAAAATATGATATGAGGCTTACCCGTGCCCAAGAATACGCCAGAGTGATGGGATATGGCATTTGGAACCCAGACCAACCAATGCGCTTGACTCCCGCAGAATTTCGCCGTCAAAATCCTTAGTGGTCAGTGGTCAGTTGTCAGTGGTCAGTTGTCAGTTGTCAGTTGTCAGTGGTCAGTGGTCAGTTGTCAGTTGTCAGTGGTCAGTTGTCAGTAGCAAACAATTAAAAAATAGGCAAGTTTTTATCTACATTTTATGAACCAACATCCCCCCGAACAGCTACAAATCTTCCTGGACATTGCAACCGTTGCCGTAATGGAAGCCGGTGTTATCTTGCAAGCCTACTGGGGCAAATTGGAAGAAGTAGAAGAGAAAGGGCGTCCCGGAGACTTAGTGACCGTAGCCGATAAAGAAGCCGAAGCAGCAATCCTGAAAGTCCTGGGGCGTCACGTACCAGAACATTCCATCTTGGCCGAAGAATCTGGTCAGATAGGAGACAATAATAGCGAATATCTTTGGGCAATTGATCCCCTAGACGGGACAACCAATTACGCTCATCAGTACCCGATTGCCGCCGTATCCGTAGGACTACTGATTTCCGGGACCCCTCAAGTGGGAGCAATATATAATCCATTTCGCGATGAGTTGTTTCGCGCCGCTAAAGGCTTAGGTGCGACTCGTAATCGACGCCCAATTCAGGTTTCCCAAACATCAGAATTGAGTAAGAGTTTGCTCGTCAGTGGTTTTGCATACGATCGCCGCGAGACAACAGATAACAACTATGCTGAGTTTTGTCACCTGACTCACCTCACCCAGGGTGTACGCCGTAGCGGTGCCGCATCCCTCGATCTGTGTGATGTTGCTTGTGGAAGACTGGATGGTTACTGGGAAAGGGGACTTTCTCCTTGGGATCTCGCTGCTGGGGTAGTACTGGTAGAAGAAGCCGGTGGCAAAGTAACAGCTTACGACACAAGCCCATTAAATATTCGTTCAGGCAGGATTTTGGCAACCAATGGTCAGATTCACGACAGTCTGAGTACCGAACTTTTACAAGTTCCGTCAATGTCCACTTGGGGATAAATATCCTAGTCGAGCAAGAAAATCCAATACACTGTCAAATAGAAAAATGTATTTTCATGGTGAGCGAAAAACTGTTCTTTAAGAGAATCGATGTCTCTGAGCAATCTGTTGATAAACCCAGCAGTGGTTAAGGGTTTAGCGATTAATAGATAATCTAAGACATACTAGAAGCAATATCTTTCGGCACTTAAATGGAACAGCGCCTTATGTCTTTTAATATTGAACGCGGACTTTTTAAGTATGATTTCACCGACCACCACGCAATTTTAGGCATTCCAGTTAGTGCGGATGTTAAAGAAGTCCGCAAACGATACCTGATGATTGCTCGAAATCTACATCCAGATAGTTGCAAAGCCAAAAGCGAAGCCGAAAAAAAACAGGCCAGTCAGTTGTTATCGAAGCTTGTTAATCCGGCATACGAACAGTTATCTCAGAGCAGTCGTGACTACCATGTTAGCCTTGAACACGTAGGTAGACGTTTGGCTGCTGAAGGAGGAAAAGTTTCACTGGTGAGCGAAGCTGCTAAACAACTAGCCAAGTCAGGCCCAAATTTAGATAATGCTTACAAAAAATTACTGCTAAACCTAGCAGCCAAACAATACGATCCCTTTGACCAAGCTTTGGAGAAAATCGGCGAAATCAGCGAACTCAATATGGTTTACCTGATGCTAAAAGGGGGCAAAATAGGTGGAACAGGCACTGCTAATGGGTCTGGGATTGGTGGACAGAAAACTCCTGTTGGGACAGGAACTGGCGGACAGAAAACTCCTACGGGGACAGGAACTGCTGGGAAATATGGAGAAGGAACCAGCAACCTACCCGATTCGGGAATATCCAGAGTCAATGAGTATATTCGTCGCGCCGAAGGATATATGGGCAAGGACAAGAACAATTTTGCCGCCGCCATTTTGGAATTGCGAGAAGCGCTCAAATTAGAGCACAACAATAGCCGTTGTTATACCTTAATGGGAATTGCTTATTTGAAGCAAAAACAGGCGACAATGGCTAAGGTTAACTTTAAGAAAGCCTTGGAATTGAATCCTAACGACGATACAGCTAAAAAAGGCATACGGCATATCGAAGAAATGATTCAGAAAACCAGTGGTGGGAAGCAACCTCAGCAAGATCAGAGCAAACCCTCTGATAAACAAGGTGGCGGTGGTTTATTTGGCGGTTTATTTGGCGGGAAGAAAAAGTAATGGTTCATCAACCACCGGCGGGTGCACGGGATTTACTACCCCTAGAAGTTACTCAAAAACGCTGGATCGCAGATCGATTGCAGCAAGTATTTCACCGTTGGGGATATCACCGGATTATCACTTCAACGGTAGAGTGGTTGGATACTTTAATGGCAGGTGGCGCAATTGAGCGTTCAACAGTTATCCAATTGCAGGATACGCAAGAAGGGACGTTGGGACTGCGCCCGGAATTAACAGCTTCGATCGCACGTGCGACTGCAACCAGACTAGCTGGAAGTAAAAGTGAAGCAAACCTCTCCCTGCCACAACGACTCTACTATAGTGGCAACGTCTTCCGCCGCCCCTCAGTCGGCCATCACGGGCGTCAACTGGAGTTTTACCAGTCGGGCGTTGAATTGCTGGGAGCGGGTGGACTTTTGGCAGATGCGGAAATTCTCCTATTGCTGGCAGATTGCCTAAATCAGTTGGGTTTGCAGCAGTGGCACTTGATTCTAGGGGAAGCAGAACTGGCGCGATCGCTTTTTTCTTCCTTCCCTGGACCACTGCAAGACAAAGTTAGGGGGGCGATCGCTCATCTCGACCGCGTTACCCTAGAAAATCTGCCCCTTTCCCAAGAATTACGAGAGCGGGCCCTGTTTCTATTCGACCTTCGGGGACGGCCTGCTGATGTTTTGCAAAAAGTTAGCAGTCTGGATTTAAACTCATCACAGCAGAAAATTGTTAATAATCTAAAATCCCTTATAGAACTTCTTAACGAGAGCGGTTCCACTCCCTTTGAGCTAATTCTCGACCTTAGTTTAATTCAAACCTTTGACTATTACACAGGCATAGTCTTTGAGGTTGTGAGCGATCATGATGCAGGAGCGAGAGTTTTAGGTCAGGGTGGTCGTTATGACCAACTGTTGGGGCTATATCATCCTCAAGGCGAAACCTACCCAGGAATTGGCTTTTGCCTGAATCTCGAAGATTTACACTATATTTTGCTCTCAAGTAGTCAGCTACCACGTCAGACGCCAGCAAGTGACTGGTTAGTAGTTCCCCAGACCCAAGAGGCTCAGGCTGCAGCTTTTGCTTATGCCTCAAAAACTCAGAGCTTCTGAGCATTTAGTGCGGGTAGAAATGGATTTGGGAGAGCGATCGCCCACAGATATCCAAGAGTACGCTCGTCACCGTCGCATCACATACATTGCCTGGATTCAAGCTGATGGGACACCGGGAATCGAGACAGTGACTTAAAAGCCTACTTCCCCATCTTCCCAATCTCCCCAATCTCCCCAATCTCCCCAATCTTCCTAATCTCCCCCATCTTCTTCCACAAGTACGCACCTTATAATGGGATGTTGTCGTGTATTCTAGCCGAGCACTGTGACCACCACTCCCCTACATCGTAGTTCCCAAGCCAATAGCGAAGCAACGACCCAGCAACCAGACGCTTTAGGGCGTTTTGGCAAATTTGGCGGAAAGTATGTTCCGGAAACCCTGATGCCTGCTCTGTTGGAGTTAGAGCAGTCTTTTGGGCAGTACTGCAATGACCCAGATTTCCAGCAGGAACTGCAACAGTTGATGCGAGATTATGTGGGACGCCCCAGCCCTCTCTACTTTGCGGAACGCCTCACCTCCCACTATGCCAAAGCTGATGGTAGCGGTGCGCAAATTTACCTGAAACGAGAGGACTTAAATCATACTGGTGCCCACAAAATCAATAATGCTCTAGCTCAGGTTTTGCTGGCAAAGCGCATGGGTAAACAGCGGATTATTGCTGAAACTGGTGCCGGTCAGCATGGTGTTGCTACAGCAACTGTGTGTGCACGGTTTGGGCTCAAATGCATCGTCTATATGGGCGTTCATGATATGGAACGTCAAGCCCTGAATGTGTTTCGGATGCGGCTGATGGGAGCAACGGTGCAACCTGTATCTGCTGGTACAGGAACTCTCAAGGATGCTACCTCGGAAGCAATTCGAGACTGGGTGACGAATGTGGAAACTACTCACTACATCTTGGGGTCAGTTGCAGGGCCACATCCTTATCCGATGATAGTGCGTGACTTTCAAGCGATCATTGGCAAAGAAACTCGCGCTCAGTGCTCGGAAAAATGGGACGGCTTACCAGATATTCTTTTGGCTTGTGTCGGTGGTGGCTCAAATGCGATGGGATTGTTTCATGAGTTTGTCAATGAACCCAGTATCCGGCTAATTGGTATTGAGGCAGCGGGTGAAGGTGTGGATACTGAAAAACACGCCGCTACTTTGACAAAGGGACGGCCTGGAGTTCTACACGGCGCGATGAGCTATTTGCTACAAGATAGTGATGGACAGGTGATTGAGCCTCACTCAATTAGTGCTGGGCTGGATTATCCTGGTGTTGGCCCTGAACATAGTTATTTGAAGGATAGCGGACGGGCTGAATATTATAGTGTGACTGACACTGAAGCGGTTGTTGCTTTTCGACGCTTGTCTGAGTTGGAGGGAATTATCCCAGCACTGGAAACTGCTCACGCGATCGCCTATTTAGACACTCTGGGTCCCCAACTTAGTGGTAGTCCCCGCATTGTCATTAATTGTTCCGGCCGTGGTGATAAGGATG
This sequence comes from Potamolinea sp., assembly GCA_042408245.1. Classification (GTDB taxonomy): domain Bacteria; phylum Cyanobacteriota; class Cyanobacteriia; order Cyanobacteriales; family Coleofasciculaceae; genus Potamolinea. Next base: position 49,320 of record JAYFMV010000006.1, read on the forward strand.
TCCACACTATTTCCAAATTCCTGAATTTATAATCTGGAAACAAAGTAAGGAAGTTGTTAGTTGTTGGTTATTATTTGTTGGTTGTTTGTTTACCAATAGTAACTGACAATGACAACTGAACGGGCGGGTTTACAAAACCCGCCCCTACCAACTGACAGGAAAGGCGCAGAAGAGTGCGTTTTCTTGCTTGTTGTTGTTGGTAGGACTCAAATATTTGGGCGCTAACGGCGAGCCCCTACCGTACCGGGCGGGTTTTGTAAACGAGCCCCTACCGTACCGGGCGGGTTTTGTAAACGAGCCCCTACCGTACCGGGCGGGTTTTGTAAACCCGCCCCTACACAACTGACAACTGACAATTTACCAATGACAAAATTGCAAGATTTTCAAGTTTGTGATGGCGATCTTCCCGATGCTTTGTGTCAAGAGTATCTCAAAGCCGAGGCGATCGCGATTGATACAGAGACAATGGGACTAATTTACCAGCGCGATCGCTTGTGTCTGGTACAGATCTGCGATCCACAAGGTAGAGTTACCTGTGTCCGCATTAGCAAAGGACAAACAGAAGCCCCCAACTTAAAACAGTTGCTCGAAGCTACGAATATCCTCAAAGTGTTTCACTTTGCGCGTTTTGATATTGCCATGCTGCAGCAAAATCTCGCTATTGAAACCAAGCCAATATTTTGCACAAAAATTGCCAGCAAACTAGCCCGCACCTATACTAACCGCCACGGACTCAAAGATTTGGTACAAGAGTTAGAACGAGTGGAACTGGATAAAACATCTCAGAGTTCCGACTGGGGTAACGTAGCCCACCTCTCAGACGAACAATTGCAGTACGCCGCCAACGATGTCCGCTACCTGCTTAGTGTACAGCAAAAACTTGTCGCGATGTTAAAGCGAGAAGAACGCTGGGACTTAGCTCAACAATGCTTTGAGGCATTACCAGTAATTGTGACCCTGGATTTGCTATGTTACAAAGACATCTTTGAGCATTAAAAATTAAGGGGTAGCAGTAATTGGCATTGCTTCCACTGGAAAGCCAACAGCCTTCCAAGCAGCCAAACCGCCTCTGATTTCAAATACATTTTGATACCCAGCCGCCCGTAATTGAGCGGCTGCGCTCGCTGTCTCTTCGTCTGTTACGCCGTAAAGATAAAGATCACGACCAGGTTCAAGTTTACTTAAAACGCGGTCTGTTGGTTCATTTAGCGGCATGGGAACTGCTCCCATAATGTGGCTAATATTGAATTCGCTGCGATCGCGAACATCAATAATTGTCAGCGCGGGTTCTCCCCAGTCCAACCGAGCCTTCAGGTCATAAACACGAGATTGCGCTTGTGGGGGGCGATTTATGCGATTCATATCAAAAAACTTGGTCAGGAGTACATATCATATTTTGCACCTATTTTTTAAATGTAACAGTAAAAAATAATACTTTTGAAGTTTTGTAGATAAAATCTTGACTTATTTATAAAAATAAACTATTGCGAAAGGTAGAAAGTTAGAAGGTTGTACTGGGAAGCATGACAGGAAGAAGGCCTTCCCTCAAAACCGAACAACCTGGAAACCTTCTTTAAAATCGTTACAGACTTACACTTTTGGAAGGAAGCCTTACAGGGAGCACCCCAGGAGACGAGAAAATGAAGCTTATGTTTGGTTGGACTCGTAGCCAGATTGTCTTGTGTTTAGGCGCCCTCTTGTTGACTGTACTCAGTAGCCTGCAATTTAATACAGCAGCCAGTCAAGCACAACCTCAAGCTACTACAAACAACGCGCCCACAGAAATTACCCAAGGATGGCAATACTATTGGGGTGACCTTCCTGTGGATCAGGTTGGCGATTTGGTTTGGACTAAGGATAAAATTTCAAATCTTAACTGGAAGCCATTTCAATTTCCCAAAAAGCTAAAGAAACCACAGGGAAAAAATATTATTTGGTTGCGCGTTTCCTTGCCAAAAGGGCAATGGAAATCGCCGACACTTTATCTGAAAGCAGTACCTAACATATTAGGAGCTTATCTTGACAGAAAAGTGATTTATACACAATTGTCCCTTGACTCATCAGGACAAGCTAATTTTAAAGATTACCAATTACCGCTTGTGCCTCTTGGAGAGAATTTTCCAGGCAAAACTTTATTATTTCGAGTTTATGTAGGTCAAGCATTTCATATTTATGTTGGCTTATTTGACAGAGTTACGATTGGTTCTCAAGGGCCATTAATCAAAAGACTGCTTGGACAAGAAATAGAGGCACTTTTGAGCATCGTCTTTATTTTCATAGGTTTAATTTCTCTGTTGCTTTCCTTCAAAAGACAAGAAAAAGCCGCTTATATATATTTTGGATTGTTGTCAGTTTTTATTGGAGTATATACACTAAGTCGCTCTTCTGTAATAACTTTGTTTTTTAAGGAATTGATAACCTTAAGATATATAGAATATGGCTCATTGTATCTGATACCATTTAGCGCTTGTAGCTTTTTCAAAGAAATTTTTACAGCAAGAGAACGAGGGATAATCAGACTTTTAGGGCGAATTAATTTAGCTTTTGTTGTCGTGGCTTTGTCCTTATCTCTTAGTTCAGTATTCCCTTTGAATTGGACTCTCGTACCAGCTCAATTTTTGTTAGTATTCACCGCCATAACTTTATTAGTAGCTACCGTTAAAATATCTTTATTGGGCAATGGAGAGGCTAAGTTATTTGTTGTAGGATTTTTAACACTAACTTTAACCACTATTAACGACCTCTTGATTTATTGGTTAGAGCCAGTAAATTGGTATCAAAAACTTTATCCTTGGGGAACCTTTGGTTTCCTACTAATTTTGGCATTTATTTTAGAACAAAGATTTGCTGAAGCACGCAAGACTTTGCATAATTATGCCAGAGAGTTAGAAGCTAAGAATGCAGCTTTACGAAAACTGGATCAGCTCAAAGACGAGTTCTTAGCAAATACATCTCACGAACTAAAAACCCCGCTGAATGGCATTATCGGCATTGCTGAATCACTAATTGATGGTGCCACAGGCAAATTGTCTCAACAAACTGTATTTAATCTTTCCATGATTGTCTCCAGTGGCAAAAGATTGAATCAGTTAGTCAACGATTTACTGGATTTTTCTCAACTTAAACACAAAAAAATTGAGCTAAAAATACAGCCTGTTGGTATGAGAGAAATTACCGATGTTGTCTTAATGCTTTCTCAAACACTTGTTAAAAATAAGCCTCTACAACTAATTAATAAAATTGACCAAAACCTACCACCTGTAGACGCTGATGAAAACCGAGTGCAACAGATTTTGTACAACCTAGTTGGCAATGCTATTAAGTTTACAGAAAGCGGTACTGTTGAAATCTCAGCCGCAGTTGTCGAACCACCATATCATTCCTTAAAAAAAGTGGGACATTATCTAGAAATTACCGTTGCTGATACTGGTATTGGTATTTCTGCTGATAAATTAGAGCGAATTTTTGAATCTTTTGAACAAGCCGATGGTTCAATTGCCAGAGAATATGGTGGTGCGGGATTGGGATTAGCAGTAACTAAACAATTGGTACAGTTGCATGGCGGTCATATTCGCGTAGAGTCTACACCTGGAAGTGGTTCGCGATTTTCCTTCACCTTACCTTTATCAAAGAGCAAAGTAGAGAGAAAACCGCAAGAAGAAGTCTCTAAGGTTCATGATTTTGGTGCAATGACAACCAATCCAGATGACGTTTTGATAGATGGGGAAACATTAGTACCTACTGAAGGCGCTTTTCAAATTTTGATAGTGGATGATGAACCAGTCAATCTTCAGGTTCTCGTCAACCATCTTTCACTACAAAATTATGCCATCACTCAAGCTACAAGTGGGATGGAAGCATTAGAAATAATTCACAATGGATTCATACCAGACTTGATTTTGCTTGATGTAATGATGCCGAAAATGACGGGTTATGAACTCTGTCAAAAAATCCGGGAAAATTTCCCCGCGACTGAACTACCAGTGGTGTTATTAACCGCAAAAGATCAAGTGTCAGATTTAGTAGAAGGGTTTGGTGCGGGTGCGAATGATTATTTAACTAAGCCTATTTCTAAAAACGAATTGCTAGCCAGAATCAAAACTCATCTTCGGTTAGCGAAAATCAATGCAGCTTACGGGCGTTTTGTCCCCCACGAGTTTCTGAAATTTTTAGAACGAGAAAGCATCGTTGATGTTAAATTAGGTGACCAAGTGCAGAAAGAAATGACTGTGCTTTTTGCGGATATTCGCTCGTTTACTACGCTTTCTGAGAAAATGTCACCCAAGGAGAATTTTGACTTTATTAATGACTACTTGAGTCGAGTAAGTCCAGTAATTCGCAATTACAATGGCTTCATTGATAAATACATCGGTGATGCGATTATGGCGCTGTTTCCCCAAACAGCTAACGATGCGGTACAAGCGGCGATTGAGATGCAAAAGCAAGTCTCGATCTATAATTCCTATCGACAAAAGAAAGGTGAACAGCCAATTGCTATTGGTATTGGTTTGCATACGGGAAGTTTGATGTTAGGGACTGTGGGAGAGTTACAGCGGATGGAAGGGACGGTGATTGCTGATGCGGTAAATCTTGCTTCTCGTTTGGAAGGTTTAACAAAGTTTTATGGCGTGGATATTTTGATTAGTGAAGAAACTTTGTATCGTCTCGATGACCGACAAAATTATCAATATCGGTTTCTTGGTCGAGTCAAGGTGAAGGGTAAAAGTAAATCAGTAGATGTGTTTGAAGTTTATGATACAGACCCACAGTATCTGATTGAGTTAAAGATGCAAACTCGTGGGGAGTTTGAACAGGGAGTCGCTTTTTATGTGGAAGGAAAAATTGACGAAGCGCAGCAACTTTTTCAGCAAGTTTTGCATAAAAATAATCAGGATAAGGCGGCTAAGCTTTATATAGAACGCTGCGATCAAGAGCGAAGATTGGGAAGAACAGAATTGAATACGGCAATTAGTTAAAGGTAAGTATTTGTAACCGCAGATGAACCCAGATAATATTAATAACCATCTGGGTACATCTGCGGTTTATTGTTTTAGCAAACGCTTATTGTTTCTTCGACGAAACTTCAGCGTGCTTATCTAAGCGAGCCTTAACATTGTATTCAGCAGCGCTAGTATCGTATCCTAGTTCAGCAGTCCCTTCTGTAGGGCCGCCAATTGCTTTCCAACCCGCCAATCCCCCTCTTAATTCAGAAACAGAGTTAAACCCAGCTTGGCGAAGTCTAGTTGCTGCATCTGCACTTTGCGCATCATCTTCACCATAAACATAAATCTCGCGCTTAGGCGATATGCTTCCTGTTGCCTTCTCTACTAATTCGTCGATAGGCATTGACATAGCACCCATGATCCGAGATACATTGAAGGTGATGCGATCGCGTACATCTAGTATTGTAAAAGCAGGTTCGCCCCCTTCCAAACGCTGTTTGAGAGCTTGAGCGCTCGACTGCGGCATTTGCTGAGAAGGTGGGGTAGGGGTAATCTCAGGAAGTTTGTCTTTTGCCTTAAGGATGGTATCTTCGATTTTTGACATGATGATTTATTAACTAATCGCTTCATTTGCAATTTATCAAGCTATTCTTTCTTAGCCGTCCTTCTTCAGAGGTAGGCTTTCACTAATATTCCTAATGGCATAATTGAATAGTAAAACAACTACCAAAAGAGTGAAGTATAGTAAGTAAGAAAAATATTCAAAAGCTTGTAAATTATTGTTCATGAGTTCACCCTCCACAAAATATGAATCGGCAGCGAATTGCCAGGAACGATGAACAGAATATCACTGATTTTTTTTCTATACCTTTGGGCATAAAAGCGGATATCCTTAATTTCATTCGTCGGATAGATGCTTAAATACTTTAATTATCTAGCCAACTAAAAAATGTTAAGCAGTCTAAAGTTAGTTTGCATTTATTTGCATTAATTAATTGTGTAGATCAACTATATATTAAATCAAGATATGAATTAAAGATTCCTCTGTGGACGCACAGTATATCCAAGGCATTAGCTATCTCTCTGGATTAGCTTTTTAATAGCATCTCTAAAATGAGAAATATTCGACAAGTAGGCGGACTGCAAAGAGGCCTAAGTAAACTACTGAAAAGATTAGGAATTCCTCACCTGATGGGAATTGTTGTTGCCTTTATTTTGCTGTTTCAATTCGTGATGCTACCAGCATTATCTCAGCAGCCAGTAGTGGTGACAATGCTGATGCAAGGTCAAGACATGGCGAATTGGAGACCTTTTCTAAAAGAATTTCAGGACAAAAACCGAGATATTCGCCTCAATCTGATTGAAGCGCCATTTGATACTAACCTGCAAGAAAACCTCTATACTTCAGCTTTCTTGTTAGGAGATTCACCCTACGACATCCTAAACATGGATATTGTCTGGGTGCCGAAGTTTGCGGCCGCTGGGTGGTTGATGGATTTGAGCGATCGCCTTTCTGAAGGAGAACTTGCCAAATTTATGAAAAACAACCTTGATGGTGGACGCTACCAAGGCAAACTGTATCGCATTCCCACAACCTCCGATGCTGGGGTGCTTTATTACCGCAAAGACTTGTTAGAAAAAGCTGGAGTCAACCCTCCCGAAACTTTTGAGGAGATGATCAAAATTGCCACTGATTTGCAGAAGCAGGGAGATGCAAAATGGGGTTACCTGTGGCAAGGTAAACAATATGAGGGAGTATCTGCAATGTTTGTCGAAATTCTTGAAGGTTTCGGCGGCTTTTGGGCTAACCCACAAACACTAGAAGTGGGACTTGATCAACCGAAAGCAATACAAGCAGTTGATTTTCTACGCAACATAATTGCTAAAGGTCTTTCTCCTCGCGGCGTTACTACTTACGGGGAAGAAGAAACACGCCTATTGTTTCAAAATGGCGGTGCAGTTTTCGTGCGCAATTGGCCTTATGTTTGGAGACTAGCGAATTCAAAAGACTCAAAAATTGCTGGAAAAGTTGGCATCAAGCCAATGATTCACAGCCAGGGTTTTAGGGGTGGTTCCTGCTTAGGTGGCTGGGGTTTAGGAATATCCAAAACCAGCAGACACCCAGAGGAAGAATGGCGAGTAGTTAAGTATATGACCAGTGAAGAAACGATGAAAAGATTGATTTTGGCAACTGGCTTGATTCCCAGTTCCAAGACAGTTTTTCAAGACGCCGATGTTGTTACTAAGTTTCCTCACTATCCGCAACTTCAACAAGCAGTTGAAAGGTCAGTTTTACGTCCTCCTCTTGCTCAATATGCCCAAGCTTCGGATGTTTTGCAACGTTACTTGAGTGCAGCTTTCACTGGAAGGATGACTTCTGAAGACGCGATGAAAGCAGCAGCTAAAGAAACTCGCAATATTCTGGGAAGATTTAAACCTGTTCAAAGTTCAAAAAACTTGGTAATAGGTAATGTAGCACAAAAGTCCCCCCTGTCCTCATTAATCAACTGACAAAGGACAAATGATCAAGAATAAATGACCACTGACCACTGACTAATTAATGATTAAAAAATGAACGCAGACACAATTCAGGCACGAGAACAGAGAACGGGATGGATGCTGTTAATTCCAGCATTACTGGTTCTGTCGTTAGTATTTGCTTACCCAATTTTAAGAGCTTTTTGGTTAAGTTTATACACCCAAAACCTGGGAACCCAACTGCAACTCGTTTTCTCCGGTTTGGATAATTACGGACGGATGTTCAATGATGGACGTTTTTGGCAAAGTTTGTGGAACACGACTGTTTTTACTTTTTCCTCCGTTTTGCTGGAATTGGTGTTAGGAATGGGCGTCGCCTTAGTACTGAACCAATCTTTCATAGGACGGGGTATTGTGAGGACAATTTCTCTCCTACCTTGGGCTTTGCCAACTGCTTTAATGGGACTAGCTTGGGCGTGTATTTTTAATGACCAGTACGGCATTGTTAATGATATTTTGCTGCGACTGGGTTTACTGAAAACAGGGATAAGTTGGTTAGGAGATCCAACGTTGGCCATGATTGCAGTAATTGTTGCGGATGTCTGGAAAACAACACCATTTATTGCTCTTCTCCTTTTAGCTGGATTACAATCAATTTCTACTGACCTTTATGAGGCACATTCGATTGATAGAGCGAGTGCTTGGCAGAGTTTTTGGAAAATTACTGTACCGCTACTTTTGCCCCAAATTGTGATTGCTTTGTTGTTCAGATTTGCTCAAGCTTTTGGTATCTTTGACCTCATCCAAGTGATGACGGGTGGTGGCCCTGCTGGCGCTACGGAAATGGTTTCTATCTATATTTATGGTACGGTGATGCGTTACTTAGATTTTGGCTATGGTGCCGCACTGGTAGTAGTGACATTTTTGTTGTTAGTAGCAGCAGTAGCAATTGCAGCTTACTTCTTATCAAGAGCACGTGCTAATGCAGCAGCAGCAAATTAGTTTTGTCATTTGTCATTTGTGCTTTGTCATTTGTAATTTGTAATTTGTGCTTTGTAATTTGTTGTTTGTTGTTTGTGTAGTGTAGGGGCGTAGCATTTGCGCCGAAATATTTGGCTATAACCGATAACTTAACAACGCAAATGCTACGCCCTTACTGTCAATTACCAATTATCAATTACCAATTACCAATTACCAATTACCCATTACCCATTACCAATTACCAATTACCCATTACTAATTACCAATTACCAATTATCCATTACCCATAACAATTTATGACTACCATTGCCCATCAACCCTCAAAAGAAACAACAAGTTTTAATTGGCGGAAAATTGTTTTACCAATTTCTGTCTTTTTAGTGGTTGTCTTTTTCATGGCACCAATTCTTTGGCAGGTGCTAACTTCATTTAAGGTGAATGCAGATATTTCTGCTGTTCCTAACGTCTACATTCCCAGACGAATCACCCTGGAACATTACCAATCTTTGTTTGTCCGTCGCCCATTTACCCTTTATCTTTTAAATAGCGCTTTCGTTTCTATTACTTCAACTTTGCTCGCTTTAGCATTAGGTACTCCTGCGGCTTATGCCTTAGCGCGGATGCGGTTACCGGGACAAAAAATTATCCTTGCTAGTATCCTAATTGTGACGCTTTTTCCCGCAGTGTTACTATTTTTAGGATTGTTAGAAGTTGTCAAAGCGCTCAACTTAGGTAACAACTATTTGGCGCTGATTATTCCTTACACCGCCATCAATTTACCGCTGACAATTCTGGTGATGCGGAGTTTCTTTCAACAGTTACCGAAGGACTTAGAAGATTCCGCTAGGGTAGATGGCTACAGTACTGTACAAATGCTAATGCAAATTGTACTGCCGATGACGCTTCCTGCACTGGTGACTACAGGTATTCTGACCTTTATTGCTGCTTGGAATGAGTTCATTTTTGCTCTGACATTTATGACTCGTGAAGGACTGAAGACTATACCTGTAGCAACGGCTCAATTAAGTGGGGCTTCGGTGTTTGAAATTCCCTATGGACCGATTGCGGCTGCTACAATTTTGGGTACGTTACCTTTGGTGGCGTTAGTGTTGGCGTTCCAGCGAAAGATTGTCCAAGGTTTAACTGCTGGTGCTGTGAAAGGGTAGTTTGTTAGTTGTCAGTTGTCAGTTGTCAGTTGTTAGTTGTCATTTGACCCATTACCCATTACCCATTACCCATTACCAATAAATCAAAGCCATGTCAAAACTTGAAATGATCAATCTCAATAAAACCTACACTCCGAAAGTAATTCCTGTTAAAGATATCAGCATAGATGTTGATGAAGGGGAATTTCTCACTTTGCTGGGGCCTTCGGGATGTGGGAAATCTACGCTACTGCGACTAATTGCTGGATTGGAGCCGCCGACTCGTGGCAAAGTGGTAATTAATGGGCGCGATGTCAGCCATGTCAGCCCTGGAAAACGTAACATTGCAATGGTGTTCCAAAGCTATGCTTTATATCCCCACATGACGGTATATGAAAATATCGCTGCTGGTTTGAAGTTACGCAAAATGTCTGCTGTGGAAATTCGACAGCGGGTGAATGATGTTGCTAATAAGTTGGGACTGCAAAGTTTGATGGATCGCAAACCAGGTCAAATGTCTGGTGGTCAGCGTCAAAGAGTTGCTTTGGGACGTGCTTTGGTGCGCCAACCGGATGTATTTTTGTTAGATGAACCGTTGAGTAATCTTGATGCTTTGCTAAGAGAACAAGTACGGGCGGATTTGAAACAGTTATTTGAGAAGCAACAAGCACCGGTAGTTTATGTTACTCATGACCAAACGGAAGCGATGACTCTTTCTAGTAAAGTGGCTGTATTATACGACGGCAATCTGCAACAATTGGCACCGCCGCAAGAAATCTATACCAGACCGGCTAATCAATTTGTTGCGGGTTTTGTGGGGAGTCCGCAAATGAATTTATTAACACTTAATTGTGAGAGCAATAATGCAGTTTTGGGTAATTTTAGAATTCCTTTACCAAACTTAGCAACAACACCTTCCCAAATAGTCTTGGGTATCCGTCCAGAAGATGTTAACATCGCCAAACCTGAAGATAAATTAACGATTCAAGGTCAGATTTTCCTGGTGGAACACCTGGGTATGCAAAATCTAATTAGTGTTCGGGTGAAGGGTTCTGATTCAATTCGCTTACGGGCTTTGTTGCCTACTAATCAAAGTTGGGAAGCATCAGAAGTGATGTTATCAATGGCACCGCAAGCAATTCACTGGTTTGATGTTAACACTGGCGATCGCCTTCCCAGTCACCAAGCAGAGCAAGTTACTCCATCTCTCAATATGATTACACCCATTAGTGATCGAGTTACCCCACAGCATCAAAGTACCAACAATTGAGATTATTACCTGAAAATTAAGAATTAAAGAGTAAAAATTCCACAAGTTTTCCTTTTTGCTTTTTGATTTTTAATTGTCTCTTTATTTTTGCATGTTCTCACTGAATGAACAGCGGATGCTTTATATCAGTCCTGCTTACGAAAAAATTTTGGGTCGTTCCTCACAAACTTTGCAGGAACATCCTGAAAAGTGGCTGGAGAGAATTCATCCAGAAGACCGCGACAAGATAGCCACTGTAATGTATAGCGCTACGCGCTATAGTTAGGACAATAATGTAATAATAGAGAAATAAATCAATAATTTCAAATAGTATGGCTAAACCTTATAGTTACGACTTGCGCTCAAAAGTGATTGAAGCAGTTAAAAGAGGAAAAAAGAAAATAGAAGTGAGTCGTTTTTTTAACATAAGTCGAAATACTTTAGACTTATGGCTCAAACAAGAAAAAGAAACGGGAGACTATAAACCAAAGAAACCCATCGTCAAAGGAACTCGACCAAAAATCGAAGATTTAGAGCAATTTGGCCAATTTGTGGACAAAAACCGGGGGAAAACCCAAAAAGAAATGGCTCGATTATGGGGAAATAATGTCAGTCAACAAAATATTAGTTATGCTTGTAAAAAATTGGGCATTACTCGTAAAAAAAAACCTATGGTTATCAAGAACGCTCGGTCGAAAAAAGAAGATAGTTTACCGAAAAATTAGCAGAAATAGACCCGAAAAAGAGAGTTTATGTAGATGAAGCTGGATTTGATAACAGAGAAGATTATCCCTATGGGTATAGCTTAAAAGGGTCAAGATGTTATGAGCTTAAATCTGGTCGAAGAACAGAAAGAGTGAGTTGGCTATCAGCATTAAAGTCAGGAAAATTATTAGCTCCTTTAACTTTTAATGGTTCATGTAATCGAGATTTATTTGAGACTTGGTTAAGAGATTGTTTAATCCCTAAATTAGAACCAGGAGACGTTATTATTATTGATAATGCCAGTTTTCATAAAGGGGGAAATCTTAGAAAAATTGCCGAAGAAGCCGAAGTGGAAATCTGGTATTTACCACCATACTCTCCCGATTTAAATAAAATAGAGAACTGGTGGGCTGTTTTAAAAACATGGATGAAACAAAGGCTGAAAGAATTTGAAACTGTACGAGAATGTGTAGACGCAGCTTTCCTAGATTGTCCTAATGTATGCGCGTAGCGCTATATCAACGACTAATTCAGGGTCATCTCATTGAAGAGACTTATCAAATTATCAAACCAGATGGCTCAGTTCTTTGGATAAATTACCGTGTTTTCCCTATTTACAATTTCCCAGGAAAGCTTTATCGCTCCGCTGGAATTGCTTAGGATATTACTGAGCGCATACTGACAGAAGCAGCCCTCAAAGAAAGCGAATAGAAATATCGCAATTTAGTTGAAACATCACAGGGCTTGATTTGGTCGCTAGACACCGAAGGAAGGCTGACATTTGTTAATCATGCCGCCCTACAATTCTTTGTATATCAACCAGAAAAAATTCTGGGGCGAAATTTCTCTGAATTTACAACTACTGAACAAGCACAAAAAAACATCGAAGTATTTGAAAGTGTCTATACAGGTGAGTCTATTCTTCAGTATGAATTTGAGGGTTTGCGTAAGGACGGAACACAATTTTGGTTAAGCTGCAATATGATGGCTCTCTGTGATGATACGGGTAAGATTCTAGGTATAACTAGCACCCCGGTGGATATTACGGAGTGCAAAAAAGCAGAGGAGCAACTAAAGTTATCATTACAAGAAAAAGAAGCACTGCTTAAGGAGGTTCACCATCGAGTTAAAAACAATTTGCAAGTCATCTCCAGCTTGCTTGACCTGCAATCTCAACACATCCAAGTCAAGTCACACTGGAGCTTTTCTGGGTCAACCAGAACCGCGTAAAATCCATAGCACTCATCCACGAAAAGCTGTATCAATCGGAAAACTTAGCCAGAGTAAATTTAGCTGAATATATCCAAAGTCTCACAACTTACCTGCTGCCAACCTACTCCATCGATCCTAACAACATTACCTTGCAACTTCAGGTCAAGCAAATTTTTTTAAATCTTGGTATAGTTATTCCTTGTGGGTTAATTATTAATGAACTGGTTTCCAATGCTTTGAAGCACGGTTTTCCAAGGAATACTAAAGGCACAATTTTGGTTTGCCTCAATTATGTTTGCCTAGCATCTACTGAAAGAATGGGTCAGCAATTTACTTTAGTTATTGGTAATAAGGGGATGAAACTACAAGATAGCCCAAAATTTTATAGGGCAAAAATCTTGGGGTTTCAGTTAGTTAATGCCTTGGTAAAACATTTCCAAGGTACAATCGAAATCACTCCAAGCCCCGGCACAGAATTTAAGATGAAATTTTCAGATATCAACCATTAGGAAAAGATATGACAGAAAAAATTAATATCTTAGTGGTTGAAAATGAAACTGTGGTTGCCCTAAACATTCAAAACCGCTTGGAAGAGATAGGCTATGGAGTTCCAGATATTGTTTCTTCTGGAGAACAAGCGATTGCTAAAGCAGAATCTATTAATCCAGATTTGGTGCTGATGGATATCAGGTTAACAGGCAAAATGGATGGCATTCAAGCAGCAGAAAAAATTAGAACAAAGCTGAAAATTCCTGTAGTCTACATGACTGCTTATACTGATAGAGAAACCCTGGAACGGGCAAAACTTACGGAACCATACGGGTACATTATCAAACCCTTTGAAGCTAGGGAGTTATACTCAGCTATTGAAATTGCTCTCTACAAACACCAAATTGAGAAACAACTTAAGGAGAGAGAGCAATGGCTAGCAACTACTCTCACAAGTATCGGCGATGCAGTAATTACTACTGACAGCAAGGGGTTAATTACCTTTATGAATCCCATTGCTGAAAGTTTAACTGGCTGGAAACAGACAGAAGCTTTGGGAGAAGAGGTTTCTCAGATATTTAGAATCATTGACGAAAGAACGCACGAGGAGGAAGAAAATCCGATCGCGATCGCTCTACAGCAAGGGGAGATTGTTGGCTTAGGTAACCACACCCTGTTAATTGCCAGAAATGGGACAGCAATCCCCATTGATGATAGTGCGGCCCCCATTAAAAATGAAGCAGAAAATGTCACAGGTGCTGTTTTAGTTTTCCATGATATTATTGAGCGCAAGCAAGCCGAAGCAGTACTGCAAAGCCTAAATGAACAGTTAGAAATCCGAGTCCAAGAACGAACAGAAGAACTAAACCAACGCCAATTATAATTCATCGCCTTAATTGAAAATGCACCTGATATCATCTCTAGATTTGACCGCCAATTTCGTCATCTCTACATTAATCGAGCTGTCGAGTTGGCAACAGGATTACTTGCTGAATCATTCATTGGCAAAACGAATCGTGAATTAGGAATGCCTGATGAGCTAGTTGTATTCTGGGAGCAAGCACTCCAAACTGTTTTTGAAACCGGACAGGAGAATACAGTTGAATTTAGTTTTCCAACTCCGATTGGCTTGAAATACTATCAGTCCCGCTTAGTGCCAGAACTGACAATTGATGGTACGGTAAATTCTGCATTGAACATCAGTCGTGACATCACTAACTTCAAGCAAACAGAGCTAGCGCTGCGGCAAAATGAGGAACAATTATCTACTATTACTGCTAATATTCCAGGAGTTGTCTATAGCTTCATATTCCATGCTGATGGCAGCATGTCCATTCCTTATCTCAGTGCGGGTTGTCGCGAAATGAGTGGTATGGAACCAAATGAATTGATGCAGCATCCAGAACTCGTACGGACAATGATTCATCCCGACGACAGAAGATTATTTAACACAACAGAAAGAGAAAATAGGGAAATTATTGAGCCTGGATACTTGGAATATCGCATTATTACAATTTCTGGGGAAGTGAAGTGGGTGAGAGATCAGGTTCGGTATTCCAGGAAGGAAAATGGCGATTTGGTACTAGATGGAGTGGCGATCAATATTACTGAACTTAAGCAAACTGAAGAACAACTCAGGGTATCTTTGCAAGAAAAGGAAGCCCAGCTTAAGCAAGTTAACAACCAACTGAAAAATAATCTCACTGAGATTTCTAACCTGGTAAATCTCCAGGCTGAATCTATTCAAGATCCAACTGCTCTTGAAGCACTCAGAGAAATTCATAATCGGTTGCAAGCAATGACACAAACCTACGAACAACTTTCTTAATCGTCCTAGTTCTTGGTTGTTGGTTGTACAGCCCTACAGCCCTACGGGCATGAAAACGGTTGTTGGTTATTTGTTATTTGTTATTTATTATTTATTAGTTATTATTTGTTATTTGTTATTTGTGTAGGGGCGTAGCATTTGCGCCGAAATATTTGGGTATAACGGATATAGCGCTACGCGCTATAGTTAGGACAATAATGTAATAATAGAGAAATAAATCAATAATTTCAAATAGTATGGCTAAACCTTATAGTTACGACTTGCGTGTCATTTGTGATTGAAGCAGTTAAAAGAGGAAAAAAGAAAATAGAAGTGAGTCGTTTTTTTAACATAAGTCGAAATACTTTAGACTTATGGCTCAAACAAGAAAAAGAAACGGGAGACTATAAACCAAAGAAACCCATCGTCAAAGGAACTCGACCAAAAATCGAAGATTTAGAGCAATTTGGCCAATTTGTGGACAAAAACCGGGGGAAAACCCAAAAAGAAATGGCTCGATTATGGGGAAATAATGTCAGTCAACAAAATATTAGTTATGCTTGTAAAAAATTGGGCATTACTCGTAAAAAAAACCTATGGTTATCAAGAACGCTCGGTCGAAAAAAGAAGAGAGTTTACCGAAAAATTAGCAGAAATAGACCCGAAAAAGAGAGTTTATGTAGATGAAGCTGGATTTGATAACAGAGAAGATTATCCCTATGGGTATAGCTTAAAAGGGTCAAGATGTTATGAGCTTAAATCTGGTCGAAGAACAGAAAGAGTGAGTTGGCTATCAGCATTAAAGTCAGGAAAATTATTAGCTCCTTTAACTTTTAATGGTTCATGTAATCGAGATTTATTTGAGACTTGGTTAAGAGATTGTTTAATCCCTAAATTAGAACCAGGAGACGTTATTATTATTGATAATGCCAGTTTTCATAAAGGGGGAAATCTTAGAAAAATTGCCGAAGAAGCCGAAGTGGAAATCTGGTATTTACCACCATACTCTCCCGATTTAAATAAAATAGAGAACTGGTGGGCTGTTTTAAAAACATGGATGAAACAAAGGCTGAAAGAATTTGAAACTGTACGAGAATGTGTAGACGCAGCTTTCCTAAATTGTCCTAATGTATGCGCGTAGCGCTATAACAACGCAAATGCTACGCCCTGGCCGTCTATTACTAAATAAGTGAAAGAGGCTTTATCCCATTAAAAACTTATTAAGACTCCAGCAATTAACCATTTCTGTAGATATGTTAGACACAAAGATACCTTCTAACTGCGTCCTCAGCCCCATTTGTGCAAGTGGGGCTTATATCTTGGCTAAGTACTGAAAATATCACAGCAAAGCATCTAGCAAAACATCAACACTCGCAGCCGATAAATCTGCTATCTGTACCTTTCGTTCCGCATGATTATAGCAGTGACCAATTGAGCGATTATAAGCGGGGTCATAGTGGTACGTAAGCAAATCTCCGACCAAAGCTTCCCACTTACCCGCGTCGATGAGACAGTACCACTCCTCAATTTTTTCCCGACCATAGCGAGATTTAAGATGTTCTAGTTTATGTTTAAGAATGTTAGTATGAGTAACTAAATGAGGATATTCCTGCAACAACCATTCAATTCTTACAGCGATGGGCAACTCAACTTCAACACAACTAGCTTGCTTCATTTTCTGCCACAAAGATGGCGGTAAATAAACCTGTCCAATTTTGTTACTTTCCGCTTCCACCCACACTTGCTTATTAACATCAAAACCTTGGAAAGCTTGCATTAGTAAAGATTCAAAGCCTTTTTGTGAAGGTTGAGGAGATAGTTTCCCTTCCCATTCTTGACCTAACAAAGAACCACGATGATTTGCCAAACCTTCCAAATCAAGAACCTGAATACCTCGCTTTGCTAACTGACGCAAAATATGAGTTTTTCCACTACCAGTTAGGCCAGATAATACCTGATAAGTAAACTTTTCTGGTAACTGTTCTAATTGTTCGCGTACATAAGTCCGGTAAGTTTTATATCCCCCTTCCAAAACTGTAGCTTGCCAACCAATTTGATTCAGGACTAGAGCTATACTATTAGAACGTTGACCACCACGCCAACAATAAACTAAAGGATGGTAGTTTTTGCTCTTTGCTGCGAAGTGACTATCAAGATGGACAGCAATATTTCTGGCAACTATTGCAGCACCAACTTTACGCGCCTCAAAGGGAGAAACTTGTTTATAAATTGTCCCGACTTTAGCACGTTCCACGTCATCCAATACTGGCAAATTAATCGCACCTGGAAGATGATCTTCAGCAAATTCACTTTCGCTGCGAACATCAATAATCTCGCTGTAAAATTCTTTCCAAGGCTGTTGAGTAAAATTAGGCGATCGCAACATTAAAGTAATCTATATAGACCTATCCAGTAAAATCAATGAACAGTACTCAACTTCCACCAGGGGGAACCGGTTTACCAGTCATTGGAGAAACATTATCATTTATCTTCGATCCCCAGTTTATCGAGAAGCGCTATAAACAGTATGGGCCGATTTTCAAAACCAATGTTCTGGGGAGACCTGCTGCATTTATGGTAGGGCCAGAAGCAGCGGAATTTGTCCTTTCCAGCCACATGGAACATTTTTCCTGGAAACAAGGTTGGCCCGAAAACTTCAAGCAACTACTAGGGGAATCTCTCTTTCTCCAAGATGGTGAGGAACATCGACAAAATCGACGCTTGATGATGCCAGCGTTTCACGGACAAGCACTAGCAGGTTATGTTAACACGATGGAGACAATTACAGAGGAATATCTCCAAAAATGGCAGCAGAAACGCGAGTTAATTTGGTTTGAGGAATTCAAACAATTAACTTTTGATATTGCAAGTCAACTGTTGGTGGGTGCGACTCCTGGTTCAGAAGTTGCTCGGTTGAGTAAGCTATTTACAGAACTAACTAATGGCTTATTTGCTATCAATCCTTGGCGTTACAAACGTGCACTTGCGGCTCGTGACCAATTGTTGCAGCATATCACCAAAATTGTACAAGAGCGTCAGCAGAACCCAAGCAACGATACTCTTAGTTTGTTAGTGCAAGCTAGGGATGAAGAAGGTAATGGTATGAGTTTAAAAGAACTTACGGCTCAAGCAATGTTGTTGCTATTTGCTGGTCATGAAACCACAACTTCTATGCTTACTTGGATATGTTTAGAATTGGGGCGTCACCCGGAAGTTTTGCAACGTGCCCGTGAGGAACAATTGCATCTTGGAGCAAAAGGTTGTATGAGCCTGGAAATTTTGGGGAAAATGCAATATTTAGACCAAATTATTTCAGAAACGGAACGAATGCATCCACCTGTAGGGGGAGGATTTCGGGGAGTTGTCAAGCCTTTTGAGTTTAACGGATTTCATGTTCCTGCTGGTTGGATGGTGTCATATTCGATTCCAGGAACGCATCAGTTAGAGTCAATTTATCCTGAACCAAAGCGGTTTGATCCTGATAGATTTAGTCCCGGTCGTCAGGAACATAAACAAAAGCCTTTTAGTTTGATTGGTTTTGGTGGTGGGCCGCGCATTTGTGTAGGAATTGCTTTTGCTAAGTTGGAGATGAAGATTATTATTTCTAAGTTGTTGCAAAGCTACGAATGGGAATTTTTGCCGAGTCAAAGTTTGGAAGCAGTAGTAGTTCCTACTAGGCGTCCTAAAGATGGTTTGCGTGTTCGTTTTCAGAAGGTTGGTTCTGATGCTGGGTTGAATTTGTTGGGATCTAAATAAGAGTTTTTTAACGCAGAGGACGCTGAGGAGAAACGCAGAGTTACGCAGAGGTTTTGAGAGGGTTTATGGTTATTTTATAGGCCAGTTTGGTATGAGCTGGTCTATTTTTTTCATGATTTCCATTGTTTCTTTGAGGGCAACTACTACTCGCTGATAGTGTAATATGTCGTCAAAGGATAGGCTACGTTTGGCTTTTTTGCGGTCTTTTAGCCATTTATCTAAGACTTGATAACCGCCAATTTTAAATGTCCACAGTTCTGAGGGAATGGCTTCAAAGTATTGCTGTTTGTTGATATAAAGTCGCTGTTCAGTTGGTTTGTAGGTGACTTCGGTGACAGCGTTATCGCCAGTTACAGGATATTTGGTGATTATCTTATTTAGTTTTTTAGATTTCATTAGGTGCAATTCTACTAATTCTTGACCTTTCTCGCTCAAGGCTTTGAAAAGTTGATCATCACCAGTTAAGGGTAAGCGGGGAAAGTCTATTTTAAGAAGTTCAGCATAACGCTGACGATAGGTAGGGCTATGAAAGATGGCGTATGCGTAACTTCAAACAAGGAACGAGGTAAGCCAGACTGGCGGATAATTGACTGTAAAGTTCCCATGCGTAACTCTGCATAATTCGGCACAACCACAGTAATCGTTGTCTCATCAGTTTGCCGCTGCATGATAATATGACTACCGCGTTGCCGTACTTTTATAAAGTCATTTTGTTCTAAAATTTGGCAGACCTCTACTGCTGATAAAACTCGTAACTTACCCAACAGACACCTCTACCCTGGTAATAAAAACTTCCGTCGGCAAGCGGTTTTGTACTTCTAGAGGATCGGCAACTTCAAAGAACAATTCTAATGCTTCAATTAGGTTAGTTTTTGCTTGTTCGACTGTATCACCCTGACTGGCAATATCTAATTCTGGGCACAGTGCGACATATCCATTCCCTTCTCTTTCGATGATGGCGGTAAATTGTTGATTTGTTTTCATATTTACTTGTCTTTGGGATACTTAACCATTATACAAACAGCTACACCTTGTTGAATATCAAA
This sequence comes from Potamolinea sp., assembly GCA_042408245.1. Classification (GTDB taxonomy): domain Bacteria; phylum Cyanobacteriota; class Cyanobacteriia; order Cyanobacteriales; family Coleofasciculaceae; genus Potamolinea. Next base: position 69,131 of record JAYFMV010000006.1, read on the forward strand.
GATATTTTCATCTTTTGAGCCATCAGGACAACTTTCCTTTTTCTTGCTATTACCATGCAAATTCATAATGTAGATTTCGTCAAAGTTTTTCTCTATGCTTTGACGCATTCCTCTAAATGTTGGATTATCTATATAACCGTGGTTTGTCACAAAGGCTAATATTCCAAAACCTGTTTGACTAATTTGCTCTTGTCCAAAACGGATAAATTTTACATAATCATCTTGTAGCCATTTAGGGTTACATTCCCCTAGCGGCAAACCATCTACGTAATAATAATCTTTTACTAATCCTGCTATCCATTCACTTTTATTAGCAGAATGTCCAGCATAAGGCGGATTACCTAGCATAACCATTACTGGGACATCACGCTTAATAGCTGAGGCTTCATTCGCTTCTTGTGCTACAAACTGAGCAAAGAGAACTTCTGATTGTTTCAACGCTTCGTCTAAAGTGTTGGTAAGATAAATTCCCAAGCGTTGTTTACCTGTGAATTGATAACCTAATTCTTGCAATTGTAGACCTAGTTCAAGACTAAATTTGTATCTAATAAAAACACAGGTTGTCTCAAGTCCACTCACCCCTAATTTGTTGCTGATACTGCAAAGAGTCTTGATTTAATTTAATTACACCTGCATACTTATTTAAATTAAATTCTTCCTGTTGTTGTAATTGATAAGCCTCTAATATTTGCTCAATTTTCTGCCAGTCCTGATAATCAATCAGCACCGCAACTGGACGCATTGCTTCATCAGTCACAATTTTTTTCTGAAAAGGTAGCATGACTGTTTGCTTGACTATGCAAGGTTTTACTTTTCCATCGTAACTCTAAACCAAAAAATTGCTGAGGAACTATACCGAACGCATCCTATACCCCAAAAGCGATAATTTCTGAGAGATAATCTAACAAGAGGAGTGCAATTTTACCCAAATAACCATGTCCTTTGACAATACCTGCAAATATCTTTCAGAAATTTACCCAAACAGCTTCGTCAATTGGTTATTTGGTTCGATTCCTGAATCTATAGAAGTTTTGAAAACAGAATTGACAATTGAGCCAATTCGCGCTGATTTTGTCGCTCATTTACCGGCACAGCAAAGGCTTTTACAGATAGAATTTCAAGTCAAAGGAGAGAGTGATCCACCTTTACCTTTGCGGATGCTGGATTATTGGGTGCGACTTCACCGCAGTTATCGCTTACCGGTGACACAATTTCTGGTAATGCTCAAATCTTCACCGACTGCAGCCGAAGTTGCCAGCGAATTTCAGCTAGAAGGTACCAGACATCGCTACCAAGTGGTGCGAATGTGGGAGCAAGACCCAGAAGCATTTCTACAGGATACTGCACTGCTACCGCTGGCGGTTCTCTGTGCTGCTGAAGATACCACTCAGTTGCTTGGTCGAGTCGCAGAATTAGTCGATAAAATAGAGGAACCTCAACAGCGACAGGTGATTTCAAACTGTACTCAACTGCTAGCGGGTTTAAGGTTTAAGAAAGATTTGATTCGCCAACTTTTTAGAGAGGGAATTATGCGGGAATCTGTTATTTATCAAGAAATCCTGGAAGAGGGAGTCGCAAAAGGACGAGAAGAGGGAAAGCAGCAAGAGGCCGTAGCACTACTAATACGCCAGTTGACACGACGCATCGGTACGGTTGAACCCCAACTGCAAGAACGCATTCGCTCATTATCCCTCCCCCAGCTAGAAGATTTAGGTGAAGCGCTGTTGGATTTTACCTCAGTCGCAGATCTCACAACTTGGTTACAGACTGATCAAGAAACTTAAAATGCTCCCCCGCTAACCTGAAAGCTTAACGGGGGAGTATCTCAATTACCTATACTTATGTTCCTCTAAAAGCTGCTGGGCCCGTGGCTTATAGATCAAATGAAACAACGTTTCAATGTAACGCAGCAGATCCTCTCGGTTTTCCTGAGAGTTATAGTTCCAGAAACCATAAATCCGCGCTAAAGATAGCAACCTTGTGGTGTGGATTTTCCAGGTATAGGTACTGTAAACCCGCTCGATACCCTGATGAGCAATTTTCTCCCAATAGTCGGGATTTTGGTCACACTTGAGCACAAAATCCAGAAGTTTTTGAGCCATTTCTTCCTGGTGAGTTGGGTTAATTAAAAAGCCATTAACCTTATCCTGAATAATCTCCAAAGGTCCACCAAACTGTGTTCCAAAAGTCGGAACACCAGAAATCATTGCTTCCAAAATTGTCAAACCGAAGGCTTCAAACAAGGCTGGTTGTACAAAAATTCCTCGCCGATCTGCAATCACTCGATAAATTTCACCAGAATCACTTTTAGCTAAACGAACACCCAACCAGCGGATTTTGCCGTGAAGATTGTACTCATCAATGGCACGGTAAAGTTTAACTATTTCCTCTTTTTCTTCGTTGTCTGTTGATTCCTCAACGCGCAACTTACCAGCGACCAAAATCAGGTTACAACGTTCCTGCAATTCCTTGTTTTTCCCAAAAGATTCGGCTAATCCTGTCAGGTTCTTAATCCGATCAAGACGTGCCATTGAGAAAAGTGGGCGCTTGGTTGGATCATCAAGTGTGCCGAAAACTTGGGAGGAATCTTCTAAGGTAAATAGCAATTCTTCCAATCTTTGGGCCGCATCTGGAATCCGATCTTCTGTTCGGGTGTAGGGGAAGTAAACGCTTTCATTTACCCCCGGTGGTACGACGTTAAACTTAGGTGAAAATAGCTCAATCCCATTGACTACATGATAGAGCTCTGGCATGGTGAAACATTGGTAAGATTCGTACTGACCAACGCTATCTGGCGTTCCTACAATTTCTTGATAGGTACTGCTAATCACAAAATTTGCCGCATTCATGGCAATTAAGTCAGCGGTGAATTGCAGGGAGAAGTGATATTTCTCTTCCAAATCTTGCCAGTACAAGTTACTGAATAAGTATTTAGATTTTTCCAGTGCGTGAGCAACATTACACTGAGTTACTTTCAGTCTTCGGGCAAGCAAGAAGGCTACCAAATTACCATCGGTATAGTTACCAACAATTAAATCGGGAACGCCTTGGAATTCTGCCAACAATTCTTTCTCAGCATCAATCGCGTAAGTTTCCAGATATGGCCAAAATTCAAAGCGCGAGATCCAGTTCTGGGTCATGTTGGGATTGAATTCTCGCAGCGGCACCCGCAGAATCCAAGCATTATCAGTACCGTGAACTTTTTCTAAACGTTCGTTACAACGAGTTCCATCATTATTGGGGATCAAACGAGAGAGGATAATTACTTTGGGCTTAACTCCCATTCCCTCTAATCCCGCCAGTTTGATATCTTCTTGCAGTTGCTTTTCTAAACTTCGCGCTTGGTCGAGCACGTAGACCACCTGACCACCAGTATCAGGACGCCCTAAAACGCCTTCTTGGCCAAACCAACCGTGGATGGAAACTAAGACAATCCGGAAGATCATCGGGATGCGGGAAATGAATTTTTCCAGTACCTCGTGATCGGGAGAGTCGATCAGTTCATCAAGAATTTCTAGGGTATCGCGGACGCGATAAGCGGTGTTACCCCAACCTGCTTCAAATCCCATTTCTTGTAGCTTGAAGCGGAATTCTTCGTAAGATTCTTCTTCAGGGCGATCGCTGACAAAGGATAAGGCCTTTTTCACCTGTTCGGAGAGTTGTTGTTGGCTTTTAATTCGCCCGTTAATTAACAACTGAGTCCCTTGGAAGCTATGCAGGCTTAGGAAACTGTACAAAGACTCCATCCACTCTTTGGGGTCTTGAAACAGCTTACTGGAGAGGAAGCGGTTGAGGAAGCTGACGCCTTTACCGATGTTTTTGGGGTCGCGAATTGTTGGGCTGTAGTCGTAGAATGGCTGAAAATCCAGTTCTAGGAGATCCCCTTCATTGGGGTGGTGGCGATTGACCAGGCGATCGCGTAAATCCAGCAGTTCTTGCACCGTGACCGGCTCAACTGTCAAGTCTTCTAAAAATCGAAAGACTTCTTGGGAAGCAATCTTCGGCCGGATGATCAGATAGAGGCTTTCATTCTCCAGAATAATTTCTTGGGTGTAATACACCAGTTGTCCCAGATGGGAAGAGCGATAAAAATATTCCGGTTTTTTGTGGTTAGTGCAGAATTCAGCAAAGGCTGAAAGAATGTCATTTCGTAGTAGATACTTTTTTTCTGAGGTCTTTAACTGGCTGGCAAACTGGCGTAAATCGCTTTTCTCATCACTATCTAGAACATCCTGGATTAGATTGAGCATTGCAACTCCCAAAAATCAGAGTGAACGGTATGAACAACAATTGACAAATTGCTGTAAAGTAGATCTATGTCCCAAGGCAGATTGACATTAGCCAGATTGCGCAACACTTACAAAGAGTAAAGTTGCCCATATTTTTGGCGGATGTAACGGATGAAAGGATCGATGCGTAAATCCGCACCGGTGACGCCCCTGATGAGTTCGGCTGCTGTAAATTTGCAACCGTGCTGATATATTTTATCTCTCAACCAATTATGTAGTGTAATACAATCTCCCTGTTCTATCTCTGTTAAGATTTCTGAATGAGTTTGGAGTGCGGCTTCATAAAACTGTGCGCTCACTAAGTTTCCGAGAGTGTAGCCCTGGAACATCCCCCCAATTTGCCCTGTATACCAGTGAACATCCTGTAATACGCCATCCGTATCGCTTTCGGGGACAATTCCCAAATCTGAGCGATAGCGTTCGTTCCAGGCTTCGGGAAGGTCACGAACTTCTAAGCTTCCTTCCAGCATTTGCAGTTCTAAGTCAAAGCGGATCATCACATGGAGGTTGTAGGTTACCTCATCAGCATCAGTACGAATCAAGGATTTTCCTACCTTATTGATGGATCGGTAGAAAGTATCAAGAGATACATTGCTTAGCTGTGAGGGGAAGGCATTTTGCAGTTGGGGATAGAAGTGTTTCCAGAAGCCCCGACTCCGCCCAACCATATTTTCCCAAAGCCGAGATTGGCTCTCATGGACGCCAGAGGAGGTTCCAGCCGCCAAGGGAGTCCCTTCATATTCGCGGTTGATTCCTTGTTCATAGAGGGCGTGACCCATCTCGTGAATAGTGCTGAAGAGTGCCTGACTCAAATCATGTTCATAGACACGAGTAGTAATTCTTACATCACCAATCGAGAAATTAGTCATGAACGGGTGATGAGTTTTGTCTTGGCGTCCGCGCTGGAAGTCATAACCCAGTTGTTCCAGTACTTTCAGGGTGAAATCTAACTGTTGAGCTTCCGGATAAAATTGGTGTAAGCAACTGTCATCGGTAGGAGTTTGGGAAGTAATGGCTTCGACAATCGGCACCAATTGCTCTCGAAAGTCAGCAAAGAGTGTACGCAAAAAAGATGCTTTCATGCCATAGTCAGCAAAAGCAATTAACGGGTCTGCGATATGGTCATAACCAGGGAAAAAATTGGCCAGTTCGCGGCTGAGGTCGAGGGTTTTTTCCAGGTAAGGCCGTACAGCAGCAAAGTTATTCGCAGGCCGCGCTGCAGCCCAAGCTTCGTAACATTCCGTGCGATGCATGGAGAATTTTGCCATAAATTCCGCAGGCACCCGCACTGCTGTTTCGTAATTTCTGCGGGTAATGCGAATCAAACTGGCTTCGTCAGAGTCGTAAGGCAAACTTTGTTCAAAGCGGCGTAAATCTTCTAACAGTTGACCGATCGCTGGTTCAGTAAATTTACTGTGGGAAATTTGTTGTAGAGTTGCTAATTGACGCCCACGCGCTGCGGCACCACCAGAAGGCATATAAGTAGCCTGATCCCAGTATAAAAGGGATGCAGCGGCTTCTATGTCGTTGATTTCGGTAAGGCGGGTTTTAAGTTGATTCAGTTTCGGTTCGGTCTTATAGGTAGTCTGCATGGTTGGGTGTTTCGGGTTGAATACTCGTTTTTTTTTTGCTGTGTGTAGTGTTTCGTAAATAAGTAAATGTACACCTGACAACCGAAAAGGAAAATCTTCCCACACTGGAGGTGCTTGCAGCTAGGGTTAAGCTTAAGCGATCGCATGATTGCACTGGCTCTCACCAATCGCCAATCCGCTTGAACTGAAGGCACAGATGCACAAGCTTGATCCAGCAGGGAGATGACTACCCTGATAAGGCTTGAGATTGCTTCACTGGCACAGATGCCAATATCTCCCAACTGCTCTCGTCAGCCAGTTGAGGATTTAGGAGATCTAGAAACTATTATTCTGCCACTAACAGAGGAAATCCTGCACGCAGCTTTTATTAATCATTTTTACCCTGATTCACAACCTGAAACTACTGATCAAAAGTTAAGGTTGTCTAAATCGCTGTCACAGCTTGCCATGTCTCGGTATTCTTCAAAATTGGGCTTCATGGCTTGTTGCTCTTGTCTTTTCTTAGCTAGGTCAACACTGTTATGCCCAGCATAACAGCAAGTTTAGTGGTGTAAAGGTAAGTCAGCGCCCGGTTTGCTTGGCACTGCGAGAGTTTCAGCTATCAAGGCCTATTGCTTGCTCCCGTAGCAAAGCGCCAGTATCGCTTCTGCACTCTTTTCAGAAATTTTCCATTTTTATACAGAGTTTGTACCCTAGCACGGAAAGATTGCCGTAAATCTCTCCTACCAACTGCCATATTTTGCACAACAAATGCGGGTATTTCTTGCACCGGAAACTGAGGAAATGGCAAACTTATATCAGCCTGAATGTATTCTCCCGCTTGCAGGTGATAAATTGGCAGTCCTCTCTCGTCATAACGCCAAATTTCCGGCACACCAAGACGCGCCTAAATCGGCTGTCTATCTAATGATTTGCTAGTAATATCTATTTCTAATACCAAATCTGGGGGGGTCTTGAGAAACATCATTATTAAGTAAATTACTCCAAATAACGCCCCCTAGTTACTAACACCCCCTTGAATTCGGGGGAATCATCCCTAAGTCCTAATACAAAGAAGCCACATATTTCCCATAACCGTTATAAGGAATCGTCGGGCGTTTTTCCCACTTCAAACCAGGGCCAGTACTGACAAACTTTTCCGTAGCTTGTGACCACCTAGGATGGGGCTTAGTCGGATTAACATTAGCCTCAAAATCATACTCATGGGAATCAATAGTATTCCAAAACGTTGCTGGCTGAGTTTCAACAAACTCAATTTTTGTAATCGACTTCGCACCCTTAAAACCATACTTCCAAGGCAACACCGCTCTAATAGGCGCACCGTGTTGTTTCGGTAAAATATGACCGTAATTGCCAACAGCAAAAAAGGCTAACTCATTCGCCATTTCTTCAATACGTAAACCTTCCGTGTATGGCCAAGGCAACATTTTTCCTAACAACCAAAAAGGGCCAATAGTAATTTTAGGGTCATAATATGAAGTAAAACGCACAAATTTGGCTTTGTCAGTTGGCTCAACAGCAGCCATCAAAGACTTCATTGGAAAGCCAATCCAAGGAATCACCATCGACCAAGCTTCAACACAGCGAAAGCGATAAATCCGTTCCTCTAAAGGAAAAGTTTTCTGCAAATCATCTAAGTCATAAGTGCGAGGATTTTTCACTAAACCAGTCACCTCAACTTTCCAAGTTTGGGTAGGTAAAGATTGAGCAGCTTGCCAAATAGATTTACCGCTACCAAATTCGTAATAATTGTTATACTGACCTGCTATGCTTCGCTCTGTAATTGGTCGATCAACCTCCTTAAAAGCAGAATTGCCTGCAATCGCTGCTAAACTAGCTGTATCTAAAGTCGCTGCTAATTTGCTGTTGACTTCTTCACCCTTCTGGCAACCAAGAATCGGCACGATCGTTCCTCCCACACCAGCACCAATCAGGGTTTTGAGAAAACGACGCCGGTTGAGAAAAGCTGCTTCTGAGGTGACTTCTCGTTCTGGAACTTCCCAGGATTTAGGCACACGAATAATTGTCATAGAACCTTAAAAAAGCTAAATGCTGTGTTTTTGCTTACAGTATCAGCGATCGGTACATCTTTGTAGCTAGCTATTGCCGTTCTTCTTGGTTAATGGCTATGCTTCTGTTAAAGGGAAATAAATTTGGCGGTCGCGAGCCGTCTCGTTAATTGTCTACTAAACTGTTCCTTAGATAAACTGACTAGGCTTAGTTTGTCTGAAAGGCTCTCTGCCGTCAACTGTTCTCAAGGTAGCGGCTGCAAAGGTATTTAGGTAGTCACAGCTTATACACAATCTCAGTCGCCATCTAACACTGACTTTGCTATGCCAACATTACTTAATATCACCTTACTGACAAAAGCATCCTGACAGCTATAGCTTTAGTCAGTAAATATTAGTTTGTCCTTTTTACCGTCCCAGATAAAGTGTACATTCCTGAGTGGTGAAGTACTCAGTACTCTAACAACGGACGAGAACGGAAAGCCAAGAAATAAAAATAGATAATATATATGCTCAAAAAACTTAAACTATTCAAACTAACCATCCTTTTTTCTCTGACAGTCTTAATTTTTATCTCCGGCTCTTTGTATTTTCCAGGACAAAAATCTATGGCACAAACAAAATATAACTACGCCGAAGTATTACAAAAATCAGTTTACTTTTACGAAGCTCAAAGATCAGGAAAACTTCCAGAAAATAATCGAGTTAAATGGCGTGGAGATTCCGCCTTAAAAGATGGTTCAGATCAGGGTATTGACTTAACTGGAGGCTGGTATGATGCTGGAGATAATGTAAAATTTGGTTTACCAATGGCGAGTTCAACTACTCTTCTAGCTTTAGGAGTAATTGAATATAAAGATGCTTACTTAAAGAGCGGTCAATATAGCTATATGCTAGATAACCTACGCTGGGTTAATGACTACTTTATGAAAGCTCACCCATCTCCAAATGAGCTTTGGGGACAAATAGGAAAAGGTGGTGTAGATCATGCTTGGTGGGGGCCTGCTGAGAAAATGCAGATGGAACGCCCTGCTTACAAAATAGACGCATCTTGTCCCGGTTCAGACTTAGCTGGAGAAACTGCAGCAGCTATGGCTGCTTCTTCCCTAGTGTTTCAAAAGCTTGATTACAGATATTCAAATCAACTGCTTAACCATGCTAAAGAACTCTATGAATTTGCCGATAAATATAGAGGAAAATATTCTGATTGCATTACCGATGCCAATGATTTTTATAAATCTTGGAGTGGATATAACGATGAACTCGTTTGGGGAGCAACCTGGCTTTATTTAGCAACTGGAGAACAAAAATACCTGGATAAAGCCGAGCAATATTACGACAACTTAAATCTTGAAAAAGATTCCAAGTTTCGCTCTTATAAATGGACTCATTCTTGGGATGATAAATCTTATGGAAGTTATGTACTCTTAGCAAAAATAACTGGGAAGAATAAATATATTCAGGATGTTGAGCGTTGGCTGGATTATTGGACAGATGGCTACAAGGGAGAAAGAATTGTTTACACTCCAGGAGGGTTAGCAGCACTAGATGAATGGGGTTCCCTCAGATATGCAGCAAATACAGCATTTTTCTCCTTGATCTACGGAGACTGGATTCAAGATTTAGCTAAAAAGGAAAAATACTCTACTTTTGCGGAAAGACAAATTAACTATATACTTGGCTCAAATCCCCAACAAAGAAGCTATGTAGTTGGTTTTGGTAATAATCCTCCGATTAACCCTCATCACAGAAGTTCTCATGGCTCTGGGACTAATAATATAAAAAGTCCTGAAAAAAATAGCCATATTCTTTATGGGGCACTCGTTGGGGGACCTGGTAGAAATGATAATTACACAGATGATCGAGAAAATTTTAAAATGAATGAAGTAGCTACAGATTACAATGCTGGTTTCACTGGAGCAATAGCCAAAATGTATCTCAAATATGGCGGTAACGCCTTGTCGAATTTTCCTTAAACAGAAATAAGTAGAATGAAAATAAATAAAATATTTTACCTGGTTTTTGCTCTTAGCTGTGCGCTGGCAATCGCTTTCGGCTACTACGCAAAAAACCTGGCTGACGCTAAGGGTGTGTCTATAATAGTTAACCAAGTAGGCTACTCACTCAAAAGCCCGAAATCGGCTTTTTTACTCAATTCTTGGAACTTCTTTAATAACAAAGTTCAAATTATCGAGGTGGCTAGCAAAATAAATGTATTTGACGCCCCAGTGGGAGACCGCAAAAGCGATAAATTTACTAATAATTCAACTCAGATAATTGATTTCAGTTCATTAAATAAAGAAGGCAGTTTTTACCTAAAATACGGCAAAGTTCAGTCATCTCCTTTTACGATTAGTAAGAACATATATCAGGATGCTTTAAACAAACTCCTTCGTTCTTACTATCTTCAGCGCTGCGGTGTAGAAGTGCGTGATACTGTGAGTGGAGTTAGTCATCCCCCTTGCCATATCCGTGATGGCTTGATCGCTCATTCAGATGTCTTCAATAAAGCCGGCAAATCAATACGTTCTCAAGGTGGTTGGCACGATGCTGGAGATTTCGGTAAATATGTTAGTCCAACTGCTGTCACTATTGGTAGATTATTAAACGTTTATGAGCAGTATCCCAAGTTATTTCGTGATTCTCAACTGAATATTCCTGAAAGCGGTAATGGCAAACCAGACTTGTTAGATGAAGTCAAGGTGGGACTTGATTGGATGCTGGCGATGCAAAGAGAAGATGGTGCTGTTTATCGCAAGTTGTCAGGAAAAAATTGGCCCGGAACCATTCTTCCCAACGAAGATAAACAGCCAAGATTTGTTTACGGTATCTCCACATCAGAAACTGCTAAGTTTGCTGCTGCAATGGCAATGTCGGCTAGAATTTATGCACCAGTAGATGCAAAACTTGCTGAAAATTATTTGAAAGCAGCACAAAAATCTTGGCAGTTTTTGCAAAAAGAACCAGCCCTGAAAGTAGATTGGGTGGATGGTGATGATAACGGTTCAGGTAAGTATCTGTACACTGAGGGAGATTACGACCCAGATGGCTCTCTAAAAACTGATAAAGATGACCGTTTGTGGGCCGCAGCAGAACTTTTTATCACTACAAGTGACCCAGCTTTTGAACAATATTTTGCAGAAAATCTGCCGACATTTTCCTATACTCTGTTTGGCTGGGCTGATCCTTCTTCCCTGGGAATGATTGATTATCTGATTCAACCAAAGGGGAAAGGTTCAGATAACCTGAAAGAAGTAATCAAGGAAAAGCTGTTAAAACGAGTGGAATTTTTGATGAGCAAGGTTTATGAAAGCAGCTACCGTTTGGCTAATGATACTTTCATTTGGGGGTCTAATAAGATAACAGCAGAGGAGGGAATCACGCTGTTTTATGCTTACCGTGTTACTGGTAATGAAGAGTATTTTAAAGCAGCAGTTGACCAGGTAGATTATTTATTAGGACGAAATCATCTTAATAAATCTTTCATCACTGCTGTAGGTACTAATTCAGTGCAGAATGTTCATCACCGCATTGCTCAAGCTAAAAAAATTGTCATTCCAGGTTTGATGGTAGGTGGCCCTAATTCTCAAGCTCAAGATGGAATTGCACCTAAAAATTTGGGACCTTTAAGCTATGCAGATGATGCTCGTTCCTACGCTACAAATGAATATGCAATTAATTACAATGCTTCGGCAATTGGACTGATGGGAATGGTTATGGGAGAGGTAGGTAATAGGTAATTGTTGTTAGTTGTTAGTTGTTTGTTGTTTGTTGTTTGTAAGAATTTCCTTAGCGTGTGACCAATGACCAATCCCCCATCTCCCAGTCTCCCAGTCTCCTAGTCCCCAATCCCCAGTCCCCAATCCCCGTTAATACTAAGTATTCCTACGTGGATGAGATTAAAGTTCTCTAAAATTCTACGAATAGAAAATAAAAGTTTTGATGAAGCTATCAAGATTTGTGCTGTATTAATTAGCAATCAGATGAAGATTAAATACAGAGCTTGAAACACCTAAAAGCTCTGTTTGAGCTAGATTTCCGAGTTATTGCTACATTCTCATAGCCAGTGTTTATCTCAAACTGCTGCTGTTGCAGTCTGCTCATGACCATGCCATACTTTTAGTAAGTACACTATCTCTACCGAATTACCGTAGTTTATAAATCTAAAGTTCCAGTCGGTTGTTTCGGTTGGGTAAAGTTAAGCGCAATTTAGAGGGAGAGAAAATGTTAAAAGATTCTCAGGGATTGGAAGTTACCACAAATTCACCCGAAAGCATTGCTGCCATTAATCGCTATACTGACCAAGCATTAGCTTACGGTAAGGATGCAGTAGCAATTTTCAAAGGAATTGAAGCAGATCCAACTTGTGCGATCGCCAACGCTCATGC
>JAYFMV010000007.1:0-54225 GCA_042408245.1 Potamolinea sp.
CACCTACGTGGGCTTGATATACAGTCCGCGTAGGCGGACTTAGTTCGGGTAGCACCAGGCTTCAGCCTTTGTGCTTCTAAGTTAACTAATCGGGAGATTTTTTCAAGGTAATAACACCTGTTCTACCAGAAGTTTTTGTAGGAACAAGTGTTAGATAACCAATGAAAGAAGATTTCTTTATCTGATAGAGAATCCCACCTGCAAAATTAGGATTGAGCGGAGATACTTCAAATTGCGCACTGCGTAATCCACTCTCCAACGAAATACCCAAACCTTGTGGAGTTACATCCTTCACTTCACCAAGAATACTCTTCACTTCAGCAGTTTGGAAGGGACCAGCATCTTGCAGATCGTTAATACCAATTGCAGGTAAAACATCCACATTTAACAGTTGCCCAAGAACGCTTTGAAACTCCCGCGCTTCTGGCGGTTCCACTGCTACATCAGCCAAACTTTTGAGGTCAAGAGGTTGAGGCGCTAGCACAATCACAGTGCTTGCATCTTTTCCAATTAAATGAAGGTATTGAGATACACCACCTTTAGATACCTGAAAAACTTTCAGACTGCTTTCAGCAGTAGTCGATTTAGACTCAAATTTCCTACCTGGTAGTTCTTTGTCGTAATAAGCAACCACCGTAGCTAAATCAGTCGTAGTGTTGCGAGCAGCTTTGTCAGCTTCTCCAGGTGCTAAGCCCAAAGAACCGGCTACAGCGTTGGGATAGACAGGAAAATCTGCAAAGGGGTCTTGTGTACTTGCAGGGGGTGGCGGTGGCGATGGCTGTGCGGCTACTGGTGATGGCTGCGCGGCTACTGGCGATGGTGATGGCTGTTTTGTTGCTGGCGAGGGCAATGGCGATGGTGATGGCTGTGAAGCTAATGGCGAGGGCAATGGCGATGGCGGTGTAACTGGTAGCGGTTGGGGTCGAGGAATCACCTGTGCTGTAACAGGAGGTGGTATCACCGGCTGTAGAGGTTTTGGCACAGCCACTATCGGAGCCACTATCGGAGCGGTTTTGGGTGGAACTACCACAGGAGGAGTTTTTGGCACAGTTACTACAGGTAAAGCTTTGGGGGGAGTTACGGGCGCAATTTTAGGAGCCGGTTCACTAGGTTTAGTTGGTAACTGCGTGATTTTTACCTTGTCTGGTTCTTTTTTGGCGGCCTCTACAGGTTTTTTCTCAGATTTCATTGGCATGGCGAACACTAGGCCATGGAAACCCACTGAAATTAGCAGCATTGGTCGAATCCAAAACTGCAAGGAAGCTGGTAATTTTTTCTGGAAGTAGGCTTGAGTCATAAACTTAGTTCTTGCAGGATTGCTACTTTGAAATAACGAACAAAAGCGATAAATTGACACATAAAGGTGCAATCTGATCTGAAGTGTCTGCTTTTAGGCGATCGCACTCAGACTTAAGAGCGCTCTTCTAAAAGTCGGTCTTTAGTGCTTGCTTTGAGGTTGAGCGATAAAACTCTTACCAGTTCCAGGCGTTGCGTCATAGAACTCAAACATTCCCTGACCTGACGCTTGCTAGGAGTGAATAATCTAATCTCTATCTTTCGATAGTTTGAGAGTATAAACCACCTTTGATATTACTCAAAATACAAATATTTTTGAAAAATCTCAAGCTAGAAATATCAGAAAATTGTTTATTTTGCTACAACAAATTAATTCTTAACTAAACTTTAATTGAAACTTAATCAGTTGTTATTTTCCCCATTACTTTGTCTTAGATATATCAGTTGTAGTGTAATCAAGTACTCCTTCCCTTACTGGTCTGTCTTTGCTTTTTGAAGAAGCAATTAAACTTATGGTCTTGACAACAGCTTTTCGTCGTGCTGCTACAGTTTCAGTAGTAGCGGTTGCTGTTTCTTTTGGTTACGGATTGCAAGCAATTGCTCAGACCGTAACTTTAAATGGAGCCGGAGCAACTTTCCCAAAACCCCTTTACGACCGTTACTTTGATGCCTTCAAAAAGGAAGCAAATATTCAAGTTAACTACGAAGGAATTGGTAGTGGTGGAGGTATCAAGCAATTCATTGCTGACACCGTAGACTTCGGAGCTAGCGATGCTTTTCCTAAGTCGGAAGATCAAAGCAAAATGGCAAAGGGTATCATGATGGTTCCCACAGCAGGTGGCACTCTCTCGGTGGTTTATAACCTCCCTGGAGTTTCTAACCTCAAGCTATCTCGCACAGTTTTACCAGCGATTTTCATGGGCGAAATCACTCGCTGGAACGATGCTAAAATTGCGGCAGATAACCCTGGAGTAAACCTGCCAAATAAGCCAATCAGACTGGCTGTACGTTCAGATGGCAGTGGTACTACTAACATTTTTGTCACCCACTTAGCCAGCATTAGTTCAAGCTTCAAGAGCAAGATTCAACCAGGTCCTGCTCCCACTTGGCTGGGAAATCCTTTAAGCGGAAAAGGAAACCCTGGTGTAGCAGCTTTGGTGAAACAAACAGAAGGCTCAATCGGTTATGTAGAATCTGCTTTTGCGGAACAGAGCCAACTCAAATCAGCACAGGTACAAAATAAGGCAGGTCAGTTCGTTTCTCCTACCCTTGATCAGGCAAATAAAGCACTATCTGCTATCACTTTCCAAAATGACTTTAACGTAACTGGAGAAGAAGATCCAGTCGATGGTTACCCAATTGTCGGGATAACTTGGCTGCTGATCAAAAAGCAGTACGATGGTCCAAAAGCAGATGCAGTGAAAAAGATGGTTACTTGGATTCTGACCAAAGGCCAAGACATCAACAAAGACCTAGGTTATACCCGAATTCCCTCAAGTGTAGCTGCCAAAGCAAGTCAATCTGTAACTAGCAACATTGCAGCAAAGTAAGAAATTAGACAAGATTGTAAAAAGGAAAGGAATAGCGTAGCATTTGCACATAAAATTTTGGGTTTAACCAATAATTTTTCCACCAAATGTGGGAGCCCCTACAGATACATTTCGACTTTGGCAATCTTGTCTATTGTTGAGCGAGGATTTAGGGGGTATCTCCCCAGGCAAAGTTCCCCTTGACAAGGGGAATTTAGGGAGTATCTCCAGTCCTTGACAATTATGCAAGAAACATTCTTCTAAGCTTTGCATGTAGGGGCATCTTCCGTAAGGAGATGTCCTTTTATCATCTTCTGCTACAATCCGGAAATCCTACTAAAGATTGGATTTGAAAATCCAAAATCCAAAATCCAAAATCCAAAATCGAAATGACCGATTTCTCCAAGCAAGCAGATAACTTCAAACAAACTGAAATTGACACAGATATTACGAATACGAAAGGAGAAGCTATCTGGATAGAACAAGGATTTACAGCCTTGGTCTGGATATTTGCCGCTTCCACAGTAGGAGTATTGTTCTGGTTATCGTGGGTAATTTTTAAAGATGCTCAACCAGCCATTCAAGAATTTGGCTTGAACTTTTTGTCGAGTCAAACTTGGAATGTTGGACAAGAAAAGTTTGGCGCTCTACCTTTTATTTATGGGACGATAGTAAGTTCAATACTTGCTCTGTTGCTCGCAGTTCCCACAGGATTAGCAGTCGCAATAGTTACCAGCGAAGATTTTTTACCCATGTGGGTGCGATCGCCTTTAGCATTCTTAGTTGAACTAATCGCCGCCATTCCCAGCGTCATTATTGGTTTGTGGGGAATTTTTGTTTTGATTCCCTTCTTGCTACCCTTTCAACAATTACTGTTCGACAAATTTGGCAAATTTCCCTTATTTAACACAGAACCTTTTGGCCCAGGGATGTTAGTTGCTGGCGTTGTACTATCAATCATGATTTTGCCTACAGTCGCCGCAATTAGTAGGGACGTTTTGCTAGTAATTCCTAAAGAATTGCGCAGTGCTTCTATGTCCTTGGGAGCGACACGCTGGGAAACAATCTGGAACGTTTTATTACCAACTGGAGGTTCAGGAATATTGGGAGCCGTCATCCTAGCTTTAGGACGAGCTTTAGGGGAAACAATGGCAGTAACAATGGTGATTGGTAACTCGATCCAAATCAGCCCCTCGCTACTAGCTCCCGGATACACAATTCCAGCAGTTTTGGCAAATCAATTTGCAGAAGCCTTAGATAAACTACACGTCGGGGCCTTGATGTATTTAGCACTAATTCTCTTTGCCTTAACCCTAGTAGTTAACGTGATGGCCATGTTGATGGTTCAATTAATTGGTGGCAAAGGACTGGAAAAAATGCTTGGTTCCTTGTCGTTAGCTAAGGAACAATAAAAAATGACTACAGATCAAAGCATTTTAGAAGAATCCCTAGATCAAGAAATTCATCAACCGCTGCCGATCGGTAGAAACTTCTTCAATATCGGCATGACAGTTCTTGCATTCACCCTGACAGCAGTAGCCTTACTGCCATTGTTTGCCATCTTATTTGAGATTGTGCATCAAGGCTTACCCCCACTCCTGAAGTTGCAGGAAGTAAGTATTTTTGGGCTGCAAATACCCTTGCCAGAAGTGCTATTTTCTCTACCAGCACCAGAGGGAGTAAAAGACAGAGCAAATGGCTTTGCTAATGCAATTTTAGGGACATTAATGATTGTAGGAATTGCCTGTCTAATCAGCGTTCCTTTTGGCGTAATCACTGGTATCTTTTTATCGGAATTTGGCAAAGGAACCGCTATAGTCAGTTATGTTCGCTTTGTCTTAGTCATCCTCAGTAGCGTGCCTTCAATCGTTGTCGGTGTCTTTGCTTATGCAGTCATTGTCATCGCTACTAAGGGAGCTTCAGCAATAGCAGGTGGCTTCGCTCTGAGCGTCATTATGCTCCCAATTATTGCCTTAAGCACTGAAGAAGCCTTAAAACTAATTCCCACCCCTCACCGTCTTGCTTCAGCAGCCTTGGGAGGTGGACGCTTTCAAACCATCCTCAAAATAGTTGTTCCTTCAGCCCTTCCTAGTATTACAACAGGTGTCTTACTTGCAGTTGCTCGTGCTTCAGGAGAAACAGCCCCGCTAATATTTACTGCGCGATCTACTCAATTTTGGCCCGAAGGATTATTTAGTCCAACTCCTTCCCTATCTGTCTTAATTTACAACTACGCCAGCTCACCCTACAAAGAGCAAAATCAACTAGCTTGGACAGCTTCTATTGTTCTGATAGGGCTAGTTTTGTTCAGCAGTATTTTGTCTCGCTTAGTCACAAGAAAACGCCTAAAGCTTCGCTAAATTATGCAACCTAATAGCCAAGAAAATACAGAAATTAATCCTCTCAGTCCAACTACTAATAATTGGGTTAAACCTATAGTAGAAAATGGTGAATTAACTGCAGCTATGCGCGTCAAAGACTTGAGCTTCTACTACGGTAGTCAAAAAGCTCTTGAAAACATATCCCTAGATATCTACAGTCAACAAATTACTGCAATTATTGGTCCTTCTGGTTGCGGAAAATCCACTTTTATCAAAACGCTAAACCGAATTGGAGAACTAGAAGGAAAAGTAAAAGTTGAAGGCAGAGTAGAATTTTTTGGTCAGAATATCTACAGTCGTCGTGTCAATCTCAATCGCCTACGTCGTCACATTGGTATGGTGTTTCAAAAGGCCAATCCATTTGCTAGAAGTATTTACGATAACGTTGCCTATGGTGTCAGATTAGCAGGTCGTAGATCTAAGGCAGAATTAGATGAAATTGTCGAATCTGCTTTGCGTGGTGCTGCTCTCTGGAATGAGGTAAAAGACAAGTTAAATCAATCAGCTTATGGACTTTCAGGAGGTCAACAACAGCGACTTTGTATTGCTCGTGCACTAGCAATAAAACCCAAAGTTTTGCTGATGGATGAACCTTGTTCGGCCCTTGATCCAATCGCTACCATGAAAATTGAGGAACTGCTGCAAACTCTTCGCCAAGAACTAACAATTGTGATTGTCACCCACAACATGCAGCAAGCTACTCGCGTCTCGGACTATACAGCTTTCTTCAGCACCGATGAAAGCCGCATCGGTCAGCTAGTAGAATTCGGCCCCACCCCCAAAATGTTCACCGATGCTTCCCATAAGAGCACCCGCGACTACGTAGAAGGACGCTTTGGCTAACTTCTCACTTAGCAAAACACCGACATCTCACCACAAAACCTCTGCGTTCCTCTGCGCAAACCTCAGCGTACTCTGCGTTAAAAAAGCAAAAATTAGATCCGAACCGCTAAAATGAGCAAGATGTAAATAAATGTAAAGCCAATGCAGAACAAAGTCGTTGTTGTTGTAGGAGCTACCGGCGGGATTGGTTCTGCCTTGACCCACAAACTAGCAGCAGAAGGAGCAAACCTAGTTTTAGCAGCCAGGGATAGCAGCCGCTTAGCAGCCCTGGAATCTCAACTACCTATATCCTATGGAAACCAGGTTTTAAGCGTCCCCTGTGACATCACAGACCCAAACCAGGTGGAAACACTCATGTCAAAGGCTGTGGGTCATTTTGGTCAAATAGACGTATTAGTAAATGCGGCCGGTGCTGGGGTGATGAAGCAGTACAACAAAGTTACACCTGCTGACTTGGATGCCATGCTTGACTTGAATCTCAAAGGCAGTTTTTATACTTGTCAAGCAGCAGCAGAGGTGATGAAGGAGAAAAAATCCGGTCACATTTGCAATGTTGTCGGCATTTTGGGTAAGCACAGCATGGCGATGGCCTCAGCTTACTGTGCTTCCAAGTTTGGTGTCGTTGGCTTCAGTAAGTGTATGGCGGACGAAATGAAGCGCTTCGGCATCAAGTTCACGCTATTCTACTTTGGTGGAGTGGATTCTCCCTTCTGGGATAACGTCAGCTTGAAGGTAGACCGCTCAAAAATGCTGACTGCTGAAACTGCAGCTAATGCCATTCTCTTTGCTCTGAAGGCTGACCCACAAGCAGTGCCAATGGAAATCAATATTCAGCCAGAAAGCCACTTGTTTTTCTGATGCGGCACGATATTCCTTGGGAATGACCTGCTTTTCTGACAAATACGGCAAAATCTACAAGCAGGTATGTTTTCAGATGCGATAAGGCATGAAAATCGATCACATTCACTTCTATGTTGAAGATGCTAGCGCTTCCCGCGACTGGTTCGTGAATCACATGGGCTTTCAAGCCTTGGTATCTGCTAGAAGCAGTGATACTTGCACAACAGTGGTGAAATGTGGTGCAGTGACAATTGTTTTGTCTTCTCCTCTCATCTCAACAAGTCCTGTTGCTCAGTTTTTGCGTCTCCATCCTCCAGGTGTCGCTGATCTTGGTTTTGTGGTTTCAGATTTAAAAGCTGTGATGGAGAGGGCGATCGCTCATGGTGCAAAAGTCCTACAGCCATTAACCAGAAAAAGCGGGAAATGGTCAAGAATTGTTGCTTGGGGTTCCCTAAGTCACACTTTTGTGGAACGCACTGGTAATAGTCCTCTACCAGCAATATTTTCTGACTCAGAATTTACGACCGAATTTGTCAATCCTAGTGGGACACAGGGAGAATTGTCTCTCAATGAGACTTGTGACTCTGGGCTGTTTACTGATATTGACCATGTTGTATTAAATGTGGCAGTTGGTGACTTGGAGAGGGCCTTAAGCTGGTATGAGGAGGTTTTGGGGTTTCAACGTCAGCAGACTTTTACAATTCAAACTGAGCAGTCAGGGCTTGTCTCTCAAGTGTTGGTTCATCCTGAGAGTGGCCTGCAATTTCCCATTAATGAACCAACATCAGCTAGTTCACAAATTCAGGAGTTTTTGGAGATTAACCAGGGGCCAGGAATTCAGCATATTGCTTTACAGACACCAAAGATTGTCGGGGCGATCGCCAAACTGCGTAAGCTAGGACTATTGTTTCTCCCCATTCCTCCTAGCTACTACACCGAACTGGGCTTACGTTATCCCCAATTGCACTTATCCGCAACTGAATTAGAGGAAATTTCCGCCCAAGAAATTTTGGTAGATTGGCACAAGGAATCTCCCCAAGCTTTGCTGCTTCAGACTTTCACCCAGCCGATTTTTCAGCAACCCACCTTTTTCTTTGAGCTGATTGAGCGTCGTCAACAAGCACAAGGATTTGGGGAAGGCAACTTCCGCGCCCTTTTTGAAGCCATCGAACGAGAACAGATCAAGCGGGGCAGCCTTCCTTTAAGGTGACATCTCTCCGACCGTCGATGACGGAGCTTCAACCCTTACGGATTGATTTTCCTGGTTACTTCCATCTCTGGTATTTCGCCCACTATCTAGATATGCAGTTTCCTACACACCCCCGACGATCTGACTGCTCAGGCGGTTTCCATTCCCGACTGTCCATCGGTACCAAGAGTACAAGTAGCCAAAACAAGACTATGTACAACCAACCTAACTGGTTTTACGCATCCAAGGTTTTAGACTATGAGTCCTCATAAGTGGATACAACCCCCTACCAATTTTCATGGTTCAGAACCGTATCTGCCGTTTGCGCTGTCCAAGGCGCGACGCGAGACGTGTTCGTTTGAGTCAAGGCATCCGTCGGCTATGCGGTTCGATAAATGTTACTACAAAAAGCCGCTGCTCAAAGCACGGGGTCTTAAACCCAATCTTTTTGATAAAAATTAAGATTTTTCAGCTAGAAAGAACGTATCGGCAAAAATCTGCCGATTGTTTTGGGCTGAGTCTAGAGCGATCGCGCCAGTTTGGTTTAGCGTAGGAAGCTACTAATCAGCCAGAAGAGGAAAAACGTCACCAATGTAGCAACTTTCTCACTCGTAAAACCAATAGTAGCAATGGGCGTTTGCAGTAACGTCGCCAGCAAAGTTCCCAACGCCACACCCAAAAGCAAGCCGATCAGTGTTAGCAACAAAGCACGTCCAAATAGCCGTTCCTTGCGATTGAGAAAGAAAATATTACAGCCAAAGCCCAAGGCCAAAGCCAGCGGTAGAATTGAAGCTGCAGGAGCAGTGTAAAAAACCGTAAGAGCGCCCAACAGCAAGAACGAAACAGCCGGCCAGATCAGATCTTGGGGAGTCGGGTTATCCCAAAGCCGTTGCAACCAAGCCCTAGAGCTATTAGCTGGCGGACTTACAACATTCGGTTGTACTTGAGACCCTTTCTCTGGGAAACGAATGCGTTCTGGCACCTTAATTTTTCCCTCTTGGCGCATTCTGAGGCGATCCATAATAATCGCATCGTAAGCAGCTTCTACAGCATCTATCAGCTTTTGGTCACCACGATGCTGCAGCAGCAAGCGACCTTTAGCATCCTGAATTTCATCAAAAGAAGCATCTTCTTTAACCCCAAGCTTTTCGTAGGGATTTTGATCACTCATTCAAAACCTCCGAGACATCCCTTCTTTTCACTGGCATGAAAGCGAATTTACACTGGTTATATGTGAAGCACCAATGAAGCTCAATCCTACTACCGCTACCGTCAGGGTAACAGGTTAGTCACAATTGAGTCTCGTCGTTGCCTCTCCTGCAAGCTAGTTTAGCCTGATCCCCAAATATAGCGCTCTGTGAGACAAATACCGTCGAAGCCAAGAAACACTCCCTTATCAAAACTGGTCATGTTCTTAGTAACTTTTTCCACTCTCTCAAACTGTGCTGGATGTCAAAGCTATTGGCATCCCTTAATTCTACGACGATAATTGTCTAAAATGCTCTAGGCACCTACTGGTGTTTCAAATGCTGCGTGTTGATTCCTGAATCCCGTTCTCCGTGGAAAGTTATGACCATGGCCTCCCCAAAAATTCTTGTCGTGGATGACGACCCGGCAATCCGAAATTTAATTCTTCGCTTTTTAAGCCAGAAGAACTATCAAATGCAGTCTGCTCACGACGGAAAGACTGCTCTGACAATGTTTGAGCAATTTAATCCAGACCTAGTAATTCTGGACGTGAATTTGCCTGACGCCCTTGGTTACGACCTGTGTCAGAAAATGCAGAAAGGTACCGATGTATTTGTCCTGTTTCTCACTGCTCGTGGAGACGCGGCCGACAAAAACAAAGGCTTTGAACAAGGTGGTGATGACTACCTAACCAAGCCTTTTGATTTGCAAGAACTGGAAAACCGAGTCGGAGCGATTTTAAAACGCAGACGGGAAGTGACTGCAACTGAACAACAGCGTCTCGTCTTCGAGAAGTTGGTGATCGATCCAGGGCGGCGCGAGGTTACTATCGGTGAAGAGATTGTGCCTTTAACCGCCCTAGAATTCGATTTACTGCATTATCTAGCCCGCAATCCTGGTCGAGTGCTGCGTCGATCTGAGCTTATCCAGGAAGTTTGGGAGTATGACTATGTGGGAGACCAACGGGTAGTTGATGTCCATATCGGTCAAATTCGTAAGAAGATTGAACTTGATTCCAGTCAGCCTTCCTTAATTCAAACTGTTCGGGGTGTTGGTTACAAGTTTGAGGCTCCTTCAGCCTCAAAGAATGGAAAACCTGAATTTTGAAATGGAGTAAAGGAAGTATTTTCTTGAGGTCTACTGGCTTTTTCTAGTCAGTGACAGGGTGCTTTGCTTATGTTTTTGCCTGGGTGTATTTCTACAATAGGTCGTTGAATGTATCTCGATTGAGGAATTTACCAGTGCATTTGAAAAGCATATGGATGCTTTGGCAAAGCCTAATTGGCTGATGCCGCAGACTACTCTATTCTTTGTGATACTGAATTTGTAGTAGTACAGGCTGCGGCTGTCGACCTTTTAATTGACAAAGCTTTCTCACGAAAGGTAATGCCAATCGGAAACTTTTATTCATCAGTAGTCCAAGCAAATTTCCCTTGAGCAGACCTGTAAATATTAAAGCTTTTCTAGCAACTAAAAGCTAAAAGCCCGCCTGCGCGGGCTTTAAAAAAGCTATCATCACAAGTCTTAGCTTTGTTGAGAGGAAGAGGAAGTGGTAGCGTGATTGTTAGACTCAACAGAGTCAGCTTCTTTTATGGCTACTTCCTTTGCTTCAGGTAGTGTTGGCGTCTTTACTGCTTGCTCTAATTGTTCAGCTTCGCGTTTAAACTCGGCTTCAAAATCAGAGGAAGCATCTTGAAATCCTCGAATTGCCTTACCCATACTGCGACCTATTTCTGGCAACTTCTTGGGCCCAAATACCAAGAGGGCAATGACCATAATTAGCCCCATTTCCGGCAGACCAATACCAAAAAAGTTCACCTGTTACCTCCTGCATTTTGTCAAGCTAATTGTTCCTGTCCTCAGTATTATGACCAGAAACGTCCTGAGTTGAAACCCCTCAGTACTGAGCACTCACTCAACACCCCGCACTTTGAATAAAAAAACCCGGACGAGCCGGGAACTTAAGCATTCATTGGAAGTGAGCTGGCCGTAAACTAGCGACCTAAGCTTGCCCAATCGACTTTGAAGCCATCAAGCAACAGTGAGGAGTTGTAGATCTGCAAAATAATCAGCAAAAAGACAAAGAATAATAGCATGAAAACTCCCATCAGCGGCGTAGTTCCCCAGCCAGGAGCAACTTTACCATACTCAGAGTTTAGGGGTTTGAGGATATCTCCCAGCCGTGTCTGTTGTGCCATAGGTCACCTATGATGAATCTCAATAGATATTTTGTAATGTTCCGTAATATTATAGGGGAATAGCATTCATAATTTATCTAACACTATGGAACCTGCAACAGTTCTTAGCATTTCTCTAGCGGTTATTGTTGTCGCTATCACGGCCTTCTCCGTCTACCTCTCTTTTGGCCCTCCTTCTGCCCAATTGAGCGATCCCTATGAAGACCACGAAGACTAAATCTCAGATAAGTTCTGGGTTTTGGGCTTCTGACCCACAATAGAACTTACTGCAAAACTAGCAATTTCCCACGGGCAAAGCTTGAAAGTTTGCCCATTTTGTGTTATGACTTCTTCCTCTAACAAATTGACCTTGTGAGCGATCGCCAAATCTAAATCACTCGCAAGTGAAAACTCAGCAGCATCTCCGTGGGCTTCATAACAGCGCAAAATCCAATCCTGATCGCTGTCTTCTGACTGCTTAAACGCCATCAAAACTAAATTCTCAGCTTGCAAATCCAAAAATTTTCCGACAGGCGCTAAAGTCGTATGACCAGTGTCCCCTGCCTTCGGCATACTAAAAACCATGAGCGGCAAATTTAACTCATAACCCCGTCGCACCGTACCAGCAGACTGCCAACTACCTCTGTGAGGATACAGAGCATAGGTAAACTGATGAATACCTCTGTCTGCATCTGGATCTGGCCAACAAGGGCTTCTCAGCAGCGTCAGGCGTAACTCAGAAGGCTGGTAATCATAGCCATATTTACAATCGTTGAGTAAACTTACTCCGTATTCCTCATCCCCAAGGTCTGCCCACCTTAAGGCGGAAACCTCCCATTTTGCTTGCTCTGCAGTGGTTTGCGGTATCGTAGGCCGTTGGATCGCACCGCAAGCAATCTCATTTACTGCATATTTTGCTTCAAAAGTCAAGGGAAACGCAGCTTTGACTAAGACATGGCGTTCTTGCCAATCTACAGTTGTGACAATTTGGAGAATCGGGGAGTCACAGGAAAGCAGATAATCCTGACAAAACAGAGATTTCCCTAACTGACGTACAACTCGTAAACGCGATTGGGCTTCACCCACGCTTCGCGATTGTAGTAATCCTCTTTCCATCCACTGGATAGATTTCAACTGGGTTGGGGGTAACGGATGCTGTTTATAGTTGGGGTCAATATTCCAAGCGTCCCAGTATTGACCGCTATCTTGAAAAGCTTGTAACTGATTCCCTGGGCCGCTAAGGACTTCTCTCTGAGAGACTTTATCGTAGATGCTGCTTAAGTCTCCGGTGTCTGGGTCAACAACAACCCGTAGCACTTCATTTTCTAAAACCCAATTGTTACTTTCTGTCGTATCCCACACCTTGAAGGATGGGTCTACAGAAGTATCATCGTCTGTCGTATCCCACACCCTGAAGGGTGGGGCTACAGAAGCTAAGCTTGTCAAATCTACGCTTGTAGCATCATCATAGTCCGCGCAGGCGGACTTTGTTTGTATAGCCGCGACTTCAGTCGTCGGGTCTTTGGCAAAGCTTGTCAAATCTAAGCTTGTAGTATTGTAGTCCGCGCAGGCGGACTTTGTTTGTATAGCCGCGACTTCAGTCGTCGGGTCTTTGGCAAAGCTTGTCAAATCTAAGCTTGTAGTATTGTAGTCCGCGCAGGCGGACTTTGTTTGTGTAGCCGCGACTTCAGTCGTCGGGTCTTCCTCATCACAACGACACAACCAAAACACACGATACCCAACGGAAGGGATATCCTTTGCCAAAAACAGTAACTTAGATTCCTCAATCAACTGCGATGGTAGCTTTTCTCCTGAAAAATCGTAAACTTCCCAACATACCTCATCCGACTTGGGGAAGGAAACGCTAACGACTTCTGAACGCGGCCAGTTGAGGGAATTGAAGACAATAATTGGTTGGGCGTTTGGTTGTGGAGGTGATGGTAAGGTTATTTGGGAGGCGATCGCCCCTAAAGACTTGTTCAATATTTCTAAACCCACTTCTTCCACTTCTTCCCAAGCTTGATTAGCTTCTACAAACACTTCTGGAATCGATGTTCCTGGCAAAATATCGTGAAATTGGTTAAATAAAACCTTTTTCCAGGCATCTTCTAACTGAAGCTTCGGGTAACTTACACCAGCGCTGATTGTCGCCAAAGATGCAAAAAGTTCTGCTTCGTACAACAAACCCTCACAACGGCGATTCCAACGCTTTTGGTCAGCGTGGGTAGTATAGCAACCGCGATGGAACTCTAGATATAGTTCATCGTTCCAGATGGGAATGTCATTCGATTTTGGATTTTGGATTTTGGATTTTGGATCGTCCCCTAGGAGGAATTTGTCTTGAAATAAGGAAAAATTTTGTTTGTAGTCCACGAATAAATTCGGGGAATTGTGACCAAATATCTCTTGGTCAGTTGTTTGTCCAGATGATGACTGACCACTGACCTCTGACAAATAGCTATGAGCAGTGGTAAATTCTAGCTGTGGGAAAAAGGGCGAATTTTGCCAACGTTGGGCTACTTGTAACATATCGCGAGTTGGGCCACCACCATGATCTCCCACACCAGGAAGCCAGAAAGCATTTTTGAGATTAGTCTGAAGTTCCCAATCAACTCCATAAGATGTCATGGTGATGGGATTAGTATCCATGACACCGGTAGTATTGGGGGGAGACATTAAGCTGAAGATTTGGGTACCGTCAGGCGATCGCCACCAAAAGATACCATGAGGAAACTTAGTCGTATCGTTCCAGTGTAGTTTTTGGGTGACAAAGTATTCAATTCCACCCTGTTTGAGAATTTGCGGTAATTGCCAACAAAAGCCAAAGCTATCGGGTACCCAAGCCACTTTGGTTAATTGACCAAATTTTTCTTGAACATAACGTTGAGCGTAGAGTACTTGTCGGACAATGGACTCACCGTTAATCAAGTTTAATTCTGGTTCGACCCACATTCCTCCTACAACTTCCCAGCGACCTGCTGCGATTTGTTGTTGAATGGCTTTAAATAAGTCAGGGCGATTTTGTTCTATCCAGGCATAAAGTGCTGGTGTAGAGTGGCAAAATGTTAGTTCTGGAAACTCTTGCTGTAAATTTAAGACTGATTCAAAGGTACGTTGAGCAACTTCCCAAGTTTCGCTGACTGTCCATAACCATGCTAAATCTAGGTGAGCATGGCCGAGCATTTGGATGCGTCGTTGTGAGGGTATTTCTAGGAGAGGTTGGAGGCTTTGGTGTAAATTGGAGAGCGATTGGGTGAAACCCACGCTTCGCGATCGCCTAAATGCTTCTTGCTGAGATAGCGTATCCCAATCAATCTCAGCCACAGCAGCCGTTAGCGTTTCTAGTGTTTCTGGAGCAAAATTTGCTGCATATTTTTGCAAAATAGTCAATGTATTGGCGATAAAACTTGGGTCAATGTCATCTGTGGATTCGTAGAGACAAAGCGATCGCATCAATGCACCAATATCATGACCGGGACTTACTAAGCGTAGGGCTACAGTAATTGTTTCTCCTGGAACTACAGAGTCACTAAGCAGCACCCTAGCAGAAGAATCGAATAAATCTCCCTGCTGGACTAATTTACCATTGACGAAAATTTTTGTATCTACGGCCCACCAAGTCAGCGTCAGTCGTAAAGCTAACCCAGTCAAAGGGTAGCCTTGTAAATCTTGGGGGATGGTGAAGTTTTGGCCTAGCCAGATCACCTGCTGTCCTGCTGACCAAACGATATACTTTTTTGTGTTGAGTTCAGCAATTGGCCAATTTTGGCAGCTTGCGGGTTCAGTAGCAATAGATACTGGGAGGTCTTCAGTACAGCATCGCCAGTAATTCTGAACATCAACTTCAGTCAAGGCACGTAGTTTGGTGATGGTGTCGATTATGGCTTCGGTCATCTTTTAGATACAATCAATGCACTTACTATTTTTAAGTTTTAGCGGTCGGTTTTGGTGCTTAAGAGGTTGTTTGTAAAGTAATGTTATGGTGTCGCAGGGGCTAAGCATTCGGGGAATAACATTTTGGATCTATCGAAAATTGACTTCCCGAATGCTTAGCACCTACAAATTGTTGGTTAAGACGCAACTTGACAAACACCCTCTAAATACTTGGCTGACGCTAAATTTAGCAAATAATTAGCGATTTGTTGTAATTAAAACTCCTAACTAACAACAAATAACTAACAATAAAAATATCTATCCCTTGGTAACTAACAATCATGCCATCTGCTCCTTCTGGTCGCTACCAAAGCCGATTGTTTAATTTTCTTAACCGACAATCTCAAAGATTGGCGGATCGATTGGATAGTACGGTACGACATCTGAAAGTTGCAGCAGTCTGGGGAGCGCAAATTTTGCTTTATCCGATGTATCTTATGGTACAGGCTGGTTTAGCAGCGGGGCGTCAAATTTCAACCTCAGCAAGAGAAAGATTCCCGCAATTACAGACAGCTACTGAGGAAGAGTCTCAGGATAATCCTCCAACATCTGATACACCGATTCAGCGAGTTTTAGAAGAACTTCAGAGTTTAGAGTTTCAGGGACAAAAGTTAGCAGAAGGATTGTTAGGGGAAGGTGAGGCGATCGCCTTTGGTGCTGGGCTTAGCCCAATCGCCCTCAAGGTGGAGAATTTACAATACTACCTTGAACCTTGTAATTTACAACTTGTACCTCCTGCAAATCTACAGCTTGTACCCTCGTCAAAGCAATACCCTACAAATGAAACTGATTTAAGTGAAACCGCTGATGAAATTACGAATCATAAAAATGAAACTGATTTAAGTGAAACTGCTGATCAAATTACTAAGCAGCGTTGTTTAATCAGGGGTGTGGGGAGTTTGTTGGAAACGAGGACTCTGGTATTAGTGACGAGGGAAAATCAAATTCTGGATATTTTAACCCAAGAGCAACAGCAAAAACTCTCGGCGAAAATCATCTTGGGAGTGGCTGATTTAAGGCGTCAGTGGCGACTAGCCCAAGAAAAGGCGAGTAAAGTAGTTAGTATCCGGTTTTCTGGGCGTGATAATCCCCATGTTTTACCACCGATAAGGGTTTTTTGGGAGTTAATGGCTTGGGTGCAGACGAGTCCTGTGGCGATCGCAGCGAATCTGTTTCAAGAATCTACTCTTGTTCAAATTCCTAGCACAGAACCTCCTGAAATTATACCTTTAATACCGACACTAAAATTAGAGCAACTTCAGCCAGTATCGAACCAAGAGACAACGACGAATGTACAGATACCACAGCAAGCGTTAGCTTTTCTTGATAACACCTTTGCGGAACTTGAATCACATCAGTTGATACCGGGAACTGAAGCAGTTGTGGTGTTAGGGGAACGTGCTCAGAAATTTATACAACGCTTACAAACACAATCAATTAGTTCTGGATCTGGAAATTCAGCTCAATCTTTAGAGGAGTCTCAGACTAATACATTTCGCATTCAAGCTTTAATTTACGCTGCAATTAACTACTTTTTTGGCAAAACAAGTTCTAATTTGCCTCAGAATGATTTCCAGGGACAAGGGGAAATTTCAGGTAAAGCGCAAGGAGATGTAAATCATTTATCAGGGAATGATTTTTCTGCTTTACCGTCAGGCGAGAAAAATAATAACTTAGAATTTGTAGATAGTGTTGAACCAGATCCTTGGTTAAACTGGAGTGATTTATATGGCAATTCAGAGACAGCGAATCAAGTCCAAGTTTCAACTTCTGGGACTCCTCTTGTCAAAGGAAAAAGTTCAACAGCAAAAATTCAGTTACCTGAAGCTTTTAATAGTAAGACACCTGTCAAGCCAGGAAATTCTACTTGGGGTTTCTTGAAGCGTAACTTTAGTTTTTTGCAGGTTCCTGGGAAGCTTGCTGTACCAAGTACAGATGAGCCTAAAATTGAAGATACAACCTTAGAGGTTCCGACTGGAAAATTAACGGTAAGAACAGAGACACCGCCTTTACAAAAACAAGATACTAACAGAGATATTGCTGTTACGAAAAAACAGGTAAAATCACCCGTTCCACAGAGACAAAAAAGCACAGTTACAGCACCAGTCAAAAAAACTGCTGTTTCCAGTTCTTCCAATAAAAGCATTGCGCAAAAAAAGGTAGAAACTACATCTATTACTACTCCTTCCCAGGCTGATCCAGAGACTAATCTGGAACCGGCACATGACTGGATTGAAACTAAAGCGACTCCTAGCGGATATGTCAAACATCCTTTAGAGCAAATATTGGAGTGGTTAGATGCAGCTATCCTCTGGTTGGAAGAGTTATTTGTGAAAGTTTGGCGATGGATGCATAGACGTTTCTGATTTTACTCTAAAAACTCTGCGTCTCTCTGCGCAACACTCTGCGTACTCTGCGTTAAAAAAACTGATTGAGATGCCAAGTTAATCATACTACCAAACCTCAGTCAAATCTAAGACAAATTCCGGCAACACATCTTCTCCTGACAAAGTGCTGGGATTGTCTAATATTTCCACATTGCGACCTTGTCGGTATATCTCAACTTTCCGGTTTTTCCTATTAATTAACCACCCCAAAGCCGTACCGTTTGCCATGTATTCCCGCATTTTTTCCCGCAATGTTTCCAGTTTGTCAGACTTGGAACGCAATTCCACAACAAAATCTGGACATAGAGGAGCAAAGCCTTCTCGTTCTTCAGGGGTAAGTGCTTGCCATCTTTCTAATTTAACCCAGGAAGCATCTGGGGAACGGTCAGCACCATTGGGTAAGTGAAAACCACTAGAAGAGTCAAATACTTTGCCTAGCTTAGTTTGTCGATTCCACAGCCAGAGTTGTCCTGAAATATCTTGATTATAGTTACCTGTTTCGCTTCCAGTCGGCGGCATTACAATTAATTCTCCTGTAGCAGTTCTTTCTAGCCTCAAGTCACGGTTAACTGTTGCAATTTGCTGGAACTGTTCATGAGTTACTTTGAATGTTTGGGGAATGGTAATTGTAGGGTTGCTCATAGTTTACAGCCTCGTGCTTAGACTTAATATAGCAATTTAGATTCTTGGCGAATGACAGCTAGTTTGTCCATGAAATCATCAAATGTTGTATCGTTGGCGAATATTCCCGCATATTTCATTTGGGGTATGTTTTGTTCCGACTGCTTTTCTAGATTTACCTCAATAGTTACAAACTTACCTGTAGCTAATTGCGCTTCCAGAGCAGATTTTACTTTAAAGATTACCTCTTCTTCGGTCTTTCCTTCAATAGTTAAATTTGGCATCCCAATCACCGATGCCAAAAAGTTTTCTTCGGATTGATTTTGAATAAATATCTGGTACTGCATTTAGGAATCTTCCTCGTATTAACGTTCTAGTTGTATCATTAAAAAACGCTGCTCAAGCCTGAGTCAAAATTTCTAAAAATTCCTGTACAACTTGTTCTGGTTCATTCCAACATCGGGTTGCATCGAAACGTTCAATAATTCTAATACCATGTCGCCTAAAGAGTCTATCGCGCTCATGGTCATCTGCTGCTGTTTGATGGTAGTCTCTGCCATCAACTTCAAGTATGCCAAATTTTCCTGAGTGAAAAACCAGAAAATCACTTTCTTTGTTTACTCTAAGTTCGGCTTTGTTTAATCGGGCTTTGCTGTTGGGGTAAAATAAAACTTCTGCACGGTCTAATGCTTCAGCGATTTTAATTTCACTCTTGGAACGAAAGTTAAAGTTATTCCATTTGTGAGGTGCATTAATACCTTGATTACTGACTGTATTTAAATCTTGTGTCAGTTTTTGTTTTTCTAATTGTTCTTCTAACAGTTTGACTCGTTTTGTTAATATTTGATTCTCTTGTTGTAATTGTTCGGAAATTTGTTGATAAAACAGAATAGTTCCATCAAGTTTTGCTCCTGTTAATGTGGCATTAGTGAAGTCTGCTTCAGCCAAATTAGCATTAGTTAGGTCGGCATTAGTGAGATTGGCATCACTCAGGTTGGCACCACACAGGTTGGCACCTCTCAGGTCTGCTCCACTCAGGTCTGCTCCACTCAGGTCTGCGTCGCTCAGGTCTGCTTCACTCAGGTCGGCACAATTCAGATTGGCATGACTCAGGTTAGCATCACTCAGGTTGACACAAACTAGGTTGACACCACTCAGGTTGGCATGACTCAGGTTAGCACCATTCTGGTAGAAACCACTCACGTCAGCAATTACTACGGGAGGATAATACAGGTAGACACCATTTAGTTTGGCATTTCTCAGGTCGGCATTTCTCAGGTCGGCATCACTCAGGTCGGCATTTCTCAGGTTGGCACCACTCAGCTTTGCATTTCTCAGCTTTGCATTTCTCAGGTTGGCATCAATCAGGTAGGCATCAATCAGGTTGGCACCATTCAGGTTGGTATCAATCAGGTTGGCACCATTCAGGTTGGTATCAATCAGGTTGGCAAAACACAGGATGGCATTACACAAGTTGGCACTACTCAGGTTAGCACCACTCAGGTTGGCATAAATCAGGTTGGCATCACTCAGGTCAGCACCACTCAGGTCAGCACCACTCAGGTCAGCCTCACGAAAATCTCTTTCTCCTGCTTCATAACGTGCAAGAAGTTCGCTAACATCCATATACGTTCATACCTGAAATCATGCTAATCCCAAACTAATTTACATTATTTCCAGTAAAAATAGTTTATTAGCTATTTGTAGGGTGGGTTAGCGATAGCGTAACCCACCAATTCCGAAGAAAATGGTGCGTTACGGCTGCGCCTAACACACCCTACCTAGGGTTTTGTAATTGGTGCAACATCTCAATATTTAACCCAACTTACTCTTCCCGCTTAACCCCCTGAATCACATTTCTAGTTTCATCAAAAGGCCCCGGATTTCCTCCCCAATTAAAGTCACTAATCCGCAAACTTATAGAACCAAGTTCTAACTTTGGATTGTAACGTAACAAAATACTGTAAGAGCGTCGGCTGTACTCCACAAAGTAATCTGTGCTGATTTCTTGTCTCGTATTTAAATTAAGTGCTGTCTGAAAACCCGCTCTAAATGGCCCGTAAACTTGTTGAGTAATTCCACCAGAAAGAACGCTAGTATCCGCAACTCGATCAAACAAGAAAGGTGATAAATTTCCCCGCGCTACCTGAGTGTAACTAAGGTTAAATCCGGTATAGTCTAAAAACTTCTTAGAAAAATGTCCCACTTGTCCAACTATTCCCACAGTTCCACTCAAAGATTCCTGAGTATCGCCGTTAGAATAAGCACTTCCAACACCACTAAGGACTGTATTCAATTGCAGATAGGGAACCACAGGAGTTGGTGTATATCGCAATCCTTCTGTAGGAGTAGCTGGTAAACCTTTACCTCGCCAAAGCGTAAATCCTTTGCTTAAGGTAGCACTAGCTTGCAAGCGTCCTAAGCTAACGCGATCATTTGTCCTGACTGCATCCAGCAAGTCTATTCTATCTGTATCGGCGTTGATATACGCGGCACCTGCTTGATAACTCAAATTAACACCGGTATTGCCTAAAGGAATTACAGGTGAGGTGACTACAGCACCCAAGCTACTCTGAACTGTTTGGAAGCCAAGAGAACCGTTAAAGAGGCGATCGCGGTAGCTATATTCGACGTTCAAAATATGAGGCAAAGTTGTCCCAATAATATGCTTTAGTCGTAAACTTGCCCGTAGTTGGTTCTCAAAATTATCAGGATCTAGAGTGGTAAGAACTGTTCTTCCTGTAAGAGTTGTACGTGAATTAATCGTGGCATTCAGTTGAGTTTTGAAACCAAAAACCGATGGGTCAATTATCCCACCACCACCAATAGTTGCCTTTTGAATAAAATACTGCGGTGTCACGCTAAATCGGACACTGGGATTATTGATAATATCGAAACGGCGCTCAATAAAAACCCCACCGCGATCGCCTCCATCATACCCAATATTGAAGGGAGAAGGGTCACGTTGACGACGGTCAAGAGTAAGGCGATTTGGGAATACTGGTAACTCCAATCCCTGATCAAAAACCAAACGAGGACGAGTAGCTACCACTTCATCAACTAAAGGTTCAAGTCGTGTAAACCTAGCCTTATCTGCACGTAATTCTAACTCTGGTGGCGAAAACGGATCATTAGTAATTCTGACATTTGTCGCTATCCCACCTTTGCCGTCAAAATCCACTCGTTCGGCTTGATAGCGTACACGATTAATTGTCCCTCCTGATTGCGGCGCCGCCCCATTTTCGATATTTCTTCCAGCACCGATCACGAAGGAATAACCACCAGCATTAGTTACCCCTTGTAGAGGGCGATCGCTAACAATACGATTACTCAGTGGTCGCCCTACTGTACCACTGGGGGACAAAATATCAAAATCTGTCCCTGCAGTAGGCGTATAAAATTCACCACTGGCATTAAAAATAACACCGCTATCCTGAACAAGGGAATACTCAAATCTTTGACCCCGCATCACCTGCTGTCCTCGTGTCAGAGAAACATTACCCTCAGCAACTACAATACGATTAGGCAAGTTAATGCTGACACGATCGGCTTCTAGCAAGGCTTCCCGAAACCGTAACGAGACTTTGCCTGTAGCTGTCACTACTTGCTGCTGCTCATTGTACTCCTGACGATCTGCTACCAATTCAATCACGCCGCTAATGCTTGTAGGTGCTGCTGCTGGAGGTGTCGCAGGATTGGGAGTCGTGGGGGGTTTTGGTACCGTTTCGTCCTTACTGGGTGGTGGTGCGACCTTTTCTTCTTGCGGTGACTGAGTTTCCTGGGTGGGGATAGTCAACTCAAATTCTTTCACCTCTCCACCACGTTCTTGAGTCAGCAAACGCTTGACATTTTTCATCCCAAGTGTTATAGACTCTGAATTAGAAGCGACTAACTCAGGGAGATTCACTGTCACCAAATTCTCTCCTGATTGTGAAGAAGTATCAGGGGAAGAAGGTGATGTGGTAATTGAGTTAAGACTCTCCTCCTGCTGGGCCGCGGCTGGTTTAAGGGATTCACCGACGGAAATTCTAGGGCCGAGAAGTGCAGCACTTTTTGTAGCCTTCAACAAGGAAGACTCCGGGGGAAAGCGTTCTGGGGGGTTGAGTGGCGTTTGGCTGGATAGCGACGCGGATTTAGCCTGTGAAGATTCAGAGGCTACAGTTTGAATAATTGCAGGTATTTCAGGCGGCTGAACTGGTTGGGGCATTTTTTAACAGACTGCTTGGAGACATAACCCATCACCGCGCTGAAGATTGACAGGGCGAGAGTCGCCTCGCCCTTTTTATGGACTGAGGTAATTAAGCGATAAGCTTAGCTTTAGGCGAGGCTTGCGCTATTTAGTCCAAATCACGACGCTTAGGGTTACGAGCCGGATCGTTCGATAAAAAGCCAAACACAAATAAGGCAACGAAAATACTAACAACGATATAGACCACAATTTTGAGGGTCAGCATTATTGATTTCTCCCAGGGATTATGAACCGCTAGATGTCTTATGCGTTGCAAAACGCAACATCTTTCATATCATACCCAAAGGTGGTTTCCTTTTTGGCTCTTAAGGCATTTTAAACTCCAACGAGTTCTCCATATCCCTCTCGTTACCTGATCGGGGCTTTTGCTGGATATGACGTATTACTGTTGAGAGACGTTCCAGAGGGGGGAGATGAGAGAGATGAGAGAGATGGGGGGAGTGACAACCAACAACTAACAATTTAATAAGCTTAGCTGACAAAAAATAACCTCAAATCTTCCCTCAAAACCTCTGCGCTTCTCTGCGTTTTCTCTCTGCGTCCCCTGCGTTAAAAAAGCCTAAAATAGGCAACAAATAAATAATCCAACCCTTGCTCAATGAACCAAATAACTATTAAAAGCTTCATTTACCCTGAAGCATTTATCGAAATGCAAGCCATCAGAAACCAAGTTTTTCACGAAGAACAAGGAGTTGACCCAGCATTAGAATTTGATGGCTTAGATAACACAGCAGAACATCTTCTAGCCTACTTAGATAATCAGCCAGTAGGAACCGCAAGAATTAGATATCTCGATAATCAAACTGCCAAAATAGAAAGACTTGCCGTACTTTCCCCAGCCAGAGGTAAAGGAATTGGCAAGAAACTTATGGAAAAAGCCTTAGAAATAATCGAGGCTAAACAAATGCAACAAGTAGTAGTCAATGCTCAAGAATATGTCAAAGGACTTTATCAACAGTTAGCATTTGAGCAAGTGGGAGAAAGCTTTGAAGAAGCAGGGATTTTTCATGTAAAAATGATAAAAAAAATGAGATAATACTAAGGCTTTGAGCAAGACAAAGATAAACTGGTAAAGCCTCATGCTCTAACTAAGCAGGTAGGCGTAAAAAAACAAGATAAATTTGTAGGGACGGGTTTATTGATAACTCCTGACCAGAACCAATTGATCATGTTTAAAACCAGCCCTCCTGATGTTGGGTTTATTTCCACCCACCTGCTTAACATGAGGAAGCAACTAAGAAAAACCAGGTAAGATTAGTGGCACAGAAAAAGCAACACAATCAGTTTACAGGAACGCCAGCTTTAGCAGTAATTTGGTTAGTGAGTGCTTTGTGCGATCGCCTGTGGTTAGCTCAAGATCACGAAATCCCATCATGGGACCCAACCAACCATCTTACAGGTTCATTAAACTACTTAAACGCCCTGCAACATTTCCAGTTTTTTTCAGAGCAATGGTGGAACAAATTCTGGATGCTTTCTTCCAAATATCCACCCTTAACTTATATTGTCACAGCTCCTTTTCAACAAATATTTGGAACGGGGCCAGATCAAGCCTTATTAGTTAATTTATTATTCAGTGCAATCTTACTCCGCTCAGTCTACGGATTAGGGAAATACTTGTTTAGTCCGCAGGTGGGAATTTTAGCCACATTCTTATGTGTAATCTTCCCCAGACTTTATCTTGTAAGACTTAACTACCTCACAGATTATCCCCTCACTGCTCTCGTCGCCGCAAGTTTTTTATGTCTGACAGTGTGGCGAGATCTCAAAAGTAAACCAAAAGGATGGCTTGTCGCGCTGAAGTTTGGCTTTTGGTTTGGTTTAGCAATGATGGTAAAACAGAGCGTGCTATTTTTTCTCTTTTTACCTCTATTGTGGCTGTTCGGTACGCTTTTGTGGAAACGCGCTTGGGGACAAATCGCTCAACTAATCGGCGGTTTATTGGTATCTTCATTCATCTTTTTACCGTGGTATCGTACCAACTGGATATTTTTGTTTGGCGCTCAACAAAGAGGAATTGTCAGTGCTGCAATTGCGGAAGGAGACCCACCACTTAACACCATTGAAGCTTGGACATATTATTGGAAAGACTTACCAAGTGCAGTTTCCTTTCCTTTACTTGTTTTCGGCTTGTTAGGCTTGCTACTGTACTGGAGTAGCTTATTTTTTAGATATTGTAAGAACGCAGTCAATCGTCAGACAATAAATTCCCTTGCTCTTAGTAACAATTCGCCAGTAAACGCTGAAAGCAACACCTTAAAAGATAGCCTAGCGCTAGCGATGTTAGGAAAATCTGAATTAACCCCTCAAGATTCATCTTTGGAAGCTAGAGCATCTGTCTATACTAACCTTTTTCAGCAAGCAGCATTAAACGATACCGACAACCGCTTATCTACAATCTATCCTTTTTCAACATTCCGTTGGTTAGCAATCTTTTTGGTAGGTTCTTACTTAATTTGGTCTGCGATTGTTAATAAAGACACGCGCTACATCATGCCATATTTGCCGATTTTATCAGTAATTCTGGCTTATGGTCTGACCTTACTTCCGAGAGGCTTTCGGATAGTAGGGTGGAGCGCTATTGCTTTGGCATTTATGCTAATGTACCTGAATCTTTTTCCCATCGGAAATAAGATGGTAACTTCCCTAACCAAAGCTTTGAGTCCCAATGCTCAACACTATCCTTATGTAGGGTTAAACTGGCCTCATGCTGAGGTAATTAATGAAATTATTCTGACAGAACCTCAACTACAAGCTACAGTGGGAGTATTGCCAAGAATACCGAATATTAACCACAATAATTTTAATTATTATGGGGCTTTACGGAATTTTCAGGTATATGGGCGTGAGGTGGGAGTACGCAAGCAATTTGTGACTCAAGATGCGCGATCTTTTTCTTGGTTCCTCTCTAAGACTGGCGATCAAGGAGCAAACAAGGAATCGCAAAAATTGCTGGTGCAAACGGTCACTCAAAGTCCAGATTTCCAGGTGCAAAAAAGCTGGAGTTTACCGGATGGTTCGCTCTTGAATCTTTATCATCGTAGCCAACCACCGCTACAGGTAAAGCCGCTCAATCAAACCACAACTAAAGTGAGTTTAGATGGAGTGAAAATACCAGAACAAACTCCAGCAGGGATACC
The DNA here is from genome assembly GCA_042408245.1 of Potamolinea sp. Classification (GTDB taxonomy): domain Bacteria; phylum Cyanobacteriota; class Cyanobacteriia; order Cyanobacteriales; family Coleofasciculaceae; genus Potamolinea. Next base: position 25,774 of record JAYFMV010000007.1, read on the forward strand.
AGTTCCAGTCACTTATCAATGGTCTGGCCCTTGGGAAGAACTGCAATCAGGAATAGTCTTGCTGACTTGGCACGGAGAGGCCAATGTACAGAAATATTCTGAAATTATACAACGAAATAAACAAAGGTGGTTGCATGACCACGGTATTGGTATGGGAAAATTACATTCCGGGCGTTTAAGTTCTAAACAAGCCCAAGGTAGTTTTCAAGTTATTGAAGAAATGGCGATGCTTCCACCGGCTAATATTCCACCTGGAATTTATGTCTTGGAAGCAACTTATCTGAATCGGAAAACTGGTGCAAATTATCCAATACCAGTACCAGCAGTTAAGCTTAAAATAGCAGCCAATTCTCCCGCAACACCTGCTCCTGAATTGGATTTAGTCACCCAGTTGAGGAGTTTAGCTGCTGATTTACCTGAAGGAAGAAAAGCCCTCGATCGTATCTTTGACCAAATTGGCAGAATTAATCAATATGACCCAGTTCAGGATTACACAACTCAGGCAAAATTAGCTTTGGAATACCGCCTTCAACAGGAACCAAAAGAACGAGATTGGGCTTATGCTTTGGCTTTTTCCAATATTTTACGGCGAGATGTGGATGGGGCGATCGCCGCTTTGAAAAAAGTGGTGTTACTGGATTCTCAAAATCCCTTCGCTCATGCTTACCTCGCCTTTGTCTACCTCTATGAATTGCGTGGAAACGAGGCCCAAGATGTTATCCAATCGGCTCTTAAACTTAACCCAAATATTCCAGAAGTTCAAGCCATTTCCGGTGCTGCTGCACTTTTACAAGGCAATGTTTTTAAGGCTTGGCATCTGCTTAAGGGGATAAAACTTTAATCGGGAATGGGGAATTGACAAGCGAACACTGACCGAATAAATTTTGGATTTTGGATTTTGGATTTTGGATTTTGGATTGTGTAAGAATTGGTCGCAGGTTCCCCCAAATTTATTTGTGGAAAAAAAACAAATTTATTTCTTATTTCAAGCCCCCAAATTTATTTGTGGGGAAATCCAAAATCCAAAATACTCGCTCACGCTGCGTCCGCTACGCTATCGTAAATCCAAAATCGATTGACTACTGATAAAGGTAAATGCAAAAAAAGCTCCTAGCACGAATGAACTAGAAGCAAGATGTCCTATCAGCAGTAATGCCTTTATTACCTGAGTATTGCCTTGCTGCCAGGATACTAATTTAGTTAAGGCTACTTCTCTATCTAAAGGAGGGTTCTTGAGGATGTAGAGAGGAAAAGGTTAGCAAATGATTAATCACAACAAACAAATGGACTGCGATATGATATCATTTGCCCTTAAATACACATCGCTAGATTGGTCATGGCTAATGGGGAGAAAATAGGTTAGTGTAGCGGCTTTTCGAGGGCAGTGTAAAACAAATTTATCCTTAATCTTTCCAGGATTAGCGATTACCTATTACTAAAATACACTTATACTACATAAGCAACCTGAATTGATATGAAACGTTTTTTCTTGTTTTCCCTCTCCTGCGCAGCTTTCGCCTTTTCCTTCTTTGACTCAGTTGCCTTGGCAGATGTCTTTAAAGCTTCTAAACGACTTGCTGGTTTCTCCGCAGATAGCCGTTACTACATCTATCTGGAAAGTGCTAAAAACTCCGTTAATGAAGTACCAATAGCACAAATACAAATTATCAATTTAGCAACTAATTCCTGTCAGCCGAATGGTTGTATAAAAACTGAATCTAATGATTCATCAAATACAACATTTCGGGCTGCTGAAGATGATTTACTCCAAAAAACTTTAAGCATGAGGGAAAAATTGAATCTGACTAATCTTAAAGAAGGAATCAGACTGCCAATGATTTCTCATTCCAGTAAATCAGATGGTAGCGAGACACTTCAATTCCGCGTAAATAATCCCAAAGAGCCTTTACAAATTCTTCTCCAGCAAAAGTATATTTCCTCAGTCTTGTCCCCGCGAGGCTCTTCTGATGTAGATCGTGCCGCTATGCGTCTTGTGATTAATTACAAAAATCGTAGACTGACGATTGGCGATTTGAACAATTATCGCGAGGCTGTGAAGAGATATTCAATCAGAGAAGTGCGCTTATCTCCAAATAAACGTAATGTAATTGTTCTAATAGATCAGACACAACCAACTTATGAAGGAGTTTTGTTAACAACTTTTGTCCAAAGTTTTCCAATTTAGTTGTTAGTTGTTAGTTGTACAGCCCTGCGGGCATGAAAACAGTTGTTAGTTGTCAGTTGTCAGTTGTTTGTACAATTCCCCAATCCCCAATCCCCAATCCCCAGTTCAAAGGTATCGCATCAAAATCGCCTCTAACTGAGCAATGCCAATAGGCTTACTGAGGTAATCATCAGCACCAGCTTCTAGACAACGTTCGCGATCGCCAGCCATGGCCAGCGCTGTCACCATCACCACCCTAATCTTCTTCGTGTCTGACTCTCGACGTAGTGCTGCTAATAAATCAAACCCCGTGCAACTTCCTCGTAAATTCACATCCATCAAAATCAAATCTGGCTTGTAGGAACGCACCGATTTAAGAAAATCTGTGGTGTTAGTTAAATGCTCAACTTTATGACCGATAACCTCTAGATAGTCTTTCAACAACATCGCGCTGCGTTCGTCATGTTCAACAAGAAGAATGCGAGATCTTCCTGTTAACGAGCAGCTTAATCCTTCACTTTTTTGGGAATCTTCCGGTGATGCTGAAAACAGCAACTCTTCTGAGGGTAAATCTGGTAAATATAGGGTAAAACTACTCCCCTCACCTAGCTCTGATTCTACGGTGACATCCCCACCATGTAGCTTCGCCAAACTCCGAGTGAGAGCTAACCCCAAACCTGTACCAGGAAATTGCCGATTTAAGCCACTATCGAGCTGGCGAAATGGCTCAAATAAAAGTGGTAGTTTCTGTGCAGCAATACCAATTCCCGTATCTTCTACGATAAAAGCAATTCCCTGTGGCAGCTTGCGAACAATTAAGGAAACTTCACCTACAAGGGTGAACTTAACCGCATTTGAGAGTAGGTTTAATAACATCTGCTTACAGCGTCGCTCATCAGCAATGCAGATCTGAGCTTGGGGGTCAATGCGAAGATTGATTTTTAGTCCTTGTTCATAGGCTTGTTCCCGCACCATTGTTAAGCAATATTCGCACAACTCCTGTATATTCAAAGGCATAAAAGTCAGTTGTTCTTTGCCGGCTTCTACTTTCGAGAGATCGAGTAGGTCGTTAATCAGCGCTAGTAGATGTTCTCCACTGCTTTGAATACAGGTGACATACTCTTTCTGCTTTTCGTTGAGAGAACCAAAGATTTCTTGACCCATGAGTCCAGAGAGTCCGAGGATAGCATTCAGTGGTGTGCGGAGTTCGTGACTTATCGTTGCCAGAAACTCACTTTTAGCGCGACTCCCAGCTTCAGCGGACTCTTTTGCTTCTACTAGCTGCGTCTGGTTTGTTTTGCGCTCTGCAAGATCGTAGATCGCTGCTTGCAAAACTTTTTTGTTTCCCAGCTCAATGAGAGTTAGTGTTACCTCAGCGGGGAAATCTTCTCCGTTTCGCTTGCGGTAAATCCAGTCAAAACGGCTACTTCCTTCTGAAATTGCTGTAGCAATATATTCATTGGCTAGCATCAGAGAATCTTGACCATTTGGCTGGAGGGGAGGTGAAAAGCCGATCGGGTAACGGGATGCAGTCCGGGGGTGAGGTGGAGATGGTGGAGATGGGGGAGATGGTAGATAACCCAGAAGCAGCCTTATTTTCCCTGTGTCTTTTGTTTCCCTTGTGTTTCTATCTCCCCTGAATCCCCTTTCCTCTGCTTTACCGCAAAGTTGCTCCGGTTGCGTACAGCCAAACATCTGTAAAGCGGCACTATTGGCATCAAAAATTCCGTTTTCATCGAAGAGTATCACTGCTGCGCTCGTTGATTCGTACAGCGTCCGAAATTTGGCCTCCGATTCTTGCAACGCTTGTTCTATGCGCTTACGTTCTGTGATGTCTCTAGTTGTATTAATTGCTAGCTCGATTTGCTCCTTTTGATTAAGGCGATCGCCGCTACGTTCTTTACTTGGTTCGCGATCGCCTTCAGTCTCCCCGATCAAGCAATTGTTTCGGGCTACACTAAAGTTAACTTTCACGCCATTAATACTCAGCCACTTTTGCTCTCCATTAGGGCCGCAGACAACCAGCTCGTAATCTGTTACGGTTTCACCTCGAAGGGTGCGACTGATGGGTAGCTCTTCAGCCGTGGGTACTGAACCATCAGGCTTTTGGATTTGCAAGGGCGCGAGCGTTGCGAGTAAAGAGCGTAGCGCAGATCGCCAATTATACGGCGAGGAGATTGTATCTTCTGACTCTATACCCCAAATCTGCCGATGGGCTGGATTAGTCAGCACAACCTGACCATCTGGCTGTACAACACAAATTCCCTCTTGAATCGAATTAACGATCGCCTCCAGCAATGTCTTTTCCTGCTCTAGTTGCTGGTTTCGCTCTGAAAGCCGCACGAACTCTGCTTGTGCTGTATCTAGTTGCTGCTGCATCTTTTGCCTCTCTATGGCATAGCGTATGGAGTGCGCCAACAATTTACTGTCAACCTGACTTTTGAGTAGGTAATCCTGGACACCCTTCGCCAGCACTTCCTCCCTTAAGTCACTCATTACCACAATCGGGATATCCAATGACGTCTGAAGTAACTGCGTGACTGCTTGAGTGTCAGGAAGTGACAAATTTAGCATTATCACCACCAAGGAGAGGAGCTCTGAATTTTCGCTCAGATAATTCAGAGCTTCGCCTACTGTAGAAAGATGAAACAATTGAAATTCAAAAGCCTCAACTTCCAGTAGCATTTCAAGTACCCGCTGGGAAGAAGCGGTATTACTATCTAGTGACATCTCCTACACCATACTGTACTCAGTTGGTGTAGGCTTCTCAGAGACTCCTGCTACCGCATAGGACATTAGCTGAGCTTTATTAACGACACGGGATGCCCCACCGCGCCGGCACAACACAAAAAGTTTTGTCCACCCCTTGTACTGCTAGAATTTTACCCATCCACAGATACGACCACGGGTAGTCTGTTACTGGATGGAACCCCATATTCTAGGTTGTCAAGGTTCAATGCACAGGCAGCGGTTAGCTGTAATTTGTTAACCTGTGCCTTAAAATGGTAGCAAATTGAAATAAGAAATTTGTCAATCTCCGGGGCATTAAACCCCATCGATTGACCTCTAGCACCATCCCAACACCAACTGAGTAAATTATGGTGTGGGGCTTCCGGCGAAGAGGCTAACAAAATCGTCATGGTGTCAGTCATCATGGGTTTTACTCTGTGAGCAGCATGATAATTTTTCTTCAGAAATCTTTCAGTAATTTCTTGACAATTCTGGAGCCAATCTCCGCCACCCAAACGAGTCATATTCAAGGTTAGCGTCTGTAAAGTTTAGGTTTCACCGAAAGCGGCGGGAAGCCCCTTCCTTCTAGGGAGGGGAGGGATAGCCGTCCGCCGCTTTGTTGTTTGTTGTTTGTTGTTTGTTAAAGAATACAAATAACAAATAACAAATAACAAATAACACGAAATCCCCCGTCTTTTAAGCGGGGGATGAGTTAACTTTATTGAATTAGTGGTGAGAGTATCCACCGCTTTCCTTAAAGTTTTTGAAACTTTGTGATTTGAATAACACCACCGCTCAAGCAGAGCAGCTACCATTATCTACAGTGTTGTTGCCTGTAGCTTAACTTTCTTAAAGCTTGACGGTGAGATGCATAAACTTGCCTTGGCTGTAGTTTTTCATCGGGGATCGACTTTATACTTAAAGCACGGGGATCTTTATAATGAGACGGTAATGTATTGAAAAAAAACATGGGGATCGCTCAGTAGCACTTACTTCTAGAGATAGATGATGGTAAGTAACACGGGGATTTATCTTATTAAAGATACCTGCTATCCCGACGGATTTTAAAGGATGAAAAGCTGGTTTAACACTCATCACATTCTCGCTTACTCGGCATCGACAATTACTCCCGGCTTACCAGATTAGATACCAGCAGTAATTCAAATCCCAAGTCAGCTTTCTAATTAACAAAATTTTAAAAAATCAGGAGATAAAAAAAATGCGGACTAACTCTTGTCCTTGCTGCGGTAGTCCCTTGTTACGCCATGCGCGACAAAAAGGGATCTATTGGTTCTGTACAACCTGCCACGAAGAAATGATGCCTCTGATTGAGGGCAAATTACCTAGCTGTCCTGACACGATGAAATCGCGAGCGCGTACTCTACAATCAGTCAATTCTTAAATTTTGTCCTGTCCGTTGAGTTGAATTCTGCCTGCTTGATAAACGTCCTGAACTCTATAGGATCACGTAAGATCCATCCCCAACCGGACTTTACCCTGCTAAAATCAGGTGTTGCCAGGGTTAGAGATAGTTACCAATGCTCGCAGCATTACTCTACGGTAAAGAAGATTTACGTTTAGAAGAAGTTGCCTCACCGACACCATCTGCCGGTGAGGTTGTCATTCAAGTAGCGACAGCAACTACCTGTGGTACAGACCTAAAAGTATGGCGTCGCGGTGGCCATGCCAGAATGTTAAAACCGCCAACTTTGTTTGGTCATGAGGTAGTTGGTGAAATTGTCTTGCTGGGAGAAAAAGTAACGGGCTGGAAGATAGGCGATCGCGTGGTTGCTAACAATTCCGCTCCCTGTATGACCTGCTTTTTCTGTAGACGCCAGGAATATTCCCTGTGCCCAAATTTGATCTTTAACAACGGTACTTTTGCTGAGTACCTGAAAATACCCGCAGCAATTGTCCAACATAACTTGTTAGCAGTTCCTGCTGACTTGCCCAATGCTTTAGCCTCAATGACTGAACCCCTAGCCTGCGTACTGCACGGATTAGCCCGTTCTAATGTCACTAGCGGTGACCGAGTGGTAGTAATCGGGGATGGGGCAATTGGGTTGATGTTCGTCGCAGTGCTGGTCAAGCAGTCAGCCGCTGAGGTGTTTCTCTTTGGCGGTAACGAACAACGGCTAGAAATGGGGGAGCAATTGGGGGCAACTCGTACTTTTAATTATCATCAGTTGAGTGACGTACCTTCCCAAGTGCGAGATTTAACCGAGGGATGGGGTGCAGATGTTGTGATTGAAGCAACAGGAGTCCCTGCTGTTTGGGAAAGTGCGATCGCCTGTGGTCGTCCTGGTGCGACGATCACCTTATTTGGCGGCTGTGGGCGAGATACCACAATTACTGTAAGTACCGAACAGCTACACTACAATGAACTGACTCTTAAAGGAGTCTTTCACAACACACCAACCTATGTGCGCGATGCACTCTCGCTGTTGGCCAGTCGAACTATACCTTTTGAACGGCTAATTAGTGACTACCGTCCCTTGAAGGATTTAGAGCAAGCGTTGGAAGATATGAAGAATCGCAAGGTAATTAAGGTCGCAATTGAACCGGGTAGGAAAATTAGAACTTGAGCACTATTAAGTTAAAAATGCGCACAAAAGAGCTACTGGGTTTCTTCCTTTTTCCTTTTTCCTTGTTCCTTTTCCCTGCGATCGCCAATGCCCTACCAGGTCAGAGTACTGATACAGTAGTAGCCTGGATTAATGCTCACCCGACCCTGAGACCTGGAATTGGGGATGGGTTAGTGGTGAACAAGACTAACTCGGCGGCCCAGCGATTTACCTTTCAAGCCTCAATCCTTCCTCCAGGGAGAATTACTTCACCCCCTGTTGACACATTCACTGTTCGCAGTGAGCGCTTTTACTTTTATGACCGAGTTAATGGCGTCACTCCCGAACGGCTTCAGGAGTCTGTAAGGATTATCTATGGGCCGGCGATTTATCAAGATTACGAGCGAGCAAAAGTTGTTTACGAATATCCAACCCCAGAAACCGTAGATTTAGCGCGGCGACAAAATCTTCCTTTGTTGGCGCAACAACAGGGCAAACTCTTGTTAGGAGAGCGTTACGCTTATTGGATGGAAGTAGCTAAAACTAATAGTGGCAAGGCTTTCAATGGGCAAGTCACGGTTTTACTGAAAGAAGATTTAAACAAGCTAGAAATCGAACTACGCGATCGCTAGTTTCAGGAAGGACATGGGGGGATGGGTTACCAATTACCCATGTTTTTGCCGTCACCAGTTGTTAGGAAAGAAATTATGTGCTATAAATAGATCCTTTGAGACCAATACGGGTGGAGTCAATCAAGCAAAATGAAACAAGTGGGAAATCATCTGGTCGTTGACGCATGGGAAGCGCCGGAAGACCTTCTCAATGATCCTGAAGGAATTCGCCGCGCCATCATGGACGCAATTTCAGCAGGAGAAGCAACCCTTATAGATTTGTGTGTACACCAGTTTAGTCCCCACGGAGTAACGGCGACCGCAACATTAGCAGAATCTCATATCGCTATACACACCTGGCCCGAGCATGGGTACTTTGCAGCAGATTTATTCTTTTGCGGCAGTGGCAAGCCAGAAGAAGCGATGAAACTCTTACAAACAGCACTGAAAGCAAAGAAAGCCACAATCAGACAAATCCCCCGTGGCTTTGGTGAAGCTTCAGGGATGAATGGCAGAATCGGAAGCACAGCTTACCAGACCGTCGGGTAAGGGCTTTTTTTGCAGTCGATACGATTCAATAACAAAGGGCAAGGTTTTTTTACCTTGCCCTTTGTTATTGGCAATTGATAAAATCGCCTATTTCTCGCTCTAATGTAGGACAGGCAAGATGTGTGTCCTAGGTTTGACATTTGAACCCAACTTGGTATAAATAGGTGACGTGAATCGCACTGTTTTCTGTAAAACTGTTTAGATGTATTGAGTTAAGTAAATGTACTGCTCGGTGGGTGATTCCCGCTAACCATACTTGCCAGTTATGGAAATAGCGATAAAGTATGCTTAAACCGGGTATGCAATTACTAGAGAAAACGATCATTCGTCCGTTATCAATCCAGGTAACAAATTTATAATGTTGGATGTCGAGAAGCGTGCCCAAAAGGATCGTCTGTCCTCCCTGGCCCAGTGGGCGTATAGTGTAATCGGGGAACCGGAAGCGTGCGTGCGAGTCCGGTTGCGAGGGAATAACCTACACATTCTCTGTGAGAACAGCGAGCTTCTAGAAGCAAAGGCGTTAGTAAACCGTTTGCTGTTAGCTCTCAAAACTCCCAAGCAGGGAGAGGCGTTTCCTATCGATCAGTCAAGTCCTATTAGCCAGCTCATCATTTATGGGCGCACAGTGGGCCAGGATCGTCCAGACTGGATTAAGCAAATTAGCCTCAAACCTCTCCCAACTGACGAAGACAACACATTTCAAACATCGCATCAGACTGCAATTGACGACTCAACCACCACAGAAGAGTTACTGATTTCTCACGCAAGTCTGGCTCGTTCGGGTTCCCCAGAAGCGATCGCTCGTTATTTGGGCGAAACTCTTAGTTCCCTAGGAGTCAGCGTCAAGGTAGTTATCCAAGACCTCACCCCAGCATTGGGCAAAATCGAACTGGGGAAAGCAGGCTCTCCTGGCGAGCCAATAGCCTATAATCGTCGTCTTTGGGTCGTTTGTAATTCCGACTACAGCCCAGATTCCTCCTTGCTAGCGGAACCTGTGGTTGAGCAGTTGCGGAACTTGCAGCTAAAAGGCTTCCGAGATGCGGCGATTTGCTCTCAGGTGAGCGGGGAAGCGGCTCCAGAATGGATGTTGCGGGTAGATTTGACTCCTCCGGAAAAAATGCTCAAAGACTGGGCACGCTGGGGAGATGTACAAGCGATCGCCAGGACATTAAATCAGAATCTGGTGGAGACGAGAATTGAAGTACGAGCCGTCCTGAAAGACGTAACGCTACATTTATTTTGTAACGTCTTGCCAGGAATGGGAAGCGCTGCGCCAGACAAGCAAACGACGGTAAAGGCGATCGCACCACTTCTCGACCTGATCGCTCCTCAAGGCATCCAAGCTGCTACGATTTACGGTATTGAGTCTCCAAAGCGTTCCACAGTTCCAGAGAAAGACACACCAATCTGGATCGAGTGGCTAAACTTACCAGCAGCAGACAACCCGCATCTCGTAGAATCAGCTTTTTCCTTAGCTAAACAAGGAGAACGAGATGCCATCACCTTCTTGCTAGAAAAATTAATCAATTCTGACTTGGATCGGCGCTTAGCAACCGGCGGAATTCATCTAAAAATTCGCCGCAAACAAGACTTACTCCACATTATGTGTGAGGCTCCACTTTGCCCATCTGAGCTTCAGGTAGCACCACCAATCGCCAGTTTACTGCGCCAGTTGGCCATTCCCCAAATTGCTGGGGTTAGAATTTATGGACGACGCGCCGGTTCTACTGCTCCAGTGTGGAACTACGGGGTGGATTTTGTCCATCGTCGCCGTCTGGTACCTGAAGCAACTCCAGAGTTTGCGGCTAGTGACGCTTATGTTGATGAGCTTGTCACTCCCACTGGAGAACCAGTACTGCGTCCAGAATTAACTAAAGAAGACCTGAAGGATGGCATAAATCGGGCTGTTGAGAAAACAGTTCGTCTCCTACAGCGTTCCTTGTGCTACTCCCAGTTGTTTGTCCCTACAGTAGAAAGTCAAGAACTGGTCCCAGTTACTCAAAGTTCACAGCCAAAAAGTTTGTTGTCGTCCCTTGGTGTGAGAGTGGCGCTGGTGTGGGGTACGTTGGGATTATTGCTGACACTACAAGCTGATTGGATGATCGCTCATTTGCTGCTTTTGCAAGCTAAGTCGCAGGGAACGACAACGAGCGAGGTAACGACACCACAACCGTTATCTATACCCAAATTAGCTTTGCGAAAAAGCGACAATCAAACTAATAATGATTTCAACGTTTCTGGGTTTACTAAAGAGTCCAAAAACAATGTAATTGTCAACGAAGACAATACTTCAATTGCGCCGAAAAAATCTAATGCGGCAAAAGCTGCAATGTTAGCAGCCGCACGTTCACCTAATCCAACTTTCAACAATCAGTTATTAGATGAAAAATTGGCTCTCTATCAACAGCGTTTCTCCCAAGGCGGCCCTCCTGATGTTTTAATCATCGGTAGTTCCAGGGCAATGAGAGGAGTCGATCCACAAGCACTAAAAGAAGCCTTAGCCACTCAAGGTTATCCTGATGTCACCATATTTAACATAGGAATCAACGGTGCTACAGCTCAAGTTGTAGACTTAATTATCAGTCGCATCTTAACACCAGAACAATTGCCTAAACTGATTATTTGGGCCGATGGAGCGCGTGCCTTTAACAACGGTCGGATGGATGCTACTTATAATGCGATCGCCACTTCTGAGGGATACCAACGTATCAAAGCAGGAACTTTCCCCAACCAAACTAATGGCAATCAAAGAAACCGTAACCTTGGGGAAACAGGAGGATTAAATTCTCAAACTAACCCAATAGCTCAATCTTTAGCTGCTTTGAGTGGGAGTTCTCAGTCTGTTAATAACTTCTTGAATGATTCTGTTGGGAAAGTTTCCTCAACTTACACCCAAAGAGATCAGCTCAAATCAACATTACGGGAGCAATTTGTTGACTTTCTCAAACAAGCCAACTTCCCCCAAGATCCAGCCATTGCAGAGGCTGAAAAACTATCAAATCAGGAAGCAATTGACGTTGATGGATTCCTTCCTCTGACAGTGCGTTTCAATCCCGCCACTTACTACAAACAATATTCCAAAGTTACGGGAGATTATGACGGAGACTATCTATCCTTCAAGTTGGGTGGAGAACAAGACACCGCTCTTGAATCGCTGATGCAATTTTCCAAAGCCAACAAAATTAACATCGTTTTTGTCAACCTTCCCCTCACCCAAGAATACCTAGATCCGATACGCTCAGAATACGAAGAAAAATTTCAGCGCTATATGCGTTCCTCCGCATTAGAAAGAGGACTCATTTTCCGAGACTTAAGCCAATTATTGCTCAATAAACATGACTATTTTTCCGACCCCAGCCACCTCAATCGCTATGGTGCTTACCAAGTCTCCAAAAAACTAGCACAAGACCCATTAATTTCCTGGCCAACTAAAAACAAAAAAAAATAACAGTTCCCTAAATCCCCCATCAAAACCTCCGCATTTCTCTGCGTAAACCTCTGCGTCCTCTGCGTTAAAAAATGCCTAAATAACAAAAAAAACAATGACATTTATCTCAATCTTCTATGCTATTTTCCTGCTGGGAGTACTAGGAATTTACTGGCTAGTAAACTTCCAACAAAAAGCCCTAGTAACCGCAGGAAAATCACAATCAATTGCTCCTAAACATACTAACTCCGCCAAAGATTCAGAGCGCGTACCATCTTGGCAACTGTGGATACTAATCATTGCTAGTTTGATATTTTATGCTTCCCTACAAATTCAATACATACCTCTACTCTTCTTAATTACCCTCATTAATTTTCGCCTAGGAAAAGCCATTGGCTCAAACACAACACCAGGCCCTCACGCTACTAATCAGCGTCTCTCCAATAAAGATTGGATCGTAGCTCAACGTGTCTGGAATCAAAGACGCTTAAAGCTTTTATGGCTGGGAATTATTTTAAATGTTATTTGTTTGCTGAGCTTCAAATATTTGCCGTTTCTTTTAACAAATTTAGCTGTAATACTTAACCTACCAGTTGCACGAGATGGCGCTAGTTGGATTAGCACTCATTTAATTGCTCCTCTAGGAATATCCTTCTTTACTTTCGAGTGTATCGCTTATCTAATTGACGTTTATCGTGGCGCTCCCGCAACTCAGGACTTATTACAATTCTCCGCATACAAACTATTTTTTCCTAAACTAATTTCTGGGCCAATCACCCGCTATCATCAATTTACGGCTGGACTGAAGACGATACAATTTCCTAGTGTTGATCGCTTAACAGAAGGGCTTTGGTTGATTGCTTGTGGTGCTATCAAAAAGGCACTGTTAGCAGACAGAATAGGTATTTTTGTAGACTTATGTTTTGGTAACTTAGAGCGTGCTGGTAGTGGCGATATTTGGTTAGCAATATTTGCCTACGGACTGCAACTTTATCTGGATTTTAGTGGCTATGTAGACATTGCTCGTGGTAGTGCAATTCTGTTGGGAATTTATCTACCAGAAAATTTTGACTATCCTTACTTTAGTACCAGCATTGCGGATTTTTGGCGTCGCTGGCACATCACTTTAGGCGATTGGATACGCAATTATCTGTATTTTCCCTTGGGTGGTTCACGTCAGGGTTTGGCTAAAACTTGCTTGAATCTTTTTGTTGTGATGCTTATAGCTGGAATCTGGCATGGAGCGGCTTGGGGATTTATTATTTGGGGAGGATTGCATGGTCTGGCTTTAGCAGCTCATCGCTTAACCCAATCATTTTCTGAAACTAGAGAGGGAATGACAGCTTGGTGGAAAAGTGTTTGGGGGATAATGACTGCTTGGTTTTTGACTCAATTAATGGTTTTTACGTCTTGGATTTTCTTCCGACTACCCAATCTTAATCAAGCTGGTTTAGCTCTTAAAAATCTTTTGTTTCATCCAGCAGATATTCAATTTGTACAAAAGGTTTATATAGATTCTTTTGGTTTAGGACGCTTTGAGATAACTCTCTTGTTAGTAGGATTATTAGCTTCTATGGGTATCGCTTACAGCGTTCAACGAGGTTTGAAGTTACAGTTAAATTGGCCTGTGAAGCTGCTGTTAGTTCCGCTATGTTTGTTTGCTGTTTGGGTTTTGGCTCCTCAAGGTGGTTTACCTTATATTTATTTTGATTTTTAGTTTAATTATACGAATACTCTGCGACTCTCTGCGCAATACTCTGTGTCCTCTGCGTTAAAAGAAATATATGATTCGGATTGGAGAGTAATCGGTAAAATGCTGTCTAATGTTTTTAACGCAGAGAGCGCAGAGATTCACGCAGAGAACGCAGAGTTTTTTGATTAACATAACAGTTAAGAAATATGTCTCATCTTCAAGGATGATATTTATTAATGCACTTCTTTTGTAGTTCTGATTGTTGGCATATCTAAAATTGATATGTTAGTTTTGGATGAACCTAAGAACAATCGTGCTAGAAAATTCGACAATCGAATTTCAGCAACAAGAACTAGAAGATACATTTCAAATGAAACCGAGTATTCGTAAGGCGTCTGTAACCATTTATCGAGTCTTATTTGGACTAACTTTAATTTGGTTGCTTTCTGTATTGCCATGTTTTGCGCAAGGAATATCAACACCACAACCTGGCCCTACAGATCCGCAAGAACTAGAAGGTTTCCTTGATAACTTTTTTGCTCAAGAGATGAGTAAAAAACACGTTCCTGGTGCTGTGTTCACTCTAGTTAAAGATGGCAAAATATTTTTCAGCAAGGGCTACGGATATGCAGATTTAGAAAAGAAAATACCTGTAGTTCCTTCCCAAACTTTGTTTCGTGTTGGTTCTGTTTCCAAGTTATTCACGACGACAGCAGTTATGCAACTTGCTGAACAAGGAAAACTTAACTTAAACGATGATGTAAATAAGTATCTGAAGCGCTTCCAAATTCCGAAAACTTATCCTCAACCAATCACATTTGCTCATCTACTGACTCATTCTGATGGTTTCGATTCTGGATGGGGTATTGGTGCTTTTAGTCGTAGTCAATCCAAGATGACACCCTTGGGTGATTTTATCGCTAAACGTCTACCGCCACGGATTATGCCTCCTGGGGAAGTATTTCTCTACAGTGACGTGGGGATGAATTTAGCTGGTTATCTGGTGGAGGAAATTTCTGGGATTCCCTTTCCCCAATACATTGACCAAAATATCTTACAACCGTTAGGGATGCGTCACACTAGCTTTTTGCAACCGTTACCTCCTCAATTGGCTTCAAATTTAGCTGTGGGTTACAAGTATAAAAATGGTGCTTATCAGCGACGACCGTTTGCTTTTAGTAATACTATCCCTGGTAATGCTCTCATGGCTACTGCTACGGATATAGCGCATTTCGCGATCGCCCAACTACAAAATGGTCGTTACGGTGATACGCGAATTTTAAACGAAGCTACTGCAAAGGATATGCATCGTCAGCATTTTGCTAATTATCCTGGTATGGTAGGCGCCGCTTATGGTTTTTTGGAACGTAGACCAAACAAGCAACGGGTAATTATGCATGGTGGCCGTCATAGTGGATATACGACACAGTTTTATTTACTACCTGAACAAAATCTAGGCTTTTTTGTTGCTTGTAACAATAATCCAACTTCTTTAACTGAAGATTTAGTTAGCAAGTTTTTTGACCATTACTATCCCATAGATAAGAAACCTGACCCCATTCCTCAACAGATTGCTAGTTCTCAAACACATCTTCAAAAGTTAGCTGGTGCTTACCGTTACAATCGCTATCCTCATCACACACTTGAAAAATTAGCTGCAGTTTTCGGAGAAGCACCGGAAATTCAAGCAATACCAAATAAGGAGGGAACTCTCTCTCTTTACGTACCAGAGTTTAAGTCTGTTGAGGTAAAACCGCTCTTATTTCGCTTTCTCTATTCCAATGATTATATGGCGTTTCGACAGGATGTGGAAAAGCGAATTAGTCATATGTTCCAGAGTGATTCTGTTGTTGGTGTTCTGGAAAAGTTGGCTTGGTATGAAACTAATGCTTTTCAATTGATACTGGTAATTTTTTGTACGCTAGGGTTTTTTTCGGCTTTGGTTGTGGGTTTAATTCGTCGTATCCGCAATCTAAGAAAATTCAAATCTACCCCCCGCACTTCGTGCCGCTTCGCTAACAATCCCCCCGACCCCTCTCGTTCTCCCCTAAAAGGGGAGATGACAGAGGACGAAGCCTTTTATTTTGGGGGAAGAATCAATACTCTCTCTCCTTTTAGGGGAGGATTGGGGAGGGGTTTTAAGGATTTATGCAAGAGGTCTAAGCTACGAAAATTCAAAATGGCTCAGTTTTTAGCGGTTTTAGTGAGTACGCTGAATTTGGCTTTTTTGATTGGGATGTTTTTGGTTTTATCTGGTGCTGATTTTTGGGAGTTGTTCTTTGGTTTACCGATAAGTGCGATCGCCCTTTTGTTGATTCCACCACTAACTACAGGTCTGACTCTGGGATTGATAATTTTTACGGTTCTAGCTTGGAAAAATCAGTCTTGGTCACTCATCGGCCGACTTCACTACTCTTTGATTACCCTAGCAGGATGCGGTTTTATCTTCTTTTTAAGTTACTGGAATCTTTTGGGTTTTCAGTTGTAATATCATTTCCAGGATTGTGGGAATCTTGTATATTGTTGCTAAATTTAGCCGGAAGTGCATAAGCTCGACAATCCCAGAGATAGAGTGAAAAGGTAGGGATTGTTAAAGGACGCACGAGAGGGTAGATACAGTTATGGCTAAGTGCAGGGAAAGAGATTTAAATCAGAGAAAATCGCTTTTTGTGTGGCTTTACTTAGTATTTCTCCCAAGAATATTCCATCAAAGTAGGGGCGCAAGGCCTTGCGCCCTTACAATATTTATCGGTGTTCTTTTGTTGTCAGAAACTGTAGCAGCTACACCAGAACAGATGGGTGTAAGCATCACCCAACAACCAGCAAGCACCTCCCAAAACGCAACCCGCACTGCTGCTGAACTAGCCTTTAAAGAAGGACAAAAACTATACAGGAAAGGAACAGCAGAAGCCAAACAACAAGCAATTGTCAAATGGGAAGAAGCGTTACAACTGTTTCGTGTTGTGGGTGTTCGCCAAAAAGAAGCCATTACTCTCTCTAATATCGGTTCAGTCTACTCAGAGTTAGGTCAAAAACAGAAAGCTCTGGAGTACTACAACCAATCTTTATCAATATTTCGTGTGGTTGAGGACAAGACAAGGGAAGCTACCACCCTCAACAACATTGGTCAAATCTACTCGGATTTAGGAGAAAAGCAGAAAGCTCTGGAGTACTATAACCAATCCCTACCACTGGGACGGATGGTCGAGGAAAAAGAAGTGGAAGCTCTTACTCTCAACAACATTGGTCAAATCTACGCGGACTTAGGTCAACAGCAGAAAGCCCTGGAATACTACAACCAATCGCTGTTATTGAGTCGTAGGGGTTTCGACAAGTATGAGGAAGCCATCACTCTCAACAACATCGGTCGAGTTTACTTGGATTTAGGTCAAAAGCAGAGAGCCCTGGAGTACTTCAATCAATCTCTAGTAGCAATATTGATGGCCTGGGACGAAGTGGGGGAAGCTCTTACCCTTTCTAACCTTGGTCGAGTCTACTCGGATTTAGGTCAACAGCAGAAAGCGCTGGAATATTACAATCAATCCTTAAAACTCAGTCAGTTGATAGGGTATAAGACAGGAGAAGCGATCGCTCTCAATAATATCGGTCGATTCTACTCGGATTTAGGTCAAAAGCAGAAAGCTCTTGAGTACTACAACCAATCCTTACCGCTGAGTCAGTTGGTGGGGGACAAGACGCAGCAAATTGTCACCCTATATAACATTGCGTCCCTTGAGAGCGACAGAGGTAATCTCAAAATCGCACTCACTCAAATTGAAGCCGCAATCAACATCATCGAAGAACTTCGCACCAAAATTACCACACAGCAACTCCGTTCTTCCTACTTTGCCACAGTCCAAAATTACTACAAGTTTTACATCGACTTACTGATGCGTTTGCACAAAACCAACCCATCAATAGGATATAACGCCAAAGCCTTAAACATATCCGAACGCGCTAGAGCACGAGCGCTCCTAGAAATCCTCACCGAAGCACGTGCCGATATTCGACAAGGAGTAGACCCAAAATTAGTAGAACAAGAACGCAGTTTACAACAACAACTTAACGCCACAGAACAAAGCCGCGTCAAACTTCTCAATGGTCAATACACCGACAAACAATTAACTGAAATCAAACAACAAATCGAATCTATACTTACCCAACTTCAGCAAGTTGAAGCCCAAATTAAATCAAATAGTCCCCGTTATGCAGCCCTGAAATATCCTCAACCACTCAACTTACAACAGATTCAACAACAAGTACTCGATGACAACACTCTACTATTGGAATACTCATTAGGAGAAGAACGTAGTTATCTTTGGGCTGTCACAAAAACTAGCATTACCAGTTACGAACTACCCAAACGTTCCGATATCGAAGCAGCAGCCAAAGCTTACTATCAGCAGCTTACATCAGAACAAATTCCTAGCTCAGAAGTAGGGATGAAATTGAGTCAAATTATCTTATCACCCGTAGCCAATCAGTTAGGAAACAAACGTTTACTTGTTGTTAGCGATGGTGCTTTACAATCGATTCCATTTGCAGCATTGCCGATACTTGGAAAAACCTCTCCCCCAGCCCCTCTCCTGCAAGGAG
This sequence comes from Potamolinea sp., assembly GCA_042408245.1. Lineage (GTDB taxonomy): Bacteria > Cyanobacteriota > Cyanobacteriia > Cyanobacteriales > Coleofasciculaceae > Potamolinea. The sequence goes on from JAYFMV010000007.1 coordinate 44,108, forward strand.
AGGGGAGCAATTCTCCCTCTCCCTCTCCCTCTCTTACTCGCTCTCCCTCTCTTACTCGCTCTCCCTCTCCTACTCCCCCCTTCCCTCGCAGGGAAGGGGGGCTGGGGGGGTTAGGTTTCACTCCCCTATTAGTACAAAACGAAATCGTCTCCCTACCCTCAGCTTCAACCATCGCTATTTTACGCAATGAACTGAAAGGACGTACCCCCGCTCCTCTTACCTTGATGGCGATCGCTGATCCAGTTTTTACCAATAAAGACGAACGCTTCAAAACATCCCAATCACAACCCAACAACTCCACAACAAATCCCACCGATGTCAAAAGATCTGCTTCAGATATCGGAGTCATCCTCGATCGCCTAAAATACACCCGAACAGAAGCTAATACTATTCTCTCCCTTGTCCCGGAAACTCAACGTACCTCAGCAATGGATTTTGCCGCATCTCGCTCTACCGCCACAAATTCTGAATTATCCAAGTACAAAATCCTACATTTTGCTACTCACGGACTTATCAATAATGTCAATCCAGAATTATCAGGACTTGTGTTATCTCTCGTGGATGAAAAAGGTACAGATAGTGATGGATTCCTGCGTCTCAATGACATTTTTAACCTCAATTTACCTGCTGAACTTGTAGTACTTAGTGCTTGTGAAACAGGACTTGGTAAAGAAGTGAAAGGAGAAGGATTAGTTGGGTTGACAAGAGGTTTTATGTATGCAGGTGCTAAGCGTGTTGTTGTTAGTTTGTGGAGTGTGAAAGATAACGCAACAGCAGAATTGATGAAGAAGTTTTATCAACAAATGTTAGATAAAGGTTTGAATCCAGTAGCTGCAATGAGGGCTGCGCAGTTGGAAATGTGGAAAACTGAAAATTGGAAATCTCCCTATTATTGGGCGGCTTTTGTTGTTCAAGGAGAATGGAAATAAGTCTGGTCAGCCCACCATACATGAACTTGGTAACTTCAAAGCCCCGAATTCTTGAGATTCGGTGATCTTCCCTTCACAAATCATGTAAGACTGCTATAGTTCGCGCAGCCTTGAGTTTTAAAGCAATTGTGCCTTCTCACCGAAAATACAGAAACAAGATTATACCAGGCAATCAATTGATTTTTCTCAGAGAAAGTGCTAATTTTTGTGAAAAAGATAAGAATATCTGATTACTTATATTAATAATTCTAAACAAAGGTTAGTTGAAATTAGTAATATATATATGTTATTAACATGGAGGTATAGGAAGAGCAAGTGTTGCTAACCCTACCTCATCCATATAAACACGCTTTCATAGCATCAATACAATGACAACAACCTTACAGCGCCGCGAAGGCGGCAACGTATGGGATCGGTTTTGTAGCTGGATAACTAACACCAACAACCGCATCTATGTTGGCTGGTTCGGTGTTCTGATGTTTCCTACCCTACTAACCGCTACCATCTGCTTCATCATCGCTTTCATTGCGGCTCCTCCAGTGGACATCGATGGTATACGTGAGCCTGTTGCTGGTTCATTAATCTTCGGAAACAACATCATCTCTGGTGCAGTTGTTCCTTCCTCTAACGCGATCGGTTTACACTTCTACCCCATTTGGGAAGCTGCTTCTCTCGATGAGTGGCTGTACAACGGTGGTCCATATCAGCTAGTGGTTTTCCACTTCCTGCTCGGTATCTTTACATACATGGGTCGTCAGTGGGAACTGTCCTATCGTCTGGGAATGCGTCCTTGGATCTGCGTAGCTTACTCCGCTCCTGTAGCGGCTGCTACCTCCGTACTCCTGATTTATCCCATCGGTCAAGGTTCCTTCTCTGATGGTATGCCTTTAGGTATCTCCGGAACCTTTAACTTTATGTTCGTGTTCCAAGCAGAGCACAACATTTTGATGCATCCTTTCCATATGCTCGGTGTGGCTGCTGTTTTCGGTGGTTCCTTGTTCTGTGCAATGCATGGTAGCTTGGTAACCTCCTCCTTGGTTCGTGAAACCACTGAAACCGAATCTCAGAACTACGGTTACAAATTCGGTCAAGAAGAAGAGACATACAACATCGTTGCAGCTCACGGCTACTTCGGTCGTCTAATCTTCCAATATGCGTCTTTCAACAATAGCCGTAGCTTACACTTCTTCTTAGGTGCTTGGCCTGTAGTTGGAATCTGGTTCACCGCACTGGGAATCAGCACAATGGCTTTCAACCTGAACGGCTTCAACTTCAACCAGTCAATTCTGGATTCTCAAGGCCGTGTTGTCAATACTTGGGCTGATGTACTCAATCGCGCTAACTTAGGTATGGAAGTAATGCACGAGCGCAACGCTCACAACTTCCCTCTAGATTTGGCTTCCGGTGAAGCTACTCCTGTAGCAATGGTAGCTCCTTCTATCAACGGTTAATTCAAGCCATTAGCTAAAAACTAAATTGGCAAAGAGCGCTCTTCCGTTAGATGGGCGCTTTTTTGTTTAGGATGGAAAATATGCAAAATAGACCTATTTGAAGGCTATTTGAGTTTTAGGCTTAGGACTAGACTTACTGTCTGAAGTGGAAAAAGTTCTTCTGAAAATTCAGCAAAACCCCAATTTAGGAATCCCACACAAGATTGAAGGAATACGTCGTTATGCTATTCAACGTTTTCCCTATTTGATTTTTTATACGGAACTTGAAGAAGTGATTTAGGTTATTGCGATCGCTCATGGTAAGCGCAAACAAAATTACTGGAAACAAAGAAATATTTAAATTTGATGGAATCCGTGTCATTGTTTGGTGCTTCTGTGCAATAATCCAAAATCAAAAATCCAATGACGCTAACGCAGGTTTGGGGAGCTTTACTTATTTTTACAGTCTGTCCACTTTTGGGCGGACTTCCTTTGATTTCTTGGATTACCTATGGACTTACAAGGCGTCAATTGGTACGTTTAGGTACTGGTAATGTATCAGTCTCAGCGGCTTTTTATCACGGCGGAAAAATAGCTGGTATTCTGGCTGTATTGTCGGAAGCTGGTAAGGGAATTTTCGCTGTCTTGCTAGGTCGTTATTTCTTCCCCAATGAACCAGCTTGGGAGCTCATTTCTTTGATTATGCTGGTGATGGGCCGTTACTGGATGGGTAAAGGTGCCGGTACGACTAACGTTACTTGGGGATTTTTTGTCCATGACTGGAAGGTCGCGTTACTGGTATTTTTTATTGGGGGAGTTAGTTTTACTGTTTTGCGCGATCGCACTTCAGGACGCTACGGAGTTTTAATCCTCTTCCCTGTGCTACTGTTCCTCTTACATCCCCACGATTCAGCAAGAGTAGTTGCTGCGATCGTTCTTGGTATCTTACTCGCTTGGATTTATCAAAAAATTCCCGATGACTTAGACCTTCCTTCACAAGAAGTAAAACTAGAATCTCAACCTGTGTTTAACTTTTTTCGCGGTGACAAAACGATAGTTTCCCTGGATACTGAACTAGAGGCTAGCAAAGTTGGGCAAAAAGCCGCTACATTATCTCAGCTCAAACGTTGGGGTTACTCTGTCCCGACAGGTTGGGTACTACCACCAGGAGATGACTCAGAACCCCTAATTACTTACCTCCCCGTCTCCGAATCTGAACCTTTAGTAGTGCGTTCCTCTGCAGTCGGGGAAGATTCAGAAGAAGCATCAGCAGCGGGACAATATCAAAGTATCCTCAATGTCACAACTAGACTATTACTAAAAGAAGCAATTATTCAAGTTTTAGCTTCCTACAACAATCCAGCAGCTATCCAGTATCGGCGTGACCTTAATTTACCAGATAATTCCATGGCCGTGCTGATTCAAAAGCAAGTTCAAGGAGTTTTTTCTGGTGTCGCTTTCAGTCGTGATCCGATCACCCAACAAGGTGAAGCAGTGGTGATTGAAGGTTTACCAGGAGATGCGACCAGGGTAGTATCTGGAAGAGTTACACCTGATTTTTACAGAGTTTATCTTCGTGATGGAGAAGCAGAAGTTGAGGGTAACGGTGATTTACCTCCAGCTTTAATTCAAGAAGTCGCAACTTTAACCCGTCAATTGGAAGACCGTTATCATGGTATTCCCCAAGATATTGAGTGGAGTTACGACGGTCAAAAATTGTGGCTTTTACAAGCACGACCTATTACTAACTTACAACCAATTTGGACACGAAAAATAGCTGCAGAGGTAATTCCTGGATTAATTCGTCCTCTAACTTGGTCAGTTAATCGTCCACTGACTTGTGGTGTTTGGGGAGAAATTTTTACCCTTGTTTTAGGAGAACGAGCGCAAGGATTGGATTTCAATGAAACAGCAACACTTCACTATTCCCGCGCTTATTTCAATGCTACTTTGTTAGGCGAAATTTTCAGACGTATGGGTTTACCTCCCGAAAGTCTAGAATTTCTCACTAGAGGAGCAAAATTTTCCAAACCTCCTACAAGTTCCACCTTGCGTAATTTACCTGGATTATGGCGTTTGTTAGGTAGGGAATGGAGTTTAGATAAAGATTTTGAGACAGATTACCAAAATAAATTTGCTCCTACTCTTCGTCAGCTAACAGTTCAACCAGCGTCTGAATTATCGGCGATCGCAATGTTAGAACGCATCGACATGATTTTAGAGATGCTCAGGAAAGCAACTTATTACAGCATTCTCGCACCTTTAAGTGCATCACTACGACAAGCGATATTTCGGATTAAAGATACAGACTTAGATAACAGCCAAACTCCCGAAGTTGCTTCTTTGCGATCGCTTGCTAAAATAGCTGCAGAAGCCCGTCATTTGTTATCCTCAGAGCAAGTTAGTGATGACAGCAGTACTTCCCTGTTTACTACCTTAGCGGAAATTCCCGATGGGCAAAGTATTTTAGAACAATTTGAGCAATTTATGGAGCAATATGGCTACTTAAGCGAAGTTGGAACAGATATTGCAGTTCCCACCTGGAAAGAAGATCCTCGGCCTGTTCGACAACTATTTAATCAGTTTATTTCTCACCCTCCACTACAATCGCAGCAACTGACATCACCAAGAGTGCGAGTAAAGTTAGTACAGGTCAGACTAAATTTGAAAGGTCGAGTCACAGAAATTTATTCTCAACTTTTAGCACATCTACGCTGGAGTTTTGTAGCCTTAGAAAAAGTATGGCTGAAATCAGGTTTGTTATCTGAAGCTGGGGATATATTTTTCCTGGAATTTGCCGAAATTAGAAATATTATTTCCGGGAATAACCCAGAGGTCAGGGAGATAATTCAACAGAGGCGATCGCTTTTAGAACAACACCGCGAACAAAAGAGCGTACCAGCCTTATTTTATGGCAACGAGCCTCCCTTACCCCTGACAGTATCATCCTCCTCTACATCTTCCCAACAGCGGTTACAAGGAATTGGTGCTAGTTCTGGACAAGTAGAAGGAAGGGTGAGAGTTCTAGTCAACTTGGAAAATATTCCAGAGATTGACCGACAAACGATTTTGGTTGTACCTTACACAGATTCTGGTTGGGCTCCCTTACTTGCGCGTGCTGGTGGTTTAATTGCAGAAGTAGGTGGTCGTCTTTCTCACGGAGCGATCGTAGCGCGTGAATATGGGATACCAGCAGTAATGGATATCCACAATGCTACCCAAATATTACGCAATGGTCAGCGAGTGAGGATTGATGGACAGTTAGGGATTGTCGAAATTTTAGATTAAAAAGACAAAATTGAATTATCTCATTCCTCTCTCATAAATCCTCAAAAACCTCCGCGTACCTCTGCGTTAAACTCTGCGTACCTCTGCGTTAAAAAAACATATTATTCCAATCATACAGATAAGCTTTAAGGGAGTAAAATTTCTGCTTGTCTATCTTCACCCCTTGCTACAGTAACACCTAAATCAAAATAAACTGAGTTGAATAGGCGACTGTTCAATGCTATTCCAAGGTAAAGACGGAACAGAAACATTCTGCTGTTCAAGTAACTGCTGAAACTGACGAAGATTTCCAGGAGAATACTTTTCAATTGGACAATGGACAAAAAAGTAAATTCGCTTACCCAAGCGCAACCATTCATCTACCAAACTTACCCATTCTTCAAGAAACGACTGATTTACCTGTTGTTCAGGATGACTAATAAACCGCACCATAGTAAACCCAGCAGTCACCACAGGTTGCAATGGTAACTGAGGTTTTCGGGAGTCCACAGCTTGACCTTCATAGCGACGCGAACCGCTATAAACTGGTCGTGTATCTAACAGCACTCGTCCCACACCCAGTTGTTTCAAAAGTGTGTTGAGATGACTAGCATGAGGTTCCTTGAACCAGTCAGGATGGCGAACTTCGACAGCTAAAGGTGCTTCACTGTGAGGCCAAGCATTCAGAAATTCGGTAAGGTCTTCTAGTAAAGATGGTTCGTAATTGGGTGGTAGTTGGGCGAAGATTGGGCCAAGATGCTTACCCAAATTTTGCATCTGTTCCAAAAACTCCAAACTACCAGGAATTGATGATTTTAACAAACCATTGTGAGTCAATTGTCGTGGTAACTTTGGCAACAGTTCAAAATCCAGGTTGCATCTGCGACACCCAATGTTTCACAGTCTCAGCATCAGGAACAGCGTAAAAAGTTGTATTTCCTTCAACAGTGGTGAAGCGCTGACTGTATAGTTTTAGAAAATCCGCTGCTTTAGTTTTTTTGGGATAAAGTTCGCCAACCCAACTTTTATGACCCCAAACTGCACACCCGATTAAAAAACTCATAAGCTAATTTCTAACTATTCTATGCCCTACTACTTGAACAAGGATATCTTAATTGTTACGCTAGAAGTAGAGATTCAGGAATGTCTGAAGGTACTGATTTATGAAAATTGAGAAATTACTGAAAGACAAACGAGAAGAAATTCTACAACTTGCTACTAAACATGGAGCATATAACGTGCGAATTTTTGGTTCTGTAGCGCGAGGGGAAGCTAACGAGGATAGTGATATTGATTTTTTAATTAATGTTAAAGAGAATCACAGCCGTTGGTTTCCAGGTGGTTTATTATCTGAAAGTAGACCAGCAAGTAGAGGTTCATCCGCAATGCAGAGTATTAAATTACGCTCTCGTGTAGGGTCTGATGGCATTTTGCATCTCGATATTCCTTTGGATTTAAGAGACAAAGACATAGAAGTTATGATAATTTTTCAGCCGCTAGAACCCTCAATACAGGTGAAAAACTCCCACGAGTTGGGTTGGATACCTGGATTTTTTGAAGAGGTAATCGGTGGGTGGGTAGGAGAACCTCTAGTGCGGCCAGAGCAAGGAGAATATGAGACAAGGGAGACTCTCTCTACCATCTTCAATTATCATGGACACAAGTGGACTCGAACCACCGACCCCTACGATGTCAACGTAGTGCTCTAACCAACTGAGCTATGCGTCCGCACGTTTAGTGAGTATAACACAAATTTCAGGAAAGATGCAAATATTTAGTCATTAACAGATATTACTAACAAGATAGACCACTTAGGCAGTCTCAACAGCAGTAGCTTCTGCTAAGATAACTAGGTCGTTAAGCCAAAACTAGCATCTTTGACTCAATCAGTAGGAATCGTCGGTTTAGACACCTTAGCGCAAGAACTCGCGACAATTCAGCAAACCGGTTCTAGGCGGATTGCACTTCTGGGGTCGCGTCACGTTCCCATAACCCATCAAAATCTAATCGAGATGATGAGCTATGCTCTGGTTCTAGAGGGCAATCGGCTCATGACTTCTGGTGCAACTGGTACCAACTCCGCAGCCATTCGTGGAGCAATGCGTGCTAACCCTAACTTACTAACTGTGATTTTGCCTCAAAGCCTAGAGCGCCAACCAGAAGAATCGCGGAAGCAGTTAGAAAATGTTATGCATTTAGTAGAAAACTCGGAAAACAATGTTCTGTCTCTGGCTGAAGCTAGTGCGCTGTGCAATCAGGAAATTATTTCCCGGTGTCAGCAGCTAATTTGCTTCGCCTTTCATGACAGCAAAACCTTGCTCAAAACCTGTCAGGATGCGGAAGAGCAACGCAAGCTGGTTACGCTGTTCTACTTTGATTAACTCATGGATCTACAAGATTCTGCTATTTTACTTTACTGTATTGCAGCAGCAGCAGCCCTGATTTACCTGCCTTTTCTGGTAGTCGGCTATGTTCGTATGAGCGTTGGATATGATGTCAGTGCGCCTCGTGCTATGTTTGATAAGTTGCCTCCCTATGGGCAACGAGCAACATGGGCACACCAAAATTCGTTTGAAGCCTTTACCATTTTCGCACCAGCGGCGCTGATGGCTTATGTGACCGGTCAGAATTCGTCTTTGGCAATAGGTTGCGCGATCGCCTTCGTAGTTGCCCGCTTCTTCTACTCGATCTTCTATATTGCCAATATACCCTTAGCGCGATCGCTGATGTTCGGCATCGGCTCTCTTTGTAGCGCTACTCTATTTGTCCTGAGTATCATCAGTATGAATAGTCCCAATGACTTGCCATAATAAGTTTTGCACCAAGCGCCAGAAATCCTATCTTGAGTTTTTAGCGATTGGTTGTTAATTGTTAGTAATCAACGATAACCTTTAACATCTTTACTTTATGGCACCTTCTAGTTTTTCCTTTGATATTGTCAGCGACTTTGACAGACAAGAGTTGGTCAATACGGTAGACCAAACCGTTCGCGAAATTAGTAGCCGTTACGACCTAAAAGACACTAAAACAACTTTAGAGTTGGGTGAGGAAGCAATTACGGTAAATACCGATAGCGAATTTACCCTAGAGGCTGTTCATATGATTTTGCAAACGAAAGCAGCTAAGCGCAACCTCTCGCTGAAAATCTTCGACTACGGCAAAGTTGAGTCAGCAAGCGGTAATCGTGTTCGCCAAGAAATTAAACTTAAAAAAGGAATCAGCCAGGAAATTGGTAAACAAATTACCAAGCTGATTCGAGATGAAGTTAAGAAAGCGCAAGCCTCAATTCAAGGCGATGTGGTGAGAGTTTCTAGCAAGTCTAAGGATGATTTGCAAGTAGTTATCCAGCGACTGAAGCAGGAAGATTTTCCAGTTGCTCTGCAATTTACTAACTACCGGTAAATTAACTTACCAAAGTAGAGGCGTTGGCTGCAATGTCTCTACTTAACTCTATTGAATTAGCTGACGAATATAACATCTTTGCTAGTAGCGCCAAACTCCACACGCTTATCAAAAAATGCTTGCTGCATTTTTTGCGCATAAGGCAGTAACAATTCCTTTTGTTGCGGATTCAAACGACTGAGAATTTCATCCATTAATACTTTAGTCCCTTGTTCCATCATTTCCCATTTCACTTCTATGCTCGGCATAACCATCACGTACAAAACCACAAGTTCCTGTTCCACGCTTTGCATACTTTCTTCTAAAAGACACAGCCAGAGGTAAGCTTGGAACATATTTAAATCGCGAATGCAGGAATGTGCAACCTCTGGATTGCTTAACTCACCTCTACGACTGCGATGATTAGGAAACATGGCTACAAGTTTGCGGTAAACAGTCTCAGCAATCTCCTCAGATACAGCAAACATTTGCGCCACCAGGCTTAAGCTGGGAGAATTTAGATCGTGCTTAGCAGCAGCAGCACAAACTCTTTGCCAAGGTAGAGCCACTTGCTCTTCAATAAACTTTAAGTAGGGCTTGAGTAGGGCTTTCTCTGCATCTGTAAGTCTGTCTAACATCAGCTTGTTGCTGAAGTTAAATTGTGTGGTGATAAAGCCAAGGGTGCGCCAGTCTTTTGATGCTATGTGTTGCTCCTGCAATTTCAGTAATAGTGGTTCCAGGGCTGTGGCTAACTGTTCTATCGAAGGTATCCCTAAAGAAGACAAAGAAACATCCTGAGAATTACCTGTTAAAGTGAATAGTCTTTCTGTAGGTGAGGTGGTGATTAGTGAAGGTTCTTGATAAATATCTATTAATTTTCTGTAAACTTTGTAGGCAAAATGTGTGATTTTTCTCGCTTCTCTCAAATCTAGAACATTAGGAATATAGTTATAAAGAGCATTTGTCTTTATTCCTGCCAATTGGCATTTGTTATTTACTGAACAATCGTGCAGTTTGGTTGCGGTGATGGCTCGACCCTCTGGCGATGTGGCTTCAACCAAAGAACTATAAAAAAAGGGGTCTTTAACTTTTGAAAAAGAGGATAAATCAG
>JAYFMV010000008.1:0-20785 GCA_042408245.1 Potamolinea sp.
CGATCGGCATTCATATGCCTGAGTCGGTGATCAAAGTCCGCAATGATGATGAAATCACTATTGATGTTTTAGATGATTCGCAATCTCGCCAGTTGGTAGCGGAAATGATGATTCTTGCTGGTGAAGTCGCAGGGCGCTACGGCCAAACTCATCAAATTCCCCTACCATTTCGAGGACAGCCTCAGCCAGAACTGCCATCAGATGAAGAACTGTTGCAACTTCCTGCAGGCCCTGTCCGTTATTGTGCTATGCGTCGCTGTATGCCTAGAAGTGAAACCAGCATTACACCTACACGGCACGCCGGGTTAGGCTTGGAAACTTATACTCAGGTAACTTCTCCGATCCGCCGCTACAGCGATTTGCTGGTGCATTTCCAAATCAAAGCACATCTGCGGGGCGATCCACTACTGTTTAGTAGTGAACAACTGCAAGAAGTTATGCTTACTGTTTCCTCTGCGGCTTATGAGGCAACTCTAGTGGAACGTCAGACAAATCGTTATTGGGGATTGGAATATTTGCGGCGTCACTCTGATCGAGTATGGCAGGTCTTAGTGCTGCGCTGGCTCCGAGAACACGAGAACTTGGGACTGATTCTCTTGGAGGATTTAGGTCTGGAGATGGCGATGCGTTTTAAGCGATCTGTGTCCCTAGGCGATCGCTTAGATGTCCAAGTAGAACGAGCTGACCCCCGTCAAGATGTGATTCACTTTAAAGAGTTAGTGTACTCAGAGGTTCAGACCGCAGTTACTTAGGGACAATTTATGGTATGTGAAATTGGGTTGTAGCTTTGTGGGCCCAAAAAAATTCACTACCATGCTATTGTCGATGAATAAAAAACCCTTCTAGATATTTATTGTGGCTAAGCAATCACCAATCGGTTCGGCCTACAAGTTTCAGCCTCGCCAGATTGTTTGTTTAGAGCATGAAAATACTCGTTTATACAGCGAAATCATTGAATTTGTAGAATCTCGGCAGGTTTGTTGGGTCCGCCCTTTAATGCTGGCTGTCCCGAAGTTGGTGGACTCACCGGAAGATCTGACTTTGTACGACTTATGCTTAGGAGCAGATTTACTTTGGCCTGCGAGTTTATTTTTTCCTGCACTGGATACTGAAGTAATTCCCCTCTTAGTGCAGCTTAATAACTCAAACACTGAAGCTGTAAACAACTCAGATGCTCACAAAAAATTAAGAGATTTTGTCAGTCAGGTTTGGCAAGCTTATAGCAGCGCCTTTTAGACTTCGTAGCGAATTATAGTGTTATTTTACTGCTAACCCCTAATACTTACCTAGTCTTTTAAAGCTTCAACAAATAGCAAATTAACGCTTTTTTAATTTAATTTTCTGTTTTCCACCTTGAGCTAGGTAGTAGGTACTAGCTGAATTCTTCCCGCATCCATTTCAGACATTAGTAATTCCAGCGCCTCATAATCAACATCTGAAATGTGACCCAGGCGAGTCAGTTCGTAGTTGATTTCGTTCTCTATATCAGGAGTTAATTTCCGAATATATAGGGCTTTTTCGACAAGTTGACGAATAATGTATGTAGTTTTCACAAGCATTTACTTATAACTCCATACTTAGGTATTCTCATCTGAATTTTCAGGGTTTTTAGTGATCTAAGTCTTTTACATAAAGTGATATAAATCACTGTTATTAGTGACTAAATACTATACAAATTTTCTGCCTGAGTTGAAACGATATACTTGAATTTACTATACTTTGGATTAATGCTTTATATATTATCTATCTTTTGATAGATGTTCTTCTTGTATAAGTTTATGAACTTCGATAAATACAGGAATATAGGATATTTTTTTTCCAGATAGCGCCAAGCTTCAATTAGTATTTTTCAAGGTTTTACTAAGGTTATGGGCTTGTTGCTTCGACAGCCTCTTTAGTTGAAGTAAATACTTCTATAAGATTTCTTTATATTAAGATAAGGGATAAAGTATAGAGATACACAACTTGAGACGAGAAGAAGTATTAATATGAAATAACACTTTACTTTTTTCAAAAAAAATTCAGAAAACTTGAAAAAAGTGGCGCTCCTTAATAAAGATTTATAAAAATCATACTCAGGGAGTACTTAGTCAGGGAATATACAGATTATCTTCAGTACATTCTCTATAAGCTTTTTAGCTACAAAGATTAAGGATGTAAGCATGGCAATCGCAATTTTAGATTCCCAAATGACAATCATTCAGCCTTCTGGGCATATCAATGCTTCTAACGCTCCTGAATTCAAGCGCCAGTTGACATCTGCATTTGCATCAGAACGTCATTGTGTGTTAGTTGATATGCAGCGCGTAGAGTCTTTGGATAGCGCTGGATTGATGGCCCTGGTATCAGCTTTGAGTATGTCTCAAAATCTCAATCTTCGATTTAGCATTTGCTCTCTACCACCTTCCATTCAAATTATTTTTGAGTTGACTCAGCTAGACAGAGTATTTGAGATTTTTGAAAGTCGCGAGGCTTTTAAGTCCTCCATCGTTCTAAGCGATCAAGCTGTCAAGCTGATTGCTTAGCATTTCTCTTACTGAAAATCGCGGCAAAGCCTTGAAAAGTCAAAACCTGCGCTTGTCTTTCAGAGAAGCAAGAGTAAAGAATATCTCATTAAAAGACAATAGTCAATACCTGTTGGCGGCGGTGATGCCATAGAAACATCAAGTAAGATTAATGGGTGCTAAAGTTTGGCTGCATGACAAGCAGTAGGAAAGATAGCTATGGCGCTCACCGTCGAAGAAATACTGACAAAAGACATTATCGGGCCAGCGCGTTACTTGGGTAACGAGTTGGGAGCGGTACACAAGCCTTGGGAAGACGCAAAGGTACGCTGGGTGTTGACCTATCCAGAAATCTACGAAGTCGGTGCTTCCAATTTGGGGCATATTATTCTTTACAATATTCTAAATGCTCAACCAAGGCAGTTGTCCGATCGAGCTTACTTACCAGCACCAGACTTAGCAAAGAAGCTACGGGAAAGCCAAACGCCTCTGTTTGCTGTAGAAAATAGGCGATCGCTCAGAGACTTCGACATTTTAGGCTTTAGCCTCAGCTATGAGTTAGGCGCAACCAATATCCTAGAAATGCTGGATTTGGCGGGAATTCCTCTAACTTGGCAACAGAGGAATGAGGGAGAGAGTAAGCAGGGCTTAACTTTCCCCTTGATTTTTGCTGGAGGACAAACAGCAACATCCAATCCTGAACCCTACGCTGACTTTTTTGACTTTATCGCACTGGGAGACGGAGAAGAACTCCTACCAGAAATCGGCTTAATACTAGAAGAAGGCAAAGCAGCAGGATTGAGTCGGGAAGCCTTACTCTTCGATTTGGCACAGATTCCAGGCGTCTACGTGCCTCAGTTCTACGATTCTAGCGAGGATGGCTCGGTACACCCAAATCGCCCAGATGTTCCCAAACGAATTTTACGACGAGTTGCGACTCCCATGCCAGCTTACTCGATTGGCTTGGTTCCCTACGTCGAAACCGTACATGATAGACTGACAATTGAAATTCGACGCGGTTGTACTCGCGGTTGCAGATTTTGCCAACCAGGGATGCTAACTCGTCCCGCGCGGGATGTGGAACCACAGCAAGTCGTAGAAGCAATTGAAAAGGGAATGAGAGCAACAGGGTATAACGAATTTTCCCTATTATCTCTCAGTTGTTCCGACTATCTGGCGCTACCAGCAGTGGGAATGGAAATCAAAAATCGCCTCAAAGATGAAAATATTACCCTTACTTTACCAAGTCAACGAGTAGATAGATTTGATGAAAATATTGCCAATATTATCGGCGGTACGCGACAAGGTGGGCTAACTTTTGCACCAGAAGCGGGAACGCAACGGATGCGAGATATTGTGAATAAAGGGCTAACTAATGAAGAATTACTCAGAGGTGTAAAAACTGCTTTTGAGCAAGGTTGGGATAGGATTAAGCTCTATTTCATGATTGGTTTACCTGGGGAAACCGATGTTGATGTTTTGGGGATTGCTGAGACTGTACGCTGGTTGCAGCAGGAATGTTGGGTACAGGGCAAAAGAAAGCTGAATTTTAACCTGACAATTTCTAATTTTACGCCCAAACCTCATACACCTTTTCAATGGCATTCTGTTTCAACTTCTGAGTTTAAACGTAAGCAGGAATTGCTGAGAAATGAGTTTCGCCACATGAGGGGTGTTAAGGTAAATTTCACCGATGTTAGAATTTCGGCGATGGAAGATTTTGTGGGACGCGGTGACAGACGTTTGTCTGCAGTTTTGGGTCGCGCTTGGGAATTGGGTGCGGGTATGGACGCTTGGTTTGATAATTTAACTCAGGCTTTTGGTGCTTGGGAAAAGGCGATCGCTGAATCTGATTTAACTTGGAAATATCGCCAAGTGGAAAATGGTGAATGGAATGTTTTTCACGAGTCAGAAGTCACAAATCATGAGAACCATAATCAAGAAGAAGCATCTACAAGCCAAAATTCTTTAGAAGCGCCTTTACCTTGGGATCATATTGATACAGGAATTGATAAAAACTGGCTAATTGCTGACTTACAAAAAGCATTAGAAGCCGCAACTGTACCAGATTGTTCCTTTGAAGGTTGTTCTCACTGTGGAATTTGTGGCACAGATTTTGGACACAATATTGTGATTGAAGCACCACCAATTCCTCAATTTGCTGGACATTTTCAGCCAGATCAAGAAAAAGTTCAGCGCTTAAGGATGTGGTTTGGCAAGTTGGGTGATATGGCTTTGGTGAGTCATCTGGATTTGGTGCGTTTGTTTGATCGCGCTGTGAGAAGGGCGTCCTTACCAATCGCTTATACCAATGGTTTTCACCCTAGCCCTAGAATTATTATTGCTAATGCTTTATCGTTGGGTGCTACTAGTCACGGCGAAATTGTGGATTTTGAGCTAACTAAAGTAGTAGCTGTTGAGGATTTCAAGGAAAAGTTAGCGGCGCAATTACCTAAAAATCTTCCGGTGTATCAAGTTGAGGAGATTGATTTAAAGGCTCCTGCTGCTACTAAAGTATTGGAACAAGCAGAGTATTTAATTACAGTAGCAAATTCCGAAGATTCTTGGGAACAGTGGCAAGATTGGGTGGAGCAAGTTAAGGGTTGTGAGGCTATTTTGTGGGAGCAGATAACGAAAGCAGGGAAGAAAAAACAGGTCAATTTGAAGGAGCGTTTGTTTGATTTGGAAGTGAAAGAATTGCAGGCGGATGCAGTTGTTTTGCGGTATGTTGGTAGCTGCCGCAATGATGGAACATTGCTGCGTCCTGAACATTTGGTTTATATGTTAGAGCAGGTGAGTGGGCGAGAGTTACAGTTAGTAGATATTCAACGCAATCAGTTGATTCTGGCTATTGGATGATTAACTGTACCAACAGGTAGCTTTTGAGCTACTTGTTTGGCTGTCTCTGTCAATTTTGTTGCTCAAGAATCACAGATAACTACGATTGTACTAAGCTCAAATGCTGAAATTGTTTTGACCTGTTCTAATACTTTTTTTCGCTATGGTTTTTTTGATTTTTCTGCTTAATAATAAGTATTAACAGCATCTGGTATTTACAAAAAAGTATCAATATATGACAACAGCAGCTAAAACCTACACTATAGAAGGGCAAATCCTGGAAGCTTGTTCTTGCAATGCTCCCTGTCCATGTTGGATTGGAGATGATCCAGATGGTGGCTATTGCGATAGTTTTGTCGCTTACCACATAGAAAAAGGGGAGATTCAGGGAATTGATGTTTCTGGCTTAACTCTGGTCAAAATTGTTTATATTCCAGGGAATGTACTTGCAGGAAATTGGCGTGCTGTGGTTTACTTAGATGCTAAAGGAACGCAAGCACAACAAGAGGCGGTATATAAAGTTTTTAATGGTGATTTAGGTGGGGCGATCGCCGATATTGCCAAACTCGTTGGCGAAGTTTTAGAAGTGCGAGTAGCGCCGATTGAGTACAATATTTCAGAAGGTAAAGGCATCATCAAAATAGGCGATGTCTTACTGAGTGAAATGGAACCCTACCGCAGTCCAACCGGTCAGCCTACCAAAATTGTTGATAGTCTTTTCAGTACCATTCCCGGTTCTCCTGCTTACGTGGCTAAAGCTTCTATACATCGGGTGAATATCCCTGAACACAAGCTTACTTGGGAATATAACGGACGTAATGCCATCCAAGGTTTATTCCACTTTGAGGAATAAAGCAAATGGCTTTAGAAAAACCATTAGATATACAATCTTCAATCCTCAATAATGACTCAATAATACTGTGGGTAATTGTCGTCTTGTCCTGGGTACTAACGATTATGGCAGCCGCCACAGGACAAGACCACATTTTGCACCACGAGAGCCTATCTTTACCGCTAAAACTATTAGTTTTTCTGGCTGCTTGGCAAGTGATGACAGCGGCAATGATGTTACCCAGTATGCTACCGATGGTACGTCTATTTGGCAAAGCTAGTAGTGGACAGGCGCGGCCTCGGTTAGCAATGTTAATATTCCTCCTAGCTTATGCTACCGTTTGGACTGGGTTTGCTTTGATTGCGTTTATTGCGGATATTGGGTTACAGCAGCTAATAGAATACTCTTCATGGTTGCATGATCGTCCCTGGACAGTCGCTGGATCAACCCTCTTGTTAGCTGGTGGGTTTCAGTTCAGCGGACTCAAGGAACAATGTTTGCGTGCTTGTCGCCATCCTTTGAGTTTTCTCACACATCACTATCAACGTGGCTTAAAGGCTGCTTGGAACTTAGGAATCCGTCACGGTTTGTACTGTCTTGGCTGTTGTTGGGCCTTGATGCTGCTAATGTTTGCTGTGGGAGTAGGACATTTCACTTGGATGATTGTACTAACAGCAGTGATGACATTAGAAAGAACTTGGCAAAAGGGACGCGAACTTGTCCCGATTGTTGGTGCTATTTTCCTAGTTTGGGGAGGTTTGGTTGTGCTTCATCCTGATTGGTTGCCAAAGTTATTACTACTTAGTCCTTAGTTATTATTTACTAACAAATAACAAACAACTAATGCCACACAACTTGCTTTCGCTCATGCAATGCTCGACCATAAACTGCTTCAGTTTGTTTAGCTAACTTAGGCCAACTAAATCTACGCTCTAAATCTTGATAAGCATTGTCAGTTAGCCATTTAGTATAACCAGGATTTTTCAGTACTTCCAAGATACCCCAAGCTAGGGAGTCAGGGTTATTTGTCCAGGTAACAATCCCCGTTTTAGTATGTTGTACTACCTCTGGTAACCCCCCAGTATCCGAGACAACCACAGGTACACGAGCTGCAAAACTTTCCAAGGCCACAATACCAAAAGGTTCATAGAGGCTGGGAAAAACAGCACAATCAGCAATAGTCTGAAATTTATCCAAGTCCATGTCAGACATGAAGCCTGTAAAATAGCATTTATAACCAATTCCTAAATCCCAAGCTTGGCGTTTGAGATGGTCGGTATTTCCACCGCCAATAATCACAAACTTGGCATTTCCCCCCAGTTCCCAAAGTACTTTGGGCGCTGCGGAAAGCAGTAGTGAAACTCCTTTTTCATGGGACATTCGACCGACATAGTAGACAATTTTTTCCCCATCTTCTGCAAAACGTCGGCGAAATTGCCAGTGGTCAAAATCAGGAGTACGATGTTTCTTTTCTGGTCGAATGCCATTGTAAATTACATCAATTTTGTCCCAAGGAGTAGCTAAAGCGCGTTCTACTTCTCGCCGCATATAATCTGTACAAACAATAACTCGCCACGCATCATAGGTTAGTTGTCTTTCTTTGCTACAAATATAGTGATGGGTTTCGTTGTAAAGACCGTTGTAACGACCAAATTCTGTGGCGTGAATGGTAGCAATCAGAGGGATTTTAAAATTATGTTTGAGGGCGATCGCCGCATCTCCCACCAACCAATCATGAGCGTGAATTAAGTCAAAAGGCCCTTCCTCTAAAAGTATTTTGCCTCCATGATGTCCCATGCTAATATTCATGTTGACAACCCAGTGAAAAAAGTCATGGCTAGGAGCAACTGGTACCCTATGGATATGAACACCATCTACCATTTCATAGAGTGGCGCTTCTCCAAATTCCACTGTGATCAAATGAACTGAGTGTCCCAATTTAATTATTTCAGGATACAACTCAGCAACATGGCGAGAAATTCCCCCAACAATGCGGGGTGGAAACTCCCAGGCAAGTACTAAAATATTCATGATTCCTCTTCCCCTAACTTTACAAAGCTCTACAAACTGATATATTTCTAAAATTTTAGTTAAAATTAGCAATTCTACTCAGGTCAGTCAAGAAAATATTTCCTTGGTCATTAGTTTACTGACAAAGGAAAATTCAGGACTCAGAATTCTGAATCCCGAATCTTCTGGGTTTCTTTGCAATTATTAACCTAAATCGATACTTGTTGGTGATATAGGCTGACAATTCGTTCTGTTACTTCAGCAATACTCAAGCCATCGGTGGAGAGTTCAATTGCATCTACAGCTTGGCGTAGAGGTGCCAAAGCACGGGTGCTGTCGCGGCGATCTCGCTCTTGGATATCCTGTTCCAATTGTTCTAGGCTAACACTCTCAAGTTTCAGGTCTTTGAGGTTTTGCTGGCGTCGGCGAGCTCTTTCCCCAACAGACGCAGTTAAAAAGATTTTCAGTTCCGCATCGGGAAAAACATGGGTACCAATGTCGCGTCCTTCCGCAACAACACCACCTTGAGAACCCCAGCGCTGCTGTTGTTTGACTAACTCGCGGCGCACGGAACCTTGAGCGGCGATCGCCGATACATTAGCCGTGACTTCCAAAGAACGAATTGCTTGAGTAACTTCTTCCCCATCAATCCAAACGCGGGGTACTGTTCCACTATTTTCGTCAGTAGTGAGATAAATTTGCGACTGGCTGACTAATTCGGCGATCGCAGGTTGATCATCAAAATCAATACCAGCTTCCAGAACTCGCCAAGTGATCGCGCGGTACATTGCGCCAGTATCCAGATGCATCAGTCCCAAAGCTTGAGCCACCTTACGGGCTACAGTGGACTTCCCAGCACCAGCAGGGCCATCAATTGCCACAATCGGCTTACGGTGCTGCAGAACTATATTGTCAATCAAACGAGTGGAACCTAAGCGTACGGCAACCGCAAGTAATCCACAGTCGTCAACATTCTCTAAAGGCATTAGGGTTTTCGGATGTACTAATTCTACATATTCCACCTGGAAATCACTGACAAGAGCTAATTCTGACTTGACAGTTTCGATTACACTGGTGGCGTCGCACTTACCAGCTTTAAAAAACTTCTCGGCTTGTTGCAACGCTTTATATATTACTGGTGCCTTGGCTTTTTGCAACAATGTTAGATACTGATTGCGAGAAGAAAGAGCAAGTCCGGACTCTTCCCGAACAATTGGACAACCAACAATCGTCACCGGCAAATTTAAGTCGGTCACCAGACGCCGAATGATTGCGAGTTGCTGTGCGTCCTTTTGACCAAAATAAGCTTTGTTAGGCTGTACCAGGTTCAATAGCTTGGTAACAACAGTAACAACACCCTGAAAGTGGCCAATGCGAGAGCGACCGCATAATACCGAAGTCATCGTTATTGGTGGGACAACTTGAGTCAAATATTCGCTGCTGTCTGAATTCGGTAAGCGATCGCCATACAAATCAACCGCAGTAGGGGCAAAAATCACATCAACCCCCAACTGTTCACACAATGGTCGATCCGTCTCTAACTGACGCGGATATTGCTGAAAATCCTCAGTCGGCCCAAATTGTAGAGGATTGACAAAAATGCTGACAATTACAAGGTCATTTTCGCGTCTTGCTCGCTCAATTAAACTTGAGTGGCCCGAATGCAAGGCTCCCATCGTCGGGACGAGGCCAACTTCCTTGCTGTTGCGGTAATTTTCTAAGTAGCAGCGCAAGCCCGCTGTTGTCGTAAACAGGCGCATGAGATTTTGGGGAGAGGATTCTAGATAGATGTTAGCAATTGCATAAATTAGCTTTTGGTCTAATGATTGCTCCCCAACCCCCAAAACCTCTTTTGCTAGTGGGATTGGCGAATCGTTAATTTTGTGTTCTAACCACCTGTTGAGGGGCTAAAACGTCTAGGCGCACTGGCGCAACTCCAGTGTTGGTCACTCCCAGTACTCTAGCTGCTGCTGCAGAAAGGTCAATCACACGACCTCCGACAAAAGGCCCGCGATCGTTAATCCGTACAACCACAGAACGCCCGTTATCCATGTTAGTTACCTGCACGTAGGTTCCAAAAGGTAAGCTACGGTGGGCGGCTGTCATCGCATTTTGGTTGTAGATTTCACCGCTGGCGCTGCGATTGCCGTGAAAGCCAGGGCCATACCAAGAAGCAAGACCGCTGCTAATCTGAACTTTAACCGGACCTGCGGCAACCTGTGTTACTTTCCGGGCTGCTGGTGGTGCCCCAGCAATTGCCCGCAATGGTGCTGCATTGCCAATCAGGCGTCGCAGTCGATTGGTTGCTTGTAGGGCGTCTGTAGCCAGGTTGCGGGTTGTATTGGCCAGAACGGTTTTCTGGTTGATTTGGACTATTTCTTCGTTATTGGCTGTAATGCTGTAGCATTTGCACTCTGGCTTCCAACTTACGGAAATTTTACTGGCATCTAGGTTGGAAAGACTCAGTTGATTAATTTTTGCGGCAACTACTGCAGCTTGCCAAGCTGGGTCATTCTGAACTTTGTTTACATTCGAGTCCGCATTTGGCTGACTAGCTGCTGCTGCAAGTAAGGCAGCGCGATCGCGAAGCGCGGCGTGCCGATCACCAGAATCTTTATTGAGCTTAGACTGTTGCGGAGTACGAGTGCGTCCCGTCGTCACTTCTCCAATTTTGCTAGCATTGTTAGTAGCAGGATGATCGCCTAAGAATGTCAAAACAGGGATGCTGCGTACATACAGTGTTGCTGCTTGACGCCCACCTGATTCATAGGCATAAATCCTGGCGAGCGCTTCTCCTGAAACTGAGGTGCTAGGATTAGACTGAAATTCCCCAACCTTAACCACTTCCGGCTGTTGAACTGTTGGTTGAGCTGAGGCAAAGTTGTCATTCCCTGATATTTGCTGCACCTGGGCGGTAATAGGGCTTGCTTCTGAACTTTGCTTGACTGGCTTAGTTTGTTGGGCGATCGCCGCTGTTGCCGTGCCGAAAATTGTTGCCAGGAGAGTTACGCTAATGCTGCTCCAAAATCGTTTATTCATACGTCCGTTGTTAAAAGCCTGTGGAATTCGAGGTTTAGTGTCTAGCACTTACGCCGTTTTGCTACTGAAAGAGAATATATGGGCTGGATAACTCACTCAAAAACTCTCTCTAGTTAGCTGCTTTTTCTTTCGCACAAGTTTCACTGTCCTAGAATCGGATTCTAGGTAATAGCTGTGAACAAGTGGTGAAAGGAATTTGCGTAAGTTCTCTAGTTGATTATTTGTTTGACAAACACACTCCCTAATGAACTCGTACTCGTTCCGCTTTCGCTCTGTTTCATTGAACTGCAACAGACTAACACGAAGTTTTAACTTTGGGGATCAGGGTTTGCACGGAATTGCCACAATTTTTATCAAAAGTTGACAGGGATTTTTAGCCGAAAATCCTATTACTACAAGGGTTTGCCTTTTTTCTCTGTTTATAAAATTTTTCAGGAAACTTTACAAAAGTTTACAAAAAATTGGATGGTTTTGTGATAAAAAAGTTATAGTGAGTTGTAAGTTTTATTCACTAAAAATACCAAATATTTTGGCGGACATTGGTCTGCCCCCAGCAACAAAGAACAAACAACCAAGCAAACTTGATATAAAATACATCGGGCATCTGTGCTAAAAACCCTTGTAATTGTCCGATGGATTATCGAGAAGCTGGTGTTGATGTTGAGGCTGGTAGAGCATTTGTAGAGCAGATTCGCTCTCTGGTGCAAAGCACGTACCGCCCTGAAGTGTTGGGAAAACTAGGCGGCTTTAGCGGTTGTTTCCAGTTACCGACAGGGTATCGGGAACCAGTGCTAGTATCTGGAACCGATGGCGTTGGTACAAAGCTGAAACTAGCCCAAGAACTCAACTGTCATGACACAGTTGGGATTGATCTGGTAGCGATGTGCGTCAACGATGTCTTGACTTGTGGCGCTCAACCGCTATTTTTCTTAGACTATTTAGCCACAGGAAAACTTAATTCTGAGCAACTCACGCAAGTAGTTGCCGGTATTAGCCAAGGGTGTCGCCTCTCTGGATGCGCCTTGCTGGGAGGGGAAACAGCAGAAATGCCAGGTTTCTATCAACCAGGAGAATATGACATCGCTGGCTTTTGTGTGGGAATTGTCGAAAAAAGCGCAATGCTAGACGGTTCTCAGGTACAAGTAGGAGATGTGGCCATTGGTTTAGCAAGTCAGGGAGTACATAGCAACGGCTTTAGCTTGGTGCGGAAAATTGTCGCTGACTCACCTAACGTTAGCTGGGAAAGTTGTCCAGAAATACTAGGTGGCCGCAGCTTAGGCGAAGTCTTATTGACACCTACTCAAATCTACGTCAAACCAGTTCTGGAAGCTGAGCAAGCTGGTATTAAAATTCACGCAATGGCTCACATTACTGGTGGCGGGATACCAGAAAATTTACCTCGCTGTCTTGGTAGTGGCCAAGCTGTGCAAATTTACCCTAACAGTTGGGAAATTCCAGCAATTTTCCAATGGCTGGCCCAAGCAGGTCAAGTCAGTATGGAATCAATGTTCAACACCTTCAATATGGGTATTGGTTTTGTGGTGATCGTAGCAGCAGAACAAGCCGAAAAAACCTGTAACTGGTTTCAATCACAGGAAATTGCTGCTTATCGGATTGGCGAAGTAATTACTGGTGAGGGCGGAATATTGGGTATACCGGGAAATGGGGAGACGGAAAGATAAGAATCAAGAAAAGTCAGATCTTGCGCCATTCTCAATAACAAACAAAACCCGTTAGGGAATCAATCCCCACATCTTAAGCTTAAGTCCACTTAAGTTGACTAAAATTGCTCTGCTTGTCTGCATTTAGTCAGTTTTTAGTGGACTTTTTCTATGAGACAGGAAATTATATTCCCACTCAGATTAAAGGGAACGGGGAAAGGTCAACAGATCTGTAGGTTTTGGAGGGGGATTTGACCTCCAGCAAAACAATCCACTTATCGAAGTGGGGGTTTCTGACTCCCAAGGGACGCGGTTCGTCAATACCCAAAACGGGAAACTACTCGTTCCTCCTTGTTAGAGAGTTCCCTCTTCCCTGTTCCCTTTTGGATGAACTACTTGGCGATACATACGGATTGAATCTAACCAAACTTCGGGCGCTCTCCAGGAAAAAAAGCGCAATAAACTCACCCAACTGGAGGATGTTTATTACCCTAAACTTTAACTAAGGTATTACTATTTATATTCAAAAAATGCACTTATTTTATTACCTAAAATTTATAACTAAAGGGAGATTAAGCAGACAAAGCTAGCAAAAACAATTCACCCAACTGGACGAGGCTTAAGTCCTCAACTTTAAATAAATTATTAGTAAGCACAATAAATTAAAGCAACTTAATTTATTTAGTAAACCTTACATCTACCGAGATACTGCACCTATAAGAGTAAAGGTTGTTAATCAAAAGTTCAGCCTTGCCTACTAAGTATCTCAAACACTAAAAATTATGGACAAATTCAAACATAGCTCTTTAAACGGACAGGTAGCGACAGCAACAGAAAAAAAACAGATCTCGCTTAAGGAACTAACAGAGACTGGGGAGTTACAAACCTTACCTATCAAAGCACAACCCACAATTGATAACAGTAAACAAATTGTTCCTTCGCCAAAAAACAAGAATCGGAAACCGCTAATTTTTGCGATTGCTGGGATAGGGTTAATTGCTGCAAGTAACTTTGGCTATAAGTATTGGGAACATACTTCCACCCATCAAGAAACAGACAACGCCCAAGTTGCTGGAGACGTTCACCCAGTCAGTAGTAGGATTAACGGAACAGTAACAGAAGTGCCAATTAATGATAATCAATTGGTAAAAAAGGGAGAACTTTTAGTAAAGCTTGATCCCAGTGAATATCAGGTAAAAATACTACAAGCGCAAGCATCCCTAGAAGCAGCCAAGCGCCAAGCTAATGCAGCACAGTCGAATATTTCCCTAGCAGCAGAAACCACCCAAGGTAAGACAACTCAAGCCCAAGGAGATATTAGCGGAGCTGTAGCGGCTATTTCAACGGCTCAAGCAGCAGTATCGGAAGCCCAAGCAGGGATTCCCACAGCACAGGCCCAAGTAGCGGAAGCCCAAGCAGGGATTACAGCAGCAGAAGCCCAAGTAGCGCAAGCAGATGCCACATTGCAGAAAACACAAACAGATTACAACCGCTACACCAGTCTGTTTGAGCAAGGTGCTGTCAACCGTCAACTACTAGATACAGCCAAAGCAGCTTATGAAGTTGCTCTGGCACAAAAAAGCGCCGCCCAGCAACAAGTACAACAAGCCCAAGCTAGACTAGCTCAAGCCAAAGAAGGAGTAAGCAAAGCACAAGCGAGATTGGCTCAGTCTCAAGAAGGTGTGACCACAGCACAAGCTAGACTTGCAGCATCCAAGGGCGGTTTGCAACAAGCCACTGCAAGTGGTCAACAAACTCAAGTAAACAGCGCTCAATATGAAGCTGCTAAAGCAGCAATTTCACAAGCCGAAGCTGCTCTCAAAGACACCCAGTTACAGCTTTCTTACACCAACATTTTTGCTCCTGCTAGTGGGCGAGTTGGGCGAAAATCGGTACAAGTTGGGCAAAGAGTTCAACCAGGAAGCTCTTTAATGGCAATTGTAGAAAACAATTATTGGGTAACAGCTAACTTCAAAGAAACTCAGCTAAAAGATATCAAGCCGGGACAAAAAGCAGAAGTGAAATTAGATGCTTTTCCCAACCATCCCTTTGTTGGTCGCGTGGAAAGTATAGCACCAGCATCAGGCTCTCAGTTTGCCTTATTACCTCCAGATAACGCAACCGGTAACTTTACTAAAGTTGTACAACGCATTCCAGTAAAAGTTACCTTAGACGCCGAAAGTATCAAAGGTTATGAATCTCGGATTGCTCCTGGAATGTCAGCAATTGTCAGTGTGGAACACAAATAAGTCACCTAAAAAATGCCGACAAAAATCAGAAGTTTTCCCCCTATACTGCGGGCCTTAAAGTCGAAAAATTATCGCCTTTTCTTTGCAGGTCAAAGTATCTCCCTGATTGGCACTTGGATGACACAAGTTGCGACTATTTGGTTAGTCTACAGTTTAACCAACTCTGCATTATTTCTGGGTTTAGTTGGATTTGCTAGCCAATTTCCTAGTTTTATACTTGCTCCCTTTGGGGGAGTTTTAGTTGACCGATGGAATCGGCACCGGATTTTGATTATTACTCAAATCCTGTCGATGATTCAGTCTTTGATACTAGCAACTTTAGCACTAACAGGCGTCATTCATATTTGGCATCTTGTCGTGTTGAGTATCTTCCAAGGTTTGATCAATGCCTTTGATGCACCAGCACGTCAGGCTTTCGTTGTTGAAATTGTTGAACATCAAGAAGACTTAGGGAATGCGATCGCGCTTAATTCATCTATTGTCAATGGAGCAAGATTAGTTGGACCAGCAATCGCGGGTTTATTGATAGCCTCGGTGGGGTCAAGCTTCTGTTTTCTGATTGACGGTCTCAGCTATATTGCCGTAATTGCCGGACTGTTGGCAATGAAAATCAAGCCAAGAAAAATTACCCAGCACTCAACAGAATCTGCCTTAAAAAGAATTAAAGAAGGATTTGAATATGCTTTTAACTTTCCCCCAATACGGGCAATTTTATTGTTATTAGCCTTATTCAGTTTTATGGGAATGCCTTATACCATATTAGTGCCAATTTTTGCGACAAATATACTGAAAGGCGGTGCTGAAACATTAGGTTTTTTAATGGCTGCTTCTGGTGTGGGCGCTTTAATTGGCGGTATTTACCTGAGTTCGCGGCAAACTGTGGTTGGCTTGGGAAAAGTGGTGGTATTTTCGCCAGCAATTTTAGGAGTGGGAATTATTTGTTTCTCCCTTTCCCGTGTCCTCTGGTTGTCGATGTTAATGATGTTAGTTGTCGGCTTGGGTTCGATTCTACAAATTGCGGCTAGTAACACCATCTTACAAACAATTGTCGATGACGATAAGCGGGGACGTTTGATGAGTTTGTACACAATGGCGTTTTTAGGTACAGTACCTTTTGGCAATTTAGTTGCTGGTAGCTTGGCCGATAAAATCGGCGCTCCCCTTACTTTAATTATTGGTGGAAGCTTTTGTATTTTAGGGTCATTCCTTTTTGCTAAACAGCTTCCAGCTTTAACGCTGTTAGTACTACCAATTTACAAAAGAATTGGCTTAGTTGATAAAACACGAGCCTAGGTGTTCGGTTACTTAATGTTGAATTGGAAAAAATTCTTCTAAAATAAAATTATTTGCCAATCCAGTTTGCAAGCAAATAATCCGAAATCCCCAATCTAAAATCTATATGGCTGACCAAGCTGCAATTGATAACCGAAGTCAAAACCCAGCGCCTGATGTTGTCCCGTTGAAGACCTGGATTGGTCTAATGGGTGCGATGTTAGGTGCTTTTATGGCAGTTCTGGATATTCAAATTACTAATTCTTCTTTAGCAGAAATTCAGGCAACTTTAGGGGCGACTATTGAGGAAGGTTCCTGGATTTCTACAGCTTATCTGGTAGCTGAAGTAGTAGTTATTCCGCTGACTGGATGGTTATCTCAAGTTTTTTCTATCCGTTTATATCTATTAGTCAATACTGTTTTATTTATCTTTTTTTCGGTTTGCTGTGCGTGGTCAGTTAATCTGCCAATGATGATTGTTTTTCGCGCCTTACAAGGCTTTACTGGTGGAATTTTAATCCCGATGGCTTTTACAATTGTGCTGACAAGTTTACCCCCAGCAAAGCAAACGATTGGTTTGGCAATGTTTTCGATGACGGCGACATTTGCGCCCTCAATTGGCCCAACTTTGGGAGGATGGCTAACAGATAATTTTGGTTGGCAGTATAACTTTTATTTGAATTTGATTCCAGGGATATTAATGTTGGCTGCGATTGCTTATGCAATTCCCTCCCAACCGTTACAGTTACAACGCTTGAAAGACGGGGATTGGTGGGGAATTCTTACAATGGCAGTTGGCTTAGCTTCTTTGGAAGTTGTGTTAGAAGAAGGTAACCGCAAAGATTGGTTTTCTTCTACAGAAATTTCCCAATTAGCTGTTGTAGCTTTTGCTTTTTTAGCTGCTTTTCTCTGGATTGAACTTACTCGTAGGAAACCGTTTATCAATTTGCGTTTGTTGCTACGTCGTAACTTTGGTATTGGTAGTATTGCTGGACTTTCATTGGGACTAGGATTATATGGCTCAATTTACATTTTGCCTCTGTATCTTTCCCGAATTCGCGGTTACACAGCTATGCAAATTGGCGAAGTAATTATGTGGTCGGGAGTACCGCAATTATTTCTTATCCCATTAGTGCCAAAATTAATGCAACGCTTCGATTCTCGTTTCCTTGCGGCGCTAGGTTTTAGCTTGTTTGCGATAAGTTGTTTTATGAATTCTCACATGACCCATGAGACAGGTATAGATGAGTTGCGCTGGTCGCAGCTTGTCCGTGCTTTGGGACAACCTTTAATGATTGTGCCCCTTACTTCTATTACTACTGGTAGTATTGAACCTGAACAAGCTGGTTCTGCTTCTGGTTTATTTAATATGATGCGTAATCTGGGGGGGTCAATTGGGATTGCTGTCTTATCAACTTTGGTAACGCAAAGAGAGCAATTTCATTCAAATCGTATCGGAGAAGCTGTTTCTTTATATAACCCGGAAACTCAACAGCGAATTGCTCAGTTAACTCAGAATTTTATTAGTAAGGGAATTGACCCAACTACTGCTTATAATCAAGCTTTGGCTACTATTAGTAATATTGTCCGTCGTGAAGCTTATGTAATGGCTTATAACGATGGCTTTTATTTTGTTGGTATCGCTTTACTTGTCACTGGACTTTCCTTATTTTTATGTAAGAAGGTTAAGGCTGGTGGTGCTGCTGCGGCCCATTAAAAGATACAAAGAACAAACAACTAACAACAAATAAAACTTAATCCTTTGTACTTCAGTCGGGGAATGAGTTAACTGTCTGCACAAGCTATTAATTGCATCTTCATTGCTTCAGGAAAATCAGGAATTAGTCGCTACTCATACCAAATCCGGTTGTCAAAACCCACTTATAATCAGGATTTGCTCTCCCAAGCAGATGCGGAAGGTTACGGTATCTTCGATCTCAAAGAATTGAGCAAGAAAACAGTAATTTATTGAGTAATTCACAATTCCTAGAAGCTTGTAATTATCAAAGGATACTTCCTGAATCAATCACTTACGAAGCGGTCGAATAGCATCAGCACGACAATCTCTTAGCCAAGTAGTAACCGCCTGACCAATAATACCGTTACTGCTTTCCTGTGGAGGTGTTGGGGGACTTCCTTTTTGCGAAGAACCAAACTGAGAAAACATCATCGCCAAGCGCCAACCATCAGAAGTTTGAGTTAGAAATAGCCAGTGAAAATGTTGAGATTCAGCCGCTTTTCCCCCAACATACTGACGTTCTAAGGTAGTGAAAAAAACTTGTTGGGGTGGCGCTGGCTGTGTGGCTGGGGTAAACGAGCTATATTCAGTCTGGTTAAGGGGAAGGGGAGTAAACTCTGGGCGTCCTGCAATGATGACTTGAGTGAGTCCACCAATTTTTCTGTTGATGTTTCGAGATTGTTGAATCACTCGATTAGCATAGCTGGGTAAATCCCGTATCAACAAAGCTGTTAATGTCCTCGACATCAGCAGGACAGCTTTTCAAAGTTACAGCTTGAACGTCGCTAACAACTAGCAACCCCAAACAGGGAAGCAGAAGCAAGCCAATAGGGTTCAACCTAGACATCCACAGTCGCCAGTTCTTCGCAAAATCCTCTCCCAGGCTGCAACAGGGTCATTTGCACCCGTAATTGGTCGCCCAATCACCAGGTAATCAGCACCAGCTTTAATCGCCTCTGCGGGAGTCATCGCACGCTTTTGATCGCCTGTTTCTGACCATTTGGGACGCACTCCAGGACAAACCAATAAAAAGTCATCGCCACAAGTCCCGCGCAATTGTTCCACTTCCTGGGGAGAACATACCGCCCCATTCAATTTTGTTTCTTGGGCAAGTAACGCCATTTGTAGGGCATATTCTGGCAATTCTAGGGGAATTTTAGGTCAAATGCCAAATCTCGTGAGCTAAGACTGGTAAGCAAGGTAATCGCTATCAGCTTAGCCGGCGGACAACCTGCCATCTCTGAACCCTCCGCTGCTGCTAAACTAGCTGCTTTCAAGGCGTTACGTCCAGCAGTAGCATGAACTGTGATTAAATCCACGCCATAGGTTGCAGCTTGACGACAAGCCCCACTCATGGTATTAGGGATATCGTGGAACTTCAGGTCAAGGAAAATCCGCTTTTGCCGACTTTTCAGGGTACGCAGAATCTCAGGGCCAGCGCTGACAAATAACTCCAGCCCTACTTTCCAGAAACTAACTTCAGGCAAACGTTCTACAAGGGCGATCGCCTCTGCTTCACTCGAAACATCCAACGGAACAATAACACGGTCTTCTCTAGCCATCTGCGTTTATCTGCGTTTATCTGCGGTTCCTATTCTCCCACTACCAGCCGGACAAACTTTTTCTTGCCAAGTTGTAAAACCTTACCATCCAAAGCCTCTGGGGAATCAAAGTCAGGTCAACATTACTAACTTTCTCTCCCTCCAACTTCACAACCGCCCCCTTGAATTTGTTTTTGACCTTCCCCACTACTTTTGCACAAACCACTAACTTTAAGGATATAAAACAACTTAGCGGGGAATTCCACATTTGCCAGAGAAAACTTTGGTACAGCATCACCTGTAGCAGTAGTTCCTCCTGCTGTAATTTCGATTGCGGCTTGCTGCGCGGCTTTTGCTGCTTCTGCACCGTGGTAACCAGTGGTAATAGTCAAAGCAAGAAGTTTTTGGCGATCGCGCGGCTCTTTCGGTATTTCATCGAACTGCAAATTTGTCAATAGCTCAAAATACTCAGGCAACAAAGTATCCGGAGTTTTTTCCAGCTTAGAATACATACTCAAAGCATCTTCCGACAAACCGACATAATTTCCCAAAGACTTAGACATTTTTTGCACACCATCAGTCCCCAGTAAAATCGGCACCAACAAACCAAACTGAGGTTTTTGTCCAAAATGTCGTTGTAAATCTCGTCCAACAGCAATATTAAACTTTTGGTCAGTTCCCCCCAGCTCAACATCAGCTTGAACCGCCACGAATCATAACCCTGCATTAGCGGGTAGAGAAACTCATGGATGAAAATTGGGTTTCCCTGTTGATAGCGTTCAGCAAAGCCCTCCTTAGCCCAACATTTGTCCGACAGTCATAGTAGCCAACAGTTCTAGGATTTTTGATAAATCCAGCTTGGAGAGCCACTCAGAGTTATAGCGAATTTCCAAACGTCCGGGAGTATCAAAGTCTAAAATTGGACGTACTTGATCCAAGTAAGTTTGAGCATTTTGTGCCACCTCTGCGGTTGTCAATTGGCGTCGTACCTCAGATTTGCCAGTCGGGTCACCAATTCTAGCGGTAAAATCGCCAATGATCAGGACAGCAGTATGACCAGCATCTTGAAAAGCACGAAGCTTGCGAACAGGGATACTATGG
>JAYFMV010000009.1:0-21231 GCA_042408245.1 Potamolinea sp.
GAACTAAAAGAAAATGG
Source organism: Potamolinea sp. (assembly GCA_042408245.1). Lineage (GTDB taxonomy): Bacteria > Cyanobacteriota > Cyanobacteriia > Cyanobacteriales > Coleofasciculaceae > Potamolinea. The sequence goes on from JAYFMV010000009.1 coordinate 18, forward strand.
TTCCGAAGTTTGAGTTTGGCTGTTAGAAATACCAGCAGAGACATCAATCACTGAAAAGTTTTGATGCCAATCAGGAATATCATCCCCTATTTGACGACCATAGACAGTAACCGTCTCAATTGATTGCGGTTTGATGCGGGTAACTATTTCTTTAACTAGGGTGACAGATTCTGCTTGATGGGGAGTTTGAGATGCTTCTACAATAACGTGCAAGCTATTGTTTTTGATGGCTGCTTTTACAGTAACGCCTTTAGGTTCAAAACTGCGGTTCAGCAAGGTGGTGAGCGGCCTCAGCATTTCCTTGTGATCCAAGTTCCTCAAGATTGATCTGTGACATGATGAGCGTTGAGAGGAAAGATATTTTGCCAGCTACATTACACCATCACAGGTCATTAATTACTCCCTCCAGAGAAACAAATCAGCTTTCTAAACTTCTCTTCTCAGTGATTTCGCCAGATAAATATCCGGATTCCCCAATCCATTAGCATCTGGCATCACTCCCACAATTACAAAACCACATTTCTGGTAAAATTCGTAAGGATGTCCGCGCAAATTTTTGATCTTAGCAATATGCTCAAAAACATTGGGATAAAGATTTATACCCCCAAGGCTTGTCATATTATCCTCATCATCCGTACCCACCCAGAGAGTTAAACCACCGCGTTCTCTAACTCGTTCTTCCAAATCAGCAACAAGCACTCTTCCAAGTCCCTTTCCTCGACATTTGCAATGCACAACTAAAGGATGCAATTCCCATGTATTACCGTCGTATTGACTAATACCAGCAATCCATCCCAAAACATTACCAGTTTCATCCAGCGCAACTCTGCTAATTCGATCTGCTTCCAAAGATTGGAGAACTTCTGTAGTAGCACTATCCAGATCAGGCCAAGCCTTCGGCCAATGTTCTCGGAAACCTTCAACTAACAAAGCAGCCACTTGCTGAATAGTTTTCTCTGCATCCGGAGACAAATCAATGATTTGCATATTGCTAGTTTTGAGGACTGGTTTTTAACAGCAATTCTAAGAGGATAGCCGCGATATTCCAAGCATCATCTACCCCTCGATGATGAGTCCCTTCCAGAGGAAGATTGATTAATTCTAAAGCCTGGCCCATACCAACTTCGCGGGGTAAGCAGTGAATAATCGCTAACAGACTTTTGACATTGATGTGCCTGGAACCAAACGGATAACTGATATAACGAGATTGGCATTGTCTTTCAAATTGCAGGCGATCGTAGTCACCATAGCTTGCCCAAATTCTCTCTTGAGAGCGGTATTTTTGTTTGAGAATTGAACAAGCTTCTGCAAAAACAATTCCTTGCTCAACTTGCTCCTGTGTTAATGTCGTCAATTGAGTGCAGAAGTTACTAACTGTGGAACGTTCTGGTTTCACCAAGATACTTTCTTTCTCCAAGCGCCTTCTTGAAGCCAGCTCGACAGTACAAATACCTATTTCGATAATTTCGCTTTCTTGTCCTGTTGGGATTGCACCTTCCCAGCAAGTTGCTTCAATATCAATCACGAGAATTTGGTCTAATTTTTTCGCCATTTTATGCTTTTTCTAGCTTACCTAAGTAATTCTACTTGGTGAACTGTAAGGGATAAGTTTTCTACAGGTAAAATCTTCTTTTATTTTTTCAATAAATAATATTCAGTGCCTCTTTATAATTTTCTCAATAAATATGAATTTTATGAAGAATGAGTAAATACTTTTTTTTAGTGATGTTGTATTTTTATTAAAAACGTTAATATAGTTTTGATTCGACAATACTTAGGCATCTACACATCCTCGATCAGTTCTAAGTAATTTTTCATTTTTTATTCTAACAGAATAATAGGTAAATCCAATTTTGGTTGATTGCTACCTATGTGTATCGCTTAAGTGGTTTTGGCTAACAGAAAGGTCTGTTTTCGCTAAGAAAATTACGAAAAACAACTAAGCGGATAGTAATCAATACTTGTCTAATATTTGGAATCGTTTCTGAGAAAAAAAGTGTTGGATCTTGTTTAACTCTAAATCCTAAGAAAGTATCATGAGTAAAATTGGGGATTTTAAGGCAGAACTATTATTTTATCAATTTTATTTTGAGAGATTTACCAAAAACAGTCTTTCCCTAATTAACAAAACTTCAATTTGGAAAAAATTAAATACTAATCCTATTGTTGAGTTGCTCAAAAAAGATAGCTTTGCTTTGGGAATCACCTTACCTAATAATTTGGTGAAAGAAATTAGAGAATTTGCCATCAAGATGCCTTGTTATGGCAATGGAATTACTAATTTAGGCTTTTATTATCCTGATAAAACACAGGCAGAAAAAAAGCATGGTAAATCATTTCTTAGCGGAAAATATTACAACACTGCTTCATTTTGTCCAGCAATAAAAAAACTGGAAAGTGATCCAAGCTTATTAGCAATTGCTGCTGAGTATCTGCAAGCAGAACCCCTACATCAAGGCAATCAGCTTTCCTGGACTTTCCCAACAGAGTCAACTATCTATGAGCGACGCCGTAAAACTCAGATGTTTTACTATAATTCTGATAACTGTCGTTTACTGAAGTTTTCCTTTTACATAACAGATGTAGATTTGTGCAGTAGTCCTGATGTCTGTGTTAAAGGAAGTCATATCAAAAAGAAGCTTTCACATCTGTTGTTACGTAAAAGAGGATGTTCTTACCAAGAAATCGTGGGATTTTACGGGTATAAAAATATCGTCCCGATTTGTGGCAAAGCTGGTTTAGGATTTGTGAAAGATACGCTTTGCTTCCACAACGGAACTCCTCCTAGCAGTAAAGAATGCTTGAAATTAGAAATAAAATTCGCAGCTAAGGACTATGGAATGCCAAATGATCTTAGAGAGGCTTCTCAACTAGAATGCATCCTTTAAAAGAGTTGTTGGTTGTTAGTTGTACAGCCCTTCGGGCATGAAAACAGTTGTTAGTTGTTGGTTGTTAGTTTTTAGTTTTTAGTTGTTAGTTGTTAGTTGTTGGTTGTTGGTAGAAAAACCTTAATCCAAACTTCTACCATGAGTTACGCTAATTTCAGCCAGAAATTGCCTTGCGAAATTGATTGACTACTGAATCCAATCCGACTGAACGAGAGGCTTTGAATAGTAGGCGATCGCCTGGGAGCGCTAATTCCTGGAGACGGCTGACTAAGGCATCATGACTGCTAAAGCATTCAGTTGGCAATCCAGCAGCACCGGTAGCGATCGCTTGCGCTTCTGGGTCATCGACTAAAATCAACAAAGCATCAAAATTTAGTTGCTGGGCCCTTTCCCCAACTTGTTGATGAAATTGTGGCGATCGCTCCCCTAATTCTTTCATCGCCCCTAATACTGCAATATGTCGATATCCTGGAGTTTCAGCCAATAGTTGTAGCGCTGCTAGCATCGATTCCAACCCAGCATTGTAGGTTTCATCAAGTATTACGATATCGTTAGGCAAATTGTAACGCTGCGAGCGCCCAGAGGGCAGTTCCACTGTTAAATTGTTGGTCAGAGGTTTCCCATCAATTCCCAGCAGTTTAGCTACAGCCAATGCTGCTAGATAGTTGAGGGCGTTGTGGCGTCCTGCTAGGGGAAGAGGGAACTGCATTCCCTCAATTTCCAGTGTTTCTGTGTCAATCAATTTTCCGTGTAAGTCACCACCTTCTAGCCCATATGTCAAGGTTTTTCCTTGCCAAACTTTGGAGGCTGTTTCAATTAATAATTGGTTGTCGTGATTGAGAACAGCAACGCTAGTGGTGGGCATTTCTACTAATAATTCACACTTAGCTTTGGCGATCGCCTCTTCGGAACCCAAAAGACCAATATGAGCCGTCCCCACATTAGTAATTACTCCAATTGTAGGGCGGCCAATCTGGCTTAACAGGGCAATTTGTCCGGAACCGCGCATGGCCATTTCAATCACAGCGTAGTCATGTTCTGGCCCCAATTCCAGCAAGGTTTTGGGTACACCAATTTCATTGTTGTAATTTGCCTGAGTTTTGAGGACGTTTCCTTTAGTTGACAAAACTGCAGCGATTAACTCTTTTGTGGTAGTTTTGCCTACAGAGCCGGTAACAGCAATGACTGGGATATCGAATTGGTCGCGCCACCATTGGGCAATTTGTTGATAGGCCTGTAGTGTGTCTTCTACTTGTAGCTGTGGAATATCGTTGAGTTCACTGGTTGTATTACGGTCAGTGATGACAGCGATCGCCCCGTTTTGGACAGCAAATGAAGCAAAATTATGCCCATCAAACTTTTCTCCCCGTAGTGCCAAGAATATATGACCTGGTTGGAGACTGCGGGTATCAGTAGTAATGGTGGTGAAGAGTGTTTTATCTACATCAGCCGATAAATTCAGAGGCTTGGCAGCGATAATGTCTACCAATTGAGTTATGGAAAGTTTACAAGGCATTCGTCTATCTGTCCCAATGTGTCTAAAATATGCTTGGCTTAAGCTAGGTTTTGTGGTAAATAAGGAGGTAGGGTATCACTACTGTTGCTTTACTGAATCTTTATAATTTTGCCCTATCTTTGGGATCTCAATGAAGATTTTATTAAGATAGGCTTTTATGGATATAAATAGCCGATGTTAGATTGGACAATTATTAAGGGTACCCGCTTGTGCCGGGTATACTCGTTGCGGTGCATCTGAATAGGGTCTACTCAGTAGACCGATTTAGTTTCAAGTTAAATATACAGGGGCAAAACTACTATAGATTGCCCTTAACGGAAAGCAAGTAGGAGGGCTAACACTCAGTGACTACTTGGACACAATCTGATATGCGACAGCCAATTGCAGAAGAACAGCAGTTGTACGATCATCTGCTGTACTGCGTACAGGTAGAATCGCCACCGCAAATGATTGAGCGCTTCCAAGGCCTTTTTTTGGATGGAGCGAGATACCTAGATCCACAAGTCTGGCAGGCGCTGGAAAAAGTAGCAATGGACAAAAGGGCTGAACAAGAATTCAAGTTTGTCCTCAACCGTTGCTGCCACATTCTGATCAATCGCTGGCAACTGCAACCGCATTTACATGGGGCTATCCCTGATTTAGTTGGGCTGTTTGAAAATCCGCCCGATCCGAAAAAAGTTCAATCTCGTGTTCTCAGGCGTTTGCGATATTTGGTACAGTTGTTCACTGAGACAGAGCAATATCTGACCTTGCGGCGTTTGTCTCAGGTGGTGAGTGAAACAGTAGAAGCCACTAGCAATGGTTCCAGGGTAGTTGGCAGTCTCATCAAGCGATATCCGTATTTATACGAGCACTGCCTTCTCAGTGAAGACAGCAGTTACGAACATCAGCAGACTGTCAAGCAAATTCAAGCTAGGGTTCAGCGAGGCATTGAATGGGATTTGTCTCAGTATGTAACTTATCAAGTCCGATGCGCCCAAGTGCTGCGCAACAAACCTACAACAGGACAAGAAAAACTGATCCAGCCAGTAAAAAATCCTACTCTTTTGAGCGATCGCGAGTTGGGTGCGGCCCTCAAGCAGTTTGTCGGCAAAGTGCAAGGTCCCGACACCTACCGAGATGTTGCTCAAAGCTTCCTGACTCATAGTACCCATACCTCTTCCTACAAAGATTTTAAGGATGACTTGTATGAGTACATGACGCTTTCCATTGATCCAGCCTACGGGAAACGTCAGTTTAATGATCGGCTGTACAATCATCTCAAAAATACCCTGATTCACAGCGATTCCCAGAAGCCCAGCGAATTTCTACTGGTCAGAACTTGTAGTCAGTTGTTGAACTTTTTAGTGGTGGAGAGTCCTCAGCGGCCTAACCACTTTGTTTTTGTGGATCTAATTACCAACCTGGGTACAATTTTCACTACTGGGTTGTTGCTCAAAATTGTGCTGCTGTGCCGCAAAGTCAAGCCCTATTTGGAAAAACGGTTTGCCATTTTGTTTAACCATTACGAATCTTCGACTAGAGATGGTGTACCGTGGTTAATCTCATCTCTGGAAAATTTGAATGTTGCTTTGAGCGTTCACTTTGGCTCTGCTGACCTTTCCTGCTTGAATCAGATTATGTAAGTGGCTTGTTGTTAGTTGTTGGTCTTTTAGACACACGGGGTTGGCGCTCAAGAAACAAACAACAAACAACTAACAACTAATTACTCATCTCTACTTGGCGGTTATTGTAGAGACTCATCGCCTTTTCTACTCCTTGCTTAAGACTGAGTTCCACAGTATCAACCACAAGTTGCAGAACTTCAGGTATTAACTGGCTTTCTTGGGGTGAAAATTTTCCCAAAACGTGGGAAACCGTGTCCTTGTCCCCATTGCCAGACTTGCCGATACCAATCCTCAAGCGAGGGAAATTTTGTGTACCGAGATGAGCGATCGCCGACTTCATACCATTATGCCCCCCAGCAGAACCGGAAAGACGTAGCCGCAGACGCCCTACTGGTAAATCCATATCGTCATAGATAATCAGCACTGACTCAGGTGGAAGCTTATACCAATCCGTCGCAGCACGAATAGCTTGTCCGGAACGATTCATGTAGGTAAGTGGCTTAAGCAAACGCAGCTTGTCTCCATTCTGCCCACACCCTTCGGCAAATAATGCCTGAAAACGGCGATTTTCTGTCCAAGAAGTCTGTACCCGACGTGCTAGCGCATCCAGGGCTTCAAATCCTATGTTGTGCCGCGTTTTATCGTACTTTGGTTCTGGATTCCCTAAACCTACAATTAGCTGAGGAATCACCAAAGTAGGTGGAGATGCTGCTTCTGTCATGTTTTATGATACGTTTCGCTTAATTGGGAATTGGGAATTGGGAATTGGGAAGAAACCTCTCTTGATGCAGGGATTCTTGACAAGATTTTTCTTTTCCCAATCCCTTATCCCTTATACCTTATCCCTGATCTAGGCAGGATACTGAAATAAGGATTCTAGATAGACACGAGCACAAGCGCGGTAGCTCTGTGATGCTTCTGGTGTCTTACTATTTCCATTTTGGAGCAAAAACAGCGACAGCGCTGCTGCAAATACCCTATCTTGATCCCAGCTTGGATGGGTTTCCAGATAGCTAGCGAGAGACTCGTGCAAGTCTTCGGGGATTTCTGCCAGGATGCTGATTGTTGCGTTCATATTTACTCTCGTTTCCTCGGTGTTGGGACAAAGTAACCTTGCTTTCAGCGCCTCTTTGAGCTAATTTCTCTGAAAGCAAAGATAAATTAAGTTGGAAAAAGCACCTGCTTATAGTGCCACTCTTGCTTTTCTCACAAACAAAAACTTCTCTTAGTCGCACCATTGTCGGCTGAGATGGGGTGGTATTGTCAATGCTGCGAAATATTACAACCCCTTTCAAACTATAAAAATCTTCACGGAATAATCAGCATTTCAGGCTGATCCCCGTTACACATCTATACATAAACTAGGTACTTATCGCCAGCAAATACTCTACCAAGAAAATCCCCAGTAAGACGGTAAGCCCTGATTCTGCCGTTTATTGCTGTGGAAAACCACAGGTAAACTGTGGAAAAGATCGAAGGCTGTGTGGAAACGTTGGGGAATCTGTGGGGAAAAATAGGACGAAAAATAAGAATTCTTACAGTGAGAGGGGAGAGAGGGGAGATTGAGGAGACAGGGGAGATGGGGCATAATGTAGGGGCGGGTTTAGAAGATAACCTGACACTACGTACCGCCAACCTCTCAAACAAAACCCGCCCTAGAGATGGGGGAGATGGGGGAAGATTCCGGCCTTACCCAATCCCCAATCCCCAATCCCCAATCTCCACCCTCAAGCTACTGAGTGAGAATCTGCTGGTAGGGTGTGACCCAAAACCGTAAAAACCTGGCGTTGCTCAAATAACTCTACCAAGTCGCTATTGATTTTATTTTTGGAGGCTTCTTGTCGCAAGATTGCCATCACAGTGTTGATCGGTAACCGACGCTTGTAGGGGCGATCGCTCGCAGTCAGTGCGTCGTAGATATCCGCAATCGTCAGCATCTGCGTTTGAATGGGAATTTCGTCTTGCTTCAAACCTTGAGGGTAGCCAGTACCATCCAGCTTTTCGTGATGTCCATAAGCAATAGTAGGTACGCCTTTGAGATGCTTTGTCCAGGGAATCCCCTTAAGAAAGTGGTAGGTGTGAGTCACGTGAGATTCAATTTCCAACCGTTCTTGGGGTGTCAGGTTACCTCTTGTCACAAGTAACTGAGCCATTTCTTCCTCTGAAATCAAAGGTTTGAGCGTACCATCAGTATCTCGATAGGTATATTGAGACAAAGCACTCAGTTGAGCGTGAGTCTCCTCAGAAAAAGCATGAAACTGTCTGGTCAAAATGACATCAGGTTCGTTAAGTTCTTGTATTAAATCCCAATAATGATTAAGTGTGTCAACAGTTTGACTCAGTTGAGAATCAAGTTGTTTTAGCTTATGGCAGTGGGAACAGCCGGATGTAGAAGTATCTCCTAAATGTCTGTGGTCAGGATGCTCAATTAAATACTTAAATTTTGTTTGAGCGCAGTCCATTTCGATGGTGCGCTGTGCTAAAGCAAAGCGATAACGAACTACCTCTAGTTGTTCGGGGTAGAGTTTTTTCCGCTTACCTAAAATCGCTTCGGGAATACCCACTTTGCCAAAGTCGTGCAATAAAGCAGCATAGCGAATTTCTTGAATTTGGCGATCGCCCAAATAAATCGCACGTAGCGGACCACTGGTGACAGAACTAGCCTCTTGGCCCAAGCGCACCGTTAGTTCAGCGACTCGTTCCGAGTGACCGGATGTTGTCTGGTCTCGCGCTTCAATAATCTGGACAGACGCCTTGACAAAACCTTCAAACAGATTTTCAATACTTTGTTGGAGATGATTGCGTTCAATGGAAATTGCCGCCTGAGAAGCAAGCGATCGCACAATGCGTTCTTCCCAATCTGAATAAGACTGCATTATCTCCATCGCGTTCTCAGTCGTGACAACAAGATCACGCTGCAGCTTACGATTAATCAGTTGTAGCACGCCAATAATCTCCCCATCCTGGTCTTGCATCGGCAGCACCAGCACCGAACAAGTACGATAAGGCATGGTAATGTCAAAACTGCGATCGAGCTGGTAAGGGACACCTAGAGGCAAATCGTAAGCATCTGGCAAATTTAAAATTTCGCCCGTCAGTGCCACATACCCGGCCAGACTTTGACGAGTCAGAGGCATAGCGTACTCTTGAAAGGAAGCATGGGGCAAAGAATCATTCTGCGCTACCTTGAAAAGAAGCTTAGGCTGGGCATCATTACGGTCTATTAGATAGACACTACCAGCATCGCTACAAGTAATTTCCCTGCTTTTGTACAAAATCAGATTTAATAATTCGCCTAAATCATTGCTGGAAGAAAGTGCTGTACCAATGGCCAACAACTGCTCGATCAATTCAACTCTTTCAGCGGATGCTTCTTGCAAAAGGTCTTGACTTTCAAGCGTCAGGATCGGGGAGTAGGAGATTGTCATAAAGGTTTAGGGGGAAATCACAATTATGCGGACTTGTGGCCGAGCAGAGATACCTCAGATGCAAACCTTGATTTATTTTTAAATTAAGCGCCTAGTTTATCCAAATTTAAAGCTTATTTAAGTCGTTCGTAAAACTTTCAGTAGTTTCACTAACATTAGTGAACAACCAGTTACATACTTATTCTTCACCTTTTTTTTACACTTAGCTCTAACTTGCTGAGAAACTTTATAAATACTTTATATATTAGCAGTATTTTTGGCGTGCCAGTCAGCAGATTTTTGACTAATTCTTTTTAATTCTTCAGGGGAAATACGCTCCAGATTAGCTAACATAAAGTTAATGCGTCCTTGAGACTTGATCTGGTCGCAGTGACGGTCAATAAAATCCCAATAGAAAAAATTAAAAGGGCAAGCTTTTTCTCCAGTGCGAGCTTGTGGTTTGTCAACGCAACTACCGCAATAGTCGCTCATCTTGTTGATATAATTTGCCGATGCGGCATAAGGCTTAGAAGCAAGAATTCCACCATCAGCAAACTGACCCATACCAATTACATTAGTCTGCATAACCCAGTCGTAAGCATCAATAAACGCTGCATGAAACCATGCTTCAACTTCTTGGGGTGCAATTCCGGCAATTAAGGCAAAATTGTTCAGCATCATTAATCGTTGAATGTGGTGCGCGTACCCGCTGCGCTGCACCTGCTTGAGAATTTGGTGCAAACAGTTCATATCTGTTTTTTCGGCATCCCAGTAAAATGCTGGGAGTGGCTGAGTATGTTTGAACCAATTACGTTCTGTATAATCAGCTTCCATTTGTTTATAAACCCCGTGCATATATTCCCTCCAACCCAACACCTGACGAATAAAACCCTCAATAATGCTTAAATTGAGTGCATTTTGCTGATAAGATTTTTCGGCTGCGGCAATCACTTCCCAAGGGTGAAGTAAGCCGATATTTAAGTATGGGGAAAGCAGCGAATGCCACATTGTTTCCTCTCCTGTTACCATCGCATCTTGATAAAGACAAAAAGCTGGTAAGCGCTTTTGAATGAAAAAGTGTAATACTTGAAGTACCTGATGACGAGTTACAGCCCAGTGAAAAAGTTCAGCATCTCCGTAGGCTAAAAAGTTTTGAGATTTCACCCAATTAACAACATCAATAGTTATCTGATCTGTCTCAAAATAAAGGGTTTCAGGTGTCTTGAGTTTACCTTTAATTGGTTTACGATTTTCTTGATCAAAGTTCCCTCCCCCCCAATTGGCTTTTGATCAGCCATCAAAATATTGAAGCGTTTATGACCTTCTCGATATAAATTTCCCATCAACAGGCTTTTTTGAGATTTAGCCCATTCCTTAAACTACTCCTCACTCCACATAAAATGGTTGTTGCCAACCAATGTGACTTGGCAACTTAAATTCAGGTTCCCAATCATCTGAGCGAAGGGTCGCTCATTGGGAGTTATTACTCGTAATTCTGTAATACTATTTTTCTTTGTCCAAGCTTTAATAGGTGCTTCCAAATCTTCAGTTATCTCATAGGTAACATTCCAACCATTTGAGCGTAATTTTTCGGTAAAATGCCGCATTGCTTACCAAATCAAAATTAATTTTTGACGGTGGCAAGGTCTTTGTTTAGTGTAATTCAGCGATTCAATTAGTATTACAGGTGTAATATCTCTCTGTCGTTCATAACTAGATAGGGCTGCTTGTTGCGCCCACAACTGGTCACCTAATACCCAAATACCGATAGTCATAGAGTTTTTCTGAGTGAATTTTTGAAAAACTTTTATTATAGCTGAAATAAGTAGATTTTATCTATCTACTGATTCTTTTGGTAGGAAACTCCCTGCGTAAGTCCTACTCTACTTATCTGTATCACCAATGGCATTTATGCGATCGCCTTTGTGATTTTTTGGCGTTTGCTGGAATGGGAAACAAATCTCTTCCTCGCGGACAATCCCAAATCTACTGACCTAATGCATTACTTAAAATAGTAGTAAAAGCTTGAGAGGTATTAATCAAATGTCAAACGCAATGATGGTAATTTTTCCCTATCGGTATCAGCATACCTGGGTTTTTGATGATGAGAAAGTCGGACTTGTACAGGAACCCTTTGTTAGTGGTATCCCTGAAATAATCGATGTTCTTGTACAAGATATTCCTAATGCTGATCGAGGTTTCAAGCTGTTATTTTCTCTTAATCCTTTTCCAGGATATCAGGAGGAATTCATTTGGGTCAGAGAGGACTTTGGAGGACACTGGTATCGGTGGTGTGCAAATAACATGGAAGGGTGGCTGTGTCCAGCATTATTCAAATACTTTAGTGAAGCCCCTCAAAAAATATACTGCAAAGCTGAGAAGCTTCTCACCGATGATAGTATCGGAGAATAAAGTTTAAAGTTATCACCGTGAGCACACGAGAGCTAGAGCAAATTCTTAAATTAGCAACTCAGCACGCTTCTGCAGCTGAAGTTTACTACATTTCCAGTCAAGATACACCGATTGAGTTTGAAAATAATCGTTTAAAGTCCCTTTCTACAAAAGCGCTTCAAGGTGTGGCGCTGCGGGTAATTTGTAACGGAAGAATGGGATTTGCCAGCTCTACTGATTTAAGCAGATTGGATGACTTAGTTGCTGCTGCAGTGCAAACTTCAGAAATTGGCGACGAGGCAGAATTTGAGTTTGCCAAGGATTTTCATCTGACAATCCCTGTAACTGATTATACGCCACCGACAAGTCAGGAGTTAGTAGAAACGGGAGAGCATTTGATTACTCAGGTGCATGATTACAACCCCGATATCCTGGTAGATGTCGGCTTCCATGTCCGTACTGGTGAGGTTACAATTGCTACCAGTAGTGATGTGTATGTTTCCCAAAGTAGTCAAACTATAAGTGCGAGTCTTTCTGGTAATTTGGTGAAGGGTGAAGATTTCCTGCAAGCTTATAGTTCAGACGTGGTACGCAACGGTATTCCAGATTATCAGCAGCTTCTCCAAGAACTGTTGCAAAAGTACCAGCGAGCCGAACAGCAAGCAAGTATCAAAAGTGGTTCTTTTCCAGTATTATTTACTCCTAGAGCCGCTGCTAGCACCATCGGACGCTTATTTAAGACGATTCTCTCCGGTCAATCAGTTTACCAAAAAGCCTCTCCCCTCGCAGGTAAAGTAGGTGAGAAATTGTTTGACGAACGTTTAACCTTGTTTGAAGACCCTAGCATCGGTTCCTCTGCTTGTGCTTTTGACGATGAAGGTACACCCACCAAGCGTAAGGTATTAATTGACCAGGGTATTGTCAAACAATTTTACTGGGATCGTCGTTGGGCTGCGCGTGCTGGTTGCGAACCGACAGGTAATGGCTTCCGAGGTGGGTTGTCTCTTCCCGGTGCACAATTAGTCAATGGCTGTATCGCACCTGGTAAAACATCAACCGCTGACTTAATTGCAGGTATAGAAGAAGGGTTGATTGTAGATCAAGTTCTTGGTGCTGGTCAATCTAATCAACTAGCAGGAGAATTTTCAGTCAACCTGGATTTAGGCTACAAAGTAGAGAAAGGCCAAATTGTCGGGAGAGTGAAAAATACGATGGTTGCTGGTAACATTTTCGAGGCGTTCAAAAATCTCGTAGATTTAAGCGACAAACCTGAATGGGTAGGTGGTATAGCCTATCTCCCCAGTATATTATTTGAACACTTAGCAGTTGCCGCCCGTCAGTAGTTTTTAAACACCCCGAAAAACATCAACAACCTATCGGATAATATCTATAACCTTAAGGAGAAAATTGTGAAGCCAGCCATCACTGAACTATTATCATTCTTTCGTAACCTTCTGGGAAACTTACGGATTATTGTCGTTATCTTCCTGACTTCACTGCTACTTTCTGGCTGCGTAAAATACGATGTCGGAGTCAAATTCGACAGTCCCAACCGTGGCGAATTCGTGCAACATATCAAACTAGGAGAACAGTTAACCCACTTTAGCAATACTCAGGCCCAGGAATGGCTCAACAGTATTGAAAGTAGGGCCAAGCAACTTGAGGGAAAAACGAAGCGCCTTTCTAACCAGGAAATTGTTGTGACAATTCCTTTTGATAACGGTGCCCAATTAGAGTCAAAGTTTGACAAGTTTTTCAATCCAGTGGTGAAAAAAGTTTCGCCTGCTGAAGACGTTCCCAAACTAGAATTACCAACTTTAAATTCTAAATTTCGCTTAGAACAGAACAACGCTTTTCTCTGGGAAAGGAATCATTTAAGTTATGACCTAGATTTGCAATCTCTTGGCGTTCTCTCTACAAATGGTACAGTGATTGTTAGTCCAGGTTCGCTGTTGGAATTGCAGTTTAGTTTACAAACACCTTGGGGAGCAAAAAGTATTGAGAATGCAGAAAATGCGATCAGTCCCAATGTCTACGATAATGGGCATCAGTTAGTATGGACGCTCAAACCTGGTCAACTAAATCATGTAGAAGCTGTATTTTGGATGCCTAGTTCCATCGGGATTGGTAGTATTTTGATTGTGCTGTTAGTATTAGCTGGATATTATGTAAAGTACAAAACTTTGCCTGGGAAAACTACTAGACCAATTGCACCAGTAGCAATGTCCAAAGTTTAGAAAGCCGTCTGCTAATACCAAGTTGCATTTCTTAAGACAAGATTGCAAAAATCCTAATTTAGGATTGGGAACCACAGATGAACACAAGTGTTGATTTGCAAGGTGGGTGAGTTGAGCTGTCTTACATATGTTTTGATTGAGTCTGTGCCTCACTCAACTGAGAATTGCTATAGTTTTTTGTTGGGCAGGTATCTTGCCTGCCCAATAAAGACAATCATATCATGTTCGGTTGATTGACCAGAATTAGACGGTTCATAGCAATGAACCATGAACCATGAATAACCAAACCGATAATGTGGGTATTCACCCAGACTTTATATCATTGAAAATCAGCTCTGAACTATCTATTTGTATGTCAATCGTCCTTCGATCTTGCTGTTAAGATTTTGATGATGGCTAAAGTATTCTTCAAGGATATTCTGGCAGGATGTTGAAACTACCTTTGCGTTGTCTAATTGTGTCAATTCTTCAGTTGTTATGCCTAGACTCAGTACTGAATTTTTGTAATGAAATTCCTCTAGACAGATAGTGTAATGAGCATCGGCTTGTACTGATTTCTCATTAATGCTCAAAGATTCAAGCCTCTTTTGGGCATCGTTGTAAACGGCCTGAATACCTTTGTTGACTTGAAAATAACAACTTTCACCGGGTATTCTGTTTTCCAATCTCATAAAATGTGCAAATATCTGAGTGAGCTGTTCACCAGTAACTCTAACTTTATAAAGTACATCGTCGTAAGGGTAAACTGTTTTCAGGTCGCTTAATGTAACTAGAGGACCTAATTTTGTTCCACGGATTGAACCACTTCCGATCAGAACCACATCAAGCTTATCGAGTTGGGCAACAATATCAGCAATTAAGTTACCTAAATCACTTTCTTCTTCACGCTTAGGATGTGTCAATTTATGTGCTAATCGTCCAATCAGTCGATTATATTTGCGATCGACTTCTTTTTGGAAAGTCATAATCAGCTTTTCGATTTCTGGATCTGGCTCAGCCAGATTATTATCTACAGGTAAGAGTTGCCACTTCCATTCAACGATGCTGTTAGTATCGTCATCCACGACAACATCAAACCGTCCAATTTGGTCTGTGCCAATTCCAGCTTGTGCGATCAGAATATTGTTAACTTCGGCAGGTTGTTCTAAAAATGTATGAGAGTGTCCGCCAATGATCATATCCACACCCCATTCAGGGTTTAGCAATGCCGCTAGTTTTTTATCTTCTTCAAAACCGATGTGAGTTAGCAGAATTGTTAGGTCAATGTCATCATTTTTGTAGGCCGTCGCAAATCTTACCTACTTCTGAGGCGGCATCTTCAAGACTGATAAATGTGCTAATACTGAGATCGCGTTTTAAGGACTTAAGAGCTTCTTCAGTTATAATTCCGATGAACATGATATCAAATCCATCTACATTGAGGGTAAGCAACCCCGGTCTAAAGACACGGGGCTTCAGCTAAGAGATTAGTTGAAGCCATGCTTACCAGACTAAGTACCACGAGTACTACGTTTTTTGAGTCACGACACCCTGGGATGCGTAGCTAGTTCCCTGCTCTGTCATTTGCAATTAAACAGTCTTAAAGGTCACTGAGACAGTGTTGCAAATCTAAAAAGCTCTTAAAACTTTGTCAAAGCTAACGTTACTGAAAAGGTCAGACACAACAATGTCTAAACTAGCAAATTACGCTTTTGTTCTTGATACCAACCGCAAACCTTTGACACCCTGCAAACCATCCGTAGCTCGTAAGTTACTGAATGCTGGCAAGGCTAAAGTGTTCAGGTTGTATCCGTTCACCATCATTTTAAATAAGGAGGTTGTTGATACTCCAGAACCATTGACGCTAAAAATTGACCCTGGTTCTAAAACGACAGGAATGGCAATACTTTCAGGTTGTAATCTACTTTGGGTAGCTGAACTAACTCATCGTGGTCAGGCAATCAAAGCATCTCTAGAATCAAGGCGTTCATTGCGTCGTGGTCGTAGAAATCGGCACACTCGTTATCGTCAAGCTCGATTTCTCAACCGAACCTGTCCTAAAGGTTGGTTAGCTCCAAGTCTTAAGCACCGCGTAGAAACAATCCTAACTTGGGTTAATAAGATGTCAAGACTCACGCCAATTAACGCGGTTTTTCAAGAGCTGGTCAGGTTTGATCTGCAACAGATTGAGAATCCGGAAATTACAGGAGTTGAGTATCAACAAGGTGAGTTAGCAGGTTACGAAGTTCGTGAGTACCTGCTTAACAAATGGGAGAGAAGATGTGCTTACTGTGGAGTGGAAAATGTACTACTACAGATTGAGCATATTCACCCTAAAGCCAAAGGTGGTAGTAACCGTATCTCTAATCTGTGCTTAGCTTGCGAACCTTGCAACATCAAGAAAGGAACTCAAGATATTGAGGTATTTCTCAAGAAAAAGCCAGATGTTTTCAAGAGGGTTTTAGCCCAAGCTAAACGCCCTTTAAAGGATGCTGCGGCTGTCAATTCAACACGGTGGTCATTGTTTAATCGACTAAAAGAGACTGGACTAGAAATTAGTACAGGCTCTGGTGGGCTAACAAAGTTCAACAGAACCAAGTTAAGCTTGCCAAAAACTCACTTTTTTGATGCTGCTTGTGTTGGTGATACACCTGAGCTTGTGGTATTAGCAACTCAACCATTAAACATCAAGGCAACGGGTCATGGTTCAAGGCAAATGTGCCGCACTGATAAGTTTGGTTTCCCTTCTCGGTATGTGCCTAGATTCAAGTTTGTCAAAGGTTTTCAAACAGGGGATATCGTCAAAGCGATTGTTACTTCTGGCAAGAAAATTGGGGCTTATGTTGGAAGAGTTGCAGTGCGCTCAACTGGAAGCTTCAATATCTCAACAACAATTGGATTAATTCAAGGAATCAGTCACAAATATTGTCAACAGATTCATCAAAAGGATGGTTACAATTATGGATTTTGAACATTGTAGGCGGTTAAAACCGCTACCGCGTCTTCCTCTCTGGTCTAAAGACACAGAGTTTCCGACGACGGAGGTGTTCTGATGATATATGGATTCATCAAGCGTTTATTGTACTTTGTGATATACAAATTGGCATTCACGATCGGAAAATTTGCCATCTTTTCCAAGAATAGTAAGTGAGGCAACCCATAATCCAATTCGTGATTCCCCAGAGTCACTACATCTGGAGCGAGGTAATTCATAATCTCTATAGTTGAAAGACCTCTATATTCCTTATCAATGAGAGAACCCTGAACCATGTCACCTGAAATGACAAAAAGTACGTTTTTTTCTTCCTGGCGCACCTTATTGATGTATCCCGAAAGCAGCGACACTCCACCAATTAGATGACCCTTTTCACCTCCAGCCTCTGCCAGAAAGTCTCCATGCATATCATTGGAATGCAAAATCGTGAACTCTTTAAACCGCTCTGTGGTCGTCATTATTTTTTACCTTTGTGAAACTAACATTAATTTTGTCTATTCGGTTCAAATACCCGACTTATCTAAGAAGTCGGGTATCTCGCCTTCACGAAATAACTGGGGCTGTGAATAGCTGCTTCAAATCTTCAACGAAGCTGGTAAAAAATTTACTCTCATCTACCTGCAACGCTACCCAAGCATTTGCTCCTGTTTTTGGTGAAGGACGACTATCAATCGATGTCTGTCCCAGTGTCCACTCTCCCTTCGTTTCAACCCGGACTTTTGCCCTTTTCAACATCAGGGTTTCTGGATAAAATAGGTATCCTAAGGTTGCTGCATCATGGACAAGAAGTCCTGGAATTCCTGCTGTTTCTCGATAACCCAAGGCTGTGCCAATCATGAACTCGCAAAGATCTATCAAGAATTGGGAAAGTTTACTCTCCGGATTCGCCTGAGTGACTGCCTGAGTCATATCTCGTGTGAAAATTAAGTGTCGGGTCACGTCCAGTGGCATCACGACAATATCGTCTCGGCTGTCAAATACTGTCTGAGCAGCTTCAACATTAAACCAAATATTAAATTCAGCATGGGGAGTCACATTACCGGAACAAAAGAAAGCACCCCCCATAATCACAATTTCCTTGGCTTTTTTAAGGATGCCGGGACTTTTCGTTTCCGCTGCCGCAAGGTTGGTCAGCGGACCGATCGCTACAATGGTAATCTCTCCCGGAGCTGCGTTCAGCTCGTCGATAATGAGTTCGTCGGAGTAGCGAGCTTCCTCAAAGTTATGCGTGGGTGCGGGTAAGGTATGGGATAGATTGCCCATCCCATCCGCTCCATGAATATGTCCGGCATCTTCTACAACTTCTTTTATTGGGACACCGCGACCTACTTTAATGTCTGGGAATCCTGCTAAATTTAAAATTTGGCTAGCACTAGAAAACGTGCGTTTAGCAGCGACATTGCCATCTGCGGAAGTAACGGCGACAAGTTCAGCGAGTCCTTGTTTGACCAAGCCCAGAAGCCAAAGGAAAGCATAAATATCATCTCCACCTGGATCGGTGTCGAGAATGATTCTAGGATGAGTGAGTTGAGTTGTCATAGGATAAGGTTCCTCAAGTAAGAGAAAAAAGTGGGCGAGCTATATCTCCCCTCCCTCCTTCCCCTCGTGTCAGTAATCCTCACTATAGAGAACTAACCTAAGAAAGTTTATTTTGTTTAAGCTTAGTAGGAGCCATAAAACCAATTTCCAGGCGCTGCTGCATCGTTGCTACGGTAATAATCCATCAGATGTTTAGCAAATTGTTTTCTGGAAATACTACCACTATTGTCCACATCAAGTTTGGAAAAAGCAAATTTAGCTTCTTCTTCAGTGATGGCTCTAGCCTTCAGAAATATAACAAACTCATTAGTATTAATGGTACCGTCGCCATCTAAATCAATTATGTCAAAAAGATGCTGATTTACAGACAAATTTATTTCTGTTGCGTTAGGGCCTTCAATCAATTGCTCAGCCAACTTGATATATTCATCAAGGGTTAATTTATCGTCACCATCCTGGTCAGCAGGTTTGAGAAAAGTATCCCATTCGGTTTTAAAAGCAGATGTAATTTTTCCATACTCTAGCGAACCAGGTTCAAAACCTTGCAGTTCAGCAAGTTTTTGCCCAGCCATATCGAAGTCCAATGCTTCCACAACTCCATCTTTGGATAAATCATATCTGTAGAACGCTAAGGCACACTTTCTTTTTTGAAATTCAGATAAAGCCATGATCTCACCTTTCTTATTATTGGTATTATTCTAATAAAATATTAGAGTTTTTATCAGAATGTCAAGTTTAATTTATTATTTAATAATTTCATGGCCTAGTTTCCTAAGATACATGATCTCAATCACCACAAGCAAAGATTAGCTAATACTTGTCTGCCATCCAAAAAGATGCTTAAGTTAGTTAAGAAAAGCCCAGAAACTATTAAGCTTACCCCGTAACGATCGGGGCAACCGTCCTGCCAACTAAGAACCTGACTGTTAGAGTAAAGTAACAGCACTAACTCTAATCCCAGAAGGCGTTTTCTTAAAACTTTGCCCGATCTAAGTCTTGGGATCGTAACACAGCGTGCCAGTCGTTGAACAAAACTTGGTCTCTAGGGTGGGATATATTATTTAACATTTCCAGATTCTTTTGGAGTGTCACATAATTCCTTAGTTTTAAGTTTTACGCTGTTGAAAATTTAGGGAGGGGGATTACATCAAGTCAGTAGCAGCACCTCAATAAACCGATTCCAAGTCAACGGCTGTCCTCCTGTTTGATCTTGCAGAAATGTGATTTCATCCTCAGACAAAGGTGGCTCTTTCAAACTGGCTAGTGCCGTATTCATCTCCTGCATACTGATGGAATCATCTGCATCGACATCAATGGGTAGGAAATAGGTGACAAATTCTGTATATCTCGACATCAGCCGTTGATGGCGCAACATCAATTCGCCAAATTCCTCAAAGTCGATCGCACCACTGCCATCTCTATCCATGCACTTGAACAGATAGGTTAGTTCACCCTCAGAGACGGCTTTTCCTGCCTGATGCAGGTGAGTTGCAAGCTCCTGGGTTGAGAGGAACCCACTGCGATCGCGATCAATGGCATCGAAGATGTAGCGTAAATCGCCTTTAATCGCCGGAGTTGCCTGCTCAAACAAGATTTTGCGTTGCTGCCCCCCAAGCGCGGCTCTGAGTTGTTGCCGGAAGCTAGCAATAGTTTCCTTGGCTACCAGGAACCGTTGTCGATGTTCCTCTGGACTCGCCACTGTATGCAGAACCACGGGGACGAGGGAAGGTAGCGATCGCTGTAAGATCAGACAACACCCAATCGTTACAATTGCAAACGGCACGGACAGAACGGGTAGCTTGAGCAGGGAGAACAGGGGAGCCAGGAGAATGCTGGCGATCGATGCTAAGAAAGCACAGATGACACCCATCGAAATGCTGAGACGGTTTGGCGTGTAAAACACTCCCCCAATTGCCGTCGCGGTGAGAGCTGCATTGTAGCCCCACAAACCTGTATACAGTTCATCCGGCTTGGCTCCCAGCAGCAAACCAGCTAGCAGGTACATGGCGCAACCGAGCAATCCCACCACTGCACCAATCGGGGTACAGATGGCAACACCTAGGACGACTAGCAAAACTGAAACTAGCTTGTCTACGAAAAAGACCTGTCCCAGACTGATCGGTAGTGATTGTAGCAAGCGAAATCCGTCAATCGCACCAGTTTGAAAAGGGGGTGGCGGCGGCCCCAGATCGAAAAAGGGTTGGGGTACAAATGCCAGCAGCAGTAGAAATGTCAGCATCACCCCATTAAAGGGGATGCCCAGTGGAGCAACTCTGAAGCGGGTGGCGAACCACGTCCCTACTGTCTCCATCACCACCGCTGTGAGAGCAGAGAGGATAATGGCGGCGATTCGCCCAGACAGGATTCCAGGTTCCATTGCCAAACGCCCCAAAGAACGCCATCGCCGCACCAACGAGCATTCCATTCAGCCCAAAGATACCATTCTGGATCGCACCTTGATTGGCTTTGAGGGCGATCGCCATTAAGGTGGCGGTAGCAGTCCCAACTAAGCTCATGACCCCCAGCCATGGAGACTGAATGAACATAGCTGTGAGGATTAGCAATCCACTTAAGGGGTTGTTGACGAAAATGACCTGACTAATTCCTCGCAAAGTGGCGTTGACGAAATCGAGCAGGGGTTGATTGGCGAGGCGC